>CAZHGD010000044.1:0-47621 GCA_964531735.1 uncultured Fimbriimonadaceae bacterium | reverse complement strand
GGCGCCGGCGCCGCCGCCGCCGGTGCCGCCGCGGCCGGCGGACCGGGCACGGTCATGGCGCTCGGCCGCCTCGACTGCAAACAGGGCCCGCACCTCGGCCAGACCTTCCCGATCAGCAGTTGGGTCACGGTCATTGGGCGGACCGAAGGCGACGTGCGCCTGGCCCAGGACGAGACCGTCTCCGGCCGGCACGGCACGGTGGTCTACCAGCCTGACGGCACCATCACCTTCCGCGACGAGAGCCGCAACGGCTCGCGCGTCAACGGCCAGTCGTTGCAGCAGAGCCAGATCGAGATCCGCTCCGGCGACCGCATCGAGGTCGGGCTGTCACTGCTGGAGTTCACCAACTTCCGCCAGGTGGCCGCTGCGCCCGAGGCACGGGTGACCACCGCCGTCGATGCCGAAGCACCAGCCGCCCCGGCCGCGCCGCCGCCGCCCGCCGAGGCGCCGACCATCATCGGGCCGACGCCGGTGGACGACCCGCGCCGCGCACCGACGATGATCTCGCTCGGCGCGCAACTCGAGGTCGTCACGGGTAAAGATCAGGGCCAGACCCATGCGTTGGCCAAGGTGCTCACCAAGATCGGCCGGATGGACGATCAGGACTTCCAGTTGACCGATCCGGCGGTGTCCCGCGCCCACGGTGAGATCGCCTTCTCGGATGGGCAGTTCACCTACCGCAACCTCGGCAGTGGCGGCACCAAGGTCAACGGCGGGCGCGTGCAGGAAGCACTGCTGAACGACGGCGACCAACTGGAGCTGGGTCAGACTGTGGTGCGCTTCACGCGGCTGGGCGGATGACCGGGAGAGCTCGTTGGCCACTGCCACCACCGACCTCGAGATCGCCAGCCTCACGGACACCGGACAGGTGCGTGAGAAGAACGAGGACACGGTGCGTGTGGCCGGGCCGGGCGACGCCGGCCATGACTGGCAGGGCTGGCTGGTAGTGGCCGATGGCGCCGGCGGCCATGCCGCGGGCGAGCAGGCCAGCCAGGCCGCGGTCGCCGCCGCTTGGGAGCTGTTGACCAGCAAGTGCGCCGCCAAGGAAGCGGCCTTGCGCCAGCACCTGCAGGATGCGGTCCAGGCCGCGCACCAAGCGGTCCGCGAGGTGTCCGAACGCGTCGGCGGCATGTCCGGCTCCACCTTCACCGCGCTCGGCTTCCGCACCGACCAACTGGTCCTCGGCCATATCGGCGATTCGCGCGCCTACCGCTGGCGAGCCGGCCAGCTCGAGCAACTCTCGACCGACCACACCATGGTGGCTGCGGCCGTGGCGTCCGGCCGCATGACCGCCGAGGAGGCGGGCCGGTCACCGTTCCGACACCAGTTGCTCCAGGGCCTCGGCATGGAAGCCGAAATCGAGCCGCAGACGGCCGTGGTCGATCTGCAGCCAGGCGATGTCTACCTGGTCTGCTGCGACGGGCTGTGGGAGGTGGTCGGCGACGACACGATCCGCACACAGCTTGCGCGCACCGAGGTGCCGTTGAGCGACATCGCCGAGGAACTGGTCCGCACGGCCAACGAGCGCGGCGGCCCGGACAACATCAGCGTCGCCCTGGCGCGCCGCACCGGCACCGCGCCGCCCGCGCCGCCACGGTACGGCAACTGGCTGATCCCGCTGGCCGTGGTGCTGTTCGCGCTCGGTCTCGGCACCGTGCTGTTCGTGGCCCTCAGCAGTCGCCAGCAGCAGGCCGTCACGCCGGCCGGCGACGTCGGCACGCCGCCGCACCCGGCGGCGACCACGTCACCGGCGCCGGCGAGCGGCGGCAACCCGCCACCGCTCGATCCCCTGAAGCCGCAACCCAAGCCACCGCCCGCGGCGACTGACCCCGCACCGGGCCCGGAGACGCCGCCGGCGCGCCACACGCCCGCCGAGCCGCGCCCGCGGACCCGCGTGAATCGCGGTCCGTTGGTCCGACCACCCATCGTGCCCGGTGGCCCGCGGCGCCGGCCGGTGGACGCCGTCGAGGACGTGGGTGAGGGCACCGTTCGTACGCCGGAGCGCAAGGGCGACTTCGGCCCGGTCAAGGGCGACATGCCGACCAAGGGCGACGCCGCGCCACCCAAGGGCATGTCCGCCGGCGAGTGAACCACCGGCGTGGTACCATCGTCTCGGCCGCAGGCGGTTCCAGGTGATGGTCTCCGTAACGCCGTCACCTCGCCAGCCGGCCGTTGAGGGAGTACAGCATGAAGCGTTTGACGTGGCTGGCCGTGTTGCTCGGTCTGACCGGGCTGCCCCTGCTGGTCCAGGCCCAGGGCGCCCCACTGCCCAAGAAGAAGGTCCTGGTCTTCACCCGCTCGCAGGGCTTCCAGCACGGGCCGGTGGAGCGCAGAGGCGGGCAACCGGCCAGCGGCGAGAAGTGGGTCGAGATGATCGCCGGCATGAACTACTACGATGTGACCTGCACCAAGGACGGCTCGACGCTTACCGCCGAGGCGTTGGCCGGCTACGACGTGCTGGTCATGTACACCACCGGTGACCTGACGGCGCCGGGCGGCAAGGACAGCTCGGTGGCCATGTCGAAGGACGGCCGCGACCTGATCCGCAACTTCGTCGCCGCGGGCAAGGGCCTGATCGGCATCCACAGCGCCACGGACACCTTCCATTCGTCCAAAGGCAAGATCGACCCGTTCATCCGGCTGATCGGCGCCGAGTTCGCCGGCCACGGCGCCATGCAGAACGCCACGCAGAAGGTCGTCGAGCCGACCTTCCCCGGCTTCAGCACGCTCGGCGAGAGCTTCGTCGCCTTCGACGAGTGGTACACGTTCAAGGACTACGCCGCCGACATGCAGGTGCTGCTGCTCCAGCAGACCGACGGCATGAAGGGCAAGATGTACGAGGGCAAGCCGGCCTTCCCGTCCACCTGGATCCGCCAGGAGGGTCAGGGGCGCGTGTTCTACACGTCGCTGGGCCATGACCAGAAGGCCATGAACGGGCCCGTGTTCGCCAAGGTCTTCCTGGCCGGCCTGAACTGGGCCGCCGGTGTGACCAAGTTCGAGGTGAAGCCGAACCTCGCCCAGGTCGCCCCGGGGCTGAAGCTCGCGCCGGCTCAATGAGCTGAGCCGCCCACCGGGCAGGGCGCGGCCGGCTGGTGCGCTCTGCCCGGCTGTCTGGGCAACCGTCGTGACGGCGCGGCGCCGAGGAGATGGAATCATGGCACGTTGGCAACTGGTCTGGGCGGCGCTGTTCTGCGTGGCCGGCCTCACGTCGGCGCAGGAGCCGCGCGCGATCGAGGCGCCGGTGGTACTGGTGGGCCGGCTGCATTGCGCGCCGGTGACCGCCCTGGCCAACGCTCTCGGCGGGCAGGCGGCGCTGACCAAGGACGGCCGTTCGGCGCGACTGACGGTCGGCCCGCGCACCCTCGACCTGCGCCACGGCATCGTGACCGCCGCGGGGCCGGAGGGGCTGGTCTTGCTGCCGGTGCCGCCGTTCGTTCGCGACGGGCAGTTGTTGGCGCCGAGCCGCGCGGTGGTGGAGCACTTCGGCGCCGAACTCAGCACGGCTGGAGCCGCGGCCCGCGTGCTGCGCGACTCGCAGGTGCTGGCGACGCTGCCGAAGGGCCAGGAGGCGCCGGAGCCGACCACGCCGTCCGAGCGCGTACAGCAGGCGTTGAACGACCCGCGCGTCGCCCTCGACATGCAGACAGCCGGTCTCGGCCTGGCCGACACCAGCCGGCACGTGCTCGATCAGTTCAACACGGTGGCCAACACCGGCAAGCCGGTACTGGACGGCATCGCCAACTCGAAAGCCCTCCGCCTGGCGCGCCGCGTCCCGATCGCCGGCGAGTTGCTCGGGTTGGCCCAGGATGTCTCCGGCGGGCTCAGCGAAGCGGTCGGTCTCTCGGGCAAGCTGGCGCAGTACGACGAGACCAAGCTCGCGCCGGTGCGCCGCGCCCTGGAGCAGACCGCGGCCCTGCAAGCGCAGTTTTCGGCGGACGGTGCCCGCGCCGCCCAGCCGCAGTGGCAGGCGGCCCTGCCGGCGCTCGATGGGCAGTTGGCCGACTTGGACCAACTGATCAAGAAGCTCTGGATGCTCAGCGTGGGCCTGAAGCTCGTCGAGGCCAAGATGCAGGCCGCCCAGGCCACCATTGCCGGGTTCGACCTGAGTGCCGGCCTGCGGCCGCTGGCACGGGCGACCGAGCAGATGCTGATCACGGCCCGCGGCATGCGCTGGGACCGGGCCACGCTCAAAGACTACTTCACGCGGCTGTCGACGGCGGCCGACCAGTTGCGCTGACGGGAGCCGGCCGTGAGCTTACGCGTCAGTGACAACGGCCGCTTCCTCGTGCAGAGCGACGGCCGGCCGTTCTTCTGGCTGGGCGACACCGCGTGGGAGCTGTTCCACCGACTCGACCGCGCCGAGGCCGACATCTATCTGCGCACGCGCGCGGCCCAGGGCTTCACGGTCATCCAGGCCGTGGTCCTGGCCGAGCACGAGTACCACCGCCCGAACCCCTACGGCGCGCTGCCCCTGGTGGACCACGACCCGACGCGGCCGGTGGCGGCCTACTTCGAGCATGTCGACTGGATCGTCCGGCGGGCCGCCGAACTCGGACTGACCATCGGCCTGTTGCCCACCTGGGGCGACAAGTGGAATCGCAAGTGGGGCCAGGGCCCGGAGTGCTTCACCCCGGGGAACGCCGCGGTCTTTGCCGAGTTCCTCGGCCGGCGGTACCGCGAACAGCCGGTGATCTGGATCCTCGGCGGCGACCGGCCGGTGGAGAACGACACCCATCGCGCCATCATCGAGGCCACGGCCCAGGGCCTGGCCGCCGGCGACGGCGGCCGGCACCTGATGACCTTCCATCCCTGCGGGCAGCAGACCTCGTCGCAGTACTTCCACCACCGTGACTGGCTGGCCCTGAACATGTATCAGACCGGCCACACGCGCGACCGCGACAACTGGCGCAGCCTGCGCGCCGAGTATGCGCTGACACCCGCCAAGCCGTGTCTCGACGGCGAGCCGGGCTACGAGGACCATCCGTCGGGGTTCAAGGCCGAGAACGGCTACCTCGATGAGCACGACGTGCGCCGCTCCTGCTACTGGGCGCTCTTCGCCGGCGCCTGCGGTCACACCTATGGGTGTCATGACATCTGGCAGTTCCTCTCGCCGCAGTGGGCGCCGGTGACCAGTCCGCGCACGCCCTGGCCGCAGGCGCTGCACTTCGCGGGCGCCTGGCAGATGCGCCACGCGCGGCGCCTGATCGAGTCGCGTCCGTACCTGTCGCGCCGGCCCGACCCGGCGCTGGTCGCCGGACCGGCGGGCGAAGGCTGTCATCACATCGAAGCCACGCGCGATGCCGACGGAAGCTGGGCATTGGTCTACTTCGGCGCGGGCGATCCGGCGCTGCTCGACCTCAATCGCCTGTCGGGCCAGGCGCTGCGCATCACCTGGTACGACCCGCGCACCGGCGCGGCCACCGTGTCCGGCGAGATGCCGGGCGGCGGCACGCACCTCGTCGGCCCGCCCAGTTCGGGCCGCACGCAGGACTGGGTCCTGCTGCTCGACGACGTGGCTCGCGGCTACCGGGTGCCCTGACGCGGGCAGGACTCCCGGCGGCGGTCGCGAACTGACCGCCGCCGGGAGTCCGCCGATGAAGGCTTGGCCCGTTCTGCTGGCGCTGACCGTGATGGTCGCCGCGTCCGCGGCCTCGGAGGCGACCGACGACGCGGTTCGTCGCCTCGGTCTGCGGGTCCGCCTGATTGACACCATCGACTGCACCGACCCCGCCGACCCGCACCCGTTCAAGGACCAGGGCACCTCCAGCGTGGTCGATGGGCCTGCCGGCCGCTACCGCGTCACCGCCGCGCACCGCCACGCGTTCTTCAGCTACCGCTACCGCACCGCCGGCCGCGACCGACCGGTGCTGCTGGTGGTCGAGTACCCGGACGACGCCGTGCGGACGATGAGCTTCATGACGCACGACGCCAGCCGCCCAGGGCGGCCGCACCTGTCATTCAGCCAGGAGGGCGGCGTCTACACCGGCCCGCCGTTGCCGCTCTCAAACCAGATGCGGACCTACACCGTGCTGGCCTGGCCGCAGGACGACGAATCGCCGCTGATTGTCGCCAACTTCGACCACCGCAAAGGCCGGGCCGCGGCCAGCCGTATCACCGCCTACGCCATCGACGGCGGCGACCTGCCGGCCATCGCGCCGCCCGACCCGGCCCGGCAGCGCTTCATCGACCTGTTCTTCCCGCTGTCGTTCCTGATGACGCGCGACAACTTCGGCTGGCGCAGCCCGCAGTCGCCACAGCACCTGGTCGACTACTGCCGCCTCGTCGGCCTGAACCGCGTGACGCTCATGGTCTACGCCAACCAGACGTGGGGCGCGATGTGTACGATTCCGTCGTGGGGGGCCAAGGAGGCGCCCGGCCCTTGGACGCTCGACAGCGTGCTCGACACCCTCGACCGGGCCGGCGACCTCGGCCTGGTCGCCGGCATCGTCGCCACCGGCCGCGACCAGAGCGGCATCCAAGGCATGTACGGCACCATCCAGGCGGGCGGCCGCGATGTCGTCAGCATGTCGCCCGACGAGTTGCGCCGGGCGGTGACCACCGGCCTCGACGAGTTCCTCGCCCGCTACGGTCGCCACCGGTCGCTACGGGGCCTGTCGTTCGGCAGCATGGAGACCATCGGGTTCTGGGAACTGCTCAACGACCGCGGCGTGCTGGCCGACGTGGTCGCCCATGTGAAGCAGCAGCGGCCCGACCTGATGGTCCAGACCTTCTTCGGCAACGGGTACCTGCAAGTGCCCTACTTCGACGGCCAACGCTACCCGGTCACCGAGGCCGGCGTGCTGGCCAAGTGGGAGCAGCAAGGCGGCTCCTGGCCCGACTTCGTGGGCCGCGAGGCGTTCGCCGCCTGGCGGCGGCCGCCGTACCGGCACGACCCGGTGGCGGCGCGCCAGGTCACAGGCCTGACCGTGTTCGAGATGCTCCATCCCGACGACCACCGCCTGCACCCGTTGTATCGCTGGCAGCCGCGCGCACCCATCTACTACGACGTGTTCCGCTCGCGCGCGCTGAGCGAGGCGGCCGGCCTCGACTACGCGGCCGTCTTCGCCACCTTCACCGAAGGCCACCTCGGCTTGAAGTCGTCGCTCAACTTCTGGCACGACAAGCTGTGGACCGCGCCCGACATGAACGGCCCGGGCCCACTGGCGCGCGAGCCGTTCGCCACGGCGCTGGGTCACCGCGACCGGCTGGGCCTCAGTCTGGGCGCCTGGACCTGCAAGACGTTCGGCTGGGAGCCGCACCTGCGCCGCTTCGCCGCGGCCTATCGCGCGCTGCCACCGATCCTGATGACCGATGTCGTGACACCAGACTGGCTCCGCGTGCGCTGGGTGCGGTGGCAGAACCGCCGCTACGTCTCGTGCCTCAGCCTGGTGCCGTTCGCCGCCGCGGCGGCGGTCGATGGCCGAGCAGTGGCGCTGGAACCCTACGATCTGGTCACCTGGGCCGACGACGGCGCCGCGGCGCCACAGGTCACCACCACGGCACCGGCAGCGTACGTGCAGTTCGTCACCGGCCGCCTGCGCGAGTACCGCGAGCGCCACCGGCAGTTGCAGGCGCTGGATCCGGCTGCGGCGCCGCCGGTCTACCGGGCGGCGGCCGACCAGGCGGAGCAGTTGCTCGCCGCTGGTCAGCCGCACGCCGCCGACGAAGCCATCGGCTTCGGCCTGGCCGAGGAGTTGGCGCTGCGGCTGGCGGTCTTGCAGCGCCCACGGATCGACGTGCCGCGCACCGCCGCGCCGCCGCTCGATGGCGAGCTGGACCACTGGCCGCCGGCGGCGCTGAACCTGCTGGCCGAGACCGGCGACTACCTCGCCGGCCATGTGTACTTCCCGACCAGTTGGACCGGCCCGCAGGACCTGTCGCTGCGCTTGCGTCTCTGCCACGATGGCCAGCGGCTCTACTTTGGCCTCGACGTGCGCGATGACGTCGCCGAGCTCGGCGACCAGGCCGCCTTGCGGTTCTCGCCGACCAACTACCGCGACTGGCGCAGCGCGGTGGCCAAGTGGGAGACGCAGTACCTCATCGCCCGCCCACTCGGCGACGGACCGGGCACCGCGCCGGGCTCCACGCGGCGACGGCCGGGCGGCTGGCTGCTCGAGGGCAGCGTGCCGTTGTCGGTGCTCAAGGTAGCGCCGGGCGGTCGCATCGGCTTCCAGGTGGCGCTGGCCGACAACGACCGGAGCGGCAACCTGGCCGGGCACTCCTGGGCCGTCAAGCAGGCCATGCTGCTGCCGCACGAGCCGAACTTCGCCTTCTGGCAGGACGCGCGCGGACTGGGTGAGTTGGTGCTGGCGCGGTAGCCGCTGAGCCGCCGCGACCGTTCGTGTGCGCGGCCCGTCCAGCGGGCCGCAAGGGAGCAGGATCATGGGTGCGGAACCGCAGTTCGTCGACCGTGAGGCGTTCTGGGTGCTGGGTATCACCGAGCGCATCGAGCCGATGAGCGCCGACTACCACGCGCTCTGGCGGCGCTACGAAGCACGCGTGGCGGAGGTCCACGCAACCAGCAGCGACCCCGGCTGCTATGGCGTCTACTTCCCGTGTGAGGAGGCCGGCCGCGTGGACTTCATCGCCGGCGCGGTGGTGCCGGCCGAGGCGGCGGTGGCTGACGGCCTGGTCAAACGCGAGGTGCCCGCGGCACACTATGCGGTGTTCGAGTGCCGCGTCAGCACGATCGGCGCCACCTGGGGCCGTATCTTCGGCGACTGGCTGCCGACCTCGGGCTATCAGGCGGACCACTCGTTGCCCAGCTTCGAGTACTTCCCGCCGGTCGAAGAGGCCGACCACCCGTGCGTCATCTACCAACCGGTGACTGCGCCCGCCTAGCCGCCGCAACCACTTCGTCGCGAACCAACGCCCGGCGACTGTATCTCCAGCGCCCGCCGCGAACACCATAGGCGACGGGCCGAACGGCCGTGGACAATGCCCAATGGCTGGAGGGCATGGAACCAGCGTGGTGTCGATGTCAGCAACAGACCCGCCGCCGATGGCGTGCGGCACGGACTTCGAGCCCTTCTGGCAGCTCTCGGTCGATCTGCTCTGCGTCGCCGGCTTCGACGGTTACTTCAAACGGCTCAGCTCGTCCTGGACCGACGCGCTCGGCTATCCGCTCGCAGTGCTGCTGGCCGAGCCCTACCTCGACTTCGTCCACCCCGATGACCACGACGCCACCATCACGGCCGCGCGGACCTTACCTGACGGCCGCGTGGTGCAGTCGTTCTGCAACCGCTACCGCCGTCAGGACGGCAGCTACCGCTGGCTGGAGTGGAACGCCTCGCCGGATCCCGAACGCGGGCTGATCTACGCCGTGGCGCACGACGTGACGGAGCAGCGCGCGGCCATGGAGATCACCGAGAGCCTCGCCGCGGCCCTGTCTCAGGCCGCCGAGGCCATCTTCATGACGGACACCCGCGGCACCATCATCTACTGCAACCAGGCGTTTCAGACCATCACCGGCTACAGTCTGGACGAAGCGCTGGGCCGCAGCGCCAATCTGCTGCGCAGCGACTACCATGCGGACGACTATTTCGCGGAGATGTGGGGCACCATCAGCGCCGGCCAGATCTGGCACGGCCAGCTCCACAACCGCCGCCGCGACGGCACCGACTACGTGGTGAAGGCGGCCATCGCGCCGGTTCGCGGCCGGCACGGCGACATCGTGGCCTATGTGTCGACGCAGCAGGACATCACCGCCGAACTCGAACTGCGGCAGCGCCTGGCCCAGTCGCACGCGCTGGCCACGGCGGGCCAGTTGGTCACCGGGGTGGCGCACGACTTCCGGAACATCCTGGCCGCCATGCGCAGCTTCATTCAACTGACCGAGCAGAGCTGCGACCAGGCCACGCTGGCCGAGGCGGTGGCCGACCTGGGCGAGTTGGCCGAGCGCGGCGACGGCCTGGCCTCGCAACTGGTGGCCTTCGCTCGCCAGGAGACCGCCGAACCGGAGCCGGCCGACCTCAACCAGCTCGTGCGCGAAGCGGCCCGTCTGCTGCGGCGCACCTTGCCGGCCAGCATCCACATCGAGCTGGACCTGGACGACTCGCTGCCTCCGGTGACGCTGGTGCCCGGCCGCATGCAGCAGGTGCTGCTGAACCTGGCCATCAACGCGCGCGACGCCATGCCGGCCGGCGGGCATCTGCGCTTCGTCACTCGCCGACACGATTCGGACGCGACGCTGACCGTGAGCGACACCGGCGAAGGCATTCCGCCGGCGCTGCTCGGCCGCATCTTCGACCCGTTCTTCACCACCAAGCAGGACCGCGGCGGCTCCGGCATCGGCCTGGCCACGGTGGCCGAGATTGTGCGGTCGGTCAACGGCCACATCGACGTCCGCTCGCAACCCGGCGCGGGCACGGTGTTCGAACTGCGCCTGCCGACGGCGGGGTGAAGGACCCGGACGGTCGCCACCGAAGCCGTCGCCACCATGCCCGACCCGCGGCCCAATCTCCTGCTGATCCTCGTTGACCAATGGCGCGCCGACGCCCTGGGCTGTGCCGGCCATCCGGTCGTCGAGACCCCGCACCTCGACGAGCTGTTCCTCGACGGCTTCCGCTTTGCCCAAGCCTATGCCGCCGTGCCGTCGTGCGTCGCGGCGCGATGCTCGCTGCTGACCGGTCTGACGCCGCGCAGCCACGGCCGCGTCGGCTATCAGGACGGCGTGGAGTGGCACTATCCGGTCACACTGCCCGGTCTGCTGCGTGACGCCGGCTACCACACGCAGTGTGTGGGCAAGATGCACGTCCACCCGCCGCGAGCACGACTCGGCTTTGACCACGTCGTGTTGCACGACGGCGTGATCTCTTGGAACCGGCGCCACCTGCCCGACTGGGACGCCCACGACGACTACCGCCTGTGGTTGCGCGAGCGAGCCGGCGCCGGCGCCGACGTGAGTGACACCGGGTTGGCCGCCAACTCCTGGGTCGTCCGGCCCTGGCCCTACGAGGAGTCCTGGCACCCGACCAACTGGGCCGTCACGCAGGCGATCGACTTTCTGCGCCGGCGCGACCCGCAGCAACCGTTCTTCCTGACGCTGTCGCTGGTCCGCCCCCATGCGCCGCTCGATCCGCCCGCGGCCTATCTGGCCCGGTATGAACACCAGGCGCTGCCACCGGTCCCAGTGGGCGACTGGGCCGAGCCAGATGACCCGCACGGCTACGGCCTGCGGGCCACCTTCGCCGGTGGCATCGTCGCGCCGGAGGCCCGCGACCGCTGCCGGCGGGCCTACTTCGCGCAACTGACCCACCTCGATCATCAGCTCAATCGGTTGTTCCTACAACTGTCCTGGCTCAACCTGGCCGAGAACACGGCCGTTGTGTTCGTGGCCGACCATGGCGAGCTGCTCGGCGACCACCACCTGTGGGGCAAGTCGCTGCCGTTCGACGGCTCGGCTCGCGTGCCGCTGCTCCTGCGCCTGCCGTGGCGCTACCAGCTCGGCGGGCGGCGGGTGATCGACGCGCCGGTGGAGCTGCGCGACCTCCTGCCGACGCTCTGCGAACTGGCCGAGGCACCGGTTCCCGACAGCATCGAAGGGCGCAGTCTGCTGCCGCTCTGCCGCGGTGAGGCGACCCACTGGCGCCGGTGGGTCCACGGTGAACATGTCCGCGGGCCGCAGCTCAGTGTGCACTGGCTGACCGACGGTCGCGAGAAGTACGTCTGGTACTCCGACGCCGGACGCGAGTTGCTGTTCGACCTGGTCGCCGATGCCAGCGAGAGCCGCAACCTGGCGGTCGAGTGCCCCGAGCGCGTCGCGCTGTGGCGCGGGCGGCTGGCCGCGGAGTTGACCGGGCGCGAGGAGGGCTACGTCGCCGGCGGCGAGTTGGTCACCGGTCGGCCCGTGCGCGCAGTGCTCAGCCACGTGGCGTCTTGACGGTGAGGGCCGGCTGCGGGTAGAAGTGCAGCATGGGCCGTGCAGGCCAGGGGGCCGGCAGAACAATGACCGCCAGCGAGAACCAGTAATGGTGGGCTCCCAGATAGGCCGCTACGAGATCGTGCAGCTCCTCGGCGAGGGCGGCATGGGTTCGGTGTACCTGGCGCGCGACCCCGCGTTGCAGCGTGCGCTCGCCATCAAGGTGCTCCGCCGCGACCTCGGCGGCGACGCTGTGGCCGTGCAGCGCTTCCTCGACGAATCGCGGCTGGCCGCCAAGGTCGAGCACCCGAACATCGTCAAGATCTACGATGTCGGCCAGCAGGACGACATCTTCTACTTCGTCATGTCGCACGTCGGCGGCGGCAACCTCGAGGACCGCCTGCGCCAAGGCGCGCTGCCGCTGGCCCAGGCCCTGGCGCTGCTGACACCGCTGGCCGAAGCGCTCGACGCCGCCCATGCGCACGGTCTCGTCCACCGCGACATCAAGCCCAGCAACATCCTGCTCACCGAGGATGGGCGGCCGATGCTGGTCGACTTCGGCATCGCGCGCAGCGCCGACGGGCTGAATCGCACGCTCACCGGCCAACTGATCGGCACACCGGCCTACATGAGCCCGGAGCAGTGCGAGGGCGGGCACGTCGACTGGCGGTCGGACATCTACAGCCTGGCCGTGGTGGCCTACGAGATGCTGACCGGCCGGCCGGTGTTCTCCTCGACCACACCGATGGCGCTGGCCATCGCGCATGTGCGCGAAGTGCCGCCGGCGCTGCCTGGCGAGCTGCGTCTGCCGCCGCATGTCCAGCCGGCGTTCGACAAGGCGCTGGCCAAGGATCCGGCCGCCCGCTTCACCAGCGCCACCGAGTTCGCCCGCGCGCTGGCCGGCGCCGTGCCCGTGGAGTTGCCGGCCCGGCGTTCGGGCGCGGGCAAGGCACTGCTGACGGTCGCGGCGCTCCTGCTGCTCATCTGCGGCGGCGCCCTGGTCTACCAGGCCCAGCAGACTGGTTCGAGCACACCGGCCGCGCCGCCCGAGAGCCCGAAGCTCGCCGCAGCGAATGGCGAACCCGCGAGCCATGGTGAGTCCGCCGGCCAGACCAGCACCGGCGCCGGGCAGACGACGGCCGAGCCACCGGTGGCCGCGGGGGTCACCGAGGGACCGACGCGAATGGTGGAGCCGCCGACGAAGCTCGAGCCGCAACCGGCCGATGGCGTGGCGGTACCCAACGTGGTCGGGCTGACCTCGGCCAAAGCCCGACAACTGCTGAACCAGCACGGTCTGAACATCGGCCTGGTGCGCCGCGAGCACCGCAACGAACCGACGGGGCTGGTGGTCGAGCAGGCGCCCAGCATGGGCTCGCGTCTGGCGGCGGGGAGCAAGGTGGACCTGCGGGTGAGCGCCGGTCCGGCGCCGGTGGCCAAACCCAAGCCGCCACGGCGCACCAAGTCGACCGAGCGCCGCAAACCGAGCGCCCCGACCACGCAACGCTCCAACCCGAGCACGCACGGGCCTACGCCCAGCCCGCCACCGCCGGTCACCCCCAGCCCACCGCCACCCGGCACCTCCAGCGAACACCACCACCGCTGGCCTCGCGAACGCTCGTCGAGCGAGGGCGAGGGTTAGGGGCCTTCCGGGGCCCGACACCAGGCCGGGCCCCGGATCGCGCTCGCTAAAACCGCGTGGTCAGCGTCACCGCGGTCAGGTTGCCCTCGGTGCGCTGGACGCTGCCGAACTCGAACAGTGTCCGCACGCTGAGCAGGAGTGGCGTCTTCGGGAAGATGACACCGAACTCCGGCCCGGCGGCGAATACCTGGTCGTGCGTGCGCCGGTTCCAGGTTACGCCGGTGCCGCCGTCGTTGGTCACCTGCCACTGCGCGTAGCCCGTCAGGCCGGTCGAGAAGACGACGCCCTTTTCGGGGAACGTGTAGCCGGCGCCCCACTCGAAGTGGAAGTCGTTGCCCGGCGTGACCCGAGTGGCGTTGTTCTGCGTGTGTACCTCATAGCGGCCCAACGCCGACAGGTGCCACGACTTCTGCGGGTCGAAGTAGACCGTGCCACCGAACGTGGACATGAACGTCCACATGTTCTTGCCCGGCGAGGCCGGCCGGTTCACCGAGTAGGTGCCGGTGGGCGCGTAGAAGCCGAACCCCAACGCGGCGTCGTAGCGCTTGCCGTGCCAGCCCAACAGCAGCGGCTCGACCCAGATGTCACCCAGACCGAACTTGCTGTCACCGACGCCGGCGGCGGCGACGCGCACATTCGTGTTGACGGTCGGGATGATCACGTCCATCCCGTAGTCGGCGCCCAGGAACTTCGTCTTGGTGATGTAGATCAAGCGGTGTGCCGCCGCCCAGACGGCGATGTCGGTACCGACAGGCAAGCCCCTGCCGTCGGTGCCGGTCTGGCGCGTCGTGGTGTAGAACGCGTTGTACAGGCGGTAGTACAGGCCGGGCCCGGGCAGCGTGGCAGCGGTCAGGCCTTCCACGCCGTTGACGTAGTGCCCGGTCACCTGTGCCGGCACCGGGCAGATTGCCAGCAGCAGGCCGCAGCAGAGCATGATGCGACGAAGCACGATCGGTCTCCTCCCATCCAGGTTGCGCGCGGCCGCCACCCCACCTGCCAAACGGCCGGCCAAGCCGCGCTCCACGCCTGGCTTGGCCGGCCATTGCTCAGTTCCTTCCGAGTTCTCAGGCGGCGGTGCTCAGGCCGAACAGCTTGCGGATGTAGTCGGCATTGCGACGGTCGTCGGCGACCACGTCCTTCGACGGATTGCTGGTCTCGAGCACGATCCACTTGTCGTACTTGATGGCCTGCATCGCCTCGGCCACTGGCTCCCACTTCAGCTTGCCCTCGCCCAGGTACTGGTTGCCGTTCTTGAAGTGGAACTCGCAGAGACGGTCGTTGCCCAGCGCCTTGACCTCGGCCACCACGTCGTAGCCGCAGCCAGTCAGGTTGAACACATCGTAGTAGACCTGCACCGCCGGGCTGCCGACGCGCTCGATGATCTCCAGGTTGCACTGCGCCGTGATGGTGTTCTCCAGCCCCAGGATGACACCCGCATCGGCTGCCTTCGGCGCCACGGCCTTGAGCTTCGGAATGATGGCCTCGACGGCGTCCTTCTTCATGCCGGTCTTGCCCTGACGAAGGTCGCCCTTGCCGAAGAACGCCACCAGGATGACCTTGGCCCCGAGCGCCTTGGCCGCGTCGACGCACTGCTCGAGCCACGCCTGCGAGCGCGGCTCGGTGGCCAGCGGCTTGTCGTTCAGCAGACCCATCATGATGGAGCAGACCTGCAGACCGGTCTGGCCCATTTGGCGCTTGAGCAGCTCGATACGGGCCGGCGTGGCGATGTCGAGCACATCAGCCGGTCCGCCGGCATAGGCCTGGATGCCATCGAGCCCCGACTGCTTGGCCTGCGCCAGGCTGGCGTGGCAGGTGCCCAACTTGGGCTTCGGCGCTTCGGCGGCCAGCAGGCGCGGCAACAGCGCGGCGCCCGCCACGCCGGCGGCGGTGTGACGCAGGAAATCACGTCGAGTCAGATCCATGGCTATGCTCCTGGCGGTTCGGTTCTGGCTCGGCATGGTAGCAGACGCGCTCCGTCGGCGCCAGGGCGGCGAGCCGCACATGGTAGAATGCCGTCCGAGCGCTGGAGGTCCGCATGTCTGCTCCCGATCGCTTCACCGCGTTGGCCGCCGTGGGCGGCGCTGACCAGGTCATCGACCAGGCGATGGCGCGCGAGTTGCTGAGTGACGCCCTGCGGCGCATCGGTCCGGTGCGCCGCGTGCTGTTGGTGCCGCCCGACTTCACGCGGTACCACTCCGGCGCCGGTGAGCTGACCTGCCTGGTCGACGAGCTGCTGGGGCGCGCGGTGACCGTCGACATCCTGCCCGCCCTGGGCACCCACAGCCCGATGACGCCGCATCAGTTGGCGACCATGTTCCCCGGCCTGGCGCCGGAGCGCTTCCTGGTCCATGACTGGCGCGGCGGCATCGTACCGCTGGGCACCGTGCCGGCCGACTTCGTGCGCGAGGTGTCGGCCGGGCGCGTCGGCTACGACATGCAGATCGCGGTCAACCGGCACCTCGTCGAAGGCGGCTACGACCTGGTGCTCTCCATCGGCCAGGTGGTGCCGCACGAAGTGATTGGCATGGCCAACCACAACAAGAACCTGTTCGTGGGCGTCGGCGGCAGCGACATCATCAACAAGAGCCACTTCCTCGGCGCCGCCTATGGCATGGAGCGCATCATGGGTCGCGCCGACACACCCGTCCGGCGCGTCTTCGACTACGCCGAGTCGCACTTCTGTGGCGACATCCCCATCTGCTATGCGCTGACCGTCCGCCAGCGCGGTGCTGACGGCCACATGCTGACCCGCGGGCTCTATGTGGGCAACGACAAGGCCACCTACCGGCAGGCCGCGACGCTGGCTCAGCAGGTCAACTTCGACCTGCTCGACCAGCCGTTGCCCAAGGTCGTCGTCTGGCTCGATCCCGAGGAGTTCAAGTCCACCTGGTTGGGCAACAAGGCGGTCTACCGCACCCGGATGGCGATGGCCGACGGCGGCGAGTTGACCGTCCTGGCGCCGGGCCTGCGCGAGTTCGGCGAGGACGCCACCATCGACCGTCTCATCCGGCGCTTCGGCTATCGCGGCACGCCGGCCACGTTGGCCGCGGTCGAACGCGACGCCGAACTCGGTGCCAACCTGTCGGCCGCCGCGCACCTGATCCACGGCTCGAGCGAAGGGCGCTTCCGCATCACTTACGCACCGGGCCACCTGACCCGTGAGGAGATCGAAGGCGTCGGCTTTGCCTGGTGCGATCTCGACGAGGCGCGGCAGCGCTATCCGGTCGAGCAGCTTCGCGATGGACCCAACGTGCTGCCGTCGGGCGAGGAGATCTTCTACATCTCCAACCCGGCCTTGGGGCTGTGGGCGCTGAAGTCGGCCTTCACCGGTGGCGCCTGAACCGCGGCCCCACCCAACGACCAAACCCGACCCGCGCGCCGCTGCGGACAGCGCTCGGGTCGGGTTCACAGCGTCACGGCGGGGCTACTCGCCGTCGGCGTCTTCTTCCTCTTCGTAGACGTAATCGGCGGCGCAGGTGACCAGGTCGGTGACCTCGACCACGGCCTGGTGGGCCACCGGCAAGGTGAGGCCAGCCAGCGGCAGACCCGCCTCGATGATCACCTCGGGCGGCGCATCGTCGTCTTCCTCGTCCTCCTCGAGATAGGCCCGCGCAAACCAGGTGCTGCAGGCATCTTCGAGCAGGAAGGTCTCGATCGACTCCTCGAGCCCACCGGCCAACGCGCGGATCATCATCAGCTCCGCCCCCTGGGCCGGACCGTCGTCGATGGTGTCCGAGTACAGCGTCAACGCCATCGCCGGCTCGCCGTCGCTGGTGATGAACAACGTGTAGGTTCCGTCTTCCTCAGCGCGGCACTCGCCGCCCAGTTCAGCCGCCAACTGCTTGGCCAGCTCGGCCACGTCTGCCATGGGTCTCTCCTAGCTCAGGTCCACGAAGTACGTGCTTACCGCCGCATCGAGCAGTTGCTCGGTCAGCTCGGGCTTGAGTTCGTTGAACCGCGCGATGTCCACCAGTTGCGAGATCAGGTCACGCGGATGCGTCGCCCTGAACCCACGACCAGCTTTCTGGTAGTGCGTCCGGATCAGGTACTCTAGCATGTCGGGCCGGTATTCCACCGCCACTTGTTGGCAGTAGTTGATGAAAATCTGCCGGAACTGCTCCTCGCTCGGGTCGCCGATCTCGATCTTGTACTTGATGCGCCGCAGGAAGGCCTCCTCGACCAGATCCTTCGGCGCGAGGTTGGTGGAGAAGATGATCAGCACGTTGAACGGGACCTTCATCTGCACGCCGCCGCCGAGGATGTGGTAGTCGTAGCCCTTTTCCAGCGGCACGATCCAGCGGTTGAGCAGATCCCGAGCGGGCATGCGCTGACGGCCGAAGTCGTCAATCATGAACACGCCGCCGTTGGCCTTGAGCTGGAGGGGCGCGATGTAGTGGTTGGCCTCGCGGTACCACTGCATCTCCAGGTCGGCCATCAGCAGTTCGCCGCCGACGATGATGAATGGCCGCTTGACCACCACCCAGCGGCGGTCGAGCGCGGGCCGGCTGTACATCTCGGCGTCGCCGAGGACCTGGTGGTGAGTCGGGTCGAGCAGCCGCACCACCTGGCCACCGGCCTCGATGGCATGCGGGATCAGGATGCCGCCCAGCATCGACTGGCTCATCTTCTCGGAGATGAGCGTCTTGCCGTTGCCGGCGTGGCCGTAGAGGAACATCGACTTGCCGCTGTTGAACGCTGGGCCGAGCTTCAACAGCATGTCGTCACTGACCACGAGCCCTTCGAAGGCCTGGCGCATGTGCTGCCGATTGAGCTGCTGCCAGGTCGGCGCCTGCTGGCTGGCCACCTTGACGTACTCGCTCATCGGCACCGGGGCGGTGGCGGCGTAGCCGTTGCGCCCGATCAGGTCGCGGGCCATGTTGCCGCCCTTGTCCGTGATGGTGAACTCCCAGTCGAGCTCGCGGACGCTCTCGCCGCGGCGCACCGCGGCCAGCATGTCGTCCTTGATCATCCGCAGGATGTGCTCCATCACGCCCTGGTACGGCAGCCCCACGGCGTCGCAGATCTCGCGGCCCAGCAGGTTGCCGCGCAGGAACAGCAGCTTCACCACCAGTTCGACCAGGAACGACTCCCGCAGGCCGGTGCCTTCCACGGTCTCGGGTGCCGGCGGCAGTTCGGGCAGCGCTTCGCTCTGCGCGCTCATCCGCTGGGCCAGAAGCCGCCTCATGCGCTCCAGTTCGCTCATGTCGGCCATGCGGTCTCTCCCGGGTCGGCCGGTCTCACACCAGCACGTGGGCCACGGCCACCAGTTGCGGGTCGAACTGCTTCTTCGACTGCTTGAGCACTTCGTTGAGCGCTTCCTCGCGGCTCATCGCCGGCCGGTGCGGGCGCTCGGCGCACATCGCCTCGAAGGCGTCGGCCAGATGGATGACGCGCGCGCCGAGCGGGATCTGTTCGCCCTCGATGCCGGGCGGAAAGCCTGAGCCGTCCCAGTTGGCGTGGTGGTACCGCACCATCGGCACAATCGGCGCCAGGAACTCGATCGGGCGCATGATGTCGGCGCCCACCTGACTGTGGTTGCGCGCCATCGACAGCTCTTCGGCCGACAGCCGCCGCGGCGCCCGAATCAGCCGCTGGCTGGAGTTGATCAGCCCCAGGTTGTGGACGCGCGCCGCGAACTCGATATCCGAGATCTCCTCGTCGCTGAGGCCCAACATGCTGGCGAGGCGTCCGGAATACTCCATGACCTTGGCGCTGCGGCCGCTGGTGTAGGGCACCTGGTCGTCGATGGCGTCGACCATCAGGCAGGCGCCCTTGAAGAACAGATCGCGGAAGTCCTCGCGACCGCCGTCGAGTTTGACTTCCGCGCCCATCTCACGGGCGACGAACTCCACCACGTTGCGGACGAGCATGAACGCGGCGATGCGCAGGTTCTCTTCGTTGACCTGCTTCAGCTCCTCGAGACCCAGCGCCTCAAGGCTGGTCAGCCAGTCCTCCATAATGGGGAGGCAGGCCAGCTCCAATCGGGTCGACAGGTCCTTCGGCGCTTCGCTCGACCGACCAGACGTTCCGCTGCTCTCAGACACGAGTTGCTCCTCCCGGCCCACCGATGACCACCGCCGCAGCACTCTTCGCCGCCGCCCAGACGGCTCCTGCGCGGTCAGTCGCGCGACCGGGTATGCTATCGGCCCGGATCGGGCGAGTCTTCAGGGGTGATGGCCGGCCCGCCGTCGAGGCGACTCGACATCGCGCGGCAGCAGGGACGCACCGGCAAGGAGAGCTGGCCCACGCTCTACGGAGCGCGTGGCCGCACCGGCGGCGAGCGACCACGGAGGGAAGTCCGCACCACTGAGACGATCATCCGGCCATCGGCCGGGGCGCCTGCCCCAGAACCAACGCCAACTCACGCCCCGGTCGCCTGCGGTGGGATGTACTTGTCGTCGCCCTCGGCGGCCATGCGGAAGTCGATGGCGTACGGCGGCGGGCACTCCTGGCGGACGCGGGCCTTGAGCGCAGCGTCGATCTCGACGCCTTCGGCCTGCGCAACGCGGACCTCCTGCAAGCCGAACCACAGCTCGCTGAGAGTCAGCTCGCCTTCCTGGATGGTGGCGAAGTCGCCAGCCAGGACCGCTTCGCCCTCGTCGAGGCGGCCCGCCTGCAAGGCGACCCAACCCGCGGCCAGACGGAGACGCTCCGACTGGCGGACGTCCTCGGGGATGGCGGCAAGCAGGGCCTCCAAGGCGTCGAACTGCTTGCGGCCCAGCAGATTCGTGGCGTACTCGGCGACCAGCGCCGCGGCCGCCGGGCCCGTCTCGACGGCGCGGGCGAGGAGGTCGGCCGCGGCCGCGGCGTTGCCGGCGCGAGCCTCGATCACCGCCAGATTGCGCAACGCCCAACCGTTTGGCGTGCGGGCGTGCGAGGTCTCCCAGGCGGCCCTGGCGGTGTCGGCGTCGCCGGCTTCCATGGCCATGACGCCCAGGTGGTACCAGGCGAGCCAGTGGTCGCTGCGGCCGCGGTCCACCGACTGGCGCAGGAGTGCCTGCCACTCCGGCTGGACCTGGAACTGGCCTGGGTCGTCCGACGGCTCGCGCGGCGGAAAGACGCCGGTCTGAAGAAGCTGCCGCCAGGGCTCCTGATCGGGGCCGAGGTCGTCGCTGTCGAAGGGCAGCTCCGGCGGAATGCCGGGATCGTCACCGGCCACCTCGGCCCGGAGCAGTTCCAGCGCCGCCCAGCCGTGGCCACGGAACAGCACCTCTTCGGGCGGCGTGGTCGCCACCGTCGCCAGGGCCGCATCGATGCCCGCCAACTCGGCTTCCGGCAGCATCTGGTCCACGACCGCACCGGCCTCGGTGTAGGCTGCCTGCCAGTTGTCGGAGTGGAGGCGCGCGGCGTCGGCCTCGAAGTAGCCCATCGCCTCGGTCCAGGTCCACTCGGTCGCCGCGGGCATCCGCGCGGTGTGCGACTGGGTGTAGGCCAGCCCGGCCTGCACCTCGACATAGCGCATGTTCGGCACGGCGAGGTACTCGTTCCAGCGGTCGCCGCCCTGGCCCATGCCCCAGGCGAAGAGCTTCCGCCCGCGCAGTCGCCGCGTGGAGGTGTGGGCGTACCCGCGGCCGTCGCGGTCGACGTAGACCTCCCACGGACGGCGCTCCGGCGGGATACGGAAGAAGAGATCGTAGGAGCGCTTGACCTGGGTGGAGTAGCTGTAGTCCAGGCCGTTGATGACCGGGCAGTCGTACACGGTCAGGCCATGGTAGGTCGTGTCGGCCGGCGCGATGACCCGTGAACCGGCGGTCTCGAGCACGGCGGCGTTGGACCACCAGTAGGTCGGCAGTTCGTAGTCGTGCGGGTTGATCAACCGGACCCGGACAAAGAGGAACGGCGAGCCCGGCGGCAGGTGGAAGTCCAGGTGGTACGGGAACCGCTTGACCCGCTCCCAGGCGTAGACGCGCAGGACCGGGCTCCCGTCGGGCCCGGCGACCCGCGCGCAGTGGATCGGACCGCAGGTGAGATAGTGATGGCCAGGCTGCGACGTGTTCCACTCGATCCCGCCGCTGGTCCACGCGTTGCGCAGCGCCAGGTTCGCCGGCTGGAAGACCGGGTTGCGGTAGATCAGCTCGCGGCCCAGGGGCTTGTGATAGATGTCGGCCACCTTGCCGCCGGCCCCAGGCAGGACGCGGACCCGGAGGATCTCGTTCTCCAGCACGAACGACGGCAACTCGCGCACCTCACGGCGGCGCGAGTAGCCGTCCTGCACGCGCCAGGGCAGGACACGAAAGCCGGTGGCGAGCCCTAGCCCGTCGGTGTCCTCGGCCGGGATGTTGTTCGCCGCGGCATCGATCTGCGCGTCGTAATGGGCCGAGCGGAAGCTAGGCAGCGGGTTCTCCGGGCCGATCTCGGCGGCCAGGATGCGGTAGGGCTCAGAGCGGAGTTCGGTCATCGTGAGGTATCCTCATGCGGTCTGGATCAGTGCAGTTGGGACAGGCCGGTGGCGACCAGGCGCACGCGACGGTGCCGGCGGTTGGCGGGTGTTCAGGAGCGATGCTCGGCTCGTACTCGTTGACCTCGTCGCCGTCGTGACCCAGAGGGTGCCACAGCCAAGTCTCGGTGTTGCGCGTCGGCACACGCGCCGCCCTATCGCTCGATCAGCTCGCCCGGCGCCGGCGGCGTCGCCGTGTCGAGGTAGCGGCCCGCGCCGTAGACCGACGGCTTGCCGCTCGGGCGCTTCTTTTCGAACAGCACCTGCTCGAGCTGCGCGCCTTCGACGGTCAGGCCCAGGCGAGCCCGGGTGTAGCCGTAGCCCTCGTAGTTGGTGAACACCTCGAACGACAGCCGCTGGCCCGCGCTGTTGGCCGGCAGGGCGAACTCCTTGCGGATCTTGGCCTTGGCCGCGTCATCGGCCGTCGCGCAGACGACCTTCGCCGGCCCGCCGGCCAGCTTGGCCACCGTGAAGCTCAGCGTGTACCACCCGGCAATCACTGGCGCCGTGGTGACCCAGCCGGCCCCGTCGGCCGCCAACAGGTTGGTCACGTACACGCCGCCGCCCGGCTGGGGGCGTGGCGCGGCGACCTGGTCGGGCAGACTGAGCGTGCGGCGGAGGCTGTCCGCCAGCACCTTGGCGATGATGCGGTAGCCGTCCTTGGTCGGGTGCAGCCGGATCAGCGGCTCCCAGTTGGGCGTGGCGCGGACCGGCTGCTCATACTCCACCCAGGTCACCTTCGGGTTCGGTGTGGCCGCCAGGCGCTCGCGCAGGAGCTCGTTGGTGCGGTGGTTGGTCTGGTCGCGCAGCGGGTTGTCGGTGTGGCAGGGCAGGATGCTGCCCAGGAAGACGCGCTGCGCACTCGGCTTCTGCAGTAGCGCCGTGACGATGTCCAGGATGCGCCCGGCCGTGGCGGCGGCATGGGCGTCCATCTTGGCGGCGTCTTTCAGGTTGTTGTCGTTGGTGCCAATCAGCAGATGGTAGTAGGCACAGTCGGGGATGTCGGTCATGCGCCCGAGGATCTGCCGGGTGCTGTTGCCGCCCTCGCCCGCGTGCGAGTAGCCCAGCGTGGCCGAATGGGTGCCGACGAAGGCCAGGTTGGGCAGCAGCTCGATCAGATGGCCGCGCCACCAGTCGCCCTGGTCGGCCCAGGTGATGCTGTCACCGATCATGCACAACGGCACTTGCGGTGGCTCCGCCGCCGGTGCGGCCCACAGCCCCGCGGTTGCCCACAACGCCAGACACAGACCCATCGTACGCATGGTGGCTCCAAAGCCCGGGCCTCTTCGCCAAGGGCGCGGCATCGCCTTCTGGAAGGACATGGCCGACCGGCGGGCAACCATCACCGCAGCCCATCTGTGGAGTGCCACCCATGCCGCCGTGCCTGCTGCTGACCCTCCTGCCCGCCCTCGCCGCCGGCGCGACGCAACCGCCCGCCGCCGGTCTGCGGCTGTGGCTCGACGCCGCCGACGCGGCCACGCTCACCGTCACCGCCGACGGCACGGTGACGCACTGGCGCGACAAGTCGCCCGACGCACGCGTGGCCACCGCACGCGCCGGCACGCAGCCGAAGCGCGTGCCCGACGCGCTCAAGGGTCAGGCCGTGGTCCGCTTCGACGGCCGTGGCGGCCTCGACGTGCCGGCCATTCGGCCGACGCGCGGACCGGCGACGGTGTTCATCGTCAGCCAACGGCTGCCCGACCAGGCCGGCGGCGACCAGTGGCAACGCGTCTTGTCGGTCTCCAACGGCCGCGGCGATGACAACAAAGTGCCGAACTTCTGCCTGATGCTCGACGCCCGTGGCGAGCCGCGGGCCTATCCGGCGCAGGTCACCTACCTCGCCCAGAGCGAGGTCGAGCTGTCGGCGCTGACCATCGGCCAGAACCGCGGCGGCGCCTGGCAGGGCTTCCGCGGTGACATCGCCGAAGTGCTGATCTACGACCGCGGCTTCCTGGCCTACGACGAGAGCCGCGCGGTGATGGACTACCTCGCCGCCAAGTGGGGCGCGCGCCTCAGCGAGCAGGATCGCGGCTGGACGCGCGTGGGCGAACTCGGCGAGACGCCGCGCCGCACTTCGGACGGCCTGCCGCTACACGATCAGGCCAACCACGGCGGCTGGCAACGGCACGAGCCCCTGTGGGACGAGTTCAACGGCCCGGCGCTGGACACCGCCAAGTGGTACAACGGCCTGAAGTGGTGGCAAGGCCGCCAGCCGGCCTGGTTCAACCCCAAGAACGTGGTCGTGGCCGACGGCAGTCTGCAACTGACCATGCGCCAGGAGAACCCGCCGGAGATGCCGCGCAACAAGGGCTACAAGGATTACACCTCGGCCTGCGTGTGCAGCCACCAGAGCGTGCTCTACGGCGCGTTCGAGGTGCGGGCCAAGCCGATGCGCTCGGCCGGTTCCAGCTCGTTCTGGTTCCAGACCGCGCCGGAGGAGCGACCGAAAGTCGACGGCCCGGTGGGCAACGAGATCGACGTCTTCGAGATCGGCGGCCGCGCGCCGGGCTTCGAGCGCAAGTACAACATGAACCTGCACGCGACGCGCCCGTCGGGCCAGGGCCGCGAGCCGTTCAGCACGGGCGGCGTCTGGGTCTCGCCCTGGGACCTGGCCGATGACTTCCATGTCTACGGCCTGGAGTGGGACAAAGCCTGGGTGCAGTACTTCGTCGATGGCGTGCTGGTGCGCAAGGTAGAGAACACCTGCTGGCACTGGCCGCAGAAGCTGATCTTCGATTCGGAGACCATGCCCACCTGGTTCGGCATGCCGAAGGACGCCGACCTGCCGTCGACGTTCTACGTCGACTTCGTGCGCGCGTGGCAGAAGGCGGGGTAGACGGCGCTCAAGCGGCCTCGGCATGCAGCCGCAGACCCAGCGCCTTGGCCACCTTGAGCACCGTGGCCAAGCTCGGGTTCCCGTCGGCGCTCAGCGAGCGGTAGAGGCTCTCTCGGCTGAGCCCCGCATCGCGAGCGACCTGGGCCATCCCTCTGGCCCGCGCAATATCACCCAGTGCCTGAGCGATACCCGACACGTCGTCTGGCGCTTCCGCCAGCCAGGCGTCGAGGTAGGCCGCCATCTCCTCGGGCGTGCGCAGGTGGTCGGCGACGTCGTAGGCACTGGTTCGCACCGGTTCGCTGTCACCAGGATGGGTCATGGCTCGAGGCCCTCGTAGTCTCTCGCCAGGCGCTTCGCCTTGGCGATGTCACGGGGCTGGGTGGACTTGTCGCCACCAGCCAGCAGGAGCAGGACCAGGTCGCCGTGCCGCAGGTAGTACACGCGGTATCCTGGTCCGACATCAACCCGCAACTCCGCTATCCCGCCGCCGAGGTCGCGGTGGTCACCTGGATGGCCCCCGATGAGTCGCTCGATGCGCACCAGGACCCGCGCTCGACCGGCCAAGTCTCTGAGCCCATCCAGCCACTCGCCGAACTCAACGGTCTTCTCGACGCGCATGATGCCATTGTAGCCCGTGGGCTACAGGCGTCAACCGGCAGCAGGCGGCCGAGCCCCACGCGTGATGGCGCCGTCCGCGTCACCGCCGGCACGCCTCCCGCCGCTGGACGCTCCGGGCCAGGTAGTCGCGTAGCGTCTCCAGGCCGAACTCGGCGGCGATCTGCTCCACCGGCCGGTCGCGGCGGCAGGAGGTCAGCAGGAAGTAGCCTTCCGGCTCGCGGACGTCGAGGACGATCTCCGGGCCGTACCGCGCGCGTAGCGCCGGGAACTGGGCCATGTTCTCGTCCAGGTGGTACAACTCGCGGTTGATGACCACGTCGGCCAGCGCCCAGGGCGGCAGCAGGCCCTGGCGGACGCGGTAGGTGTCCTGGCCTTGCCGGGCCAGGACCTGCCCGCCCAGGTCGACGATGGTGCTCTCCAAGGCATAGACCGCCACCATGGCGAAGCCATACCGCAGGGCCCAGTGCTCCAGCAGCTGGCCACCCCAGTACATCGACGGCCAGAACACCAGCCGCGCCCGTTCGTGTTCCAGGCGCGCGGCCAGGTCGTCGAAGTTGAGGTCGAAGCAGACCGCGGCGCCGACACGGATGCCATCACACTCGGCCACCGGCACGTCCTCGCCCGGCGTGATGCCGGCCTCCAACTCGCCGATGGTCGGATAGTGCTTGTGGTAGACCAGCACCGGTTCGCCGCGCCGGTTGACGATGGGCACCGCGTTGTAGACCCGGTCGCCTTGCCGCTCGAGGAACGGGACCACCAACGCGGTGTCGAACTCGCGCGCCAGTTGGCCCATGGCCGCCAGGAACGGCTCGCGTTCGGGCGCGCTGTCCATGCCCTGCGCCGTGCCGGCGGCCAGGCTGGCACAGCCCTCGGGGTAGCAGATGAAGTCCGGCCGGTAGCGCGCCACCCGCGCGGTCATCTCGCGCAGCCCCTCAAGGCACACGCCGTCGGCCCGATGGTCGTGGAACGGCGGCGCGTAGCCGACCGCCGCCACTCGCACCGTCGGCCCGCCGGCGCCACCTGTGCTCGCGCTCGCCATGGTCCGCTCCCTCGCCGCTTACCCGTGCTCGCCGGCCGCGCAGCAGCACTGGCACCGGCGGCCCTGCCGCGCGGCCAACAGCGCTTCGTTCGCCTCGCCGCGAATCCAGCCGATCATCGCCAGCGCGGCCAGCGCGTCGGCCCACCACCAGCCCAGCAGGTGGTTGAGCAGCAGGCCCACGAACAGCGTCGCCGACATGTAGGCACAGACGATGGAGCAGGCCGCGTCGGCCCGCAGCGCGGCGCTGTCCAGTTGCTTGGCCAAGGACAGCCGCCAGCGCGAGAGCACGGGCATGATCACCAGCGCCACGGCCGCCAGAACCAGCCCGGGGCCGGACGACTCCGCCCGGCCGCCGGTGGCCAGGGCGAACGCTGACGACACCAGGATGTAGACGATCAGGCCGTAGAGCGCCCAGCCCACCAGCCGGCTGGCCTGCCGCTCGCGTTCGTCCAGCACCTCGGCGGCGGCCGCGGCGGTGTGCAGGACAAGTTGGCGGAGGACCACCAGCGCGGTGAACAGTTCGATGCCACTGTCGACGCCAAAGGCGACCAGCGCCACGGAGCGCGCGGCCAGGCCGGCCCAGAGCGCCACGATCAACTCGACGGCCATCCACAGCGCGGTGAGCACCTGCGCCAGGCGCGCCCGGCGAACCACACGGTGCGGCACTTGCTCCTCACCCATGTCAGCCTGCCTGCCACCTGCTGCAGACCAGTATGCCTGCCGCGGCGACGCCAGGCAGGGCTGGACTCAGACGCCCACGTCCACCGGCTCGGCCGGCGGTCCGTCGGTCAGCAGCGCCCGCAAGTGCTCTGCCAGCGTCAGCGGCACAAACGTCTCGTCCGAGGCGGCGATCTCGTCGGCCGTCCACCAGCGGAACTGGAGGAACGACATCAGCTCGACCGCCGACGGGTTCGTGCGGGTGTCCGGCGCGAACTCCTCGACCCGCACCAGGTGGAACTCCTCGTGCTGATCCAGCCACTCGCCGTTCCACGAGAACGCGTGGCGCCGCCACCAGATCTGCGGACCGATGCCGTCGAGCACCAGGCCCGTCTCCTCGCGGATCTCGCGGCGCAAGCACTCCTCAGGCGTCTCGTCGCCTTCCATGCCGCCGCCCGGCGCGAACCAGACGCGGACACCCGAGAGCGGCTCCTGCGCGTGCATGAGTAGCATCCGGCCCTCAGGGGTCAACAGCACGGCCCTGATGGCGCGTCGATAGGTCATCGCCACCTCGTCCGGCGGCAGCCTACCGCCGACACCCACCCGCGTCAACGCGTTCAGCCGGTCGCGTTCAGTGCGGCGTGACCGGCCGGCTTGGTGGCATACTGCCTGCACCGGAGCAGTCCATGCCCAAGGTCAGCATCATCGGCACCGGCGACGTCGGCGCCACCGTGGCTTACACGCTTCAGTTGGCCGGCCTGGCCACGGAGCTCGTACTCGTCGATGCCAACGCCGCCCTGGCGGCCGGGCACGCGCTGGACCTGAACCACGGCCTGCTCTACTGCCCGCCGGTGGAGTTGCGCGCGGGCGGTCTGGACGACTGCGCCGGCTCGCAGGTGATCGTCCTCACCGCCGGCGCGCGCCAGCAGCCCGGCGAGTCGCGCCTCGACCTCACGCGGCGCAATGCCGCCATCGTCGGCGGCCTCGTGGCCGACCTGCGCCCCTATCTGGGCGAGGCGGTGCTGCTGGTGCTGACCAACCCGGTCGACGTCATGACGCGCGTGGCCCAGCGCGCCGCCGGGCTGCCGCCGCGGCGGGTGATCGGCTCGGGCACGGTGCTCGATTCGGCGCGGTTCCGCTACGAACTGGCGCGCTGGTGCGAGGTCGACGCCCGGAACGTCCATGCCTACGTGCTCGGCGAGCACGGCGACAGCGAGGTGTTCTGCTGGAGCCATGCCACCATCGGTGCACTGCCCCTGGCCGACTTCTGCGGCGACTGCCGCCGTCAGTGTGGCGACGGGATGCGCGCTGGGATCGAGACGCGCGTGCGCGAGAGCGCCTACCACCTGATCGAGGCCAAAGGCCACACCAACTACGGCATCGCCCAGGCCACCAGCCGCATCGTCGCGGCCATTGTCCGCGGCGAACGCAGCCTGCTCACGGTCTCCACGCTGCTCCGCGGCGAGTATGGTCTGGACGGCGTGTGCCTCAGTGTGCCTTGCCTGGTTGGTGACGGCGGCGTCCTGCGCATCGTCGAGGCGAAGCTGACCAAGGCCGAACTGCGCGGTCTACACCACTGCGCCGAGGTGGTGCGGGCACAGTAGCGCGGCCGGCTACCTCGCTCCGGCCCCGTCCGCAATGGCTTGCAGGTTCGCCCGCGCCTGCGGCTCATCGGCCAGCACGCCGCCCACCTTCGGGCAGGTGGTCCACTCGCCGCACTGGCCACAACTGACCAGCCCGCGCGACTGGGCACAACCCGGAATGGGGCACCGTCCGTAGCCCTGGTGCTGGACGCAGCCCGAGCGGCAGCCGCGGCAGTCCAGGATCAGCGGGTCGAGCGTCGCCAGGCCCCAGTGCTCGCGCGCGGTCGGCTCGAACAGCTTCGCCGCCCGTAGCCGCGCCGCCTGGTCGCCATGCACCGTGGCGGCGTAGACGTCACACTGACGGCAGTCCAGACCGCAGGTCGAGTAGTCTTCCGGCCGCACCCTCGCCTCAGATGGCATCTTGGCTCCCCGTTGACCTCGCAACCGAGCACCGCGCTCGTGCGGCCACAGCATAGCCGGCGCGAGGCACAGAGTCAAACATATGTTCTCGCGGCTGCTGAGCCAACGACGACGGTGACGGCTCCACGAGACAAGCTGGCGGGCCAGTCAGCTCATCATCTGGTCGTAGTCAGCATGCGTGCCGATCCAGAACCACAGCAGGCCGTCGGGCACCTCGACCGCGATGGCCCGGTAGTGGAGGCCCACCCGCACCGACCAGTACCGACCGACCTTCTTCACGTGCAGCGAAGGATGCCGCACGTCGGCTTTGAGCAACTCGAAGCACCGATCGGCCAGTGCCTGTACCTCGACGGGCAAGCTCCGGTAGCAGGCCCAGAAGTCGGGCGCCGCGTGGTGGTTCACAGCTTGGTCGACTGTCCTGCGGCATGCGCCCGCTGCGCTTGTTCTGCCAGAGCGTCGAGTCTACCAGCGGCCACGTCCACCTCGAACTGCCGGTCCCACCGGCCACCGTCGAACTCGGCGAACCAGCGGCGGAATTGGATCAGCTCGGCTGGCGACAGCCGCTCGATCTGTTGTTCCAAAGCCTCGACGTTGCTCATGAGACACCTTCGTCGCAGTCGACCGGCCGCTCGGGCACACACGGACGAGCCGCCCCGTACGCTTCCAGCGTACCGTCTGCGCCAAGGCTGGTCAACGCCGCGCCGAATCCACCCTTGCCAGATCCTCGCCCGGCTCGTACGATGGGCGCCCCGAGCCCCACCATGCCACAGATCCTGGTTGAGAATCTGGTCAAGGTGTTCGATGTCTCCGAGCGCCAGGCCGGGTTGGGTGGCGCCGTGCGCGGCCTGCTGCGGCGCCGGCAGCGCGCCGTGCGGGCGCTCGATGGCATCTCCTTCGGCCTGTCAGCCGGCGAGTTGGTCGGCTACATCGGTCCGAACGGCGCCGGCAAGTCGACCACCGTCAAAGTCCTCGGCGGCATCCTGGTGCCCGACGGCGGGCGCTGCGAGGTGTCCGGCCGCGTGCCCTGGCGCGAGCGCACCACGCACGTGCGCCGCATCGGCGTGGTCTTCGGGCAGCGCACCCAACTCTGGTGGGACCTGCCGGTGGCCGATTCGTTCGAACTGCTGCGCGAGCTCTACCAGTTGTCCAGCGCCGACTACCGCGCCACCCATGACGAGCTGGTCGACCGCCTGAGCCTGGCGCCGCTGCTCGACACGCCGGTGCGGCAGCTCAGTCTGGGCCAGCGCATGCGCTGCGATTTGGCCGCCTCGCTGCTCCACCGGCCCGACATCCTGTTCCTCGATGAGCCGACCATCGGCCTGGACGCCCCGGCCAAGCTGGCTGTGCGCGACTTCGTGCGGCGGCTCAACCGCGAGCGGGGCGTCACCGTCATCCTGACCACGCACGACCTGGACGACATCGAGGCGCTCTGCCAGCGCGTGTTGCTGATCAACCACGGCCGCGTGCTGATCGACGGCACACTGGAGCAGCTCCGCGCCGGCGCCGGTGGGCAGCGGCGGCTGATCATCGACCTGGCCGAGGACGTGGCCGAGGTGCGCGATCCCGCGGCGGTGGTGCTCGAGCGTGACGGGCAGCGCGTCACCTTGGGCTTCGACCCGCGCCAGGTCTCGCCGGCCGAACTCATCGGCCGGCTCGCGGCGGCCTATCCGGTGCGTGACCTGTTCGTGGAGAACGCGCCGATCGAGGAGATCGTCGCCGAGCTCTACCAGGCAGGCCCGGCATGAGACCGTACTGGGCCGTCTGGTCCGCCCGGTTCCGGCTGCTCCTCCAGTACCGCTCGGCGGCCCTGGCCGGCATCGGCACGCAGGTCTTCTGGGGCTGGCTGCGGGTCATGGTGTTCGCCGCGTTCTATGCCTCCACCACGCAGCCGCAACCGCTCAGCCTGCCGCAGATGATCTCGTATGTCTGGCTCGGTCAGGCGCTGCTGTTGCTCAGCATGCCCGGCTTCGACAACGACGTGCGCCAGATGATCCGCACCGGCACCGTGGCCTATGAGCTGCTCCGGCCGGTGGACCTCTACGGGCTCTGGTACGCGCGCGCGGTGGCCTTCCGCACCGCGCCGCTGTTGCTCCGGGCCGTGCCGCAGTTCGTGTTGGCCGGGCTCTGCTTCGGTCTGCTGCGGCCACCCACCGTCGCGTCGGCGGCCGCGTTCGCCGCCGCGCTGGTGATCGCCGTGGCGCTGGTCGCCGCGCTCTCGGTGCTGGCCACCATCACGCTGCTCTGGACCGTCGAGGGCTACGGCATCGGGCGGCTGATCATGCTGCTGCCCTACGTGCTCGGCGGCGTGATGGTGCCCATTCCGCTGCTGCCCGACTGGCTCCAGACCATCCTGGCCTGGCTGCCGTTCCGCAGTCTCGCCGATCTGCCTTTCCGGCTCTACCTGGGCCAGATTCCGGCCAGTCAGGCCCCGCTGTTGCTGGGTGGGCAGATCGTCTGGCTGGCGCTGCTGATCGCCTACAGCCGTTGGTTGCTCCGCCGCGGGCTGCGCCATCTGGTGGCGCAAGGAGGCTGACATGCGCACCGCCGTCCGCCTCTACCTCCAGCTCATGTCCGTCGCGCTCCGCTCGCAGATGCAGTACCGCGCCTCGTTCACGTTGGCTGCCATCGCCAACTTCCTGACCTCGTTCGTCGAGTTCTGCGGCCTGTGGGCGCTGTTCTGGCGGTTCGGCACGCTCCGCGGCTGGACCTTGCCCGAAGTGGCGCTGCTCTACGGCCAGGCCACCCTCGGCCTGTCGCTCTGCGAGTTGCTGGCGCCCGGGCTCGACTACTTCGACCGGCTGGTGCGCAGCGGCGACTTCGACCGCATCCTGCTGCGCCCGGCCCCGGCACTGGTGCAGGTGGCCCCGCAGGAGCTCAACCTGATGCGCCTCGGCCGCCTGGCCCAAGGCGCCGCCGTGCTCATCTGGGCGGTGTGCCGCCTGGGGCTCTACGCCAGCCCGGCCAGGCTCGGCCTGCTGGCCGTCTCAATCACCGGCACCTGCGCCCTGTTCTGCGGCATCCGCGTGTTGCAGGCCACGCTCTGCTTCTGGACCATCGAGTCGCTGGAGTTGGCCAACATTCTGACCTACGGCGGCATCGAGACCGCGCAGCACCCGCTGTCCATCTACCGGCCCGGCTTCCGCTGGTTCTTCACTTGGGTGGTGCCGCTGGCCTGCGTGGTCTACTTCCCGTCGCTGGCGGTGCTCGGCCGCGTCGAGTCCATCGGCCTGCTGGCCGCCGCGCCACTGGTCGGCTTCGGCTTCCTGGCGGCTTCGTGCGCCGTCTGGCGCGTCGGCGTGTGGCACTACACCTCGACCGGCAGTTGAGTCCTCACCCGACCGGTTCGCTCTCGGCCCGTATCGGCTGGATCAGGAAGTCACAGCGGCCCGGCGGCAGCCAGCCCAGATCGTTGGTGACCACCACCTGGTCGAGCAGCAGATCGGCCTCGGGCGCCACTCGCAGGCCCACCGTGTGCCGGCCGGCCGGCACCTCGTAACCGGGCGCCGCGCCCGGCACGGTCGCCGGCCGGCGGATGACGTCCCAGAGCGGCACGTCCACCACCGGACCGCCATGGCCCAGGCTGACGTAGTCGAACGCGATGGCGTGCTCGGCCAGGCGGCCACCGTCCAACGTGGCTTGCAGCCGGTACGGCTGGAGCTTGCCCGAGCGGCTCCGCGCGCGGATCCAGACCACCACCGAGGTCGCCTGGGCCAGCTCCAGCGGCACCTCCGCCGTGCCGCCCTGGAGCAGCTTCACCTCGCGGTGGACCAACAGACGGCCCGGCACAGCCGGGGTGCTCACCGTCGCCGCCTCGCTGGCCGGGCTCTCGTTGCCCGCGCGGTCCACGGCGGTGACGCGGTAGCTGTACTCGCGCCCCGCCTGGAGGCCCCAGTCGACGAACGGTCCGGCCGACGGCGAGCCGACCAGCCGCTCCTGCGAGGCCGTCACCTGCCCGGCGCGCCCGCAGTAGACGTTGTAGTGGTGCAGGTCGGGCGCTGGCACCGGCGCCCAGCGCAGGCGCACTGCGTACGGTCCGGCGGCCTCGGCCTGCAGCCCAACCGGTTGCGGCGGCGGCGCGTCATCGGCCAGCGCCGCGCCGGTCGGCGGGCTCCACGAGGCCGGCGCCAGCACCACCTGGTCGACCACCACGCCGGGGCGTGGTGCGGACAGGGCCAACCGGCCCGCCGTCGTGGTACCGGCAAGACCGGCCTTGACCCAGTGCCACTCGCGGCGCTCGGCGGTCGCGGTGGCGGTGCGGTCGCCCAGCGCCAGCCGCAGTTCGCTGGCTACGGGCTCGCCACGACTGCTGCGCGCCGCGCGGGCCCGCACCCAGACGGTGGTGGTCGGCAGGGCCGGCACGGCCCAGGTCAACTCGCCAGCGGGCTGCGTGGCACCGAGTTGGACGGCGCGGAGGTCGGCCGCGCTCGGGTCGAACACCTCCTCGGCCGGCGCCGTGAACTGCGCCTGCTCGGCGTCGAGCACCAGCACGGGCTCGGTGACCGTGCCCACCGTGGCTGCGGCCGACAGCTTGCTCTCCAGACCCGAGTGCTCCACCGCCGTGACCGCGTAGACCCAGCCGCCGTCACCGGCGCCCGCGTCGGTGAAGCGCGGCTCGCGCACCGGTTGCGGCGTCAGCAACTCGCCACGAACGCCGCTTTGGCGGCTGCGGTAGACGAGGTAGCCGGCCAGTTCGAGCGACTGGCGCGGACGCGTCCAGGTCAGCTCCACCGCCTGACCGCGCCGCTCGGCGCGCAGGCCGCCGGGCGCCTCGGGCAGGCCCATGACGAGCCAGTAGAACTCGATGTCGTGGAGCATGTTGGAGGCGTAGGCGAGTTTGGTCCCGTCGGGACTCAACTCGGGATGCGCCTCGCTCCAGTAGGTCGAGTGCTTGAGCGCCGAGTTGTGGCTGCCCAGGCGCTGCGCGCCGAACCGGCCGGTGGTGCTCACCCGTGACAGATGGCGTCCCGAACTGCACGCGAACCAGTCGTTGCTGGTCCGCCAGGTCTGATGGTCGGACCCGACGTCGGCCAGCGTGCGCGACTCCTTGCCGTCGATGCTGACGATGCGAGCGCGACCGATGACGGCCATCCAGCGACCGTCGGGGCTGTGCGCGCGGTGGCCGAAGGTCTCCTCGGTGACCTGCCGCACGCGATTGTCCAGGCTGATGACGTACTGCCCGCGCGGCTTCTGCCCCTCGTACTCGTACTCGACGGAGTAATCGGGCAGCTTGGTGAACCAGGTCTGGTGCACACGGTGCGGCGGGTGCAGCGCGGTGGCCTGCCGGCCGTCGCAGTCGACCACCCAGATCACCGACCGTGGACCGTCGGCGCCGGTCAGCGTCTGCCGCAGCAGCACTTTGCGCCCGTCGCGGCTGGGCGGCCAAATCGACATTTCGCCGGTGAGCCGCTTCAGTTCCTCGCCCGCCGCGTCGCCGAGCCGGCGGCGCATCAGCGCCCACTCGTCGCCGCGCCGCTCGCCGTAGTAGACCCGCGACGGATCGAGCGCGTCCCACTGGTAGCCGCTGGCGACCCAGGCCAGCCGCCGCCACTCGCGGCCGTCGGCCGGGGCCAGGAAGGTGCCGCGCCCCAACTGCGCGGTGTTGAGCATCAGCAGCGAGCCGTCGGCGTTCCACGGCGGCATCTCCATGTAGGTGTGCCGCGTGCTGCCGTTGCCGCCGGTGCGCGTCAACTTGACGATGGTGGCACCGGTGCCGGTGTCCTTGAAGATGACCCGGTCGGTCTGGTAGGTGCCGTCGGGCCGGTCGGTCGCGCCGTCGGCCTTCAGCAGCGCGAACGGCTTGAACCGGCGCCGCGCGGCCAGTTCCTCCAGGCGGTGCCGGTCGTCGGGCTCGGGCAGCGCCGGCGCCGCGGCGAAGCGGTCGTTGACGCGCACCAGGCTCAGGTCGTCCACCAGGATGTGCCCGGCCGCCTGGCTCAACATGCAACCGACGATCACCTCGCCGAACTGCGGCGGGACACTGAACTCATACGACAGTTCGCGCCAGTCCGGCGCCGCCGGCAGACGCTGCGAGTGCTTCTCGCCCTTACCACGGCCGGTGAAGGTGTGCCGCAGAACGAACGGCTGCGCGCTGCGGAACCAGCCGCTCAAGCGGTAGGTGGCGCCCGGCTGAACCCGTACCGGCTCCGACCAGAACTGCGGGAACCACATGCGGTCGTCGGTCTTGTGGTAGTCGATGCAGCGGCGCCCGCCGCCCGGTCGGCCGCCGGCGACCAGCGTGATCACGCCTTCGCCTTCCACCGGATGGTAGGAGTACGCCCAGCCCGGCGGTCGGCCCTTGGCATCGGGTTCAGCCTCGAAGTCGGCGTTGCGCAGCAGGTTGGCGTGGTAGAACACCAGCGCGCCCCAGGCCGCCGGATTGTGGAAGCCGTGCTCGCGGTTCCGCGGCCACATGGCGTTGGGCGCGCCGGGCGTGACGCAGCCCAGCTTGAACAGCCAGACGAACCCGCGCGCCGGCGGGTCGACCCCCAGCGCGGCGTAAGGCACGGCGGCCTCGAAGCGCCAGACGCCCGGCTCTGACGACACCGCCACCGTCCAGTCAGGATTCCAGGCCACGCTCTGCGCGACCGTCAGCCCCGGCGCCGAGCGGGAGTCGGCGATGGCACCGGCGGCGTTGACCGCCAGGTGGAACCGGCTCAGCCCTTCGCCGTCGGGCGCCAGGAACAGCTCCAGCTCGTCGTCACCCCACAGGTTGCCATCGCGCTCGCGCCGCGGCGCCTGCGGCGCGCGACCGGTGGGTAGTCGGACCGTGCCACCGACGTAGAGCGCCTTGGCGTCATGCAGCAGACGGATCTCGAGGCGGTCGGCCACGGGCGAGCCGGCCGGTCCGGTGTCGAACCAGCCCGACACCACCGGTGCCGCACGCCACGCCGGCTCATCCAGCCGCCCGTCAATCACCGGCGCCAGCGGCGTCGATGGGCAGAGGTGCGTGACCGGTTCGGCGGTCACCAGCACGGCGGCCAGCAGGCTCACCAGCGTCATGGCTGTTTCCCCGGGCTCAGCAGCGCCCTTGTCCTGATGATGCGACCGGCGGGCCGCACGACCCACGGTTAGGGTACGCCCCTCAGGGCGTTGGTCAGCAGACGGCGTGCGCCCTGAGCACACCGCCCTCAAGCAGGACCGGCCGGCTGGCGGCCGACTGCCTGGCTCAGTCGCCTGCCGAACCAGCTGCGGGATTCATGGCACGCCAGCCAGGTGTGGCTCTTGGCGATCTGCCGCCCGATGGAGAGCAAACAGCCGGCCGTCGGCGCCGCCTGCTTCCATCACCCAGTGAGCCGCTGTGTGACGTGCCCGCTCCGCTGACTGTACGGCTCGCCGTTCGTCCAAGCGAGCGGATCAGCCTCGATTGCGGCGCCCGTGGCGGGCCGGGGCGCCCCACTGGGCGGCACTCGTGCTTGCCGACGCCTGGCCTCAACCATCCTGCACATCGAGACCCGCATGTCGCAGTGCATCCTGCACGAGAGCGACCTCGACGGGGCGAACGAACACCTGGACCTGTTGTCCATCTTTGAGCATCACGGCCAGAGCCCGGTGTTTCACCACACAGTTGGACAAGCCCCTTGGCAGCACGGACAGAAGACCAATCAACAGACCCACCGGAAAGGTGAATGCGGCCACGAGTGGATTCTGTGCCGCCGCAGCGCCGGCGATGCCCGTGAGCACGCCTAGCAGGCAGCCGGTGCCGATAGCGCGCACGCAGACCTTGCCCAGGCTATCGATGGCCTCGGGCTCGTGGAGCACGAAGCCCGCCAGTTCGCCACAGTCCACCTGCCAGAGCTCATGGAAGTTCGCGTCCGTGTCGCGTGCCGAGAGCACCAAACGGCGATCGACCACAGCGACCTCCGCGGGCCGCTCTGCGCGGCCAGCCACTGTCGGGTTCGCCAGTTGCTCAAACGCATGCAGTGCACCGTCGTGCTTGACGACGCAGGGGAACGCAAGTCCTCGCGCGCTCGCCGGCGATCCGACCACGGCTTTGACCCTCGACCGTACTCCCAGACCGGTGAGCGTTGCGGATGGGGTGTTCGGGCTGTCAGTGAACCCAATGCCGATGGTGACTTCGTATTCGCCTGGCGCCGGGATCTCCAGTGCAAAGTGGAACGCCTTTTGGAGGTCGACAACGCTAACCCTGTGCGGCCCAGGGCAAGTGGCCACCCGCACGTCAACGCCCTCGGCTCGTGTCCCTTGGCCTACTGCTGCCCCGTCCATGGACACGCTGATCACGTAGTCTGGGATGAGCGCAGCCTTTCGGCCGTTGTACCGCAGGTGCAAGTGCGCTTCGCCTGCCCCGCCATCGAGTGCCTCCCCTGCCGTCCGGTCTGCCTCCTCGTCCATGGTTCCTGTACTCCACGGGGCGACTCAGCCTTACCATGCCGCCCGCCCCTTCGGCGGCACTGGCACCTTTTCGCCTGCCTGGCAACGACTCCTCCGTAGCGGCTGGTTGGCCCCCTACGGCTGTGGACCTCAGGCTCTTGACCAGCGTCCAACGCCGGCGGTCGGCGGCGAACGCCGTTGCGGCGACACGATGGATACTGGCATGTCTGCCAAGCTGCGTCGTACGTTCAGCCGGTGGTGCAAACTCGACAGCTACCGGCGGCTCGCGCGCGGCGCGGCCCGCAACGCGCACGGCGTCCGTACGTCCGGTCTGCGGCGCCAGGCATCCTTGCGTCGAGGGCGCACGCGCGGAGCAGCGCAGACCCGGCTACGGCATAGGCCACCCCTTGGCGGTGCGGAGTTCGCCCTGCACCTCACTTGCGCCCCGCGTACGGATTGCGTACAGTTCCAGTGTCGTTCGATAGGCTCGGAGGCAGAACCATGCGACGCTCCGCGTTCACACTCATCGAACTGCTGGTGGTGATCGCGATCATCGCGATCCTGGCCGCGATACTCTTCCCCGTGTTCGCCAAGGCCCGTGAGAAGGCCCGGCAGTCCTCGTGCGGCAGCAATCTCAAGCAAATCGGCACGGCCATCCACATGTACGTGCAGGACTACGACGAGCAGCTCATGAACCGCCAGGCCATCGCCTGGAAGGCCACGCCCTATGTGAAGAACGAACAGGTCTTTCGTTGCCCGTCGTATGGGCCGCTGACCAAGGCCTACTTCACGCCGTATGCCCAATGCCAATGGGCGACGACGGTGAGTGCCCAGGAACTGATCGGCGGGGTGGGCGTGTCCTGTTGGCCGTACGTGCAGCAGCCAGCCTGCAGCGGCCGGCCGAACGTGTACAAGGACTCACGCACCGAACATGCCCGGATGCCGGTGTTCCAGGACAGCAACAACTACCTCAGTCACCGGCCGCCGAACACCAACTGCGCGTGCTCGCCGGCGGGTGACACCAACTGCGTGGTGGGCCGCCACAACGAGGGCGCCAACATCGCCTTCCTCGATGGCCATATGAAGTGGGTCAAGCAGGACCGCGCCTGGAGCATGGACCTGCAGTGGTACTTCTAGACGCATAGTCGACCTTCGGAGCCGAACATGCCCGGTGAGTGGAAGCTGGCGCCGCTGGCGCTGGTGACGTTGTTGTTGGTCTGCTGCGCGCATCAGCCCACCGCGCCACTGGCGGCCGAGACGACGGCTGGCGCCCTGACGTTCACCACCGAAGGGGCGCGGTTCGCGCCGGTCTTGGTGGTGGACGGCACACCGGACATCCGCTGGACGTGGTCCGACGGCGGCACCAGTGCCGAGGCCCGGCCGCGCAAGGAGTTCGGCACGCCCGGTCGCCGGACGCACCGCCTGCAGGTGCAGCCGTGGACCGCGCTCCGCCGGATCAACCTCGGCTACGATGCCGGCGACGGTGGCACCGACCGCATCGAGCGCGTGCCCGACCAGCAGGTCTCGGCGGTCACCGGCCTCGAGCTGGTGGCGCCGACGCTGCAGCAGTGGTGCTCGTCGTACAACCGGTTGACGACGCTCGACTTCAGCAACTTCGTCAACCTCGACACCATCGAGTGCTTCCTCTCGCGGACGCTGACCGAGGTCAAGCTGGCCAACACGCCGAAGCTCCGGCGCGCCTGCTTCGAGGACTGCGATCTGCGCGCGCTGGACCTGTCGCAATGCCCCGCGCTGGAGGACCTGCGCGGCGCCCAGAACGCCTACCCGACCATCGACTTCGGGGGCATCGGCAGCCAGACCTGGCACATCTGCATCCGCGACAACCCGCAGTTCACCAACCAGGCCCTGTTCGCCGACATGAGCGCCTTCCCGCGCATCTCCGAGTTGTTCATCTGGAACGACAACCAGGCCGGCGCGCTGCGCCTGCCCGCCTCGCACCCGACCAACTGGGTGGCCCTGCTCGCTGACGGCAATCACTACTCGTCGCTGGACCTGACCGGCGCGCTGCGCAATCCGCGGGCTGCCGCCACGGTCAGCTTCCGCGGCAACCAGCTCACCCGCGTGGTGCTCACCGGCTGCGTCCAGATCACGCAGTTGGTGTTGGAGCGCAACCGCCTGAGCGCCGCCGCAGTGGACCAGTTGCTGGTCACGCTCGACGAGCTCGGTCGCGGGCGCGAGAACACGCCGGGCAGTGTGCCGCTGCGCGCCGACCTGCGCGGTAACGCGACGCCGGGGCCCACCGGTCGCGCCGCGGCGGCGCGGCTGGCCGCGAAGGGCTGGACGGTGCAGGTCGCCGACGCGACCGTGCAGCCACCGCCGCCGCCCGACACCGGCGCCGCCCGGATCGACTTCGTCACGAACGGCCCGGCCACGCGGCTCCGCTGCGACTTCGCCGACGGCGCCAGCGCCACCTGGCATTGGTCCGACGGCACCACCACACCGGCGGTCTCTGGCGCCGTGGCGGCGCGCACCGACCTCGGCGCCGGCGACCATCCGGCGTGCCTGACCATCTCCAACGGCGCGGCGCTGACGCGCTTCGGCGCCGCCGACGGCGGTGGCCAAGGGCACCTGACGGCCATCGAGGGACTCCACCAGGTGCCCCGTCTGGCGGTGCTGTACGCCTACAACGAGAGTGGCCTGGCCACCCTCGGCCGGACGAACCGGACGCAGATCCGCGAGTACCACTTGTGGGGCACCGCGCTGTCGGCCGCGGCGCAGGACCAGGTGTATGCCGATGCCGTGGCCAGCGGCGTGCGCAACGGCGTCATCTGGTGCCGCCGCGGCACCAACGCCAGCAACGGCGACCGGGCCACCTTGGCGCAGCGGGGCTGGACGCTGAACTGACCGGCGCCTCACGACACCAACAAAGGAGCCCCGCGGCAGCCGCCGAACCCTCGGCGCGGTGAAGCTGCCGGAGCACCCCCATGGACCCGTTCGATGCCTTGCCGTTCGGCGAGTCGTCCGCTGACCCCGCCGGCTGCTGGTTGGCCGTGCGCTGGGCCGAGCCGCGCAAGATCCGGCAGGTGGTCGTCCGCCCGCTGGCCGCGACCTCGCTCGACCCGCTGGGCCTGCGCTTGCAGTACTGGCACCGGCACTGGAACGGCTTGGCCGATCCGCCGACGAGCGAGATGGGCGCCGGCGGCGTCGGCTGGGCCAAGATCGACGACTGGTTCAACGGCGAATGGCGGGAGGCCGCCACCGCCGTCACCGCCACCGCCGACGGCTGGCGGTTCACCTTCCGCCCGAGCGACGCGGAGTTCACCGACCTCGCCGGCGCGCCGGTGAGCTACCGGCAGACCTTGCAGCTCCGCCTGGTCAGCGACGCCCCGTTGCCGCCACTGGCCTGGCAGGCGTTCACCGATGCGCAGCTCCGCCCCCTGTCGGTGCGCCTGGAGTGGGGCACGCCGAAGCTGGCGGAGTTCGCCTCCGACGAGCCGGACGAGCTGCCCATCGAGGTACACAACGGCCAGCTCCTCGGCCAGCACCGGCTGGCCGACCGCGTGCATCAGCTCGATCTGGCCTGCGCGGCCGACCCGCTGGATGCCCGTTACGACCGCACCGTGGTCACCGTGCGATCAGCGGTGCGCCCGTTCTCGTTCGCCGCGGCCGACATCGCACAGGGCGAACGCATCCTGGTGGACGATCTGGGCGCGTACGTCGCGCCCGCCGGCGATCCGCTGACGCTTGACGAGCACCGGGCCCGGCTGGCCGAGACCGGTTGGCGGACCGTCTACGACCGCGTGGCGACGGAGCCGGAGCAGACGCTGTCGCGCGCGGTCGGCGACATGCCGCGGCGGCATCCGCTCTACTTCGTCCATGCGCTGCCGGGCAACCGCAACGCGATGCACCAGTTGGCCAACGGCGACGTGGTGGTCACGGCCAGCCGGCACTGGTTCAACCTGCCACCCAGCCCGCGCGACACCGCGCGCAAGCAGTGGGACGGCGAACGCTTGACCATCTGCTTCGAGCGGCCCGAGGCCACGCGCGGCGGGCGCGAACTGCTCGACGGCTGGCTGCCGCAGGTGCGCACCTGGTGGCAGGACGGCCCCATCCACACCGAGCTGACCAGCGTGCTCGACGCCCTCGACGGTCAGCTTGCGCCCGGCGCGCTCGACCAGCCCACGGCGCTGTACCTGCGCTGGCGCTGCCACAACAACTCGCCCGAGGCCACTGGGACGGCGCAGCTCAAGCTGCGTGTCAGCGGCGAGAGCGTGCGCCTCGACGGCGATCTGGTGGTGGCCGACTACTCGGGCGAAGCCCGCTGCCGCTGCCTCTGGCGTGACGCGAGCGCCGTGACCGGGCGCGACGGCCAACTCCACTGGTCACGCCTGCTGCAGCCGGGCGAATCGGCCGAACTGCTGCTGATCGTGCCGGCAGTGACCGTCACCATTGACGAAGCCGCGCCGCTCCTGGCGCGCGACTTCGCGGACGTCTCGGGGCGCGTGTGCGACTGGTGGCGCGAGTTGACCGCGCCCAGCGCGCGGCTGACCACGCCCGAGCCCTGGCTCGACGACTTCTGGCGCGCGCACGTGCGGCACCAACTGGTCAACTGCGTCAAGGAACTCGACTCCGACCGCCTGCTGGCCCACGTCGGCACGTTCAGCTACGGCGTGTTCCCCAACGAATCGGTAATGATGATCGCCGACCTGGACCGCCGCGGCCTGCACGGCACCGCGCGGGCCTGTCTGGAGGCGTTCCTGCACTACCAGGGCACCGCGCCCATCGCCGGCAACTTCGCCTCGCACGAGGGCCTGTTCCACGGCGCCGCGGGCCACCAGCATCTCGACTACAACAAGAACCACGGCTACGTCATGTGGGCGCTGGCCGAGCACTGGTGGCTCACACGCGACCGCGCGTGGCTCGACGCCGCCGCGCCGAAGCTGGTTGCCGCCTGCGAGTGGGTCGTCCGCGAGCGGCAGGCCACCCTGACTCAAGCCGCCGACGGCCGGCGGCCGAACGAATACGGCTTCCTGCCGGCCGGCTCACTGGAGGATGTGACCGACTACTGGTACTGGCTGGCGACCAACGCGGCCACAGTCTGGGGCTTCGACAACCTGGCCGCAGCGCTGGCCGACGCGGACCATCTGGAGGCACCGCGGCTGGTGGCCGAAGCGGCGGCGTACCGGCAGGACGTGCTGGCCGGCCTCGACGCCGCGCGCGTGCGCTGCCCGGTGGTCAAGCTGCGCGATGGCACCTGGGTGCCGAAGACGCCGTCACACCCGCACCTGCGCGGCCGCGCGCACGGCTGGATCCGCGAGACGCTCGAAGGCCCGCTGTTCCTGGTCTTCTACCGCCTCATCGACCCATCGTCACCACAGGCCACCTGGATCCTCAAGGACTACGAAGACAACCTCTACATCAGCGACGCCTACGGCTACGCCATCGCCAACTTCGACCGCTTCTGGTTCTCGCGCGGCGGCTTCTCGATGCAGGCGCAGTTGCTCGACGGCCCGCCGTGCTATCTCTGGCGCGATGAGGTGCCGCACTTCGTGCGCGGCTACTTCAACGGCTTCGCCTCGGCCTTCGACCCCGAGGTGCGCATGTGCAACGAGCACTGTCTGCCCGAACTCGGCTATCCGGCGGGCGACCACTTCAAGACCAGCGACGAGGCCCAGTCCACCAGTTGGCTGCGCCTCATGTTCGTGCGCGAAGCCGGCGAGGAGCTGTTCCTGGGTCAGGGCGTGCCGCGCTACTGGCTCGCCGCCGGGCGTCGCTGCGGCCTGGAGGACGCGCCGACGCGGTTCGGCACCGTGTCGGTCAGCTATCAGGTGGCCGCCGACGGCGCGTCCATCACGGCCACGGTGACGCCGCCCGCGCGCCCGGTGGCCGGTATCCGGCTCCGCTTCCGCCACCCGTCGGCAGCGGCGCCGAGCCGTGTGACCATCGACGGTGCCCCAGCCGCGGCCGAGGGCGACTGGGTGCGCCTGCCGGTCGGCGGCGCCGGCGCGTTGACCGTCACCGCCGCGTACGCGTAAGGCCCGCGGCCGTTCGGCGCGGGCTCTACTGTCGGTACGGCTCCAGTTCCGCGGTCGTGCACTCCTTGTCGGTGCCGATCAGCATCGCCGGCAGCCAGATGCCGCCCAGGCCGGTGGCGTGCATGACGCGAATGGCCACCTGGTTGCGCTGGCCCGGCTTGAGCCAGCGCCGGGCGTCGAAGCTGAACCCACCGTTGATCTCGCCGGCGCGCTTGCCCGTCGAGGCGTAGGACCGCTCGAAGGCCAGCTCACCGTTCAGGTAGACCCAGACCTGCTCGTTCACGCCCATGAAGTACAGGTAGAGGTGCGGCTTGTTGGCCAGGTCGTCGGGCAAGGTCAGATTCTGGAAGTACCAGCTCGGGCCGGCGAAGTCCGCGAAGCCCTGCTGCTCCCAGCCGACGCCGCGGTTGATGTGCAAGCGCGACCAGCCGGCCTTGAGCGACTGCAGCGCGGCCTGGCCGTCCGTCGTGCCGCTGGTGACCCGGGCGGCCAGGTCGAAATGGCTGGGCGTGGCGAACCACCGCTCACGCACGCCGCGGTCGTCGGCGTCGGTGGCGAACAGCCAGTCCGCCGGCAGCGGCAACCGCGGCAGCGCCACGGTCTCGGCGTCGATCAGCGACTGCCACTTGCCGGTGATCTTGTCGACCGAGCCGCTGATACCCAGCGACGACAACGAGTGCGCCTTACAGCCGGCGCGGAACTCGTCCAGCCGGGGCTTGAGCGCCTGGCGCGCGGCCTTCGGCTGACGCACCGCCGACCCGTACGAGTAGTCGCCGAACTCCGTGTAGTAGCCCAGCGCCTGGGCCAGTTCCACGTAGAGCAGCGGCAGCTTGGCGCGCTGCACGCGCGGGGCGGTCTCCAGGTTCGTCGCCAGCCGCTCGGCGGCCTCGACGCAGCGCCGCCACGCGCTCATGAACTCGGCGGTGAACATCGGCCCGTCGGGCGCGTACGAGCACTGCAAGTTGTTCAGCAGCGGATTGTCCGACGGCTCACCGCAGCGGTGCGGCTGACGATGCCAGGTCTCCCAGAACGACCAGAGCATCATCTGGTAGTCCCACAGCGGCGCCGCGGCCTCTTTGAAGTAGCCGAAGACGAAGTCCTTCAGCAGCGCCTGCGTATCGAGCGCCGGGTTCCAGAGCTGCTTGGCCCACACCCAGGCGCGCATCTCGTCGACGTCGTTGAGCTCCGATTCGAACATGATGCCCGCCACGCCCTGGCGCACGTTGAACCGAGTGTTCTCCGCCACCACCTGCCAGTTGGCCAGCGGCACCAGGTAGTGTACGTAGTCGGTGGTGTAGTCCCAGAGGAAGATGCGGGCGCCGACTGCACGCCATGCCTTCACGTAGCCCTGGTAGTCCGGTGACTCCCAGACGGGACAGAACTGGTACTTCCAGGCGTGGGAGTCGGTGCAGAGCTGGATGATGATGTAGTCGTCCACCTTCAGCTTGGTCGGAGGCTTGGCGTAGTCGAGGTAGGCCAGCGAGATCAGGCGGTTGTTCGGGAACTCCTTCTTCACGCCGGCGGCGATCTGGTTGACGAACCAGAAGAAGCTGCCGGCGCGCCCGCCGTTCTCGGCGTCGAGGCGCTGGCAGTTCGGACAGTCACAGAAGCCGCGGCCGTCGTTTGGTCCGATGGCGGTGACGTTCACCTCGGGATGACTGCGGAAGATGTCGCCGGTCTTCTCGATGCTCAGCCGGATCACGTCCGCGTTGGTGTGGCACAACTGGCTCGGCTGCCGCTTGCCGTTGACCAGTGCGTAGTACTCCGGGTGCTTCGCGAAGTAGACATCGGTCGGGAAGTACGACGCGTAGGTGTGCCCCATGTAGTGGTAGCGCAGGCTGCCGCCCCAGGCCGCGCGCACCGGCGCATGGGGCGTGTTGGTCTTGTTGCGCAGTGACCAGGTGGAGTCGTGCATGGTGTGGATGTACGGGTCGCGCAGCTCCAACTGCGGCACGACTCGGCGCGGCACCAGGCTGACCGCCAACTGCGGTTGGCGCGGCACATCCATCGAACCCACGGCGTACCAACGGCAGCCGAGGTCCTCTTCGAGCAGCGCGTAGACGCCGTGCAGCAGGCCGCGCCCGCTGCCGCCGTAGAGGAACACGTTCGCGCCGTCCACCTCCAGCGCGTAGCCTTCGGCGGCCAGGTCGGCGCCGCGCCAACGGCACGCCGAGCGGGCCAGCAGGTCGGTGCGTCCGAGGCTGATGACCGGGCGCTGGTCGCTGGGCGGCGTGCCTTCGACGACCACCGCAAACGGCGCGCCGCAGATCAGCTTCAGGTGCAGCGCCAACTCGGCGGCGGCCTTCCTCTCCAGCGGCCGGCTGTCGCGCGGCACGAGCAGTTGGTACCGAGCCTGCCCGTCACTCGCCAGGGTCACTGGCGCGGCCGCGCTGCCGGTGGGCTTCAGTGCGTTGGACCACTGCGCCGGTCGCGGTGCCGCCGACACGACCGAGTCGGTCCCGATGGCGATGGAGCCCATGTTGGTGAAGCCGTCGTGCCGCACGTCGCGGTCTTCGATGTACATGAAGACGTTGTAGCCGCCCTTGAGCACACCGGGCTTGAACTTCACGCAGTAGGTGACCGTCACGGCGTCGTCGGTCTTCTCGACGCGCGAGCGCTCACAGTCCAGCCAGCCCTGGTCGTTCTCGATGACGCGGCCCGCCTGCCCCGGTGCGCCGGTGCCCTCGGTGGCGTTCCAGTAGCCGTGCTTCACGATCGCCAGCAGATTGGTGGGCACGTGGTAGCCCACGTAGAACCCGCTGAGCTGGTCGCTGCCGCGGGCCAGCACCAGATAGGTGTTGGTCAGCAGCCGCACGCCGCCGGGATAGGCGTATGACGCGGTGATGGCGTGCCAGACGCCGGTGGCCAACGGTTCGGCCAGGTCGGTCTCGCCGTTGAAGGTCACGCTCACGTTCCGCGGCGACGGCGCAGCGTCACTCGCACCGGCCAGCAGTGTGGCGGACAGACAGGCGACCAAGGCGTTCCTCATGCGTTGCTCCGGTCAGCCGGCCCGGGCCACCGGTCCAGCGTCCCGCGGCGGCATTCCCTGACGCGGCCGGGGATCCTGCGCGCGGTGGCAGGAACCGTCCGGCGCGCCGCGAAGCGGTCGGCGAGGACGTGACCCGATGACCTTGCCCGACCACCCGACCGGCCGTCTGCTGCCCGGCGCCAGCCATATCGAAATCCTGCGCGAACCGACGCGCGGCCGCGTGCGCTTCGCCGTGTTCGACTTCGACGGCACGCTCAGCCTCATCCGCACCGGCTGGCAGGACGTGATGATCCCGATGATGGTCGAGATCCTCCGCGCCACGCCGCAGGCCGAGGACGACACCACCCTCGGCCAGGTGGTGCGCGACTACGTCGACACGCTGACCGGCAAGCAGACCATCTACCAGATGATCCGCCTGGCCGAAGAGGTCACCAAGCGTGGTGGGCAACCGATGGAGCCGCTGGCCTACAAGTACCAGTACCTCGACCGGCTGTGGGAACGCGTCTCCTGGCGCGTGGAGGGTCTGGAGAGCGGCGCCATCGAGCCCGACGACCTGCTCGTGCCGGGCTCGCGCGCGCTCCTGGACAACCTCCGCGGGCGCGGGGTGACCTGCTACCTGGCGTCGGGCACCGACCACCCGTTCGTGGTCAACGAGGCCAAGGCCCTGCGCATCGACCACTACTTCGACGGCGGCATCTACGGCGCCCTCGATGAGTACCAGAAGTTCTCGAAGGCGATGATCATCGCCAAGATCCTCAGCGACCACGACCTGCACGGCCCGGAGCTGGTCGGCTTCGGCGACGGCTACGTGGAGATCGAGAACACGGTCGAGGTCGGCGGCATCGCGGTCGGCCTGGCCACCGACGAGGAGCGGCGCGAGGGCCTGGACGACTGGAAGCGCAACCGGCTGATCGGCGCCGGCGCGCACCTGATCGTGCCGGACTTCCGCGAGCAGGACCGGTTGCTCGCCTACCTGGCCGGCGAGGCCGACTGAGGCGACCAACGAAGGAAATGGGAAGCTGCGGAATGTCCCCGGACGACTTGATCACTGGTTCGGGCAGCAGCTACACTGGAGTGGGTATCGCCCTACAGCCTCAGGAGATCACCATGCACCGCCCGTCACGAGCCTTCACGCTCATCGAGCTGCTGGTCGTTATCGCCATCATAGGTAGTTCACACCGGTCCTCCTGCCGCGCCTAACCCACCGGGCGGCCAGTCC
>CAZHGD010000043.1:0-47895 GCA_964531735.1 uncultured Fimbriimonadaceae bacterium | reverse complement strand
CGCCTACACCGACTACGCCTACAACGTGGCGAACCAGTTGACCGGCCTGGCCAACCTCGCGCCGGACGACAGCGTCATCAGCACCTACGGCACCATGGCCTACGCCGGCACCGGCGACCTGCGCACGGTGACCAGCACCATCACCGGCGCGAGCACGCTGGCCGGCGTGGTCGACTACGCCTACGACCGCAAGCGCGAACTGACCGAGGAAGACAGCACCCGCGCCGGCGGCTACGACAGGCTGTTCACCTTCGACGCGGCGGGCAACCCGACGTCGTTCAGGGGCACGGCGCACACCTACAACGCCGACAACCAGCTCACCGGCCCGGAGAGCTACGTCTACGACGGCAACGGCAACCCGACCACCTGGCAAGGCAGGGCCCTCTCCTGGGACCCCGAGAACCGGATGCTGGCCTACGGCAACATCCTCACCGCCGGCTACCGCGGCGACGGCCTCCGCGCCTGGAAGCAAACCAGCAGCGGCCGGACCTACTTCCTCTACGACGGCATCAACATCGTGGCCGAACTGGACGGCACCGGCGCGCTGACGGCCGAAAGCGTCTTCGGCGCGGCGTGGCTCCTCAGTCGGGGCACCGTGCAATACCAGTTCGACCCGCTGGGCGACGCGGTGCATCAACTCGACGCGTCAGGCGCGGTGACGGCGCATCGGTTGTTCGACGCGTGGGGCAACGAACTGACGAGTGGCACCGGGCCGCATGGGTATAGGGCGCGGTATGGGTACTACGCGGATGCGGAGTCGGGGCTCATCGCGTTGGCGTATCGGTACTATGCGCCGGGGGTGGGGCGGTTTGTGAACAGAGACCCGGCAGGACCAACAGCCGGCGTGGGCCAGTACTCGTATTGCACTGGCAGCCCAGTGCTGGGGCTGGATCCGCTCGGTCTGTTTGACTGCTCAGACCAGGCACGGTATGTGGCCGACAGCTGCTACACGACGAAGCTGGCCGCGGCGACCGCGGTCATCGTGATGGTCGGGCTATGCGCTGCAAGCTATTGGTTCCCGGGCTTGATAAAGGACTGCTGGCTGGCTGTGATGGCCGCGTTCTTGGCCGTTGTCGCGATGCTGGCTTGCCTGGAGCACTTCACTCACAGATGGCATGAGGAGTGCGACCCACGTCCTTGCCCTGCGTGACCGAGGAGCACGGCGAATGAGCACATTCTGGCGGGCTACAACCGACTGCTCCATTCTGTTGCTGATAGGCGCGCTATGCGGGATTACCCTTTGGAGCGCATGGTATACTCCGCATTCCGGGTTGTGTTTTGCGGTACCAAGTACGTTTGCGATGGGCGCCGCGGTTGCGCTAGCACTCGAGTGTGCGGCCACGCTCCTGGGCCCGAAACACGCACCACCGCTAGCCAGACTGGCGACCATTGCGGTCGGGGCTGCACTTGGCGCACTGACAGGCCATAGCGGTCTCGTGCCGCGGCCTGGACAACTCGACACCACCGGCGCCGCCGGCAGCACCGGTGCGCTGGCGTGCACGCTCTCCATGGCTGCCGGCGCAGCCATGCTGCTGAGGCTACGCCGGCACTCGAGCAGATAGGGGACGGCTTAAAGGGGACGCAACCCTTTCCGGAAACCTGGAACCAGCCGCGGCGCCGCGCCACGGCCTGACCCATGACCGCCGGGCGCGCACCAGGTTCGTGAGGCCAAAGAGCTCGCCGGTCCGGCCATCCACCGCGCACTTGACACGGCGGGGTCACGGAGAGCTACGCCCGAGTCAGCCGGGTTGGGAGCAGCAGGTGGCGGGTAACGTGGCCGAGGTCGACGACCGCCAGCGCGAGTTGGGCGACAGGCGACGCTCGTTCAGGGGCAACATCGTGACCGCCGGCTACCGCGGTGATGGCCTCCGCGCCTGGAAGCAGACCAGCAGCGGCCGGACCTACTTCCTCTACGACGGCATCAACATCGTGGCCGAACTGGACGGCACGGGCGCGAGGTTTGCTGCGTGTCGGTTGGGCTGCAGACCGATTACTTCAGTCAGCCCGCCGCGATTGGGCCGGACAACGCCGACGCTCGCGCCGCGTCTGCGTGCCAGCGGCTCTTGTGTAGTTCAGGAAGACCACTTGACACCTGACAGGGCGCGGAGTATACCTGCGGTAGATGTGCAACAGCCCGGAGGCAACTCCCGGCGTAGGGGCGGATAGCCGTTCGCCGTGGCTGGTTCGGCGGGTGCTGCCTGGCGCCGCCGAGCCCGCAGGCCGACCGAAATGGCGATCAGGGCGCAGACGGGCTGGCGCCGTTGGTGTACTGCTGAGGCGCGCGCCGCAGGCGGGTTGGTTTGGCCTCGGGCAACCGGTGGGGCGCGCCGGTCAGCCGTCTGCCAATGGACGCGTGGCAGCACCAGCGTCGGACCGAGTGACGCGGCCTGCCCACTCTCCTCAACCTCCGGTATGCGCCCGGCCTTCGCTCAGGTGCCGTCTGGCGCCAAGCCGCCTCGCCGCCGCCCGCTCCCCCCCGTCGTGCAGCCGGCCGGAGGCCGGTCTGGAGACCAGGATGAGCACTGCCGAAGGCCCACCGCGCCGCCGCAGGCTGCGGGCGCGTTGGTGGGTGCTGTGCGTGTTGTCCGTCCTCGCGGTGTATGGCTGGCTGTGGTGGTCGGTGCGGCCGGTGGACCGCGGGCTGGCGAAGGCGGTGGTCCGAGAGGACTGGGGCCAGGTAGCCCGTCGGCTGGATGGTGTCAGTCGCGAGCGGGGCCACCCGGTGCTACGCCTGCTGAAGGCGCACGCCTGCCTGGCACTCAACCGCAACAACGAGTCGCTGGGCCTGTTCGCGGTCACGGCCGCACCCGCGGACTTGCAGGCCTGGGACCACTGGACGCGGCGCTTTGCGGCGCTGCACCCGTGGCGTCCGGCCGCGGCCTACCTGCGCGCCGACGCCCTGGCGCGGCGCCAGCAGCTCCTGCCGGCGCTGGCGATGCTGAACCGGGCCCTCCAGCGCCGCCCGCAACACGCGCTGAGCCTGGCCGAGCGCGGCGTGATCCACGCCGCGCTCGGTGACTGGAACCGCGCGCTGCTCGATCTGCACGCCGCGACCAGCGCCGACCCATACCTGGCCGACGCCTGGGCCAGCCAGGGCGCCCTGTGCATCCAGCGCCACGAATCGCCGGAGGCCGGCGCTGAGGCGTACTCCAAGGCACTGGAACTGAACCCCGACTTCGCCCTGGCGCGGCTCGGGCGCGGGGCGCTGGACATCGAGCAGGTACGGACGATGAACACACTGGTGGCGCCGCAACGAGCCGCGCTGCTGGAGCAGGCGCACAATGACCTGCTGGAGGCTGCTCGTCTTGGTCCGTCGTGTCCAGAGGTCCTCGGCCCGATCGGCGGTCGAAATGGGCAGACCGCGATTAACTACTTCGACACTCTCCTGGCCGACATCTACGGCTGCGAGCCGGGGACAGTTGTCCACACGGCGCTCACCGGCACCGTTCCACAAGGCAAGCTTACGAAAGACCAGGCCATGGCGGCGGCCATCGGCCTGAAGGCCCACAGTGATCTGGCCAACGCGACCGCCGGATTGATCGATCTCGGTCGACCTTCGCTCCAAGCCAGGCTCACAGTCAAGGGAGGCACGGTCGGCCCAGTGCCCTACTTCGGTGCCAAAGTCGAGGTCGGAGCAAGTCTCACGCCGTCATCTGCGTCTCTGAGGCAAACGGCAACCACCGCTAACCATAGACTAGGTCAGCTGCAGCGGGATAATCCCGATTTGGGCAGCGGCAACCCGATCAAGGCATTGGGCGGTATCACCGGCCGGAACCTCCGCCAGGCCCGCGTGGAGACCGGCGCTTGGCAAGCGCTCACCGCTTACGGCCTGCTGCTACCCAACCAGGCGGCAACTGCCGCTGGAGGCTCCTGAGATGGCACGCGGCCGGGCGCCCAGACCCGGCTGGGTGCTGGCGCTGGTGCTGGTTGCGGTTGGGGCTGGCCGGGCGTCGGCGGCCAGCTACGTGGCCTACTCGCTGGGGGTCGCTGAGCGGCGTCTGCAAGCCGGCGGCGACAGCGGCGAGGCGGCCAGGCTCGGCGGCATCACGCGACTGGCGGGTCTGGTCCACGACCGCGCCTGCGGCGATCTGTTGCTGGTTGGCCGGACCGCCACCGACGATCCTGCGCCGAGACTCGACGACCTGGTGGTGGCGTTGCGGTCGGTGCTGGTGCTCAAGGTCTGGCCCGTCGTGAGCATCGAACCGCTGCCGGACACGGCGCGCACCGGTGAGCAGCAGGTGTACTTCGAAGGTGGCGTGGAGGACACGCCGTTCGGGCACGACCTGCTGGCCGCCGACGTGGTGCTCAAGAAGCTCGGTCTCGACTTGCTCGACAGCGCCGCCTGGAACGGCCGCAGCTACTTCAGCCGGCTGCTGGCCATCGTCGGCGGCGGCAACTGGCAGGGCAACCACTGCACGCGCTTCTGGTTCTTCCCGCTGTCGCCGTCGTTGGCCTCGCGCGACGAGGTGTTCGTCATCAAGGATGTGCGGGTCGGCGTCTGCGCTGAGGTGATGGCCGCCAACCGCGGCGGACGCCCGGCCGACGCCGATCAGTGCCGCGACGAGGCTGGTGAGGCATTTGCAGCCGAACTGACCGCCAACTACGCTGCCGTCGGGCGCCGCTACCCGGAGGTCGGTCGGCTCAAGCCACTCTGTGACGTGCTGGCCATCGCCCGCGGAGTGGCCGATCTGCCCGACCCACCCGACCTGCGCTACTGGTTGGAGCAGTATACCGTGCCCGCGACGCCCACTCCGGCCACCTACCCGCTCTTGCGGCGGGAGGCGCCGGTAGACGTCAATGGGCGGCCGTGCCGCCTGGTCGCGGCCGGCGGCATCGAGCTGCGGGCCCTGGAACTGCGCCTGCAACAAGGTGATGTGACCGCTCTGCGCGAGGCCGTGCTCAAGTCGCGGCCGAGTGCCGAGGCCTTGACCTGGCCGGTGCCGTTGGGCAACTGGCGCATTCCCGGCGTTGACGAAGCCGAGGCGGCCGCCGCGCCGGCGCCGGTTGCCGCCGACAGCACGCCGGGCTGCAGCATGATCAGCACGGTGCTGCCGCCAGGCTCGCAAAGTCGGTTCGGCGAGGGCCTGACACTGCTCCCAACGCGCGAGCGGCCGCCTCGCCTGCCTGGCCCGGGAGACCACCACGACCAGGGCGGTGCTGGTCTGCCGCGGACAGGTCACACTGACTTCCTGCCGCCGGAAGCCGGCCCCCTGGCCATGCCGAGCGGACCCGGCGGCCCCCGCCCCGGCGGAGTCCTGCTCGACGCCACGGCCCACATTCCGGACCTGGACCGCCTGTCGGTCCGCGGCGTGACTTTCAATGAGCATAGCGGCCAGCTTGGGCTGCTGATGGGCGAGCAGGTGGTGCAACTGCCGCTGTCGTACCTGGACGACTTCGCCGCCATCGCCCGCTCGGTCTACGCCGGGCAGGATCCCGGCGTCTCCATCGACCCCGGGCCCACCCGCAACACGCTGGTGGTGCGCTACCTCGGCTGCGTGCGCGGCACCCGCGTGGGCTACACCATGTTCGAGGCCGACCGCTGGCTCAAAGCCTACACCATCGGCCGTGACAACCGTTCCGGCTATCCGGTCAACCCGCAGATCCCCGGCTTCAAGACCATGGTCCAGCGGCTCCAGGACAAGGGCCTGCAGTACAACGGCGCCATGGTCCGCTTCTGGTTCGTGCCGCGCAGCGTCGCACTGCGCCGAGCCGGCAACGCGCTGGTCGCCGACGACGTCCAGATGATGGTCAAGACCGAGTACCTGATGTCCGGTGCCCACGGCCAGTCCGAGCCGGCGGCGCAGGAGTTCGCGCAGTTCATCACCGACCACTACGAGGAGTTTGCCAGGCTGCACTCGGAGATCCGCGATCTGGCCGAGTACGCCAAGTTGACCGGCATCGCCAAGTACCTGCGCGAACGGCGTGTGCCGCTCAACTGGCTGTTGCTGTCGGCGCCGGTTGGTGCGCCCTGGGAGGCGCCGGCCACCACGCCTGGCTACACCGTACCCGAGCAGGAGGCCGGCGGGTTCACGGTCTGGGGCGGCGTGGACCTGGCCGGCCCGCGCGTCGTGGGCGAGGACTGGGCCGGCGTGCGCAGCGTGGTCACGCCGGCGGTGTCGGCCGCCGCCGGCGCAGACGGGCCGGCAGGCACGGGGCAGCCCTATGCGGGGCCCGGTCTGCCCGCCGCCACCTTCGACGACGCCGGCGCGGTCCGCACCTGCGTGCAGCTCCCGGCGGCCATCGAGCGCGGCGGCGGGCGACTCCCCATCGTCACCGACGTGGTCCGGGCGGACGGGCGCGGACCGGTGCTGGAACTGGCCCGGTACCACGATCCGGCCGTGCCGGGCGGCGATTTCGGTCCGGGCTGGCACTTGCTGGTGCCGTACCACCTGCACCGGGGCCGCGGCCCACGGGTCCGTCTGGCCGGCACCGTGCTGCCGGCGACGATGTGGCTGGAGGACCGCCTGTCAGGCCGGCGCGACGCGCTCCGTTTCGCCCAGTCCGAGGAGCGAGCGGCCGGCTGGTATCCCAGCGACGAGACCACCCGGTGGCGCTCGTTGCGCCTGCTCACCGATGGTGGCTATCGGCTGGCCGACCGGCGGGGTGGTGCCTTCCACTTCGCCGGCGACGGCCGGCTCCTGGCGGTCGATCTGGGCACGGAGAACCGCTGGCTGTACCGCTGGCGCGGCGGCCGGGTGACGTCGCTGGCCACGCTGCCGCAAGCGACACGGCCGGCGGCCGGTGCCGAGCGGACCAGACTCGGCGCGCTGGTCGTGCCGAGCCGCATGACGGTACTGGACCGATTGGCGCCGTGCGAGCTGGTGCTCCGACCGGAGCAGGGGGCTGTCTACACGCCTGACCGGCCGGGTCGCTGGCGCTCGCTGAGCCTGCTCGCCGACAGTGCGTTGCTGCTCGAGGACCGCCTCGGCGACCGGTTCTACTTCGACGCGGCCGGCGAGTTCTACGGGCTGACTCCGGCGCCCGGCCAGGGCGGCCAGCGCGAGGACGGCATCGAGTTGGTGCGCGACCAGCGGCAGCAGGTGGTGGCCGCCAAAGCGGGTGACGGCGACGGGGCCTGGTACCGGTACGATGGCCGTGGCCGGCTCGACACTGTGCTGGGACCGGATGGCCGGATGGACCGCTACCGGTATGACTGGTGCGGCCGGCTGCCAGGTGAGCCGCGTGGCCGGCGGTGGTGGTGGCTCTGGGCGACGGCGATGGCCCTGCTGGCGGCCGGTGGCTGGTCGGTGCGCACGCGGCGCAGGTGCTGATGGGGGTCCGTATGCAGTGCGCTCACTGCGGGACTGAGAACGAGCCGAGCAATCGGTACTGCAGCGACTGCGGCCAGCCGCTGCTGGTGGAAGCGCGCTGCCGACGGTGCGGCGTGGAGAGCCCGCCGGCGAGCCGGTACTGCACCGGGTGCGGCGCGAAGCTGAAGAAGCGGCGCCAAGCGGCCAGTGCGCCACCGGTCTGCCGTCGAGCCGTGCTGTCGGTGGTGCTGGCCTTGCTCGGGCCACTTGGCGGCGGCCTGCCCAGCCTGCTGGCGTTTGGCCTGGCCCGGTCGGCCAGCCGGCAGATCGGCGCCAGTGACGGGCACTTGCGAGGCGTTGGCTACGCTGTCGCCGGGCAGGTGTTGGCCGGGCTCGGCCTGGCTGCGGTGGCGGTGGCCGTCGCGGTGCTGGCGCACGACGCGATGCAGCGCCGGTTGGACTTGGCGCAGGGGCAGGTCTATCGGTTGCACGAGGAGCTGCTGCCGGACTTGACCGATCCGGTGGTCGTGGTCAATGGGCACTGGGCCGGCGTGGTGCAACACAACGGCCGTCAGGCCGTGGTGTATGACGGGCAGCAGGGCCGCGACTGGGACGAGGTGGACGACCTGCTGCTCAGCCCCGACGGCGGGCGGTGTGCCTATGCGGTTCGCGAGGGTGGCGGGAGCCGCGTGGTGGTCGACGGCCAAGCCGGGCCGCGCTTTGCGGCGGTCTGGCTGGGTGATGACCCGTTCACGCCGATCGATACCGGGCCGGCCGTCAGCGACGCCTTCAGCCCCGACGGCCGGCGGCTCGTGTATGTGGCCAGCTTCGGCCTGGATTACCTGGTGGTACTCGATGGGCGGCCGGGTCCGGTGCACTCCAGCATGGTCGTCGGGCCGAAGTGGAGTGGTGACAGCCGGCACTGCGCCTATGCCGCCCGCAACTACCTCGCCGACCCGACCCGGCCGGGCGTCGGCAACGCCAAGCTGCCTGTGGAGGTGTACTGCGACGAGCGAGCCGGCGCATCCTATGGCGGCGTGCTCGACCTGCGCTACCCCGCCAAGGGCGACCGACTGGCGGTGGTTGCTCGGATGGGTGGCGCCGAGAAGCTGGTCGAAGGTCTGGCCGAGCTGGCCCCAGGCCAGGCTCTGGTCCGTGCCTGCGACTTGTCGCACGTCGACCCGCCAGGCCGAGAAGGGGGCTGCGCCTGCTTTGTGGTCAGCGGTGGACGCTACACGGTGGTGGTCGATGGCCAGGCACACAACGGCGACCTGCAGGTGGGCCGGGAAGGGATGGCGTTCAGTGACGACGGCGGCCTCCTGGCCTACAGCGTGCAGGATCCGGACGGCCGGTGGCACATGCTGCGCGACGGGCACGACGAAGGCGCCGCCTACCAGGCGTTGGGTGGCAGCGGCGCGAAGTTCAGCGCCGACGGCAAGCACCTGGCCTTCGTCGGCTGTGACGCCGCCAAGTGGAGTTGCCAGCCCGGGCTGGACGAACGCGACGAACTGGTGGCCAACTACCCGGCAGACGGCTGGGTGGCCCCGAGCGACGACCTGCCCGAACCAGTCCCGGTCGGCCCACCAGCGGACAGTGAGAACGTCGGCTGGTATGGCGGCCAGTGCGTCGTGGTCTGCGACGGCCGCCCGGGGCGCGCCTATGAAGGCATCCAGGCCGGCAGTCTGCGGTTCGCGCCGCGCGGCTCGAGATGGGCGTATGTGGCCCGTCGCCGCGTGACGGGCGAGGCCCGGCCGCGCTCGCTGGTCGTCGACGGCGCGCGCGAAGGCCCAGCCTACCAACAAACCAGCAACCCGCAGTTCAGCCCGGACGGGCAGCACCTGGCCTACGCCGCCCGACACAACGGCCGCTGCTTCGTCGTGCTCGACGGGCGGGCGGGCCCGGCGGTCAGTGGGCCGGAAGCCTGGATACACACACTGTCGTTCAGTTCGGATTCCCGTCACTTGGCCTATGCTGCTCAGACCGCCAAGGGCTCAGTCCAAATCGGCTTTGACCGCCGGCTTGGTGCACGCTTCGAGCGCATTCTGGACGGGCCGGTGTGGGGTGCTGACGGCTGCCTGTCGTGCATCGGTGTGCGTCGGGGCCGGACTCGGCTAGTCCGCCTGACGCCGCTGAGTGGTTGGAGACGGCCATGAGCCAGACGCGTGCCGCGGCGCCGGCATCGTCACCGGGGTGCCCGGTCTGCTGCACGCCGGTGGCGCTCGGCGACGAGCGCTGTCCGACGTGCCTCACGTACCTGCGGGCCCGGCCGCCCGCCGACAGCTTTGCCTGTGCGGGTGCACGCGTAATCACCAAAGTGCGCGACCGGCTGAGCTGGATCATGGTGCCGGAGGCCTTCGAGGGCCTGGGGCTGCTGGCGGAGGCGTGGCGCTACTTGCGCTGGCGGGCCGGCCGGCTGGGCGTGGCCCCGCCGTCGCGTGCTTACCGGCGCCTGGACTGTCCGGCCACGCGGGTCGAGTTGACGCGGGTGCTGCTGGCCAAGTTGGCCACCTGCCAACTGCCAGCGCTGGGTGTCAGCTGCACGCCGGTGGCGGTCCAGCGTGGTCGCCAGGGCCTGACCGTGCGCCACTGCCATCGTCTCGCCGGGCGCGACCAGGTGGTGCGGTACGCGCTTCCGCCGACTGTGGGCCATGGCTTCGTGGTGGCCGGCCGGCCGGAGAGCGTTGACGAGTCGGCCGACGGCCCGATGTTCGCAGCGGTGCAGTTCGCCCCGGGCGCGCAGCCACGCGAGCGTCTGCGCGGCCTGCTCGTGCTAGCCAGCGGGCTTAGTTCACTGGGCGTCTTCCTCCTGTGGGTTGCGTCGGTGGCGGCGAGCGGCGGTAGTCCGGACGACGCCCCGGGCCTGGCGGCGGCCGGCTCGGCTTCCCTGGTCGTGGGCGCCCCGCTCTGGCTGCGGCGGCCGTGGATATGGGCACTGTGGCTCGTGGCCTTCGTAGGCGCCGCAGTGGTGGCCGCGACACAGGTGGGCTGGGGCCTGCTGGACGTGCTGCGCACGGCGTTCGACGATGCTGGGTACCAGCTTGACCTGGTGCTGTGGCTCGGCGGCCTGTGCCTATGCGCCCGGCTGGTCGGCTACTGGCTCAGTGGGCCCGTGCGGAGTGGCTACGGTCTGCTCGTGCCCATCGCCTCGGCCAGGGCCAGCCAGCTGCTCCCGTGGCGCGACCGGTGGCGTGCCGCGTGGGGTTCACCTCGCGGCTTGGTGGTGACGGGCACGGCGCTGCTGCTGGTCCTGTTGGTGAGCTGGCTGCCGCGGCTGCTGGCCCACCGCTGGGACTTCGCCCGGGCCGACCTGGCTTGGCGGCTTGGCGGTCGATCTGCGGCCATCGACGTCTATGACGGTGTGTCCGCCAGCCGCAGCGACGCCACCATTCGCGCCAAGGCCAGCGCCCTGGCCCGCCAAGCTCGCCTGGACCGCGTCCGGCATGAACTCGATGCCCAGCCCCAGAGCGGGCAGCGGACCGAGAGCAGTCTGGACGATCTGCGACGCTTGGTGGAGGCCCGCACTGAGTCGACCGAGAGCGAGCGCCGGCAGACGGCGAGCATGCTGCTGGCGGTCGGCGAGCGGTTGGTGGACGCAGCCGCCCAGGACCCACGTCAAGGTGCGTCGGCCTCGCCGCACCGCGTCCGTCCCGCCGCCGGTAAATGGCAGGCCCCGTGGCGCACAGCCCGCGATACCCTCCGGTTGCTCGTGACCAGCTTCCCAGAGGACCCAGCGGCGCAGACGGCCGCCAACCGGTCCGAGTGGCGTCTGGCATGGCATGGCGATGCCAACACTCAGTCCGACGTGCCGGTGTGCGCGCGGCGGGGCAACCTTCAGGCGCACCGGGTCGATGGGCGGCTGGAGGTCGACCTCGGATCGCACGAGTGCCAGCAAGCCCTGAAGGGGCGGACCTTCCTGGTGGTGGCCCTGCAGATGGCTCACCTAGGCCGCACCAAGCAGGAGCTGCTGGCCGGATTCTTCACTGTCAGCACCCCCGACGGCAGGTCGTGGCCGTGCGTCGGGCTTCAGGAGCAGCATGGCATCCCGGTCCGGTCGCTGGCCACCGGTGAGCAAGCCACCGCGTACGAGATGGCGCTGGTGGGCCGCAAAGTCGGCGAGGGGATCACGATCGGGCCGGACCTGCTGCCGGCGACGCTTGTGTTCGAGGTGCCGGAAGAGGCGCGGAGCTTCAGTCTGCGGCTACGCGGACGCCCGCTAGCGGAGCTGACACCGAACCGGGCGGGCCCGCCTAGCGAGCCGAGCGGGGCGCCGGGAGCGGACGCACCCGACGATTCCCCCGACGGACCAGGCAAGCCCGGCGAAGGGAGGAGCTGATGTCCCGAGTTCGGCCGGCCGACGAGCCCTTCTCGCTGTTCCCATTCCTAGGCATCATGGCCTCGGTGCTGGGCGTGCTGGTCATGATCGTGCTGTGTATCGCCCAGATCGCTGTTGGACCGGGCAAAGGGATCCTGCCGGTGGCGGAAGCGTCCTCGGCCAAGAGACCAGTCTACGTGGAGTGGGACGGCGACGCCGTCACCATCCATCCGGTCGGCGACCGTGTGCTGTGGGCGGCGGCCAGTGCCAAGGAGGGGCAGAACGACACCCCGTTCGGCCAACTCCTGGCCGGCACGTACGAGCACCGTGAGCAGCAGTACCTGGTCTTCCTGGTCCGACCCTCGGGCTTCGACAACTTTGCGGCCGTCGAAGCCTTGGTCGCCGATTGGCAGATCGAGTTCGGCTACGAACCGATCAACCAGGAATGGGACATCAGGACCCACCCCAGGAGGTCAACGCCATGAGGAAGCGTCGCCGGCCTACGCTCGAGATCAACCTGGACCCGCTGACCGATCTGGTCGCCAACAGCGTGGGCATCGTCATCTTCGTGTTGGTCTTCGGCGTTCTCTCGGCCCGCGGCGTGGATGTCGAGTTGCCCATTCCGGTCGGCCCCGGCAGCCCGCTGCGCCGGGAGACCACCAAGCAGCGAGTGGAATTCGACTGCAACGGCGGTCTGCTGCGACGCTATGATCTCGACGCCTTGGTGCGTCGCTGCCACGAGGCCTGTGGCCACCCGTCGTTCCACGACATGCCAGCGGCGGCGGAGCGGGTCAACCGAGCGGGCCCGGTCCTGGGCGACCACTTCCAGGCGCGTCCGGTGTTCACGTGTGAGGAAACGGCCATCGCCAACGGCCGGCGGCGGCGCCTGGTGCTCAAGAGCATGGCGGTGGAGCCGCGGCCCGACCAGCCCGGGGCGTCACCAGCGGAGGTCAGTAACCCGGCGGGGAGTTACCAGACTTGGCTGTCGCAGCTCGACACCGAGCGCCACTACCTGCTCTTCCGGGTCGACGCCGGCAGCCTGGACGTGTTTCGCGCCGCCCGGGTCATTGCGCTGGCCCAGGGCTTCGACGTGGGCTGGGACCTCGGCCGGCGCACGTGGCCTGAGTTCATCCGGCTGGTCTCGCAAGCGGAGGCCGAAGCTGGACGGGCCGGCGCGCGCGAGAGCATTCAGGTCAGTGGCAAGCTCTGAGCCGGAAGCGAAACCGACAGAGGAGACAGCCTGTGCAATGTCCGACATGTCAACACGACAACCCAGGACCGAACGCCCGGTTCTGTGCGCAGTGCGGCGCCTCGTTGGCGCCCGAGCCGGTCAGCGGTGCGCTGTGCCCCGGCTGTGGCGCCTTGCTCGACGCCGCCGACCTGGCCGTCTGCCCGGCCTGTGGACAGACGCTGCGCCTGCCGGCCGACCGGCGTACGAGCGCGCCATTGACGCTCAGTCCGAGGGCGTCGCTCCTGGCCGCGCTGGCGGCCGTGGCCCTGAGCGCGCTGGTGCTGGCGACGGCCGCCAACACCGCGCCCATGGGCAGCTTCTGGCAGCAGTTGCTGGTACCGGGCGGTGTGCTCAACAGCGTGCCTTGGGCGACCGTGTTGCTGTTCTTCTGGTCGCTGTGCCTGCTCTTGGCCCGCCGAGCCGAATGGCGGCGGCAGCGCTCGTACATGCGGTTGAGCTTGGCCGCCCTGGAGGAGCGCAGCCTGCGCGAGCGGAGCGCTGTGGCCCAGCGGGTTTGGTTGGCCCGGCAGCAACTGGCTTCCAGCGGCACCATCAGCGATGTGTACGACGCACTTCGCTACCAGGCCGACATTGACGCCGACCGGGTGAGCGCAGCCTACAGCCTGCCACGGCTCTTCATTTGGGCCATGCCGGTGCTGGGTTTCATCGGCACGGTGCTCGGCATCAGCCTGGCGGTCGGCCAGTTCTCGGGCTTCTTGCGGGGCAACATCGAGGATGTGGAGCACATCAAGCAGCAACTGGTCCAGGTCACCCAAGGCCTGTCATTCGCCTTCCTGACGACTCTTCTGGGGCTGGTGTGCTCCTTGGGGGCAATGCTCGCCGCCGCAGCCATCCAGAACCGCGAGGAGAACTTCCTCAACCAAGTGGACCGCTTCTGTCTGGAACAGCTCGTGACCGGCCTGAACCACGGCCAGCCCCCTGCGGGCACCATGCCCCAGGATGCCGTGGCGGCTGCCGACGGCATGGTGCCCTCTGCTACCGAAGCCCCAGCGGCGGCCCCTGCAGGCACATGACTGCGACCGGGACGCGCGCGGCCTGGCCACGTTGGGGTTGTTGGTGAGCAGCGGCAAGGCGACGAGTTGCGCGGCGCGTGAGCAACGACAAGCGAGTACACGCAAGCTGCCCTTCAGCGACTGGCACCGAGTCTACCGCGGCGACTACATGTCGGCGGCGCTGCTCAAGCGGCTGACCCGCCGCTACGAGGCCCTCGACATGAGGGGCGAGAGCTGCCGCCCCCGCGGATCGGCGGCGAAGGCCCGCAACGCAAAGCCCAAGAAATGAGCTACAACCACCCCCGAGACCGCGGCCTCACCGGACGTGAGTGTTGTCCCCTTCTCGCAGCCCACTACGAAAGGGCACACCGCTGCAGCTGCCCGGTGGCCATCAGAGCGCCGAAGTAGTTGGCCAGCCTCTCCGCCACCGGTGCATGCCGGATGACCACGCCGACCTCGACGTTTCGCTGCTGGGCTGCCTCGGTGAAGTTGGCCGACGTGACGAGCGCCTCTCGGCGGTCGACCACCACGCACTTGGCGTGCAGACACGAACGGCGGTCCAGGCCGGCGTCCAGCGACCGCGGGTCGTAGTAGAGCGCCGGCACCTCCCGCCACGGCCAGTGTTCCGTTCTGAACTGGCGAACGAACCTCGCAACCACTTGGCTGGCCAGCGAGCTGTCGCCGTAGGGTCGGGCGATGTCCAAGCAGAGCGTCACCCGGAGATCCGGGTTCTGCTTCATCCGCTCCGCCAGCCTGCCGAAGACCTTCTGGCCGTTGTGCACGGCGTACCCGACCAGGAGCACCTCCGCTTGGGCCGACTCCACTAGCGACCACATGGCGGCCGCCGTGTCGCCGGTGGGGACACCAGGCACATCGGGTCCGGAGATCACCAGATCGAGCAACCGCCCTGGATCGACGGCCCGTTCCGTGGCCTCGGCAACTGCCGCCAGCAGAATGGCTATCTGCCCCGTTGTCATTCCGCGCCTGAGCCACTCGGCCAGCATGCGCTCCGCCTCAGCGGCGAAGCGGCTCCCGACGATCTGCTGTAGCGCTCGACGTGAGACTTCCGCCGTCAACGGTCCATCTTCCAACGCCCCGGCCAGCGCCCTCAGTGCCGCTGGCGACAAGGCTTGCAGGACGTCGGCGCTCACAGCATGGCCTCGAAGAACTCGGCGCCCCTGGCCTCAATGGTAGGCACTACCAGCGCTCGATCTAGGTAATCGTTGCGCTGCTCACACGAGGTCTCCGCGATCAGCAGACATCCGTGACACGCGCTGCCCAGCAACGCTTGGTGGTCGTGCGTCGAGGGCGAGTGGTACGCGCACACCGGGTCGTTGGAGCAGATCGACCCCAGCTCGAGTGCTCGATGCAAGTGCCGCCGGATCTGGCGGCCGGCCGCGACGAGTCCACCGAGCGTACCTTCGGAGTCGGAAGACCCCGTGTAGATGAGGATGCCGAAGTGCTCGGGACCGACATAGATGCGTTCGCGGAGCGACGACGCGGGGTAGCCACACTCGAGCGAGATGGCGGTCATCAGCAGGTGAGACAGCGAATGCAGAAGATAGTAGGGCAGGCCCGGGAAGACGCGCTTACTCTGGTTCCGCTCCGCCTTCCATCGTTGGAAGCCTTGCTCCAGAGCGTGCCCGCGCGACTTCACCGCCTCACGTTCGCACCACGCGGAGACAGCCGGCGACCGGATCTGCAGGAAGATCCCTTCGCCTCGGTTCTCAACTGCCGGGAGCCACGCTTCGTTGACCGCGAGAGGCGCGCGCTGGACGGCAAGGTCGAGGTCGCCGTTGATGTCCGGGGCGGCTGGTTCGAAACGCGTGAAACCAACCTGTGCCGTAACCTCGCGCAGTCGGTGGACCAGAACAACGCGCTCGATGGGCTCAGTCCACCGCGCCTTCCAGTTCTCGGCCGGCAACATCCTCGCGTAGAAGTGCCCGTCCGGGACGTCGGACCCAATCTCTTGCTTGGCTTCCGAAAGGGCAACGAACTCGACCTCCTTCACCTTGCCAGTAGCAGCTTCCGCCCCCACTCGGACACGCTCGATGGCGGCATAGAGTGCCTCGTCCTCGAACCCGCTCAGCTTCTGGGCCACGCTGGGGATCTGGCGCACCAGCGCCAGCTTTTCGGGGGCATCGACGATCACCAGGCCCTCGTCCCAGGCCGACCGCACAACCGCGTCGATCCCGGCCTGCACGTCGGGGATCGAGATGACCGACAGGGCCTGCGGGAAGTAGGCATTGCTGGCACTGCGGATCAGGAGCCGGTTGACCTCACCACAGGCCTCCCGAGTGCCCGGTCCGAGCCACGGGCGCGAACCGTTGCAGTGGCCAAGTGCGCGCAGTTCGCGCCTGGCCGCCTGGCTCATTGGCCGCGGCGCCACGCCGCACTCGCAAATCACCCAGATGTCGTTGAGGTCGCCGCTCGTCCCGCGCTCCTCGATCCACAGGTCGCGATGGCACTCGCTGGGGCTGCCATGCACGAACGCTTTCCAGTCGACATCGCCGACATGACCCTTCGGACAAGCGCGCACGAAACGGATTGGCACGACGGAGTCCTTCTTCCCATCGCGGCCTGTGTGCTTGCCGTTCTCCAGGCTGTCGGCGTGCACCAAGCGTCGCCTTCGCCAGCCAGCCGGGCCACGCACATCGCGCTGGACCAGAAACCACTCGGGGAACTGGAAACCGGTCACACGGGGCTGGAAGCCGTGGTCCTGTTCGGCCGACGGTGGCGGCGTGCGGAGCGTCAGCGTCGGCACGTTGAGGATCTTGCGGAGCGTCGCGACGAGCCGAGGCTCTTCCACCACGGGCAAGCTCGTCCGGTCATACTGCCAGTGATCCAGCCCCGCCACGATGACCGACACGTCCGGCAGGTCGACCATGGCGCCCGGGCCGAACGTGCTGACGACCTGACTCAGCCGCAGTTGCATTTTGGCCATCAGCGATGCCCCCAGTCCCTGAGCCGTTCCACGAAGAGGTCGACGTTGGCTTCGACATCGCGCATCGAGCGGGCCGCTCGGAAGCGGCGCCGTAGGGCTGGCAGCGATGGCAAGTCCGGGTGTAGCGGATCGTACAGCAGCCGCTGGCCGCCACCGGCGACCTCTTGCTGGTACTGGAGACCCACGGCCTTCGCCATGAACTCCTGCGCGATCTTGAGCCAGTCATCAAGCAGCGCTTCGGCCGTGGCCAGCACGTGGTCGCGGATGTCGCCGGTCGCGTCGGGCTCGGGTGGGTGCGCATGGTTCCGGGCACGGTCCGCCAGACGCTGCGCGAAGGGCCGCAGGTCGTCGCGCAAGCTGAGTACCTGGGCGGCGCCCTGGGCAGGGGTCATCGCCACGCGCCCGTGGCGACACATCGCCACCAGGGCTGCGGGCATGGCGCGGTCCAGCGCCCGCGGCGCGAAGGGCGTGACCGAGGTGGCCTCCACCGCCCGGTAGAACGACTCGTGCCACGCACCAAAGCGCTCGTAGTGCGAGCGGTCGCGGGGCTTGTGCACGTTGAGCAGCGTGACCACCAGGCCTGGCCTGGTGGCGTCCCGCCCCACCCGACTGGTCGCTTGAATGTACTCGGCACTCGTCTTTGGCTGCCCGAGCACGACCATCAGACCCAGGCGCATGATGTCGAGCCCCACGGAGATCATGTTGGTCGCCAGCGCGATGTCGACCCTCTCCTTGTCATGGAAGGGCAAGGCCAGTCGGCGCTTCGCCGCCGCCACCGCGTTGGTCGACACCCGCGAGGTCAATTCGACGGGCTCGTAGCCCGCCTGCCGACCGACGAACAGCCCGTCCTCCGGCGCACGTCGGCGCCTCCGACCGTAGCGCTCCAACCGCGAGACCACCTCGTCCTCAACGATGCGCCGACTGCCGCCCAACTCGCGCAGGCTATTGAAGTAGCCGACGAGCGTCATGTAAGGGTCTGCCGCGTTCGCCGGATAGGCATCGCCGCCCTCGCGCTCGTAGATCCGCTGCCCCGCCGAGAGCAAAGCGAGGTTGGCCCGCAGGAACACCACTTTGAGGCTGCGGCCGGGCGCGGCGACGCCCAGATACAGTCTGGCCGGGGTGGTTGCCGCCGATTCGGTGACGGCAAAGAAGGAGTCTCGGCGGTCGGGTCCGGGCGGCGGGAAGACCGCCACCCGCTGGCGCTCGAAGAGGGCGCGGATCTGGGTGTCTGCTCGCCTCACGGTCGCGGTGCTGGCGATGATCTTGGGCCGCACCGGCTGGCCGTCGACGTCGCGGGTCGACAGGGCGTCGATAGCTGCCTCATACACGCCGGCGATCGTCCCCAGGGGACCTGAGATCAGGTGCAACTCATCCTGGACAACCAGGTCCGGCGCAGGTAGCTGCGCGGCCAGGGAGTGACCGTGACCCGGTTGGCACGGGCCGTAGAACCCATCGTGGTCGTACCGGTCCACCAAGCCAAACAGGGCGCCGGTCTCGCCCGTCCATGGCAGAGCGGCGAACTTGTCCACCGTGGCGATGAGGAATGCGGGTAGCCTGCGGTAGATGGCCTCGTCCACCGTCACGATGGGCAACGGCCGATCCCCGCAGAACTCACAGCGATGATTGACGCAGTGGACACGGAGGTCCAGCGGCTTCAGGTCGTTCGGCACCAGGCGGAAGGACTCGGGCGCGAACTTGGTGCCGCACCAGGGGCAGTTCTCAAGGGGAATCGGCGCCGGGTGCTTCTTGCTGTCCTTCTTGTACCGGTAAGTCTTGATGTAGGCGGTGTGATCGGCGCCCGGACCCGTATAGCCCCGGTGGCCCATGCGATTCGGCGTGGCGGCCGATCCCACCCACAGGCCGATCTCGAACGGCCAGGTGCCCAGCTTGTCGGGCTGCTGCTCGCGCTCCAGTTCCAGAGCACACACCAGCGCCGCGGCGCGTCCGAGCTGATCGAGGGTCAACAGCCGCAACGTGTAGCGCATCAGCACGCTCAGCCCGGCGTAGCCCGGATGGCCGTTGCGGAACCGCCGCAGGACCATGGTGAACGCCGCCAGGCCGAGGTAGGCCTCGGTCTTGCCACCGCCCGTGGGGAAGAACAGCAGATCAACCACCTCCCGGTCGGGGTGATGCGGCTCGACGACGCTGCGCAGCGTCATCAGCAGGAAGCCAAGCTGGAACGGCCGCCACGCCGGTGCTGACACAGCCTCCGGACGCTGGTTGCGGAGCGCCCCCTCACGCTGGCGGGCCGCCCGAGCCATGCATCGGTTCGCGATCCGGAAGGCATCCAGAACCGCAGGATCGTCCAGGAGCTTGATCCCCGCCTCGATCCGGTTCGCCGCCCAGGCCGCCTCGATCAGCAGGTCGGCGGCGGTCGCCCGGCGGCTTCCGTCCAGGCCTTCGACCAGGCCCTGCAGGCCCTCAATCCAGGCGCGATACGCCGTGACCAGCGGCGTCAACGCTACCGCGGCCGCCTCGGCATCAGTGAGCGCGCCCAGCTCCTCCATGCGAAGCTCGGCGCCCCCAATCGCCGCCGGAGCGACCCGCTCCACCTCGGCGGACGGCGTCCAGGTGGTCTGGACCTCGCGGCAGATGCCGTCGCGGACTTCCGCGGTGACGGAGATCCCATGGCCCACGGCGTACTCGAACACGTCGCGGTAGTGCAGATCGTTCAGAAGCTCGTCCCACTCGTCAGCCCACTCGCCGGCGAGGCCGCCGCGCAGGTCGGGCCGCGGCACGAACGGCTCCGGAGAGACCAGTCGCAGACTTGCCTGGAAGGCATAGGACGGATCGGGACGCTCCTGGTCGTCGGTGTCCTGGCGCTTGTTGACCAGGAACACGGAGACCGTGCGAGCACCGGCCGGTAACCGTCCGGTCTGGACCGCTTGGCTCGAGACCGGTCGCACCGTCACGTACAGCTGCAGTCCCGCGCCGCCCGGCACTTCAGTGACCTGCGTACCGTTGGGCGGCAGCGGGATCGGCAGGTCCGCCGACCGGGGGATCCGGCGCCATCCACTTGGCGCCGGCTCGCCCTCCACGGCCTCGGCCTGCTCGTCGGGGCGCGCCGCATCCTCGGCCCCCGGCTCGTCCGAACCTTCCCAGGCGTAATCACCCCACGCGACCCGGGCGCGGATCTCGCCCACCCCGTTCGGCAGCAGCGCCGTCAAGCCCATCGATGACGGCAGCGGGCCTCTCCGCGCGGCCGCACGTTCGGGCGCCGTGGCGTCGTCGGTGCCCTCGGTGTCACCGGCGAGCTCGATCTCCTCCTCGACCGTGTCGTCGGTGCGACGCTCGAGGGGCGCCCCGGCCGGCACCAGGAAGCCGGTCAGGTACCATCGCGACGGTTGCTCGGGCAGCAGTTCGGCGGCAAAGGCATGGTCGTTGTCCGGGCCGACCAGATCGAGGCGCAGCGCCTCCACCAGCTCCGCGCGCACCTGCTCCGAAGTGACCAACTGCTCGGTCATGCCATTCCCCACTTGCGCATTGGCACCAACTGGCGCCCCACAGCGGTCTTGGCTGCACTCGGCGATCCGCTTCCAGAGCGGCTCGGCGCATCGCGGTTGCAGATTGAGCCATCAGCTACTGCGTATCACACGCCGTTCTGGTCCCGCGTCCGTGGGCTGCGCTGCGGGCCCCGGGTACCCGCGGCCCGCACGATTGCGGCCGACGCAATGCACGCGCAACTCCCCCAGCAGGGACTGCAGCTGCCCGCGCGAATCCGGTCCAGCCGTCGCAGGCGTTCGCTCACCTCGCCTCAGCCCCATCGGGCGTCGTCATGGGCGAGCATACGGCTCGGCCACGTCGAGTCCTTCGACCACGCGGAAATGGCGGAGGTTGAACGTCAGCAGCCGCGCGCCGCGCTCCAGCGCCATCGCCGCCACGGCGCAGTCGAGGATCCCGATACCGCCCGACAAGCCGTGTTTGACGTAGAGGTCGAAGCCTGCGGCGCCCTCGTGGGGTGCGGGCCAGACCACCGGGAACTGGTCGAGGAAGGCCAGCACCCGGCGCTGCTCCACACGGTTGCGGCAGCCGGCCAGCAACTCCAGCGCCACAATACCGGGGACCACCAGCTCATCCTCGCGTTCGCCGGCGATCCACTCGCGGGCCGCCGCCGTGGCGCGCAGGCAGTCGATCAGCACATCGCTGTCGAGCAGGACCGTCACGCCTGCCGCCTCTGGACCTTCTCGCGCAGCTCGCGGGCAAAGGTGGCGCTGTCGGCGATGTCGTCGCGACCGGCCCACATGCCGAAGAACTCGGAATCGGCCAGATCCCCTAACGTGCGCTTCGACGGGCCAGGCGGCTCGGCGCTGTCCTGCTCATCAATGACCAGCACCACCGTGCGCCGCCCCGTCGGCACGTCGTCGGGCAACATCACCCGAAGCTCGTGTCCCGGCGAGATATCGGCCTGTAGCGTCACCGTCTTCATGGCGTGCCCTCCAGCCCATTATAGCCCGGCCTGGGAGGCGCATGGCGAACGGTGCGTGGCGAATCGTCGGCCGCCCCACCGTCCGCCATTCGCCCCAGACCGCTGGCCACTCACTCCTCATCGTCAAACAACCCGCCGGCCGACTGCCGCCGACCTCGCCCGCCCGGCTTCGCCGTTGACCCCCTGTTACCTCCTGCCGCCAGCCCGGCCAGGCGCTCGGCGGCCGCGCGTTCGGCGTTGAGGGCCAGCAGTCGGGCCAGCACCTCGTCGCGCACCTCGCCGGGCCAGCGATAACGCCAGGGCAGGCGCTTCTTGCCGCCGACCGCCGCGGCGAAGGCGACGGCCTCGGATGCCGTAGGCCACCACATCTCGCCCTCGGGCAGCAGCGCCGCGGCCTCGTCGCTCAGTTCGTCGTCATCGGTGTCCAGGTAGTCCAGCCCGAAGCCGCACGGCGGCGAATGGGGAGTGGTGAGTGGTGAATGGTCCGCGCGGATCCGTTCGCCACCACTCACCATTCGCCATTCACCATTCACCAAGTCGTTCCAGCCGTAGGCCTCCAGCACCGCCCGGTCCATCTCCGCGTGCAGCTCGCGCAGGCGCAGGATGTCGGCGTTGCGCTCGCTGGGGTCGTGGAAGCGGTTGTAGGTCTTGGTCAGACCTTCGTCGTGCCGGACCATCAGGTCGGCGCGGAAGTCGTAGTAGGTCTGGCCGGTGGACTCTAGCGAGGCGTTCTGCTCCCAGTTGGGCGGGAAGGGGAAGGTCTCGAAGCAGTCGGTAGGTGCGTAGCGAAGCCTATCCTCCAGAGTGGATCCGAAGTAACGGGCCCACAGCTCGTTCACACGACACTGAAGGACCCCGAACGCCGATCCCGTGCCCAGCGCAATGACGACATGGGGAGCGGCGACAATTGTCGACGACCCCATGAACGCAAACACCAAGTGCTTTGCAGTGTAGGGCGTCGCCAGGAACTTCGGAAGCCCGTCAATCGCGTCGAAGAGTTCCGGACAAGGCCGTTTGAACTGCCACCACCTCTTCCTCAGATCGGGGTCCTTGTGCTGCGCTCGCTCCGGCCTGACTTTGCTCTCCACAAGCGCCATGAGTTCAGGCCATCGGCGTGCCACCGCTTCACTGAGCTGCCCGAAGTAGATGACCCGTCTCTGTGGTACTACAGCCGGGTCGTCGAGGATCTCCTCGCCGCCGATGAGCGGGAAGACACGCTCTGCTATCCGTGGGTTCAGGTGGAGCAATTGACCCAACTCGGCAAGCGGAGTCGCTCCTTCTTCGTCAGAGAAGACGAAGCCGGGCCCATGTATGTACGGCCCCATGAAACTCCGGTTGCGATTGGCGATTAGGACGTTCGGCTCACCGTCCGCCTCGCCCTCGAAAAGGTACGGGGTGATGTGGCCTACGGTCTTGCCGTCCAGAAGAGCTGGGGCACTAGACGCACCCCGGTGGCAGTGGACCACACTGACGGTCACTGCCGCTTGGCCGGGCCACTTGTAGCGACGGGTTGCGGAGTGGATCACGCCACCTTCGCGCACGATCCATGCAAGGCCAGTAGACCTCGTGTCGCCCTGCGCGATCGTGTTAGTGGCCAACAACCCGAAGGTGCCGTGTTCAGCGATACGAGAGAAGGCCTCCCGAAAAAAGTGTGCGACTAGATCTGCGTTGCCGTGGGCACCGACGTGGGCCATGAGCAGGTAATCTCGGTACCCACCACCACTGGTAGACGAGATGAAGCTGCCCTTCAAGAACGGCGGGTTCCCTACAATGGCGTCGAAGCCCCCGTGTTCTACCTCGAACACCTCAGGGAATTCGATCTCCCAGTGGAACGGCTTGACCGGATGCTCCCCGCTCCGTAGGTCCTCCGCCGCCGTCACCGGCAGTTCGCGCACATCGCCGGTTTCGACAGACCGCACCACGGCCTCAAGCAGCGCATCGCGCTGCGCCTGGCGTTCCTTGTCCTTGCTGCCGCCGAAGAAGGCGGCGATCACCAGGTCGCCATAGAGCCGCACGACATCGAGCTTGTCGTCGGCCACCGCGAGCCAGCGGCTCTTTTCGGCTGGGCTCATGTGCTCGCCGCCGTCGAGCACGCGGCGGCGGTAGAGCACGGCCTGCTCGATGCGCGCTTCGAGGTCCTGCTGGCCAAAGACGCGGTCGCCCGTCGGCTGCCAGTGGAAGCCGAGGATCTGCTTGCAAGTCAGCCCGACCAGCGAGTCGCCGGCGCGCAGCGAGTGGTCGACGAAGGTGAACGGATGGTCCTTGGCCAGCGTCGCCAGCCACAGCGAGAGCTTGGCCAGGTCGACGGCCATGGGGTTCTTGTCGACGCCGTAGAGGCAGCGCTGGGCGATGAGGCGCTTGGCCAGCATCAACTCGTCCTCGTCGGGCGGGATGGCCGGCAGGTTGCCGTGGTGGTGCCAGGCTTCGACCAGCTCGTCGGCCAGTTGGCGGCAGGCTTCCACCAGAAACGCCCCGGAGCCCATGGCCGGGTCACAGACTTTGAGGTCGAGGATCTGCGGCGCGGTCGGGTGCTCGCCGAGCCGGGCCAACACCGGCTCCAGCGTCTTGCGCACGATCGGCTCGGTGAGCTTGCGCGGGGTGTAGTGCGAGCCGGTGCGGCGGCGTTCGTCGGTGGGCTGGAGCACCAGGCCGTTCTCGGGCACCGGGGCCGGCGTGGCGTGACGGGCGATGCGCCGGTCGAGGATGGTCAGCAGCTCATCGACGCAGCGCGCGTCCTTCAGCCCGCTGTAGGTCTTGCCGGTCCAGTCGTGCCCGGTGGCGTCCTTGAGCCACTTGGCCCGGTCCTTGCCCGCCTGGGCCAACAGCGCGTCGAGGTTGATGACCACCGGCGCCGCCACCTCGGACTTGTGCTTGCGCTTGCCGACGATGGCGATGGACGTGCCCGCGACGCGTTCCAGAGCAAAGCCCATGATGGTCTGGTAGACGGAGCCGATCTCCTCGACATCGAGGGTGCGATAGGACAGACGCTCGCCGTTGAGGATGAGCAAGTTGCGCAGGACCCGTTCGAGGCAACCGTCGGGGATGCGGGGGATCTGCGGCTCGGCGAGCGTCGCGCCGATCAGGAAGGGGTACCGCTCTGGGTCGAACAGGTGGCCCTGCCGGGCTGGCATGGCCATCTCGGGATGGCGGCAGCCGGCGTGGACGGCGCCGAACAGGCCAATCAGTTGCGCCCAGCCGCCGTAGCGCTGGTCCATGGTGTCGGCGTAGCGCTCGCGGTCGGCGCGCAGCCGCTCGAACAAGCCGTGGACACCGTAGTTGCGGACGTAGAGAGCGGTGGCCGGCAGGAGGCCCTTGTCCTCGGCATAGAGGAGGAAGACGAGGCGCATCAGGACGGCCAGCAGGCCCGCGTAGACCGAGTTGGGGTCGCGGTCCAGTGGCTCGCGCAGCAGTTCGCCGTTGGCCCCGGCATCGGCGGCCTGGAACCCGCGCAGCAGTTCGTAGAGCGCTTCGAGGACCTGGCCGGCCAGGGCGGTGGAGACCTGGCTCTGATAGTCGCGGCTGCGGCTAAGCAACGCCGGCAGCCGCGATGACGTGGCTCCCGTGAGCAGCCGACGGCTGGACAGCAGCATGTCCAGCGCGCCGACCAGTGGCCGGCCGGCGGCCTCGGTGAGGTGCCTGATCGGCCAGGTCAGGCTGCCCGAGCTCTCGCCGCGCGGCGCATAGACCAGGCGCAGGTGAGTCCCATTGCACAGCACGCCAATGGGCACGCCTGTCTCGCGCAGCAGTCGTTCGAAGCGCTGGCCGGCCGAGGCGGACCAGCCGGCTTGATCACCTGTGGTCACCACGTCGAGGCCCACGCTGGCATCGAGCAACTGGACGAGCAGTAGTGGCGCCCCACCCTCCTGACGATCATCGACGAAGGCCAGCGACGGCCGCAGGATCTCGTTGAGGTCAGGCAGCGCGACGATCAGACGCTCAGGCAGCGGCCGGGTGTCGTCGAGCCCCAGCAGGCACTCGTCGGGCCAGCCCAGGAACTCGCGGGCAAACCGCGTGAACTCGGCGATGGCCGGCGCCATGTCCTCGCCAGTGTCGACTTCCTCAACGAACTCCAGGAACCGCTGCTGCAGCTCGGTGGCGTTGCGGTCGAGCACCACCTGGGCATCGACCAGGGCAGTGGCTGAGACGACCAGGCCCTCCGGTTGGAGGTAGCCCAGCCAGGCCTTGTGGTCGTTGAGGGCAGGATCGTAGGCCATGCTCAGGCCCCCACCCGCCGCGCTCCGACCGGCCAGACGATCTCGCCCCGTCGGTCGGCCGGATCCAGCAACACCACGGCCTTGGCCGCCAGGCAGCGCGCCGAGGTGGTGCGGCTGGCACGGAGGTAACGGACGACAGCGTCAACGGGATTCTCGCCGTGACGCCAGGGAATGGAGCGACCGATCAGATCCACCGGCCGGCCGAGATGCTGTGGACGCACCGGACACCGCCCGAAGCGCGCATCACCAAAGGCCAACTCGCCACGGCGGCGCGGCGGGAACTGGTCGTTCTGGGCCAGGCCGGGCGGTTCCGCGTAGAAGGTCCACACGTCCCAGTCCTTGATGCCGTTCCGACCGTCCACATAGTGCAACGCAGAGCCCTGGCACAGGGCGACGCAGAGCACCCGATCCTCATACAGGTCGCGCCACCGCGGGTTGCGGTGGAAGAACGCAGCCCGGTCCACCGCAGCGATGCCCGCAAGCCGCTGCAACTCGGGCATCTCGATCCCTAGAAAGCACCGCTCGTCTGGTGTGCTCGCTATCTCGCCCATGTGGGTTGCTCCCCTCTACCCCGTCAGTGGCCAGAGGTAGGCCAGGCCAACCGGCGCCACGCGTGACGAGGTCACCTCGTAGAACTCGGCAATGCGCCGCGGCTCACGCTCGCGCTGCTCCTCGAACCGGTCGAGCCAACGCTGCCAGGCGCGGCGGTTGGCTTCGAGCTGCCGCTGCTCCTCGTCGGTCAGTGTGCCGGGTAGGAACCCCTGAGGCGAGCCGATCTCGTGCTTGGCCTGCTCTTCGAGCACGCGATGGCGCTGCTGGTCGAGCAGGTCGGCCATGGCAGCCGACTCGATCCGGCCGCGCTCGGCCAGCTTCTGCACAGCTTCTTGCCGGGCGGCAGCGCCGCGGTCGGTCAAGTACGGCAGCAGGTCGGTCAGGTCCTGCGCAAGAGCTGCTTCGAAGCGCGCGGCGACCTCGCTGGCGACGTGACCAGCGCCGGGCTTGAGTGCCGCTTCCAGCAGGTCGAGTGTCCGCGCTTCGGCATCGCGGGCATAGGGCGCCAGTCGCCCCGACCGAACATCCGGTGGCACCCAGCGGGCCGTGACGGTGACGATCTCCTCGTGGAGTCTGGCCGCGCCACGCCCGTAGAGTGCCAGCCGCCCGATCAGTACCACGCGCGCGATGCTGTCTTCCGACTGAGCCAGGCAGGCGCGTGACAGATCGTGGTAGACGAAGCCCTGGGCGGTGAACCGCGAGAGCAGCCGCTGCACCACGCGGTGCGAGAGGTGAAGCTGGACCACTTCGTCGTCGATGCCCTGCGGCGCCTGGAAGACGACCGGCCGGATGGGCTTGTCCTGCCGCCAGCGGTACCCTCGTTCGCCGTCCTCGGGCAGCTCGCGGAGGGTGTCGAGCGTCGAGGCCCAGCCAGGATCTGAGCCGTGGCGGGCGTCCAGGTTGGGGAAGACGAAGCGGCTTGGCTCATCGGCGGGTGTCTCGGTCGGCTGCAACGCCTGCACGCCGAGCATCTCCAACGAGCAGGACAGCGCGTCCCGCAAGGCGTCATGATCGAGGCCAATGCGGCGTTGCGAAGCGCCCAGGTGGGTGCGGAGAGTCTCAATCTGGCGTTCGAGGGCCTGCCGTCGCTCGCGGGTCGACTCCAACTCCTCCTCGACCACCGCTTGGCGGTCGGCGTCGGGCGCGGTCTGCTCGATCTCACGGGTGAGCCGGTCCAGCTCGGCGCGCCGAATGCCACCACCTTGGAGCATCTTGGCCAGACGCGCCTCCAGCACTTGTGACAGGCTGCCCAACTCGCTCCGAATGGTCTCGGTCTTGCGGACCAGCGTGCGCAAGACGCGGTCCTCCGGCCGCTGCGTGTAGACGAAGTAGTGGCAGAACACTTCGGGCTGCGGCTGGAGCTTGCGGTCGATGCGACCGTTGCGCTGTTCGAGGCGAGACGGGTTCCAGGGCACATCGAAGTGGAACAGGTTGTGGCAGTGAGCCTGGAGATTGAGGCCCTCGCGGGCCGCATCAGTGGCCACCAAGATGCGCAGCGGATGATCGCCCGGCGCAGTGTTGAAGGCGCGCTGGATGACGCGCCGACGGTCCTGCGACGTGGCGCCGCTGTAGTAGTCGACCCGCTGGTCAGCCTGGTCGGTGCCGGCCACGGCGTTCCTGAGCAGACCCACCAGCCACCGGCGAGTGTCCTCATACTCGGTGAAGATGAGCAGGCGCAGGTCGGTCCAGGCGCCGTCGCCCTGGCCCCGCTCCCCCACCCCACGGCACAGGCGCTCACGGATCCAGCCGAGAAGGTACTGGGCTCGGGCGTCGGGAAGGTCGCGTGCCACAGCGGCGATCCGGCCCATCTCATGGAGCAGCTCGCGCTCGCGGTCCACGGCAGCACTGGCACGCACGCCAGAGGTCGCCAGGGTGGCGGCTTCGAAGGCCAGGTCCTCCAGTTGGGCGCGGTCGTCATCGCCCATGCCAGACCGTTCGTCATCGGCATCGGGACTGCCGGCCAGGAGATCCCGGTCGATGTGGCTCGGGCTCTCGACCTCGTTGGCCCAAAGGCGTTCCATGGTCCGGCCGTGCACAGCGAGGGTCCGCGCGAAGGCCTCGATCGACGACAGCAACCGCTGCTGCAGACCGGAGATGAGCAGCGCGCCGGCGGCTTGTTGCCGCTTGCTGGCCTCGGCGAGGCGCCTCTGCCGGACCTCCCGGTACTCGTCGAGGAGACTCGCGAGCACCAGCTCCGGCGCGTCAGTAGGCAGCCCGGCAAGATCGACCTGCCGGACCGTACGCCTGGGGAAGCCACCTTGTAGGGACCGGATGTCATCCTTGAGACGACGGACCATCACTTGGTCGCGGTTCTTGGCCAAGACCGGCACGCCGCGCACGAAGCGGTCTGGGTCGAGCAACTCCAACAGAGCGCTGAAGCTGTTGGAGTGGCCGTTGTGCGGCGTAGCCGAGAGGAACAGGCGGTGTTCGAAGCGCGGTGCCAGGTCACGCACGGCCCGGGTGATGCGGCTGTCGATCGCATACCGAGACCCGCTGGCCGGTGCGGCGTTGTGCGCCTCATCAAGGATCAGGAGGCTGCCGGGTCGGAGTTCGCCGAGCCAAGCCCGCAGCGGGCCGGCGTAGCTCTCGTCAATCAGGAGTTTGTGGGAGACGATGAAGCGTGGAAAGGTCAGCCAGGGATTGGCGCCGAAGCCGTGCTCGCGACGCGTGCGCTCGACGTACTCCCGGTCCAGCACCTCAAACGTGAGCCCGAAGCGGGCCTCCATCTCCTCTTGCCACTGCGGGATCATCGAAGGCGGACAGGCTACGACCACTTCACGGACCCGGCGGCGAAGCAGCAGCTCGCCGGCGATGAGCCCAGCTTCGATCGTCTTGCCCAGACCCACGTCGTCGGCAATGAAGAGGTTCACTCGCGGCAGCACGAGCGCTTTGCGCAACGGCTCCAGTTGGTAGGCGTCGAGCTTGATGCCCGCCCGGAATGGCGACTGAAACAGACGCGGCTCGGTGGCGGTAACGCAGTTCCAGCGGAGCGTGTGCAGGTACGCACTGAACCACTCTCGCGGGTCGAAACCCCGCTGGCCGATGCTCTGCCAGGCTTCCTCATCGACGACTCGCGCGTCGGGCTCGAGTTCCCAGATGACGTCGAGTTGCTGGCCTTGGGCGTCGTCGTCGAGACAGGACAGCCCGACATGGGTCCCACGACCAAGTGTCGGCTCAACCAGCTCCGCCAGATACGTGCGCATCCGAAGCCGAACCACGTTGCCTGCGGCTGGCGCTCCTGCTACCGCTGAACTCACTCCTCACCCCTTTGTCACGGTGGACAGTGGCGCCTGTCCGGCTTGCAGCCGTCAGCGGCGGACACGCGTCGGCCCATTGCTGTGATCGACACTGGCCTGGGCGGCGCTCGCCAAGAGCGGCTCTGCTTCACTGGACTGCACGCAGGTCATAGTGACAGGCGCCGGTGACTCCGCGAGCGCGGCGGCGCCATGCCCAGTACCCAGCCGAGCACGGCCGCACTTGCCGAGGCTACTTCCACGCCCGGAGAGCGTGTCCTGCGGAACATTGCGACCGTGAACAACAGGTCACCACATTGGTGCGCTTTGGCGGCTTTGATTGGCCAACGAGCCCGCAACTGAGCGCCGGACGGCGTCGCGCCAGAAAGTGCGACGCGCTACCGGCGCGTCGCCCCACACGCCCGTCCGACTCCTGACCCGCCGCAGGCAGCCCATTCGGCCAGCTGGCTCGGGCCAATCACGGCCACCTCACTCGCCGCTCAGGCTCCGTGCCTGACCACCTGCGTGCCCGGGATCTGCTCGGGGTCGATGGCATGGCAGACCAGGAACCGCACCACGGCTCGCATCGTCTGCGACCAAGCGGTTGGGTCGGCACTGGTCTCGAACAGGTCGTCGCCGACGCCCAGCAGCTTCAGACCGGCCCTGTGGTAGGCGTCGTGCTCCTCCTGGCCAAGCATTCCCCACAGCCCCGCGAACGCCTCAGGCTCGTCCGGCGCGTAGCGCAGCTCGTAGCCCTGCCGGACAGCCTCGACCAAATAGCCGCCAATGGAATGTGGCTTGGGCCGCGAGCCATGGTACAGACAGTCACACTGCACCATGATCTGCACTTCGTCGTGCGCCGCCATCAACTGCCGGGCGGCCTCGCCGTAGACACCGAACCGGTCCTCCAGGACGTGCCGGATACGAGACCGCAGGTAGTTGCGCACCTCGAAAACGAACTGCCCGCCGCGAGCATACCGGACATGCTCCAGCACTTGGTGCTTCCGCAGTGTCTCGAAGTGCGGCTCGAGGCGCTGCCGCAGGCGGGCCGGCCGGGCGCAACCGTCGGCGCTCATGCCAAGGGCAATGGCCAGCGACCGCCAGTCGATCTCCCACTCGGTCTGGCCGCTCAGAGTGGCGCGGTCGATCAGCCGGTAGAGCTGCGCGGTGAGCGGGTTGCCGAGATCAATGATCAGGTCCCAATCGAGCCGTTTGAAGTCGCCCAAGCGGAAGGCTTCGAGTACCAGGTCGCCCCAGCGCACACGGCATTCGGCGTCGCGCCCGCTGCCGATGTAGACGCTGTCGATGACGTGAGACAGGTGCGTGCTCTTGTGGTACTCGCGGCCGTCTCGCGCTACCAGTACGGACCGGATCTCGATGGTCAGGCCAGCCAACCGGCGCAGCGACTGCTCCAAGCGGTCGTACGACCAGCCGCGGTTTGGCCACCGAAGGAGATCGAAGACCTCCATGCGGCGGAACACCAGCGTGTCGCTCAGGTCTGGGCGCTGCATGGCAAGCTGGAGCAGCGCCAAGTGGACCATCTGGTCTGCGTGGACAGGAAGCACGCCGGATTCGCCGGGCATGAGGGTCGTGGTCACCCGACGAGGCTTGCCGTCAACGGTGATGGTGAAGTCGGCATGGACCGGGCCGTGGCTCTTGGTCGGTTCGCGCAGGGCGAGCGTGAACGGCAGCACGGCGAGCGCAGCGTAGTCGCGCCCGGCTACTGCTGGCAGACAGGCCGTTGGCTGTTGTTGGTCATCAGACATAAGGGCTTCCCAGAGAGCTTACTTGGATTCCTGGCTAGAAAGCTAGGACTCAGCTTGGGGTCCTAGCCGAGCCGCTTGCCAAGCGGACTCGCGGGCCTCTCATGTACCTCCGCTTGACGTCACTGGTACCCCCGGTTGACGCTTGCTCTGTTCGTAGACGTACCCCGGTTTGCCGTCATCGGGAGGCGGGCCGATCGTTTGGGCCGGCTGCCAGAGCCGGTTTTTGGCCCGAGTTATCGTTGTACCCTCAGTTGACGTCAGGCTCTGTGGCGACGGCAAGCCGGGGTACATCAACTCGTCCGCGCGCTCTGGGAGCGGATCCACGCACCTTGTCAGACGTACCCAGCCCCGCACCTTTGACGGCAAGTGAGGGTACATATGCCCGGAGCCAGAGGTCCCTGGCGCTGCTGTGGGCTTAGGGCAAGACGGTGTCGGGCTGTCGAGTCGGTGCGGACGATCCCAAGGCCGCGGATCCGGACGTCGATGGACGGATACCGCGGCACCGTGGACCGCGTTCGCGCAGTTGACGGCAAACGGAGGTACATGCACCTGTCTGGCGCCACCAGAGCGGCGACTCGTGCCAACGCTCCATGGCGAGCCGTGGACCGCGGCGCCGCTCTCGGCCGCGTCGGCGAGGCTCGTCCTTGCACTCGGCTCAGGGAGCCAAGTGCTCGAACACGCAGTGCCGGCCGGCCGTAACGGTGACGTCAAACGGGGGTACATTGACTGCCCCACCCTACCCCTTCGGCCGACTCAGGAGCCGATTGGTCGGCCACCGCGCAACGAGCCCTCTTCACGAGTCGGGAACGGGCGGCCATCGTGGCACTGACGCCGCAGTCGCTCGATCTCGTTGCGCAAGGCCGTCTCGGCGAGCGACGCCAGGGTCAACCTATAGGGCGGGCCCGACAGGGCGACTGCGGCGTCGCGCGCGTCCTCGAGCAAGTCCTCGGGGATGTGGAAGGTGGCTCGCACTTTCCGGCTGGCCCGAGTTGTCGGGCGCGTCGGCGCCGGCGGCTCAGGGCGCGCCGCTGGCCCGACGAGCGGGATGACCGCATCCAGCGGGTTGTCGCCGATGGTGCTGCGCTTGCTCATGACTGCTCACTCCTCTGCGGGTTCATGACCTCGGCCGCCAAAGAGCGGTAGTCTTCGGCTCCGGCGCTGCGAGGCTCGTACAGGGTGATGGGCTGATGGAATGACGGTGCTTCCGCCAAGCGGACGTTGGCGCGGATGTAGGTGTTGTAGACAAGGTTCCCGAATCGCTCTCGTAACTGCTGGAGGACCTCGGCGGAATGGCGGGTACGGCCGTCAACGCGACAAGCCACGATGCCGGTGACCCGCAGCGATGGGTTCAGCCGGTCACGCACGACCTCGACCGTCCGAAGCAACTGGGCCAAGCCCGCCAGTGCCATGACGTGGGCCTCGATCGGGATGAGCAACTCGTCGACGGCGGTCAATGCTGAGACCGAAAGCAGCCCGAGCGACGGCGGGCAGTCGACCAAGACGACGTCCCACCTGCGCGGCGGCAGGGCTGCGAGGGCGCGGCGCAGGATCAGCTCGGCCCCCACCTCGCCGGCCAACGCTCGCTCGACGCCCACGAGCCAGCTTGAGGCCGGAACACACGAAACCCCCGCAACAGCCGTATCAACGACAAGGTCGCTAAGGTTCCCGTTATCGGTGAACACCTCCATGAGGCCGCGGCCACCATCGCCGATGCCCAGCCAGGAGCTGGCCGAGGCCTGGGCGTCGACGTCGATCAGGAGTACTCGCTGCCCGGCCTCGGCGAGTGCGCCGGCGAGGTTCACGGCGGTGGTGGTCTTGCCACTGCCACCCTTCTGGTTCATTACGGCGATAGTGCGCATACGTTCCCGATTATCCCTTGGTTGCGATTGCGGCGGTTGAGGCCGTTGGCAGAATAGACAGTCAATGGCGACGTTGGTTGCTTGGCAGCGGGCTGTTGCGGCGCGCTGTCGAGGCCGTCGGGGCGCCCGTGGTGGCGGTAGGCTTGGAGGCGTGGGCGCACTTACATTTGCATCAACGTTCCCGTTGAGGCTGTAGTGTACCTTCCGGGTGTTGCGATGGGCGTGGGGGCGAGGATTGCGCCGCCCACAACCCGGTCAGTCGGCGAGGCGAGACACTGGCAGGCAGGCAGTTGGCCGGTCGGCGCGGCCGCTGTGGAGCCAGGCGTCGTCAGGGCGGCAGAGACGTGCAACGTTCCCGTTTGACGCGAAACGGCTGTTGTGGCGGTTGAGTGCTACGGCGCATTCGGCCACCATCCTGCCAACGGGTACGTAGGAGTGGTTGCTGATGTCGAGCGACGCGGAGCTAGCGCGCGCGGCCTCTGCCGCGCCTGGGCTTTCGCACCTCGGCGAGGGTTCCGCTGGACCCAGAGCCACCAGACCGGCGACGTGGTGATGGAACGCCAGCGCGTCAGTGGCGGCAGGCCCGAATGGTGGCTAACGACGGAGGGCGTGAGCGCCTTCCGCTAGGCCATAGGCGTCCGGTCACGGCCCATCCAGATCGTGAACGCGAGCCTGACGGCGCCGCCGCCCTGAACTCGGCCAGGCCGTCGGCGGACGTGGTCACGGCTATGCAGCTGGATACGAACGTTCTGGCGCCGGCGGGGTAGGGTAGCCGGGCCGCCGGCGGGCCGTGCTCCAGCTCGGCGTGCCCAGTCTGCCAAGCCAGGTCGGTGTCGTCCTTCGCGCAGGGGAGTTGTCCTTCGACTGGCCTCGCTGGCAACCGCCGCGCAAGGGGACCTGCCAACCCGACCGGCGGCGTCGGCCACTCCATGGTCGGCGAGGCGGTGCGCGAGGCGGTCGAGGCCTGTTCCATCGAGCAGGTGCGCGCCGGCCGGCCAGAACGCCAGCTACTGCCTGCCGTGGAACACGGGCGCGACCTTACCTACCTGGCGATGTTCCAGGGCTGCTACGCCGGCAACGGCGACCTGAGCTACACCACCGACCAGTTCTGCGACGAGCTGGTGCCTCGGCCGCCGCTGGCCGAACTGCGCGCCATCGGCGCGGTCATCCGCCACACCCTCGGCTTCCAGACCCGCCACGGCTGCCGCCGCCAGCAGGCCAGCAGGTGCAGCTTCCGTTCAGCGACCTGGAGCGGATGACCCGGCTCAACCGCGACACGGTCCGCGCCTCCTGCGCCTACCGGGGCCAAGACGAGAGCGACACCCAACCGGTGCTGGAGGACCCGACGAGCGACGCGGCGGCGGCTTCGCGTTGTGGCACGTCGGATGCCGCCATCAGGCCGGCCTTCGCCGAGCAAGGCGTTCGCCAAGGTGAGCCGAACGGCGATGGGCACACTAGTGAGAGTGTGTTCTCACCCACGCGGACGCGCTCTGCCGTGCAGTGGCAAAGCCGCCATGCCATTGGCCCACGGCGGAGCGACGTTGCCGTCGGCCCACCTGCCATCGGCGCCAGCGACGCAGTCCAAGCCGATGGCTTGGGTGGGTGTGGCGTTCCTGGCCGTAGGCAGACCTGACGACGACCTGGCCGTTCAGGCCGACGGCGAGATGGCCGTCGGCGAGCGCGGAAATGGGCGCCCGGTTCAGCGCCAATGGCCTGAATCGCCGACGGCCAGAGCAGCCGCGAGGCCCCCCTATTTGGCCGGTGATGCGGCATCCTCAGGCGAGTAGGAGGGTGGGGTAGACTTCGATACGCGCCACACACCGCGCCGAAGCCCGTTGGGACCTTCGACCCAGCTGCTCTACGAGCCGCTTGGGACCACCAGGGACGGCGAGTCGTCCCACATCGGTGCGCGAAGCGGGACGACAAATCGGCGTGGGACCATGCCGACGTCCCAGGCCCATCGCGCGTGCCGCGTGCTGGTCCGATCTGGAGCTGGCCGGGCCGGACGGCTGCGGCTGTAGTGCCAATCTGGTACCATGTCGACCACGAGGGAGTGCAATGCAGGCAATGACGAGTCAGGAGGCGCTGGTCTACCTGCGCCGCGCGGCCGGCCTGGACCAGACCCAGGCCGCTCGAGTGCTGGGCGTCTCGCCGGGATTGCTCAACCGCCGCGAGGCGGGCTCGCGCGGGGTGCCCAATGAGTGTCTGTCGGCGCTGGCTCAGCTGACCAACCACGCCCTGGTGCTGGTGGGTGGCGGCCGGTGGCTGGTCACCGAGCAGGATCGCTCGGGCGCCGGCGTCCGCTACTACGGCGAAGTGCCATCGGACCAGCCCATCGACTTCAGCCTCGGCAAGGGCTGCGACCTGGTGGCCCAGGACTTCTTCGAGGGCGCCTGGGACCCGGGTTGTGTCGTCATCCGCGTGGCCACCGACGGGCTGCAGACGGCGCGGCTGTTCGAGGGCGACTACGTCCTGGTCGACACGGCGCGGACACCAATGCTCCACGGCTTGGTGTTGGTGACCTGGCGCGGCAGCAGCCGGATCATGCGGGTGGCGCCGGGCGATGTGGGCAACCTGTTGGTGGTCGGCTTCGATCCCCAGACTGCGGAAGCGGACACGGCCTCGCTCCGCGAGGTGGTGGTGCATGGGGTGGTGGTCGGCCGCTTGCGGATGGTCCCGCTGGCGTGAAACCGGGCAGACGCCCGGTTGTGGTTGGCGCCCGGTAAGGCCGTGCCGTGGGCGGCCGTGCCCTTGACATGGTGGCACAGCCGAAGCGCCGGATCCCAGTGTCGCCCTCGTTGACCTCGATCGCCGCCAAGCCTGTCACTTCTGGGCCGGCCAGCGCCAGCAGGCCGACTTCCCGGTGCTCGTGCCCGGGCAACTCGACGGCGCCTCGCCGGCGGACATCACCATCTGGGACACGCCGGCGCATCCGTCTTCGGACCTGACCTGCTCGCTCATCGACACCTGCGACCGCCTGCTGGTGGTGGCCAATCCCGACGTGCAGAGCCAGGGCGCGGCCTTGTCGTACAGCCGCATCCTGACGGCCATGGGCGGGCAGACGCGGGTCTTGTTCAACCAGGTGGCCCCGACCGGCAGCAGCACCATGCTGCAGGCCGGCATGACGCAGTTGGGCGCGGCCGTGCTGCCCGCGACGGTGCGCCGCTACGCCTGCTACATGCACGCCTACGCCGATGGGCGCGTGGTGGTCGACTGGCAGTATCCGTCGGCTGACGCCGCCTGGAGCGACATCACGCGGCTGGCCGCCGCGGTCGAGAAGTGGGAGGTCTATGGTGCGGGATAACCTGAAAGCCATCGAGGCCGCGGCCGCGGCGCAAGCTGCGGCGACCTCGCCGCTGCCCCCGGCGCCGGTCGCGCGGGTCGAACCACTGGAGGCCCCCGCGCCCGACGAGCTGGACCTGCCGGAGGCCTCCGCGCCGGATGAACCGGACCTGCCGTCGCCGCCGCCCGCCACCAAGCCGGTCATCCTGCCGTCTCGGGTGCCCCAACAACCGGCACTGACGGCGACCTTCGCCGCCCGCGTCGACCCGGAGCTGGCGCAACGGGTGACCTACACCTGCACCGTCCTCGGCATCACCAAGCAGGACGCCGCGGCGTCCATGATCCACCTCTGGCTCGAGGCCGTGGCCCACGAGTACGGCATCGAGACCACGCCGCCGGCGCTGCGACCGCCCACCGGGCGCCCGCGCCGGTAGCCCGCCCGGACTCGTCATTTGACCCCTTGACCGCCAGCCGCTCGGCTGGCGGTGTCGTCGTCTCTGCCCCCGGAGCATCGCCTATGCAGACTCGTTCCCGCATGATGGCCTACGGCGTCAAGGTGGCGCTGAAGCTGCCCGACAGCGACTACGAAGCCCCGGCCTGGTTCCCCCAGGTGCCCGCCGTGGGCGACCTGGTGGAGCTGCTCGACGTCCACGGCTCGGACCCGCTGAGCACCGGCCCGGAGACCACCGAGTTCGAGGTCTTCGACGTGCGCTACGGCGTGGTCACCGGCGCGCCGAACACGACCGGCAGCGTGGCCGAGGAGTTCTCCGGCCACGTCGGCAAGGTGATCGTCACCATCAAGCCGGTCGAACGCGACGCCGAGTAGGACCGTGCCGCGGCGGACTCGTGAATGTACAACGAGAGTCCACTGATCCGCCGGGGCCTTCCCCAATGTACAACGAGAGTCCACTGATGGATTGTCATTGGAGGCTCGTTGTACGACCGCAAGTCCGCGCCAGAAGCGCATTGCGAGCGGATCAGTGGACATCTGTTGTACCTGCGGCCCTCGGTCAGTGGACCATCGTTGTACGTTCTCTCGCCCGTCAGTGGAGGTTCGTTGTACATTCGCTCGCCGCCAACCTTGATGCCAAGCGCATCTCCTGCCACCCTTAGCGGAGTCTGGAGTCTCTGGTGACAGATCAGTCCAAACTTCTGCCGCAGCCGCTGATTTTGCCTTTGCCCACAACGGCCATCGATCACGCCGGCCTGGCCTTGCTGCCCACCACCTCCAGCCGCCGCGACCTGACCCTGACCCCGCGAGAGATCGGCTACCAGCTTCACGTCGATGGCAAGGTGCGCTGCTTCAAGCTAAAGATATCACCAGGCGGCGTGGGCTGGCCGACTCAGGGCGATGCCATGATCTACCTGGCGCTGCTTCAGATCGCCCGCACCGCCGGCGTCACCGAGCGCATGTCCTTTGATCCCCACAACGTCTTCGATCTGCTCCGCTGGACCAGCATCGGAGGCCAGAACTACGCAATGCTCCGAGACAGCCTGGAGCGCCTGCACGGCCTGGCCTTCCACTTCTCCAGCGGCACCATGACCGGACGCACCGGCCAGGAATACACCGACCGCGTCGCCATGGGCGGGCACATCATCGACACCTACCGCGTGGCCGAGAACCGATGGTCCGACTCCTGGCTCGAGTGGGGTTCGGTGGTCACCGAGGGCTTTGCCCAGGAGGACATCAAGCGGCTGGACTGGGGCACCGTCGTCGCCCTCGGCAACCCGATCGCCGTGCAGCTCTACCGGCTGCTCGACCGGGTCACGCTCTCTGGTGAGCGCGCCTGGTCGGTCGGCTGGAAGACGCTGGCCACCGTGCTGGGCATGTCCGCCGACGCCTACCAGCGCCCCGCTCGCTTCATGCAAGTCCTGCAACCCCACCTGGACCGCCTGATGGCCGCCGACGTCGTCGAACGCATCGACTACAAACGCGGCGGCACCTTCACCTTCCACGTCCGCAACTACCTGCGCACCGAGCTGCGGCGCATCCTCACCGAGCACTTCGAGGTCTACCCCGAGGCCGCCCGCCAACTCGTCGCCGGCTACGATGAGAGCCGCATCATGGCCATGTGCGACTTCCTCGTCGACGGCCACCAGAAGCCCACCAAGCGCGGCGGCTGGCTCACCGACGCCATCCGCAACGGCTACGAACCCCGCTACCCCGACAACGACGCCGAAGCCTTCGCCGGGATGTGTGGGTTGTGCGAGGTCAGCTCGCGCAGCAAGTCGTGCCAATCTGGCGCGGTGGTGGGCCAGGTGAGGACGGTGGCGAACAGGCGGCTGGCGGTGTGGGCGCGGGGGCGGGCGAACTCCTCGCGGAGGGCACCGGCCGTCAGGCGCGACGCGGCGACTATCGCGGTGGGGCCGCGGTGCGTCGGGTCCCAGCCTGGCGCCTGCTCGTCGGGCGTCAGCGCCCATCGCCAGGCTGCTCGGGGCGCGTGAGGGGGATCACCGGCGCCAATGTGGTGTCGTCCTCGTGGTCGTCCAGCGGCACCAGGCCGGGCAGGTCCTCATCCAGGGCGGCCGGTGTCCAGGCGATCACCCAGTGGTGGGGGACGTGGACCGCCCAGGGCGAAGTGCTGACCAGCCAGGACGCGCGCTCGGCAATGTAGTGGGCGACCTGCAGGAGCCGCCGGCCTTCGTAGGTGAACATCACGATGGCCACTTGGCGATCCGCCGGCCTGATGAAACGGTTGCAGACCGGGAACATCGGGATGGAGTCAGGGATCGGCCGGGCCGTGAGCCGCTCGCGCAGTTCGGCCCTGCGGACGGCGTCCACGTAGTCCTGCCCGCGGTCCGTCAGGACCCAACCGTCGCCCTCAAGGGCGAGGAGCGGATCCCAGTACCGGGCCAGGCTGCGCAGCGTGGCGCTATTGATCCAGCTCCCATCGGGCCAGCGCCCGTCAGACGAAAGCTGTACGCCGGCAGCGATGCGCCTCATCGCGTCGCGCTGGCGCGGACTGCGTCTATACACCTGCCACCTCCTCCGCGACCCGGGCGACCTCGGCCACCACCCAGGCGCCGGGGGTCAGCCCGGCCCAGTGGCGGCGCTGCTCGTTGAGCCCGCGCAGGCTGTACGGCGGGGTGTCGCCGGGCTTCCACAGGGCGTCGAACTCGCGCAAGGGCAGCAGGCCCAGCCCGAGCAGTGGCAGGCCGTCCCACTCGTTGGTCAAGACCAGCAGGTGACCCTGGCGGCGGGCCGCGGCGTCGAGCGCGGCGCGCTCCAGGCGGTAGGGCAAGACGGCCACGGGTTCGGTGATCCGGCATTGGCCGGCGGGGTCGCATAGGGTCAAGTCGTCATCGTTGACCCGCTTGAACGTCACTCTGGCACTCACGGTGTCGCGGCCTCCCGGTGATGGTGTGACACCAGCATAGCACACGCGACGGCCGGTTTGGCACTAACTGAGCAAGTCACTTTCGCCGCGACTCTCCGCGCGCCGATCGGGGGCGTCGGCGGGCCAGGTGAGGACGGTGACTCGCCTGCTCGATGGTGCCGGGGTTGAGGTCGATGCCGATGGCGTGTCGCCCCAGGTGCCAGGCCACCACCGCCACCGTGCCGGTGCCGATGAACGGGTCGAGCACCGTGTCACCCTTCGCGGAGCCGGCCAGCAGGCACGGCTCGACGAGGGCCTCCGGCATGACCGCGAAGTGGTCGCCGGGATAGGGCTGCGGGCAGATGGACCACACATCGCGGCGGTCGCGCCCGCGCGCGGTGTAGTCCACGCGCGCCAGTCTCCGCGGCGCGGTGCCCGGCGGTCGGGCGCGCGGGTCCTCCACGCGGCCGTCGCGGCCGTTCACCCGGCCCGTGTCCATCGACGGCTCGCGGATGGCCGCGGCGTCGAAGAAGTAGCGGCGCTGCTTGGCCAGCATGAACAGGTACTCGTGCGCGTTCGTGCAACGGTCCGCGGCGGCCTCGGGCATGGCGTTGGGCTTGTGCCAGATGATGTCCGAGCGCAGACACCAGCCGTCGGCCTGGAGCGCGAAGGCGACGCGCCAGGGCAGGCCGATCAGGTTCTTCTTCTGGAGCCCGAACGGTCGCTTCTCCGCGTCGCCCATCGCCGCCTGGGCCTTGCGGCTCTCGTCCTGGCAGCTCCTGGTGTCACACAGCCCGCTCCGGTCGCCCTCCGGCCCGCGGCGACTGCCGGCGTAGCGGTCGCCGAGGTTGAGCCACAGCGTGCCGTCGGGCCGCAGCACGCGCCACACCTCGCGGAACACGGCCACCAGGTTGGCCACGTACTCCTCGGGCGTGGCCTCGAGCCCGAGCTGGCCGGTCACGCCGTAGTCGCGCTGGCCCCAGCCTGCTGCGCGCCTCGGAACTGCGGGCCACGAGCGAGGCCCGAGCGCGAGTCTGTCTGTTGGGCAAGATGCTCTACGCGCTGCTGTTGCACGCCTGTCTGGACCGCGCCGCGGCGTCTTCCCCCTGGGGGCCTCACCGGCCCGGGGGTGCCGGCGGCGTTACCCGCCCACTGCGCGCAGGCTTGGGCGCTGACTGACCTACTGCACCTGGCGCTGGCGGCGGCTTTGCTGGGCTTCGGCCTGACGCGCCTGCTGACTTGGCTGGCCACGCCCGGCCAGGCCGTCGGCGAGCACTACCGGCCCCACCCGGCCGCCGCAGATGTCGGCGCACTGGCCGCCGGCCGTGGAGGGTCCCGATGCCCAAAGCACACGCCTATGGGACTGAGCTGAGGAAGCGGACGGCGCGAGCGAAGCCGCCGAGGCCCGAGCCGGGCGCGACCACCTGGCCGCGGATTCTGTAGAGTCAGCCCGCGCCGCCAGATCTGAGCTGGCTGTCTGGTACGATGGTTGGCGGGGAGCGGCGGTGTGCGCCCAGAGAGGGACCTGGGTGCCCGGTCGCCCGAACCGCGAGGGAGGCGCAGCGCGAGGCTATGGTGGGTTGGTTCGCAGTGGATGGCGACCTCTACCATCGACCGGTAGAGCAAGCCGCGGACGGCTGGGCCGAGGATGCGGCTCGGTGGGGGCAACTGAGGCCGGTGGCCGAGCACCTGGCCCGGTACTTCTGGGAGCTGTGGTACGGGTCAGGTCACTGGCAGGTGCTGCGCGACGAGCGGTACAGCTACGGGGTGTTTGGCCGGTCATGGCCGGCGCGGCAGGCGGGGTGGGGCTGGACGGTGCGGCACGCCAATGCACCGGCTGACCCCGCGCGTGGGCGCCCGTACCCCGGCCAGCCGCTACCAGCCAACCGGCTGGTCGAGTCCTTCCTTGGCGGACGCCGGCTGAGGTGTCCGACGCGGCCAGGCTTGCGCCCCGGCGACTTCAGGTTCAGCCGAGTCTTCGCCTATCTGCCGGAGGCCCGCGACCAGGTCGACTTCCTGCACCTGGACATCGACTATCCCGACGTCACTGAACTGGCGCGCTTCAAGCGCTTGGTCAAGGATGCCCCGGAGCAGATCACGGCGGCGCAATGGCAGGAGGCCGAGCAGCATCCTTTCCTGGTGACTGACCGCTTCTACCTGACTGGTCACCAGGGCGTGCTCTGCGTGCCGAGCCGGTCGAGTGGGATGCACGCCTGGATCCTGTTCGCTGAGCCGGTCCCGACCATCACCGCGAGGCGCTTGGCCGAACGGCTGAACCGCGAGTTGCGCGGCACGGTGGAGTCGACCAACGTCGGTCGGCTGAGCGTGGACGGGTGGCGGCCGGTGGCCGGGGTGATGCCGTTCCCGACGGCCTATCCGCACCGCCACCCGCCGTCGGCGGAGCTGCCGTCGTGGGTGGCGCGGATGGTGCGGCCCGGGCCGACCTTCACGCTGCAGCAGGCCGACTTGGGCCAGTTGCTGCCAGAGGCGGTCGGGCCGCCGCTGCCGACCACTGGTGGGTCCGTCGTGACCACGGCCACGCAGACCGCTGTAGGGACGGCCGAGCCGGTCGACGAGCTGGCCGACTGGTATGCCACCGCCCGGCTGGTGCTACTGGATGCGAAGCGCCGAATGCTGTGCGGTCGGCGCGCGGTCGGCGAGATCCAGTGTGATGCGACCGTTATTTCTTGGGGCTCTTACATACGCAGTGGGCACTTTGCGCGCCGGGTGCATCCCGCCGGGCTGCTCTGGTCGACCATCCCGACCCATGACCTGGCCCCGACCATGCTCGCCGAGCTGCCGCTGGGCCTGATTCCAGACGGCTGCTTCAACGACTGGTTGGTGGCCGGGCTGGCGCACTTCCACCCGTGGTGGTTGGTGGCCAGTGTGAGCCCACCTGCCAAACTCGATGACCGCTGTCGACGGTACAAGGCCTGCACCAGCGGGCGCGCGCCGGCGCGTCGGCTGCTGGGTCTGGCCCGGGTGATCAGCGACCGCTTCGTCTACGAGGTGGTGGGCGATGTCGAGACGTGTGCGAAGCGGGCTGCCAAGCAGGACGCACTGTATCTGCTGGCATCCTTCGCCCTGCTGGAGGCCAACCTGCGCGAGGGACACGAGATCATCCTGCCGGTCGGCCATGTGCGGCGGGTCCTGGGCCGAGACGGCGATGCGGCCAGTCTGCACCACCGGTTCCGACAGCCGGTCATGCAACTGTACTTCCAGGTGGCGAGTGAGGGCCGCGTGCCGGCCTTGCGGCGGCAGACCTGGCCGCTGCAGATACTGGTGCCCAACCAGCGGGGGTTGGAGCTGCTGTCCTATCTGGCCACGCCGCCGCACCGGTCGGTGCTGCGCTATGTGGCCAGGGAGCGGTCGGCCGCGCCGGCGATCGGAGATGAGCCGAGCGTCTTGGAGCACGCCCTGGCGGAGTCCGAGAACACGGCCTGGCTGAAGTCGGTTGGCAGCCGGCCGGGCGAGGCGGCGGCGAACTGATGGCTGCTGCCGAGGGCCCCGGAATCGAGCGGGCCCGATGGTGGACCAGGGCGTATCTGTGGGCTGCGGTGGAGACGTTGCCGCGCCGGGCCGGCAGAGCCGGCCGGTTGGTCTTGTGGTAGGCCTTGAACGAGATCCCCACCAGCCGGCGGCTCGCTTTGACCGAGCGCGGCCCGTCCAGCTGCCGCCGGTCGCGGCTGCTCAGCGGCCACGCCACGCGCCGCGGGCAGACGCCGGTGGGTCGGTTCGTCGACCAGGTCGCCGTCGCACTCGGCCCGGGCGGTGACGAGGTGAGGTGAGCACCGGACCGCGGGGTGTCGATGGGCCCACCACAGACCGCCCGACGGGGCCGTCACCTCGACGAGTCCGATGCCCAGCGGTCAGACCGCTGGCGCGAGTCGGCGTCGCCTGGCTGGTGTGCCGATGCCACCAAGCGCGCTGCACAAGCGGGTTCCTCGGCGACAGCACCGGCGGGCACGCCCGGCCGCCCGGCCCCTGCCGGCCAGCTGGGTGCCCCACAACCCCGAGTCGGCAAGGGCCACCGCATAACGCCAAGGAGGCAAACGATGACTACGCACATGACAAACGTCGCGCCAACGGCGAGCGGACGACCCGGTCGGGAGCTGGCGAGCGAGGCCATGCCCGTCGCGGCAGCGCCGCTCGAGCTCGAGGTGCGCCCAGACACCGGCCCGGAGCTGCCGGCCGGCTTGGGGGATGCCTACTGCGTGGAAGAAGTGCGGGCCGTGTCGAGCGCGTTGAACGCGTTGCACAGCGCGGTGAGCCGCTTGGCGGCCAAACTCGACGCGCTGACGCTGGACTGAGCGCACCAGGCCCGACGACGCTTGGCGCCGGCAGCACGACTGCCGGCATAACCTGATTCTCGAGGGCCACCTGGCCACGGTCCACTCCGAGGACGGGCAGCGGTCGTGGAACGCGGGCGCCGTCGGGCCGCAGTAGCCGGGCGTCGACCGGGTGGAGCTGGCCGCCTCCACCCGGCACGCCAAGCTCCTCGGTGCCGTGCGGAGGGCGAACGGCGCAGCTCCCCGCCGGCGTCGAGGAAGGCGCACCCAGAGCACCACCCACGGGGCTGAGGCAAGCACGGCCGTGATCACCCGCCTGCTCGACCACGGCGACGGGACCGACGCCGCCATGGCGCTCGGCGTCTGCGAGCACGGCCACGACGGCGCGGTGCCGCCCCAACCGGTGCAGATGGTCAACGGCGACAGCCGTGACCCGGCCAGCTGGCCGCTGGACCGGGCCCCGGTGCTCGCCTTCGTGGACGGGAGCCACGACGCTGAGACGGCGCTGTGCGACCTCGGCCACGCCTGGTGGCGGCTGGCGTCCCGGCGGCGCGCTGGGTTGCACGACTACGACCTGACGCACCGTGACGATCCCGCCAGCGGGGTCGACCTGGCCTGGGAGGAGTGGCTGGCCGGCGTGTCGGGCGACGACGGGCCGCACATGATGGCGGGTTCCAGTATCGTCTGGGTGCGGCGAGCGGGTGGGTGAGGGGCGCGCCCGGCTCATCGCTGGCGCGGTGTGAGCGGACCGCTGGCGGACGCCGGAAATCGCTCAGTAGCTGACTGAATTCGGGGTCATCCAAGAATTCGGGGAATACGGTACGTTAGCGCGGGCGTCGTGATCCGCCGCCGCCGATCCTGGGCGGGCTGGCGGCCCCGTGGCAAACTCGCAAGGGAGTGGATACTCCCGTACGAGGCGTGTCGGCCCGACCTCACGAACGCCGCTGGTGAAGCTGATCGCGTTGACGAGACCCGGCGCCGCGGCCCGTCAAACACGCACGCGAACTCCTCCATACCTCGCGGATGGTGGTCTTCCGTGCGACACCATGGCGCCCACCGGCCTCGTCTCCGTGGTCTGGGCCTGCTCTGGGCCGGCCGCAGGTACCGCAGCGCCTGATCGGGAATCCGGCCGTGCGCCGACGGCCTGCTTACCGTACAGTTGCCCCCAGACCAGCCTGGCACGGCGCTCCGGAGAACCCCGTTGTACGTTCGGCGCCACGCTGTTCCGGCGGTGGGAGGAGGCGCCCCACCGGCCCACGCGGGACCTGGATCTGCTCGGCTTCGGCGCCGACGAGGCGGAGCGTATCCAGCGCATCTTCGCCGAGCTATGCACCGTCGAGGTCGAGCCCGACGGCCTGGACTTCCGACCCGAGAGCGTGACCGTCGAGCCGATCCGCGATGGGGCTCTGTATCACGGCCAGCGGGTGAAGCTGGTGGCCTTGCTGGAGCGCACCCGCGTCGATCTGCAGGTGGACTCGGCTTCGGCGACGCGGTGACGCCGCCGCCGGAAGTGGTCGACTTTCGCGTGCTACTCGATTTTTGGCGCCACGGCGGCGCGCCTACCGGCGTGAGACCGTCGTGGCCGAGCAGCTCCACGCGCTGGTGGTCCACGGCCTGGCCAGCAGCCGGGTGAAGGACCTGGTGGACCTCTGGGAGCTGGCGCGACGGGGTGCGTTCGACGGCCCGGTCCTGGCGCAGACCATCGCCGCGACCTTCGCCCGTCGCGGCAGCGAGCTGCCCGCGGAGCCGGTGGCGCTGACCACGGCGTTCAGCGACAGCCCGCCGTAACAGCAGCTCTGGGCGGCGTTCCTGCGGCGCACCGAGATGTCCTCGGCGCCGCCGCCGCTGGTCGGAGTCATCGACTTCCTCCGCGGCTTCCGACTGCCGTTGGTCACGGCGGCCCGTGGTGGCGGGGACCTGGCTGCGGCCTGGGCGCCGGGCGGACCAGGGCGGTAGCGGGCGACGGCGCCGCCGGCGGGCCAAGCGGTGTTGGCTCTGGGGCTGGTCGGCACGTGCACACTGGACCCCGTACAGAGTAGGTGTCACCCAGTGCCACCAGGGGCGCAGGGTTACCGCGCCTCGTATGCTCGAAGGCGGGCGGACCGGCCGAGACCGCCGACCTGCGGCCTACGCCGGGGACGCCGGTCCCCCGAGCCGGTGGTGGGGTCGCTCCCGAATTCCGGGAAGGAGCCACTCCAGGGTCTCGCCGCACCTGTGGCGACCCGCACTTCAGGCGCGGCAGTGGGGTCAGCGCACTCGCACGTGAAGCGACGGTGGGCCAGGCGCCACGCGTTTGGGCCCCCGTAGGAGGTCCGGCGCAGCCACTGTCGGTGGCTGGTGCCGGGAACTGCGGCGGGGCGGCGCCCGTCCAGCGTGCGTGGCAATGTGTGAATATACAGCACCAGGTGCCGGATATTCCTGCGCTTAGTGCTTGACCGTGTGAGTTCTGCGGGGTAGGCTAGCGCGCATGTACGAACGCCGCCTGACCAGTCTGATCGCCGAAGCCCTGGCCGACACCCCCGTGGTCTTGGTGCAGGGACCGCGGCAGTCCGGGAAGAGCACGCTGGTCCAACGGCTCGCCCGGACGACGCATCCGGCGACCTACGTCACCCTCGACGACCTGGGTCAGTTGGCCGCGGCCAAGGACGATCCGGTCGGCTTCCTGCGGCGGTTCGCGGGACCGCTGGCGATCGACGAGGTGCAGCGGGTCCCCGACCTGCTGCTGGCGATCAAGGCGGAGGTCGACCGGGACCGCCGGCCCGGCCGGTTCCTGCTCACCGGCTCGGCGAACGCCCTCACTGTCCCGAAGGCCAGCGAGTCGCTGGCAGGCCGGATGGAGGTGCACCGGCTGAGCCCCTTGTCACAGGCCGAGATCGCCGGCTCGGCCGGCAACTTCATCGACCGGATGTTGGCCGGCGAGGTGCCCCGGCTGGAGGGCGAGCTGACCCGCGGCGACCTGCTTGAGCTGGCGCTGCGCGGCGGTTTCCCCGAGGCAGTGGAGAGGCCGGCGCCGCGCCGGCGGCAAGCGTGGTTCCAAGGCTATCTGAACACCGTCATCCAGCGCGACCTCCGCGACCTGGCCCGGATTGAGGGTTTGACCGACCTGCCACGGCTGCTGCAGATCCTGGCGGCCCGGTCGGCGGGGCTGCTCAACCGCAGCGGCCTGGCCCGCGACACCGGGTTGACCGAGCGCACGCTGGGGCGCTACCTGTCGCTGTTGCAGGCCAGCTTCCTGATCGACGAACTGCCGGCCTGGGCGCGGAACGTCACGAAGCGGCTGACCAAGTCACCGAAGCTGCTACTGGCCGACACCGGGCTGATGGCGCACCTCCTGAGGATCCACTCGGTCGAGGACGCCGAACGGGAGGCTGGGGCACTGATGGAGAGCTTCGTCGCCACGGAGATCCTCAAACTGACGAGCTGGTCCGAGACGCCCGTCGAGTGCTACCACTACCGGACCTACCCAGGGCGCGAGGTCGACCTGGTGCTGCAGCACGGCCCCCGATCACTGGTCGGTTTGGCAGTGAAGTGCTCGGCCACGGTGACGGCGAGCGACTTCGCGGGGCTGCGGGATCTGGCCGAGGCGGCGGGCGACGACTTGGTGACCGGGGCGGTGCTGTACACCGGGCGGTCGGTGGTGCCGTTCGGGGGCCGGTTCTGGGCCTTACCGGTCGAGGTCCTCTGGCGTTCGGAAACATAATCTCGATTATGACAGCTAGTCTGGCACCTATTAGGGGTCATGGCAGAGGATGTCAGAAATCGTACGCTAAGGGCCGTCCAGGAAGGGCGAGCGCGGGTTGCGCAGCGGACGGAACTGCCCCCGGAGCGGCTCCGCGGGCCAGATGTAGTCACCGTTGAAGCAGATGTGCTCCCAGCCCAGCGGCGCGATGTGGGCCAACAGACGGTCGGGCACCTCGTCCCCGCGGGCCCGCAACTCGTCCACGGCCCGGCGCAGGTAGACCGTGTTCCACAAGATCACCGCCGCCACCGCGAGGTTCAGGCCGCTGGCGCGGTACCGCTGGTGCTCGAAGGTGCGGTCACGGATCTCCCCGTGCCGGTGGAAGAACAGCGTGCGGGCCAGGGCGTTCCGCGCCTCCCCCTGGTTCAGCCCGGCGTTTGAGCGGGCCCGCAACGCCGGGTCCGTGATCCAATCCAGCGTGAACAGCGTGCGCTCGAGGCGCCCGATCTCTTGTAGGGCCTTGGCCAG
>CAZHGD010000042.1:0-48026 GCA_964531735.1 uncultured Fimbriimonadaceae bacterium | reverse complement strand
CGCCGGGCCTCGGGCCGGCGCGAGGATCTGGAACCGGCGGCGGAACACCTCGGCAACTGGCCCGTCGCCACCGCGGCACTTGGCAAAGGGCGCCGGTGCGGTCGACAGCACCACGCGTTGCTCCGCCCCGGACGCCGGCGGCACCGTGAACCGCCCGCCGTGGCCGGCTACGGTCACCCGCGCGCCGCGTGGCAAGCCCAGCGACGGCGTGGCACGCAGCGACAGTTCGGCGATGTTGTCGACCGTCACCAGCAAGCCGTCAGCGCTGCGCACGGCGTGGATGGTCGCTTCGCCATACGGCACCACCAGGCGTTCGGCGCGGCACCAACCCAGATCCGCGTGACGCAGCGTCAGCGACCGGTGCGACCAGACCGGCGTACGGCGCCGGCGCAGCACGAACGAGCAGACGCGCCGCCAGTCCTGCCCCGCACCGTGGCCGCCACCGTCCACGCGCACCGACTGCCAGGCGCCACGGTGGTGCCAGCCTTGCTCGTGCAGCCAGGCCACCAGCCACTCCGCGTCCTCGGGCTCGTTGACGTCGTCCTCGGCGCCGTAGGCCAGCCGACCGGGCACCTGGCCGGCGCTCCGGCGCCAGGCGCCCGGCGCCGCGGCGGCCAGCAGGTGCGCCACGGCCGGAGGCGGCTCGGGCTCATCGGCGGGCGCGTACCACTTCGGGTAGAACTGCTCGACACTGATCCAGCCGGCCACCGCCGAGACGGCGGCGAACCGGTGCGGGTAGCGCCAGGCCAGCCGCAAGGCACCGTGCGCGCCCATGCTGCCGCCGTGCAGGTAGACGCGTGAGGCGTCGAGCCGGACCGCGCGCCCGAGGTCCTCGAGGGCCGCGAACACGTCGTCTTCGCCGATCCAGTCCCAGTTCTGGTTGCCGCGTCCCTCGGGGCTGAGCAGCACGCAGCCGTGGTAGTCGGCCAGGTGCTGGGCGCTGACTGCAAAGCCGCCACACCGGCCGCCGAAGCCGTGCAGGCAGACGATGACCGGATAGCGCCGGCGCCAGCGGCGCGGCTGGTACCACACGTACGGCTGCCACGTCCCGTCCACCTCGCTGCGGTAGCCCGACGAGTGCTCACCTGGCTCCATGCCCACCGCAGCCTCGTGGCCTGTGCGCGCTCAACGCGCCGCCGCCTGCCGCGCCCGCTCGGGCACTGCCTTGACGGTCACAACCACCCGAAAACCAACGTTGAACACCGGCTGGTGCGCTCGGTAGGCCAGGCGGAACGCCGACGTGCAGCGCTGCGGCCGGTCGTACCACGAGCCGCCACGCACCACCTTCTCGGCCGCCGGCGACGCGTCGTTGCGGCCGTCGTCGTCCCGGTACGGGTAGGCACGCCAACTGGAGCCGGTCCATTCGGCCACGTTGCCGTGCAGGTCGTGCAGCCCCCACGGGTTGGGCTGGTAGCGGCCGATCGGCGCGGTGACCAGCGAGCCGTCGTTGAACCGTGTCTCGTGGGGCACCCAGTCGTCGTACTTGCCCGGGTTGGCCAGCGGCTTGTCCAACGTGTACGGGTCGCTGGCCAGCTCACGCAGCTTGGCGTCGCCCAGGTTGGCGAGCCGGCTGAAGTCGGTGTCGAGGTCGCCGAACCAGAACGGCGTCGCGGTGCCCGCGCGGCAGGCGTACTCCCACTCGGCCTCGGTGGGCAACCGCACGTCTTCGCCGACCTGCTGCGCCAGCCACCGGCAGAACGCGGTCGCCTGCAGCCAGCTCACGCGCACCACCGGCTGCTCGGGCTGGTTCAGCGGGTAGCCGTGGATGCCGAACTGGTAGCCCAGCTTCGATTCCACGCCGCTGTCATGGCTGGCGTCGAACCGCGCGTACTGGGCGTTGCTGACCTCGCAGCGCGCCATCCAGTACGGCCGGTCCACGCCGATCGCGGTCGGCGGGCCCTCCTGGCGGTCACCCATGATGAACGCGCCGGCGGGCACCAGCGCCAGGTCCAGCTTGATGCCCGCGCCCAGGTCGAGTTGACGGTGCGTCACGGTCGCGGCGGCACGCTGCCGGCGCTGGGCCTCGCCGGCGTCGAACGGCCAGCCCGGTGCAGCAGCGGCGGGCGCCACGGTCGGCGGCGTGTCGGCCACCGCCCGGGCGGCCACGGGCGCTAATGTGGCCGGCGGGCCGCCGGCTTCCGCTTCGGGATCCTCATCGACATCCGCGTAGCGCCTCAGCAGTTCGCGCCGCTGCTCGCGCTGGCGGCCAGGCTTGTGCCCGGCGTCGGTCCAAGTGCCGTGGTAGACCGTGTTGAAGTCGATCCAGCAGATCAGCCGGTCCCATGACTCGGCGTCGAGTTGCACGCCGTGGTGACCCTTGCGGAGCATCTGCACCAGTTCGGTGGTGCCGGCATGGAACTCCATCGGCGCCAGCAGATGGTAGTCGCTCTCGATGCCCGGCCGGCGCACGTAACGGTGCAGCGCGGCATAGCTGAGCGAGAAGCGGCCACCGGCGCTGCCACCATTCCCCGGATGGATGATGGCCCAGTCGCTGATGTTGCGGTCGCCGCGCAGGTCGGGTGGCTGGCCGTTCTCACCGTGACAACGCAGACAGTGCCGGTCGACCACCGGCTGCACCTCGCGCTGGTAGCTGAACCCGCGCGTGGGCCCGTACCACGGCCGGATCGGCGACGGCGGCCGGCCCATGGCCAGCGGCCTGCGCGCCACCGGGGTGCTGCTCTGCTGCTCATGGCAACCCACACACGACAGCAGTTCGCCCGGCATGGCCGTCATCCACGAGCGCATCAGTTGCAGCGCCTGGCCGTCACTGTCCAGCGGCTGGATGCTGATGGGGGTGTTGGCCGGCACGCGGAAGTTGGCCGATCCATCGGGCTCGACGGGCACCGTGCCCATGATGCGGCGGATGTCCCACGGACCGTCGATGCCCAGCACGCCCAGCAGGCCGCCCATGCCATGGTAGGCGAACTCGTAGCCGAACACGCGCAGCCGCTTGACCGTGCCGCGCGGCAGGCCCGCCAGGCCCGGACCCGCGTAGATGTCCTGGATCTGCACCACGGCGTCGCGCCGCCGCTCGTCGACGCGGTCCGGTATCGCGGGCGGCGCCGCCGTCGGCTTCAGCGGCACCGGCTCCAGGAGCGCATAGTCGGGCTCTTCGCGCAGCAGCGTCAGGTTGTCGAACACATCGACGAGATAGAGACCCCAGAGCGCCTGCGGCGACGGCTTGGCGGCCACCAGGAAGTACTTCTCGTTCAGCGGGAACGGATGCAGGAACTTCGGCCAACTCCCCTCGACCAGCGCGTCGCGGATGACCGGCTGGACCGGCTGACCGTGGCCGGGCAGGCGCTGCACCACGCCGCCCGCCTCGTGGCGTCCGCGGGCCGGGTCGAAGACGACCAACTCACCCATACGCGGCACGCCGTGGTGGCCCGAGATGATCGCGACCACCTTGGTCGGGTGGCCGGGCAGCGGCCGGGCGTAGAAGAACGAGTTGGGCCAGTAGCTGTTGCTGCCCAGGTACTCGCGCTGGCCGGTGCCGTCCGGGTTCATCGTGAACAGCAGCCGCGTGTTCGAGTGCGGCGTGTCGGTGTACTCCCAGCGCGTGTACAGGACACGGCCGTCGTGGAGCACCGTCGGGCACCAGTCATGGTCCTGTTCGAAGCCGAGCTGGCGCACATGGCTGCCATCGGCGTCACAGCGGAACAGCGTCGAGACGTGGTCGCTGCCGAACACGCACGGCACGCCGATCATCGGCGCCGTGCTGGTGAACATGATGCGTCCGTCCGGCAGATAGCAGGCGTCGTAGTGGTCCACCTCGGGCGCGTCGGTGGGTGTCACCTGCCGCAGGCCGCCCCCATCGATGCCGACTTCGAACACCTGCCACCGCTGGCGCGCGTCGAGCGAGGAGAACAGCAGGCGCCGCGCCGTATAGTGCAGATCGACGTCACCGACGAAGACGGGCTCCTGGGGTCGGTAGACCGTGGTCAGGGGGCCGTCCAGGTCGGCCAACGGCAGACTGGCCACCTCGTTGTCGAAGCCGCGGCGCGGCAGCGAGGAGTTGCTCTGCCAGTTCTGCGGCAGGCCGAGCTGGTTGGCGCGCCGCTTGACCAGCAGGAGGCGCTGGAAGTCCAGCGCCGGGTTAGCCAGCAGCGCCTGGCGTGCCAGCGCGACGGCCTGAGCGGCTGTCCGGGCGGCCTGTTCGACCGTCGCCAGGTCGGTGGACTTCGCTTGCACCAGGGCCTGCGGCAGCGCCTGCTCGTACTGCCGCAGTTGCGCCAGCCAGACCGGCCCTTGCGGGTAGCGATCACCGCACGTCGCGGTCAGATCGCTGACCGCACGCAGCACCGGCCCCAGTTGCAGCGCCCGCGCGTCACTGAAGGCCCGGTCCAGTTCGCGCGCCCGCACGTACAGCGCGCGAAGCTGCCGGAGACCGCTGGCGTCGCGCACCGCGGCGGCCCGCTTGGCCGCTTCGGCGGCCAACGGCGCGATTGGCGCGGCGGCGGCATAGCGTCGCGCCAAGGTCACGTAATCGCCCGGCGGCCAGTCGCCGTCCCAGATGTGGTCACGGCGCTCCCAGGCCATCTCGCGACGGTCGGTAGCCGAGGCAAAGTCGCGGGCCAACGGCGTCCACAAGTCACCCGCCGCGTCGTCCGCGACATCACGGTGATCGAGCACCTTGAACGCCGCCGTGCCGTTCGAACCAGCCCCGGCATCGAGCCCCACGTACGCCTCGAAGCGCCGGTAGCGACGCTCGAGTGCGAAGCACAGCTCACTGGGCGCATGGGCCCAGAACCCATGCGCGAAGGTCTGCCCGGCAATGCGCAACGGCGCACCGGTGTGGTTGCGGTCGACGTACAGCCTGCCCCACCCCACCTTGGCCGAGGCCGGCTGGAGGGCGCTCAGCCGAGTCCGTGTGCCGTCGGCCGCCACCAGTGTCGGCTCACCCCAGATGGCCTGGTCGAAGTTGTAGTCGTCGCCACCCACGGTGGCGATCAGCCAGAGCTGCGCGACGGTCGACACGTCGACCACGACTCGCACCGGCGCGTCGCCGCCTCGCCGCACCGTGCTGACGTAGGGCCGGAAGCCGCCTGCCTGCGGCTCAGCCGCCGCGGCCCGCAGTTGCGACTCGCGCGCCGCCAGCATCGTCTCGGGCCAAGTGCCGCCACGCTGGTAACCCGCCGGATCGGCGGCCAGCAGTCGGCTGACCAGCACCACGCCCACCCATGCCACCCGGCTCGCAGCGCTCATCATCTCGACTCCGCGATGGGGCCAGCCCGTGGCTGCATCCTAACACCTCGCCGCCGCGAATCCCAACCGGCACCGACTCGGTGACCAGTTGGGTTTTGTTACTGGTTATCCACAACACCAGACAATATAGTCTCTGCCGCTCAAACGGACCACGGAGCCAGCGACGACACAGCCTGACAGCGACAACCAGGCGCAGCGCGACGGCGGAGGAGCCACCGAGCCCTCACGCCGGACGGAGCTGCTCGGCCCGCCGCCCGACGCGGCCGGCGTCTTGTCGTTGCTGACGGCGACCAACGTCGTCTGGCTACACGGCGGACCGGGGCGCGGGAAGACGCACACGCTCCGCGCGGTCTATGCTGCGGCCACGTTGCTGGCGACCCAACCGTCCGGCCCGGCTTGGTTGGTGCTGGCCGTCGACGCGGCCCAAGGCACCACGCCCACCGGCGCGCTGTCGCCGCAGATCGGTGAGGCGCTGGCCGAGCTGGGCCAAGCCATCGAGCCGCCTTGCCAGGTCGACCTGTGGCCGCCTGCGGACTGGCTGGACTGGTACGACCAGGCGAACGACCCGCTGCCTGCTGAGGCCGTCGAGCGGACCGCCTTGGCGCAGTACGGCATGTCACTCGCGGATGTCCGCCGGCGGTACGGCCGGGAGGCCGCGGGCAGGCTGGTGCTGGAATGGGCCGGCCGCCACGGCGTGCCGCCGCCGCCGACGCCGCTGGACAGGCTGTTCGCACGGGCCACGCACCAACTGCCGCTGCCGGCGACCTGTCGTCTGCTGCTGCTGGTGGACAACCTCGACTCCGCACCGCCACACGTCGGCGCGGAGTTGCTCGCGGCGTGTGCCCCGGAGCACCGGGCCATCGCGTCCACCGACTGGAAGCTGGTCGTCGCCAGCACCGAGCCGCCACCCGAGGCGTACGCGGACCGCCTCACCGAGGTCGCGCTGCCGGCGCTGGCACCGGCGGCCATAGCCGGCGACCTGGCCGACCGAGGCCTGAGCGACGCCGTCATGACGCGTGATGGGTGGAGCCTGCTGGCGCGGCTGGTGGCCGGTTCGCCCGAGCCGCTGACCATTGGCCGCCGGATTGTGGCCGAGGCAGCGGCCAGCAGCCGCCAGCGCCCGCTGGTGGGCGATTCGCTGCTCTCTTCGGCCAGCCTGTGCGAGCTGCTGGCCGAAGACTTGCCCGCAAACTGGGCAGCCCACGGGCGGCCGGACACCGGCGTGCACCCCACCGTCGACCGGTATGTGAAGCGCCTGCTGCTGCGCGCCGCGGCGGGCATGGCAGCGGTGGCGCCGCCGCAGGTCCTGGAAGCCGAGGAGCCGGCGGTGCGCCTGGCGCTACAGATGCACCCGGCGCTCGAGATTGCCGACGGCATCCGTCTGCACCTCGCCGCGCCGCTCGAGGTGGCCCTGCGCCAGGCTGTGGCCGAGCAGGCCTTCGTCCTGCCCGACCGGCTGGTGAGCGCGCAACGCGTCCGCGCCATCGAGCGGCTGGCACGATCCGCCTTGACCGAGGTCGTTTGGGAGAACGTCTGCTACCGCGGCGAGACCATCGCGGCGGATGTCTTCGACGCCCGGTACGGCGAGCCTTTGCCCGCCGAGGTGGCCTTCCGTCTGGTGCTGCTCACCCAGCCACAGACGGTGCCGGCGTCGGCACTCCTGGACGAGCGCGTCGTGGTCTTGACGCCGGCGCCGCTGACCACCACCGAGCGCGTGTTCTGGCGCAGCTACGCTTGGCACGCGGCGGTGGCCGACGACGCGCAAGCCCTGCCGGCGTTGCGGCAACTGGCCGCCGACTGGCTGGCCCGCCAGGAGCCGGCGGCGCTGCACCGGGCTGCTCGGGCGGTCGCCCAGGGACAGGCCACAGCGCAGCCCGCCCTACCCGATAGCTGGCCCGAGACGGTGTCACGCGTGCCGCCGCAGCACTGGGCCGCGAGCCTGATTCGTAGCCGTTGGCAGCGATCCATCACCGCTCGCACTCGGTGGGTGGCCAGTGACCTCCTCGACGAACCGCTCGGCGACGAGCAGCTTGCCGCCGTCTGGGACGAAGTCCGCGAGGGCGCCGCCGACGCCTGTCCCGCGCGCCACGCGTTGGGCTTGGCGCCGCAACAGGAGCCGGCCGGCTTCGACGACCTCCGCCGGATGCTGCTGGCCGGTGGCGGCTCGGTCAGCCTGCCCGACGCCCTGGTCCACCTCTGTGCACCACCCCATGGCCTGACCTGCGATCTGGCCAGGCTGTTTGTCCTCGCCTTTGTGGTTCGCTCCGACCCGCCCTCTCTGCTGGAGGTCCTGGAGCCGGGCCTCGGGCCTGGGTTCGCGGAGGCCGGAGCGGTGCGTCAGTGGAGCTGGTCGGCAGCGCGGTCGCAACAGCTTCTCCGCCTGGTGCGCGCCGGCGCGCGGCCATGGTCAGAGCTGCTCGGGTTTGCCCAGGTGGTCGTCGGCGAGCTGGCCGAGGGCGACGGCCGGTCGCCAGACGAGCAGTTCGAGCTGCTCCGGGCCGGGCTGCGCCACCTGGGCGCCGATGCGCGCCAGGTGAGTGAGGCCCTGCGCGATCTCGCCGAACGGTTCGACGAGCCGCTGCCGACCGACGCCGCGCTCGCGCTGGCGCGGTTCGCGCGCGTCGGTGAGTGCAGCGAACCAGCGGAGTTCGACCGCCTGCTGCTCAACCTCGGCGCGGCCGAGCAGACCTCCTGGGCCTCCGCCATCGAGGCTTTCCGGCGGTGGCAGCGGGTGGCCGCCCAGGCACCGAAGCTGGCCAGCCTGCATGACTTCGTGCGCGGTGCGCGCCTGTCGCCGCAGCACCGGCTCGATGGCGAGCTCGCCGTGCTGCATGCCAAGCTGCGCCTCGACCGCTTGCTCAACAGCCCCAACGTCATCGCCGGCCTGCTGGCCGACGGCGCCGCCCTGCGCCGGCAGTACGCGACCGTGTACGCGGCCGCCCATCGTGACCACCACGCCCGCCTGGCCGAGTTGCACCGCCGGTGGCACCAGTTGCGGGCCACGCTGGTCGCTCTGGCGCGCCTGGACCGCCTGCCCCAGCTCGGTGTGCCGGTGGCCGCACGGCTGCTGAGGCGCGCCGACGAGATCGAGCCGCTACTGCGCCCCTGCCGCGTCATCCAGCCGCCGCCCGAACTGCCGTCGTGTCCGTCGTGCGGGTGGAAGATCGGTGACCCGCCGACCAGCCGACCGCTGGACGACCTACAACTGGACACCACCGAGGCCAGCACTCAGCGCGGGCAGAAGCTACACGACCTCCTGGGCGCCGACCCGCGCCACGTCGCCGCCGGTGCCCTGGCCGACCTGCTGTCCGCCTTGCTCGGTCCGCAGACCACGGCTCTGCCCGAGTTGTTGACCGACGCTACCGTCGCCCTGCTGGCGGCCCACCTGCCGCCCACGCCGGCCTCGCTCGGGGTGCTGACGCAGCTCCGCGAACGGTGGACATGGGTCGGCCCCGACGATGTCGAAGCCGCCGTCGCTGACTTCGAGAGTCTGCTGCGGGCCGCCCTCGCCCAAGCGCGCCTGGACCGACCCGACGACCCGCTCGTCTCGCTCGACTAGGCCGTCAGTCGAACCGCACGCAGCCCTTGAGCACCTCGCCGGCCGCGATCTGGGCCAACGCCGCGCTGAACTGGTCAGTAGTCCAGACGTGCGTCCGCCAGAAGCCCGCGTCGATGGTGCCGTCGGCCAGCTCGGCGGACACCTGCTGCGTGTAGCGGTGCTCTTCGGGTCCGGGCTTGGTCACCTGCACACCGGCCGGCGCCTGCCGCAGCGCGGCTTCGTAGTCGTCGGCGGGTCCGGCCCCGTACACTGCCAACAGCGCCTGCGGCGCGAGCAGCGGATAGAGACTCGTCAGCACCTTCGGCTTGCCGATGGCCTCGATCATCACCTCGGCCAGGCGCCCGCTGCTGCGGTCACGGAGCTTGGCGGCCAACTCCTCATCCGACAGGGCCAAGGCGAGGTGGGCCCCGGCCTGGCGCGCCAGCCGCAGCCGCTCGGGCCGCCGGCCGAGGGCGATCACCGGATCAGCGCCGGCCCGCCGCGCCCAGTAGATCGCCGTCAGACCGGCAATCCCCGTGCCCACCACGACCACGCAGCGGTGGCGCACCGGCGCGTAGGCCTCCTCCAACTGCTCCACGAAGGCGCGCGTCTCAGCCAGCGAGATGCTGAGGAACGCCGTCTCCGCCGGCACCTCGCCGCTGACCACCAACTGGCGTTCGCCCTGGTAGCCGCCCTCCTCGCGCACGATACCGTACTCGGCGAAGCCGCCCCAGCCACTGTACAGGCCGTCGCGCTGCTCGCCGGGCCAGAGCGCGGTCGGCCGCGTCACCCGGTCGCCGACAGCGAAGCGCCGGACGTCGGCGCCGACCTCGACCACGCGGCCCACCGCCTCGTGGCCGAGCACGAACGGCGTCGCCGGCCGGTACGGTTGCGTGCCGGCCACCAGCTCGGCGTCGGTGCTGTTGCAGAAGCCACAGACCTCGATCTTGACCAGCGCCTCGCCCGGCCCGGGCTCCGGCTGCCGGATGTCCTGCCAGCCGTACTCACCGGGCCCGGTCACCACCAACGCCTTCATGCACCACTCCTCTGTGTCGTGTAGCGCTTCGACACCGCGTCTCACGCTCCTGCGGCCGCGCCTAGCCCGCCGGGCGGCCCAGCCAGTCCGTGGGCAGCTTCAGCCGCCAGATGTCGTTCATCAGCGGCCAGGCATTGCCCGCCACGACCCACAGCGCGTCCTGGAACACGTAGGTAGTCACCTCGTGGCGCGGGCTGAAGCGCTGCTCCGAGCGGTATTCGTGCCAGGTGACGCCATCCTCGGTGTACCACACGTCGGCCAGGTTGGCGCTGTTCACGTTGTCGTGGCCACCGATGATCCACAAACGGTCGCGGTACACCTCAGCAATGTGCCACTGGCGCGGCGCCCACGGCGCGTGCTCCACCAGCCGTGTCCAGTGCTCGCCGTCGTCCGACGACCAGACGTCGTTCCGCGTCCACATCGCCTGGTAGCCCTTCTCGGGCGGATCGTTCGGGCCCGGCGTGCGTCCGCCCAGCAGCCACAGGCGGCCTTTGAAGACGGCGATGCCGCAGGCCGCGCGCTGACCGTAGGCGGCCTGCTTGGTGTGGCAGGTCCAGGTGACCCCGTCGGTGGTCGACCAGACGTCCGAGCCGCTCCCGAGTTGGAACAGACGGTCCTTGAACACGACGGTCTCACCGTAGCCCCGCGTGCCGAACGGCGTCTTCTCGGCCACCCGGCTCCAGTTCACCCCGTCGGCCGAGTTCCAGACACTGGCCTTCACAGCCCAGATGCGGTCGTGGTAGACCGACATCTCGGCGTAGCCGTCATACGGCGTGGCCTCAGACACCCGCGTCCAGGCCAGGCCGTCAGCGGAGTTCCAGAGGTCACGCACGAGCACGTTGCCGACGTGGTAGGCATTGCTCAGCCAGAGCTTGTCGGCGAAGACGACCCCTTCGGCCGTGTCGCGCGGGCTGAAGGCGGCGTGTTCCGCCAGGCGTTCCCAACTGGGACCCGACGGCGTACCGGCGACCATGCTGGTCATGGCCACGACAGCGAGCGTGGTAGTCATGGGCGGTCTCTCGGCGTCGAGGCACCCTCGGCGCCGCTGGCCCGAACTGTAGGCGGCCGCCAGCAACGGTGTCAAGCGACCGCCGGCACCGCTCGACCCTAGTCGAGCTCGCCGGCCACGGCCAGGAACGCCTGCACCAGTTCCTCATGGATGTTGGCGAACGGCAGCACACCCAGGATGAGCGGCACCACGTAGGCGGTGTAGCCGTCGGCCTTGGCGGCCGCGGTCTTCTGGTCCGGCGCATAGCCGAACTGGTCGTTGGTCAGCCCGAGCACCATGCTCAGTGGCGCGCGGACCTGCCGCCGGACATCGTTCTTGATGGCCTGGAAGATCTCGAACGGGCCGCCGAGGATGGCCAGCGGCCCCATCCGGAGACCGGCAATCTCAATCGGCGGATCGAGCGACTGGCCCTGCTCCATCGCCGCCATGAACGATCGCAGGCCCTTGGCGTAGACGGCGGCCATCCGCACCGCCGCATCGGTATCGCTGGCGCCTGGCGCGGACAAGATGGCCTCCTGCTCGGCCACTCGCTCACGGACCCAGGTCAGGTCCACCGCCCGGCGGCTGAACCGCACCCGCCGGGACGCGTGGCGCACCTGGTCCACCTCGATCGGCTGCGCGGCGGCGAGGCCGTGTCGCACCGCGCGCGCGTAGCGGCCAGCGATGACGTCCAACGCGAGCAGCGCCTCCTGCTCGGGCTTGTGGACCACGCACGAGTTGACGTCGCCCTGGGCGCCTTGCAGGAACAGCCCCACCGCGCCCGGATGCTCGCGCTCCAGCAGGTTCGTGGCGACGCCGACGAAGTCACCGCTGATGTAGCGCGAGGTCTGGCAGCAGACCACCGGATGGCAGCCAAAGTAGCTGGCAAAGCAGATCAGCTCGCCGGCCAGGTTGTGCGCCGCCAGCACCTGGCAGGTGGTGTCGGTCAACTCTGGCAGTGCCGGTCGCCAGGAGTCGGGCAGCACGTCCTCCAGTGGCGGCGCGTCACGGTCCCATTCGCGGTTCAGGCCGATGCCTTCGCAGGGCACCTCGGCGTGGGCCAGTGTGGCTGACTGCAGGTTGCCGACGGCCGCGATCACGGCCTGAGCGACGCGCGCGGGCAACAGCTCCAGGTAGGGCGCGTCGGGGTCGCCCCAGCCGTTGAGCGTGCCGGTGGCCGGACCGCTGTGCGTGTGCGTGCAGTGGACCATGACCTGGCCGGCGTCCAGGCCGGTGGCGGCGCGGACCAACTCGCGCACGCGGTCGACCTGCGGCCGGTACAGGCCGATCAGGTCGCAACTGACGATGGCCACGATGGCACCGTCGCGTTCGACGGCCATCGCGCGCGCCCACAGGCGGTCGCGTACCGCGATGGAATGGCGGTTCAGGAAGGGCCCGAAGCCGCACAACTCGACGCCAACGCGCGGGGTGATGTCAACCTTACCGGCACCGATTCTCATGGTCCTACCCGGCCGGCACGCCGTCTGGCAGCGCGCCGCGCTCCACGGACCAGGGCTTCACCTCGTCGGCGGTGCGTCCTCCGGCCTAGGGCAGTTCGCGAGCGGCGATCTTGCGGCTCTCGACCGTCTCGTCGTGCTCCACGCGCCCATCGCGGCAGCGCACGATGCGCCGGCTGTGCTCGGCAATGTCCTCTTCGTGCGTGACCATGACAATCGTCACGCCGGTGTCGTTCAGGTCCTGGAGCAGCGCCATGATCTCGATGCTGGTGCGCGTGTCGAGGTTGCCGGTCGGTTCGTCCGCCAGGATGATCGCCGGCCGGTTGACCAACGCGCGCGCCACCGCCACGCGCTGCTGCTGACCGCCGCTCATCTCGTTCGGCTTGTGATGCATGCGATCGCCCAGGCCGACGCGCTCCAGGGCGGCGATCGCCCGCTCCTGTTGTTCGGCCGGTGGCACGCCGGCGTACTTCAGCGGGACCGTCACGTTGGCCAGCGCCGTCGTGCGTGAGAGCAGGTTGAAGTTCTGGAACACGAAGCCGATCTTCAGATTCCGCACCTCGGCCAGCGCGTTGTCGTCCAGCGCCGCGACGTCGGCGCCGTCGAGGTAGTAGCTGCCCGCAGTCGGCCGGTCGAGGCAGCCCAGGATGTTCATCAGCGTCGACTTGCCCGAGCCTGACGGACCCATGATGCTGACGAACTCGCCCTTGTGGACCGCCAGTGACACACCGGCCAACGCCGACACCTGGACCACACCCGTGTCGTAGACCTTGGTGATCCCGTTCAGCTCGATGGTTGCCTGCTGCTCATTCATATCGCAACGCCTGGATCGGGTCGAGCTTGGCGGCCTCATTGGCCGGGTAGAAGCCGAACACAATGCCGATGCCCGCGGCACAACCGAAGGCCAGCACCACCGACGGCAGCGTGACCACGGTGGTGAGGCCGAACTTCGCCTCGGTCACCCAGGCCGTGGCGATGCCCAGCGTCACACCGATGACGCCGCCGAGCACGCTGAGGACGGTGCTCTCCACCAGGAACTGGAGCTGGATATCGCGGCGCTTGGCGCCGAGGGCCTTGCGGATGCCGATCTCCCGCGTGCGCTCGGTGACGGTCACCAGCATGATGTTCATGATGCCGATGCCGCCGACCAGCAGCGAAATGCTGGCGATGCCGGCGAGTAGCATCTTGAACACCTGGTTGGTCTCCTGCATCGTGCTCAGGATGTCGGCTTGCGACTGGATCGAGAACTTGTCCGGGTCGCCCGGCCGCTGGCGAAGCCGGCGCCGCATGTAGCGGCGCACCCCGTCCTCGACGGCGGTCAGGGAGACGCCCTCGCGCCCGGAGATGGCCACGACGCGGACGTACTTGGTGTTGACCAGTCGCTGCCGCACCGTGCTCAGCGGTGCCATGATGTTGTCGTCATCGCGCCCGAAGCCGCCCCGGGCCGCCATGACGCCGACGACCGTGAACGGAATCCCGCGAATCCGCACCCGCTTGCCGACCGCTTGGCCGCTGTTGAACAGCAGATCGTGGACATTCGAGCCGATCACGCAGACGTTGCGGCGGCCCTGCTGCTCCAGGCTGGTGAAGAAGCGGCCCTGCACCAGTTCGGCGCTGCGCACGAAGCTGTAGTCGGCGAACGTGCCCAGGATGCGGAAGTCACCGTTCTTGGTGCCGGCCTTGACCTGAACGTTCCGCTGGATCTCCGGGGCCACGCCGGCCACCTCGGGCACGTTGGCCTTCATCTCCAGCGTGTCGTCGATGCGGATGATGTCCGCCGAGCCGATGGCGCGGAAGATCATGCCGGACTGAGCCTGGCCCGGCGCCAGGAACAGCAGGTTGCTGCCCAGCTTGTTGATCCGCGCCTGGATGTCGCGCTGGGCGCCTTCACCGAGGGCGACCATGGCGATCACGGCGCCGACGCCGATCACCACGCCCAGCGTCGTCAACGCCGACCGCAGCTTGTTGGCCGCCAGCGCGGCCAACGCGGTCCGCAATCCCTCGATCAGCGTCATCTGCAGCTCCTCGCGGCCATACGCCAGCCCCTACTTGCCGCGCATCGTGCCCATGTTGGTCTTGATGGCCTTCTGGAAGTCCTTCTGGGCGTCCTTGCCCTCGCTCTTGCCCTTCTTGCTGCTGTCACCGCCGGCCCGCGGGATGATCACCTCATCGCCTTCGGCCAAGCCCTGCACCACCTCGGTCTTGTCGGTGGTCTGCAGGCCGAGGGTGATGGGCGTGTCGACGGGTTTGCCGCCGCGCAGGACCTGCACGTACAGCCCCTTCGGCCCATCTTTGACCGCCTCCGGGCTGATGATGAGGACGTTCTTCTTGGTCTGCGTCTCGATCTCGATTTCACAGGTCATGCCGGGCCGCAGGATCAGCGTCTTCGGGTCGACGCTCATCTTCACCGTGAAGTAGGTCACGTCGGAGGTGACGTGGCCCTTCGGATAGATGGTGTGTACCGTCGCCTTGACGGGCGTGTCGCGAAAAGCCTCGATCTTGAGCGACGCCGGCAGCCCTTCCTTGACCTGGCCGATCTGCGACTCATCGACCTCGGCGTTGCAGTACAGCTTGGTGTTGTCGGCGATGGTCACGATCTTGGTGCCTTCCGCCACCGAGCTCTTGCCCGAGGCGATGACCGTGCCACGCTCCACCCAGCGGTCGGTGACCACGCCGTCACGCGGGGCCCGGATGACGGTGTCGCGCAACTGCTTCTGGAAGTCCTTCAGTTCGGCCTGCCGGCGCGTCACCGTCGCTTGCGCCGACTGGATCGCGCCGCGCTTCTGCGGGATCTGGAAGCGCTGCGCCCGCGTCTGGATGAAGGCGCCCTCGGCCTGCGCCAGTTGCGCCCGCAGTTGCCGCACCTGCTCCTCCTTCATGCGGATGTTGCGCCGGTTGGCCAGGGCCAGCTCGTGCGCCAGCACCGCCTGCCGTTTGGACTCCTCGGCCTGCTCCACATCGCGCGAGCGCACGTCGCGGGTCAACATGCGTGAGCCGGCCGCCTTGCTGGCCTCGCGCGCTCGGGCCAGCGTGGCCTGCGCCGAGACCAGGTCCTGCCGCCGCACCTCGACCTGCTTGGCCTGCGACTGCGCCGCCTCCAGGTCGGCCTCGGCCTGGCGGACGACCGCTTCGGCCGCGGTCAGGTCGTTCGGTGCCGTGGCGGCGTCGCGAGCGTCTTCGACCGCCTTGGCGCGCGACGCCTCCGCCTGCTCGACCGCCGCCTTGGCCGCGGCCAACTCGGTCTCCTGCGAGCGCTTCAACGTGCGCAGCGTCTCCTCGGCGGTGGTCAGCCGCTGGCGCGCGGCGGCCAACTCGGCCTCTTTCTGCTCCGCCGACTGCTGCGTCACGAAGCCCTTGGCCAACAGCTCCTTCTGGCGCCGCAAATCGGTCTGCGCGTTGGTCAAGGCCACACGCGCCGTCTCATACTCGCCCTGGGCCGAGGCCCGCGCCGTCGGATGGGTCGATTCCTGAAGCCGCCGCATCTGCTCGGTGGCCGAGCGCAGCGAGGCTTCGGCCTGCTGCACGGCGTAGTTGGCCGCCGACGGCCGCGTGCCCGACTGCACCTTGGCGGTCTCGTGCTTGGCCTTGGCCGAACGCAGGGCCTCCTTGGCCCGCCGCAGCGTGGTGTCGTAGGTGGTCTGCTGCAGCTCGTAGTTGGACTGCGCCTGAGCCAGTTTCGCCACCGCGTCGGCCTCTTCGTGTCGCGCCTGGGCCAGTTCGGCGGTCACGACACCGGTGTCCAGCTCGCGAGTGGTGCCCGCCGAGGTCAGCTTGGCCTGCGCCGCCCGCGCCGCCGCCGTGGCGTTGGCCACGTCGATGCGGCTGCTCTGGCGTTGCAGGTCGAGGCTGGTCTCGGTCTCGCGTAGCTTGGCGCGGATGTTGTGTATGCTGGCCTCGGCTTCGCGTTCGCGGCCGGGCTGACTGAGCTGCTCCTGCTTGGCCGCAGCTCGCGCCTGGGCCACCGTGGCCCGCGCGGCCTGCAGGTCCGAGCTGCTGGTCAGCACCGAGGTCTGCGAGTCGGACGGGTCGATCGTGGCCAGCAGGTCGCCCTTCTTCACCACGTCGCCGACATCCACCAGCAGACTGGTCACCTCGCCGCCGGCATTGGACTTCACATCGACCGAGGTCTCGGCCTGGATCGTGCCGGAGGCGACCACCGTCGCGCGCACGTCGCCGCGAGTCACCTTGATGGTCTCGGGCTTCTCGGTCTTCGCGTTCTTGCTGCCGCTCTGGCCGCAGCCGGCCACCAACAGGCCGGCGGCCAACAGGCCCAGCACACCGAGCAGTGCTCTGCGAGCAACCCTCATCGGCTCTCTCCTTGGCCGGACTTCGCCAGCGGGAACCGACCCACGGCGAGGCGTAGACTGACGGCGGCCAGATCGCGGTCGATCTTGGCCTGAATGCGGTTGGATTGCGCTTGCGCGTAGGCGGCGCGGGCATCGGTGATGTCCAGCATACTGGCCACCCCGCGACCGTAGCTCTCTTCGGTCTGCCGCAGGCTGTCGGTGGCCAATCGCACCGCTTCATCGGCCGCGGCCAGCCGCTGCACCGCGTCGTCCCAGTTCAGGTGCGACTGCTCGACGGCCAGCGCGGCCTGTTCCAACTGCTGGAAGTACTGCTCACGCGCCCGCGCCACCGCCTGGACGGCGATGGTCTCGTTCATGCGCCCGGTCTGCCCGTCCCACAGGGGGATGCTGACCGTGGCCCCGAGCAGATACTGGTTCTGGATGCCGGCGCTGGACTGCAGGTAGATATCGTAGCTGCCGGTGACCTTCAGGCTGACGAAGCGCGCGATGCTGGCAGCCGTCAGCGCATGGCCCTTGGCCCGCAGATTGGCCGCCGCCGCCTGGATCGCCGGGCGCTGGCGCAGGGCCTCGCGCAGCGAGGTGTTGAGGTCGGTCTCCACCGGCGCAATCTCGTCGCTGTCGCTGATCTCCAGCGGCTGGCCGGCCGGCAGCACCAGGTCATAGCGCAGCTTGGCCAGCGCGTTGCGCCGCTTGTTGCTCACCGCGGCCAGGTTGACGGCGGCGTTCTTCACCGCCACCTCGGTGCGCGTCTGGTCGAGCTTGGTGCCGGTGCCGGTGGCCAGCTTGGCCTTGGCCTGCTCCAACTGCCATTGCGCCTGCACCAGCAGTTCCTGATCCAGCTTCTCCAGGTGCTGCTGTCGCACCACCTCGTAGAAATCGGTGGCGATGCGCTGCGCCGCGGTGAGCTGGGTATCGATCTCGGTGTACTCGACGGCCTTGGCCGCCTGCCGCGCCTGGTAGATGCTGAACAGGCCCTGGGCCGTGTCGAACAGCAGTTGCTCCACGTGCAGGTAGAAGGTGCTGGCTTCGCGGCCACCGACGGCGTTCTGCTGCGAGCCCTGACTGGTGGTGTTGTAGCGGTTGTAGGTGCCCTTCAGCCCCAGCGACGGCTGGTAGACCGCGGTGGCGGCGGTGACCTGCGCGCGAGCCGTGATGGCGTCGAGGTGGCCGATCCGGACCAACCGATCGCGGATCAGTCCCAGCCGCATGGCGTCGCCGAAGGTCAGCAGGAGCGGCGGAATGCCGTCGGTGGCCGGGGCCGGGGCGGCGCTACCCGCCGGCCCGAGCAGCCCGGGCGGCAGCGCCGGCTGATCGGGTGGCAAGGGCCCCTTGGCGGCGCCCAGTACCAGCAGCAAGCTGATCAGTCTTACCACGGCTTCACCATCCTGGCTCCCAGCCACGCCGGGGCGCCGGTTCAGTTCGGCTCATCGGCCTGCAGCGCGGCGGTCAGTGACTGCACCGCCGTCGACACGACGCCGAGCTCGTCGGCTGACAGCCGTTCCAAACAGAGCGCCAACCTGGCCCGCGCCGCCTCGTGATGAGCCGTCAGCACATTGGCGCCACCACTGGTCAGCCGGAGCGCCATGCGCCGCCGGTCCTTCGGGTCGCTCTCGCGCAACAGCAAGTCCCGCTGGACCAGTGAGTCGACCATTTCCGAACACGCCGACAAGCTCAGACCCATCTGCTCGGCAAGCTGGGACAACGACGTGCCGGGCAGATCCCGAACCGTCAGCAGCGTCATGAACTGCCCGGTGGTGACCTGGCCACGAAGCTGCTCGCGCCGCTCCTCACGTACGTACCGCATGACCATCCGGACGCACCGGAGAAGCTCGCGGCTACAGTCCTCGAGCGAATACTCGTCAATCACTTCGGATGCCTAACAGTTAGGTGGTCAAATCATAGACATGACAATCGTCGGCGTCAAGGTCCCGTGGCCCCGGTCATCAGCCATGTCCGCCGGCGTCGTCCGGCCGCGTGAGCCACCGCGCCGAGCAGAAGACGACGCTCATCAGCGCGTAGGCGACGACGAATTCGCGGGCCGGCCCGAGTCGGAACACCGTGTCGGCGACCGTCCACTGGTAGTTGTGCATCAGGCCAGCGGCCGAAAGCAACGCCGCCAGGCCGGTCCACGCCGCCGCCTGCGTGAACCGTCGCTCGATGACCGCCACGGTGGCGGCACTGAGCGTCATGGCGCAGAAGATGAAGCCCTGCTCGAGGGCAAACGCGCCGTGGATCCAGGTGTCCGCGGCCTGGAACTTCGCCACCAGGCCCTCGCCAAACGGCTGCTGCAGCGTGCCGTACCCCGCGGTGCGTAGCGCGGTCTTGATCAGCAGCGCGCCCCAGGCGCCGACACCGGGCAGAATGCCCAGTACCACCGCCGGCGCGTGCGCCGGGGGAGTCGCCGTGAACGCCTGGGCGGTGATGACCACGGCGATCCACAGCACAATCGCCATGCCGGCATCCATCGGCACGATGTACGCCACGTGCGCCAAGGCGCCGGTCAGGCCCAGGAACGTGAAGAAGACGCCGCTCAGCACCGAGTAGCCAGCCCGGGCGCCGAGTCCCTTCCACCCGGGATGGCCGATGTAGATGGTGGTCGGGAAGCACGACCCGAACAGAGCGCCGCAGGACGACCCGATACCATTCATCGCCAGCGACGGCCGGGTGGCGAATCGATCGCCGGCTGCCTCGGCCGACTCGATGTTCTGGAGTGAGCCAATCACGTTGAACAGGCCCATCGGCACGATGACCGACGCGTAGGCCCAGAACTGCCCCCAGTCGATGGCGAACATCGCCGTCACCGAAGGCACCGGCAGGTGCCAGCCCAGGCTGGGCGGTGGCGGCCCGCCGGCGCTGATGCCGGTCAGCCAGGCCAGCACGGTGCCGACCAGCAAGGCCACCAGGCCGCCAGGCAAGCCGCCGCGGAAGCGGACGCGCCCGAAGTAGGTCAGCATGACCACGGCCAGCGTGGTCAAGCCGACCACCGGCCGGGCGAAGGTCCGGTAGGCGAAGGTGAAGGCGATGAAGGTCAAGCCGATGCCGGACAGCGTCGACAGCAGCGCCGCGCGCGGGGTGGCCTGGCGGACCCGCTCGGCGACGAACGCGCCGCCGAACTCGATCAGCCCGGAACCGAGGCAGGCGAACAGGCCGGCCTGCCAGGCGGCCCGCGCCGGGTCGGGATGGCCCGCGGCCTGCGCCGCCAGCTTGGCCGGCAGCATGACCAGGAACACGTAGGCCACCACCGAGGGCGTGTTGATGCCGTACGGCAGGGCGCAGACGTCGTCGCGGCCTTCGCGGTCGGCCAACTGCTTGGCCTGCCAGGCATAGAACAGGTTGCCCACGACGAGCGACATCGCCGCGCCGGGCAGAATCCGGCCGTAGAGTAGCTCGTTGGGGAACCCGAGCACCGTGCGGCACAGCGTGTCGATCAGCAGGAGCTGAACCAGGTTGTCCAGCGCCAGCCCGAAGAACCCGTCGACGTCACCGCGTACCAACCACCGCATTGGCCACCGTCCTCGCTTGTCGCCCACTACTGCTGCGACGCGCGCCGGCCCAGTCCTCCTGCGGTCAGTCGAGCGACAGCAGCTTCACCGCGTTCTCACGCGCCACCTTCTGGAACACGACCTCGCTGATCCGCCCTTCGGCGCGCAGCTTCAGCAGCGTGTCGACCAACGGCGTCGGCGTGTTGGGCGCACAGATGTCGGTACCGAACAACAGCCGGTCCTGGAATTCGTCGAGGAAGCGGACGGCGTAGTCCAGGTCACGCGCCAGCGCGTTGTGCCCACTGCCCGCCGACAAGTCGCCGTACAGGTTGGCATAGCGCCGGAACAGCCGCGGCACCACGCCTTCCGCCGTGATCGGGTAGGCCGGGTAGCCGGCCCGGTCGTGCGGGTTCTGCAGCGGCGCCATCTCGGCCCAGAACGACTGCGAGTGGGCCAGGAAGCGCAGCTTCGGGTACGCCTGCAGGCAGGCCTCGAACTGCGGCAGGCCGGGCTCGTCGTAGAGGCCATAGACGCTGCCCAGGCGGTGCGCCACATGGAACGTGAGCGGCAGACCGACCTCCTGCACGTGGCGGAAGAGGTTCTGCACCAGCGGATCGGCAAAGGGCAGATTAGCGCAGATCTCGCCGACGCCGCGGCAGCCCTGGTCGCGGTAGTGCCGCAGCAGGTCGCCGAGCGGGGCGTCGGCCGAGTTGGTCATCATGCGCGGGTCGAGGTTGCAGAACGGGATGAACCGCCCGGGATGCGCCGCGGCGATGGCCAGCACCTCCTCGTTCGATTGCGTCGCGTAGTTGCACTCGACATGGACCAGCGGCAGCAGCACGCCGCGCCCGATCCCGACGGCATCGTGCCGCGCCAGCAGTTGCTCGGGATGGCACATCGTCGGCTGCCCGCCGCGGAGCACCGTCGGGTACAGCAGTACATGCCCGTGGATGTCAATGAACATGATCGCCTCGCGTTCGACCCAGTCAGCCTTCGCGCCGCAGCACGACCAGCGCCCGCCGGGGCTGGCCGGGCTCGGCCAGCGGCTGATAGCTGGCACTGACCACCGTCGCCACCCCGGCGGCGTCGGTCACCACATAGCGCACATCGGAGACCGGTTGCAGGTTCATCAGCGCACACAGCCCGGGACACCCCGACCGGTCGAGCGGCCTGCCGCCGGCATCGGCGTGGCGGCAGCCGAACAACTCGGCGCAGATGGGGCCGTGCTGCAGTTCCGCGGAACTCAGCCCGATCAGCCGTTCGGCGGCATGGTTGCAGTCCAGCACGCGCCGCCGGTCATCGATCACGAACGCGGGCTCGTCGCGATCCTGCCAGCCGGCTGGCAGCGCCGCGCTGGGCCTCGCCGCACCCGCGGCCAGCCACGCCTCGTAGGTCGCGGCATCGCTCAGGTCGACCAACTCCGCGGCGTTGGTCATGCGAATGGCCACCAGCCAGCCGCGGTCGTAGGGGTCGTCGTTGACCAGACCCGGGTCGATCCAGAGCGCCTCGTTGATGGCCACGACCTCGCCTTGCACGGGCGGGTACAACTGCGTCAGACCGAACGCGGCCGATTGCAGGTAGCCGAATGGCAGGCCGAAGGCCAGCGGCGCGCCCATGGCCGGCAGCCCAACGCAGAAGACGCGGCCGTGCCGCTCCTGGCCGAACGTGGTCAGGCCGACCATCGCCACGCCACCCTCGTCCCGCACCCACAGGTGACTGGCGGTGTAGCGCAACTCCGTAGCCAAGGGCGGTGCGTCCATACGGCCGACTCCTCGCGAGGTCCCGCACCAGCCTGGAGACTACAACCAGTTTGCCGGGGACTCCGCGCGGCGCGGCGTTGACGGGCCGGCGAGTGCGGTGCTAGACTCCGCGGCAAGCCTGCAGACGGAGGTCCTGCAACACCCATGTCCAGCTCTTACGACGCCTATGCCGCTCTGGCCGACCGGGTTGCCGCCCGCGGCGGTGACATCGAGGCCATCAAAGCCCGCCTCAAAGCTCAGCGCATCGAGACGCCGAGCTGGGGCTATGCCGACAGCGGCACCCGCTTCGGCAGCTTCAAACAGGACGGCGCGGCCATCACGATCGCCGAGAAGCTGGCGGATGCCGGTCAGGTCCACCGGTTCACCGGTGTGGCCCCGACCGTGGCCATGCACGTGCTGTGGGACCTGCCCGACGCGCAGGCGCTGGAGACCGTGCCGGAAGCCGCCGCCGCGGCCGGCGTCACCATCGGCAGCATCAACCCGAACGTCTTCCAGGACCAGGAGTACAAGCTGGGCAGCTTCTGCAGCCCGTTTGCCGACGTCCGCCAGAAGGCGGTCGATCACAGCCTGTTCTGTATCGAAGTGGCCAAGGCGGTCGACAGCAGCGTGCTCAGCTTCTGGCTGGCCGACGGCACCGACTACCCGGGGCAGGACAGCTTCATCGACCGGAAGCACCGCTTGCAGGACACCATGAAGCAGGTCTATCAGGCCATGCCGGCCGACATGACCATGCTGATTGAGTACAAGCTGTTCGAGCCGTCCTTCTACCACACCGACCTCTGCGACTGGGGCCAGTCGCTGCTGCTCTGCCGGCATGTCGGCCCGCAGGCGAAGGTGCTGGTGGACCTGGGCCACCATGCCCAAGGCGTCAACATCGAGCACATCGTCGCCACGCTGCTCGATGAGCACATGCTCGGCGGTTTCCACTTCAACAACCGCAAGTACGCCGACGACGACCTGACCGCCGGAGCCGTCAACCCGTACGAGCTGTTCCTCATCTACACGGAGCTGGCCGCGGCCGAGGATGATCCCAGCCTGAACGATCACGTCGAGTACATGATCGACCAGGCGCACAACACGAAGCTGAAGATCCCGGCGATGATCCAGACGGTGATGAGCATCCAGTCGGCCTACGCCAAGGCGCTGCTGGTCGACCGCAGCGAGTTGGCCGCGGCCCGCGCCGAAGGCGATGTGCAGGCCGCCGAAATGGTCCTGCAGGACGCCTACGACACCGACGTCCGGCCGCTGCTGGCGCAGGTGCGCGAGGAGATGGGCATCGATCCCGAACCGCTGCGCACCTACTACGCCAGCGGCTATCAGGAGAAGATCGAGGCCCAGCGCGGCATCCGCTCGGGAGCCGGCCTCGGAGCCTGACATGGGCGTACGCCACTTGCTGTTCGGCCCGGACCCGCGCTGGCGGGTGCTGGCCAAGGCGGTGGTGGTCGGTGTCCTGTTGGGCGGCACGGCCATGGCCGTGGGTATCTACCCGCCGTGGCGGCTGGCGATCTACACGCCGCTGCTGGCGGCGGTCACTCTGGCGGCCCTGATGTCAGGGCCGCCTTCGCTTCGTCGGGCCACTTGGCTGCTGGTCGGCCTATGGTCGTTACTGCTCCTGACCATCGCCTACACCGACCTGGCCGAGACGCTCCAGCGGCGCATCGCCGAGGACGACGGCCCGGTGCCGTCCGACGTGATCGTGGTGCTGAGCACCAACACGCAGGGCGAGACCATCGGCTCGGCCGCGCTCTACCGGATGTTGGCCGGCATGCGCCTGCTACGGCGCGGCGTGGCCCCGAACATCGTCTTCACCGGTGACCCCGGGCGGCCGGACAACCAGTTCCACCGCCTGGCACCCGAGCTGCTGGCGGCGCTGCACGCCGATACCAGCGGCGTGGTCCCGTTCGAGGCGGTCGACGGCGTGCGCATCACCACCTGGTGGGAAGCCCGGTCGATCCGCCAGATGGCCGAGGCGCGCGGCTGGCGGCGAGTGTTGGTGGTCACCTCGCCGTGTCACACCCGGCGCGCGAAGGCCATGTTCCGTCGGAACGGCCTCGACGCGGCCGTCACGCCGTGTCTGCCGGTCACCGGGCCGGGCAGCCGGCTGACCCATCCGTGGATTCGGTTCGAGGTGTTCCGGTCAGTCGCGTACGAGTGTGCAGCGCAGCTCTATTACCACGCTGTCGGTCGTCTCTAGCTGCCGCGGAGAGCGGACATGATCTCTGGGCGGACGCGGCTCCTGGCCAAAGCGACGGTCTTGGCGCTGTTGGTGGCGGCCACCGGCTGGTTGGCCGGCGTTCGCCTGCCGTGGCTCCTGGCCGAGGTCTCCGTCCCCTTGGCCATGGTGGGCTTCGCGGCGGCCATGCTGGGCTCCACCTGGTGGCGCCAGGCCGCCTGGGTATTCGCCGGCCTGTGGTCGCTGATGATCGCGGCCGTCGGCCTGACTCCCGTGCCGGCGGTGGTGATGAACCGCCTGGTGGCCGACGACGGACTGGCGCCGGCCGACGTGATCGTGGTGCTCAGCGCCAACAACCGCTGCCAGTCGCTGAGCACCAACTCGCTCGACCGCCTCTTGACCGGGATGCGACTGCTCCGCCGCGGCGTCGCGCCGCGGATCGTGTTCACCGCCGATCCGGCCAGCCCGGACAACCGGTTTGACCAACTGGCCCCGCAACTACTTGCGGACCTGCACGCCGACCTGACCGGCATCGTGCCGTTCGAGGCCGTGCCGGTCCGGCGCATGACCACCTACACCGAGGCGCTGTCCGTCCGCCGCATGGCCGCCCGCTACGGTTGGCGGCGGGTGCTCGTGGTGACCTCACCCGGGCACACCCGGCGCGCCCGCGCCACCTTCCGCGCGGCCGGCCTCGAGGCCACCGTGACACCGGCGGTCACCTCCAACTACGATCGCTTCTGCCTGCGCACGCCGATTCAGCGCTTCGAGGCGATGAAGGAGATCAGCTACGAGGGCGCGGCCTGGCTGTTCTATGGGCTCACCGGCCGCCTCTGACCGGTGGCTCGTCGCCCGACCGCACGCGGGCCAGGTGCTACACTGGACCGATGAGGACCGTCGCATGGGTGAGCAGCGTATCGCTTCGGAGCGCAAGTACGATGGCCGCGTGGTCAAGCTGGATGTCGATCGGGTGCGCCTGGACGACGGGCGTGAGAGCGTCCGCGAGGTCATCCGCCACCCCGGCGCGGTGCTGATCGTGCCGGTGTTCGACGATGGCCGCGTGCTGATGATCCGCCAGCACCGCTACGCGCCAGGCTGCGAGCTGCTCGAACTGCCGGCGGGCACGCTCGATCACGCCGGCGAGAGCCTGGTGGACGCCGCCCGCCGCGAGTTGGCCGAGGAGACCGGCTACAGCGCGCGCGAGTGGCGCCTGCTGACCAGCTTCTACACCACGCCCGGCTTCACCGACGAGCTGATCCACTGCTTCCTGGCCACCGGCCTGGCCCCGGGCGCCACCGGCGAACCAGATGAGGACGAGCAGATCGAGCCGGTGCTGCTGCCGCTGGCGGAAGCCCGCGCCATGGCGCGGCGAGGCGAGATCCGCGACGCCAAGACGATGGTCGGGCTGTTCTGCGCGCCTTGAGCCCTTTGGCGAAGCGACGAGGCGGTGTTGTACAATAGCTGACGGCCCGACGCCGCGGAGGTGGCCCATGGTTGCCATGGCGCAGATCGAGGAACTGGGGCGCCAGATCGGCGTGCGCTTCGCCGCTGAGCAGGTCATCCTGTTCGGCTCGTACGCCCGCGGCGAGGCACGTTCGGGTGCGGATGTCGACCTGTTGGTGGTCATGCCGTTCGAAGGCTCACGCGCCGCCCAGGCCGGTGCGATCCGGACGCTCCTGCATCCCGGGTATGCCATCGACGTCGTGCTGCACACACCCGACGAGGTCCGGCACCGACTCGCGCTGGGTGACCCTTTCCTGACCGAAGTCATGCATCAGGGGAAGGTGCTCTATGGACCCGTGGGCGCGCGAGTGGGTTGAGATGGCGGAGGCAGACGCGTCGGCCTGCGAGCACCTCCTTGGCACCCTCGACGCCCAGATAGCCGGCGTCATCGGGTTCCACGCCCAGCAGTGCGCCGAGAAGTACCTGAAAGCACGCCTGCAGGTAGCTCAACTGTCAGTCCCGCGGACCCATGATCTGTCGCTGCTGCTGGACTTGGTGGTGGCAGTCGAGCCTGCGTGGGAGTCATACCGGGCCGAACTCGACTTCCTGGTCGACTTTGCTGTCAGCCGCCGTTACCCAGGCGGCACGGTCAGTTGGCAGGACGCCGAGCAGGCGGTCTTGAACTGCCGTCGGTTCCGAGCGGCTGCGCGGCAGTCGCTTCAGTTGGCCACCTGACGGCCGCGCCTCCTAATGCCACATGCCCAGCACCTCGCCGGCGGCCATGCGGCGCCAGGACTTGACCAGGGAGCGCCGCAGGTCGAAGGCGACCGGCGGGTCAGCGTGCTCCGCCGACAACCAGCCCTCGCGCCCCAGCAGGTCACCCAGCGCCGCCAAGCGCTCCTGAACCGCGGCGGTGCCGAGTTGGGCCGGGATCTGGATGACTCGCTGTGAGATGGTGTCGTAGGGCGAGGCGCCCCACTGCGAGACCAACGCGTTGGCCTCCAGGGCCAGGCGGTAACCCTCGGTCAGGGCCGCATCGTCGCGCCGCTCCGAGCGGATGACGTATCGCCGCGCGAGTGCGGCCCAGTCGAGATCCGGCTCCCAGGTGAGCTGTGAGTAGCAGAACAACAGGTGCTCCAACTCCCGCTGCAGCGCGGGCTCCCACGACATCGAGGTCAGTCCGCTGCGGCGCGCCACCTGGACGTAGGTCTGCAGCCACGGCTCGTAGTCGCGGAAGTAGTCGCGAATCTGGCGGATGGTCTTGCGCGGGTCGTGGTTGGCCTCCAGCCCACCGCCGCCGTCCTCGTGCCCACAGGTCACCGGCGCGTCGGTGTGCTCCAGCATCAGGTTGCCCGACCAGCGCAGCCAGCAGAACAACTCCAGGTTGGCGAACTCGCTCCAGTGCTCGACCACCTCGCGGGTCGCGTCGCCGAACATCTTGTACGCGGCGGTCACACGGATGTGTGGCCGGCGGGCCAGCGCCGCTTCGTACGCCTGCCGGAAGCAACGCAGCACGCCACGGCGGTTGCCCGCCAGGTTGCGGCACTCGCCACAGCGGCAGAGCTTGTGCGGAAAAGCATGGCCGATGTGGAAGTTGAGCCCGTCCAACGTCGGATAGCGGGCCAACAGCTCGTCGACGAGGTCGGCGTAGTACCGGCCGGCACGCGGGTTGGCGAGGCAGACGATGGCGTCCGGATGGGTCAGAATGTCGTGGAACGAGCCCGTGCCGGCGCGGAACGGCAGCAGGCGGCTCAGGTCGGCGGCCGGCGAGGCCATCTCGGGCACCGTGCCGACCTCCATGGTGTAGCCCGAGGCGAGGTAGAGGTCGGCCGCCCAGACGCGCAGTCCCCAGGCGTGCAGCCGGTCGATCAGGCGCGGGTAGTACTCCCATTGCGGGTTCGGATGCTGTGGGTCGGCCAAGTCGGGGTACCGCTCGGAGGCGTAGGTGGCGCCCCACCCGCGCATGAAGGCGAGCAGGTCGTAGTCGGTGATGCGGAACGAGGCGAGCCAGTCGGCGAACGCCTCGACACCGGCCGCGCTGCTCGCGTCCCAGTACTCGAGCGCCGCCCGGAACGGCCCGGCGTTCAGCGCGTCGGTCTTCAGGTGGCGGGCCACGAAGGCCGGCTGGTGTACGCCCTCGAAGGGGTCGATCACCACGTTGCCCTGGCCATCACGGTATAACCGGTCGGCCAGCGTGAGCAGCGCGTTGCGCAACCCGAGGCCGTGGTCGGCGGCCAACACGACTCCGCCGTCGGTCGCGGTAGTGGCGGAGAAGCTCTGCTCGCGCACCGCCTCGGCGAGTCCGGCCAGGGCCACCAACCGCCCGTCAGCCGCGGTTGGCACCGGGGCCGCCGACGCCGCCCCCGCCATGGCCGGTCCGCACTGGATGACGCGGACAGCCGGCTGCGGCGCGTCGGGCGCCACGGTGACGGCCACGCCCAGCTCATCGGCGGCCACGCGAGCCAGCCGTTCGAGGGCCAGGTCGGCCGCGACGTCAAGCTCCAACGGCACCGCCACGGTGACCTCGCGTACGCCGGCGCTGGCGAACAGCCACCGCCCATGGTCAACACACCCCATCGACAGCACTCCGGCGGCGCCGCCGCGGCAGCGCCCACCACCGGATTGTCCACGGGCTGGCGCCTTCCTACGTCGGCCCAGGCCGTCAGCCCCTCGCCATGGGCCGTTAACGCCCCCGTCAGCCCGGCCAGCATGCGGCGGCGTCCTACCCGCAGCAGCGGCCCGTGATGCAGTGGAGTCGCTGCCTAACGGTAGTTGTGGCCGCAAGGCTGGCGTGCTTACAGGACGGTGTGCGATGTGGACCTGGGTGCTGTTGGTGGTGTTGGTGGTTCTCACAGCCGCAAGCAACGCCCGCCGGGGCAGCGCGGCGCTGGCGGAAGACGAGTCTCTGTTCCTGGCGGCGGCCCGCCGACTCCGGCTGCGACGGCGGTTGCTGAGCCTGCGCTGGGAGCGCCCCGGCGACGGGCACGACGGCGTCGTGCCGGTGGTGCTGGAGACCTGGCGCGGACACTAAGCAGCCTGCCGGTGAGGTTGTCCCGTAGGGGCGACCCTTGGGTCGCCCGGCTGCGGGCCACCAAGCGCCAACCGGGCAGTGACAGGGCGGGCACCAGGCCCCGTCCCTACCGGACAGGATCTCCGAGCGGCTACTTAGCCGGGCGGCGGCACACCCGCCAACCGGGCGATCTCCTCGTCACGCAGCGCCCGCTCCCAGACTGCGAGACCGCCGAGCACACCAGCGAAGTAGTTGCCCATCTCGTTGGAGCGATGCACGGCGCCGACGGTGAAGTCGGCGCCGTCGGCGCCGCCGTCGAACAGGCCGCCCTCGTACCGGTACGGGTTGCGGTCGCCGCGCGAGTCGAGACGGCCGTCCAGATAGGCGCGCGCCAAGGTGCCGTCGTAGCTGATGGCCACGCAGTGCCAGGTGTCGAGCGTCACCGGGGTCAGGCCGATGGCCGCATCCATGCAGTATTTGTAGCCCGGCGTCGGCCCGCCGACAGACGACACGTGCGCGCAGACCTGATTGGCGCTCCGCCAGATGCCCAGGTTCAGGAACAGACAGTACTGCCGCAGCCGGCGCGTCTCGTTCCACATCCCGGCCACCGCTTCGCAGTGGTTGCCCTTGGTGCGGTGACGTTTGAGCCAGGCCACGACGGTGACCTGCGAGCGCGGCCCGTGGAAGTTGAGCGCGGGACACTCGGCCCGCGGCAGGTTGAGCCACTGGCCCTCGCGCAGGCGCAGCGCGTACGGGCCGAACACCCCACCCTCCACCCGCTCGATGGGCCCGGCCTGTTCGTGCAGCCGATACGGACACGGACCCGCCGCCACGCGGTCCTCGCCCGGCGGTTCCTGGAACTGCCAGTGGCACACCAGGGCGGGCACATCGACCGGAGCAACCAGCGGGACCATGCCTGACTCCGACGCCCGCGGTTGACGCGGCGTCGGCGACAAGCCTATACTTACCCGATTGATTCGACAAGGTTGCGCGCGACTTGTTGCATGGTTGGAGGTGAACCGATGCGGACTTGGCTCCTGACGTTGCTGTTGGCGGTGTGCGGCGCGGGCTGGACGGCTCCCGCTGGGCTGCGCCCGCTGGCTGGCCTCGACGTCCGGACCCAGGTCGACAAGGTGCGGGCCGTGCCCGACGACGTGGTCACCTACACCGTCTCCTGCCGCAACCTCGGCCCGGGCAACGAGTCGCAGATTGTCGTCCAGGCCCGCGTCACCGCCGGGCTCGAACTGGTGCCGCCCGGCCCGCAGCCGGCCGGCGCCTGGGACTCGGCGCTGGGTCAGGTGCAGTGGCGGGTGCCCCTGCTGGCGGCCAACGAGCAGACCTCGTTCTCGTTCCGCGCGCGGCTGACCGACGCGGCACCGGGCACACGCGTCGAGTCCAAGGCGCAGGTGCAGTCGGCCGGCATGGAGCGTCCGCGCGAGAGCTCGGCGGTCACCACCGAGGTGGTGCCGCCGCCGCTGATGGCCGCGTTCGCCATCCCCGATGTCATCGCCGCGCGCCTGCCCGGTGGCACCCCGCTGATCGACGCCGGTGCGCAGCCCGGCCAGCGCGTCGTCGAGCGGCTCGAAGGCCTCGGCGTGGTCAAGGGCTTCCCCGACGGCACGTTCCGGCCGAACAGCAACGTCACCCGCGCCGAAGCGACCAAGATGGTCGTGGCCGTGCGGCAACTCGCCGGCCTCCGCGACAAGGCCAGCGTCACCATCGCGCTCAGTCGGCCGGCCAAGCTGCGCGTCGTCATCGAGAACAGCCGCGGCAGCCTCGTGCGCAGCCTGGCCGACGGTTGGCAACTGCCCGCCGGGCACCACCAGTTCGTCTGGGATGGCACCGACGCCGCGAAGCAGCCGGTGGGCCTCGGCGTCTACCGCTACCAGATCAGCGGCATCGACGCGGAAGGCGTCGAGCAGACGCTCGATGGCACCATCCACGTGGTCACGGTACGCCCGCTGCCGGACAACCTGACCAGCAGCTTCGCCGACGTGCCGACGGGCGCCTGGTTCCACCCGTACGTGGCCAAAGCCGAGAAGGACGGCCTGGTGCAAGGCTATCCCGGCGGCCGCTTCAACCCGAACGTGCCGATCCGCCGCGTCGAGAACACGGTGCTGGTGGTGCGCGCCGCGGGGCTGGGACCCGAGGCCGAGCAGCGCTGCAACGAGGCCCTCGGCTTCAGCGACGCGGCCAGCATCCCGCGGTGGGCGGTGGGCTATGTGGCCGTGGCCACCACCAACGGCGGCACCGCCGAAGGTCGGCTTCTGGTCGGCTACGTGGACAACCGCTTCCTGCCGAACCAGAACCTGACTCGTGGCGAGGCCGCGCTGGTGCTGGAGCGTCTACTGGACCGCGACAGCCGGTCGCCGCTGCCGGTCTCCGGTCGCGTGGCCAAGGGCCACACGCTGACCATCGACGGCCGGCCGGTCAGCGTCACCAACAACGGGCGCTTCCGCCAAGAGTTCCCGGTCAAGGCGACACTCGAACTGGTCCGCGTTCTCGCGCGCTGACGCTCGCGGCTCAGTAGGGCCAGGTCCGCGGCAGCGGCTGCTCCATCTCCAGCAGTCGGCACAACAACTGGTGCCGATGCGCCGCCAGGTCGCCGGCACCGGCCGGGTCGCCGGCAAGGTCGCGGTATTCGCCCCAGGGCTGGCGCAGGTCGAACAGGCTCTCACGGCCGTCCGTGTGCATCACATAGCGGTGCGAGGCGGTCCGTAGCGTGCGCCAGCCGGTGTGTTCCAGGACCGCGGAGTCGCGCGTCGGTGCGGCGTCGCCGCGCAGCCAGTGCGTGAAGGCCCGGCCCTGCACCTGCGGCGGCACCTGGATGCCCGCGCAGTCCAGCAAGGTCGGCAGCACGTCGACCGCCTCGCAGATGTGCTCGATCGTCCGACCGGGCGCCGCCAGGCCGGCCGGCCAGCGCACGATCAGCGGCACGCGCTGCACCGCCTCCTCGCCGCAGTAGCCTTTGCCCCACTTGAGGTGCTCGCCCAGCCATTCGCCGTGGTCCGAGGTGAACACCACCACGGTGTTGCCGGCCAGGCCCCGCGCCGCCAGTTGGTCGAGAATGCGGCCAACGTGGTGGTCGACCTCACTGACCATGGCGTAGTAGCCCTGCCGCGCCGCGCGCAGCCGCGCGTCGCTGAAGCCGTCGCCGCGGCGTCGGTCCACCTCGGGCGGGAAGGTCGGCAGGCTCAACTGCTCCGGGTCGTACCGGTCCAGGTAGCGTTGCGGCGCCACCCACGGCGCGTGCGGCGAGTAGAAGCCGGCGATGGCCAGGAACGGCTGGCGCGCGTCCTGGGCCTCCAGGAACGCGATGGTCCGGTCGGCCACGAACGCCGTGTGCGTGTAGCGCTCGTCGCCCGCGAACGCCGTCGGTCCGAGCCAGTCGTTGCGACCACCGGCTTCCGGATGCCGGACGGTGTCGTGCAGCCCCATGGTGCGGTACCAGACGTCGGTGGCCGGCGGCAGGCCCAGGCTGAGGTGGTCGAGCTGCGACGGCGCCTCGCGGCGCACCCAGGCGCGGTAGGCATCCTCGTAGACGCCAGGCTCGTCGGCGATCTCCAGGTGGTCGAAGCCGTAGTCCGGATGTGGCACGCGGTGGTCCCGGTTGGCGTGCGGCCGGAAGTGCAGCTTGCCCAGGTTGGCGCAGCGGTAGCCATACGGCCGCAGCAGCCGCGGCAGCGTCAGTGTGGCCTCCGGCAAGGGCACGGCCATGTGTTGCACACCAAGCGTCGAGGGGTACTGCCCCGTCAGGAAGCTGGCGCGGCTGGGCATGCAGACGGGGCTCTGGACGAAGCAGTGGTCGAGGTTGAGCCCCTCCGCGGCCAGCTGGTCCAGCCGGGGCGTGCGGAGGTCCGGATTGCCGTTGGCCCCAAGGGCGTCCCACCGCTGCTGGTCGGTGTAGAGGATCAGGATGTTGGGTCGCTGCATGGTCTGCCCCTGGCGGCAGATTGGCCGCCCAGCGCGCATTCCTGCCGCGGCGCGGCTCTGCTACACTGGCGCCGGAGCGGAGCATGACACGAGTTGCGGTGATCGCCTGCGGGCTCCTGGCGCTGGGCTGCAGCGCGGCCAAGGACGTGACGCGGGTCGGGGCCAAGTTGGTCAAGGAGGCCGTCGGGCCGACCGCGGCCCGACCCACCGTCACCGTGGTGTCCGAGCCCGAGCGCTGGCGTCTGCTCAGCGACGAGGCCCACACCGGCCAAAACGAGGCCGAGTACTACTTCACGCTCGAGGCCGACGGCAAGGGCGTGGCACCGCCCACGGTGGTGGTGCGCTGGCCGGGCGTCGCGGTGAGCCGCGTACTCGGCGCCGACGGCCCGGTCAGCCGGGCCGCCGACGAGTGGCGGTTCCGGGTACACCGCGGCGGGCCGCCCACCGGTGTGCGCACGGCCATTCCCAGTGGCCGGCACATCAACCTCTTGGTGTTCCACAACTGGCTCGCCCGCCGCGCCGGCCCATACCGCACCGGCGAGTGGCCGGCAGTCGCCATCCAGGCGCAACTCGACTACCTGTTCGCCGCCCGGGAAGCGGCGCGGCTGATGGGCCTGGCCGACGCGGCCGAACTCGGGTTCACCGGCGACGTGCGCCTGTACGGCTTCGAAACGAACTTCCCCAACGGGCACGTCGACCACCCGCCGCACTTCCACATCATGCTCGGCTGGCCAGGCTGGCTCGGCACGCAGGCCACCCACTTCCGCCTGGATGCCGCCGGCAAGATCCTGCACAACTCCCTGCAGATCGACACCGGCAAGGGCCTGACCGCCAAGGAGTTTGCGCCCGGCGAGGTCTGTGAGTGCCATGATCCTCAAGGACGCGTCGGCTTCACCTTGACCGTCCTGCCCGACGGCAGCGGCGTGATCTGGGCCTGGCCGCATGGCGGCCGCCGCGCGCGGCTGCGGCGCGAAGGCGCGGCGGGCGTGTCGGTCGCCCTCGGCTCGACCGGCGACACCTGGCAGCCCGCCGGCGTGGTGCGGGTCACCGACCAGGCCGACCTGGGCCGGCTGTCAGTGACCCTCACACCACCCGACGGCGCGCCACGCACCGAGCAGTACCGCTACGACCGCGACCTGGGCGGGCTGATCCGCGAGCGCTGAGCCGTGCGGCTCACGACCAGGGCTTCAGCATCACCTTGGCGGTGTTCTGCTCGGCCAGCGTCTCGAAGGCCTGCTGCACCTGCGACATCGGGTAGCAGTGGCTGATCAACTGCTCGATGCCGGCGTGCCGCTGGATCACCTGCACCAGGCGCCAGGTGGCGTTGAGGTTGTAGTGCCAGGCACCGTGCAGGCTGAGGCCCTTGTTCACCAGGTCCGGCGTGATGTGGATGATGGTGTCGTGGAAGCTCACGCCCACGAACGCCACCTTGCCCTTGCGCCGCGCGGCGTCGATCAGCAGGCGCTGCGCCTGCGGCGAGCCGGAGCAGTCGAGGCCGGCGTCGGCGCCACGACCGCCGGTGGCGTCCAGAATCTGCTGCAGGTTGGTGTCGTCGCGCGGATCGAGCACCAACTCCGCACCCAGTTCGCGCGCGCGCTCGGCCCGCCACGCGTTGCCCTCCACGGCAATGACCCGCGCGCCACGGTACCGTGCGTTGACCACCCCGCCCAGGCCGACGGGGCCGAGCCCGGTGATCAGCACCGTGTCGAACGCGCTCACACCCATCAGGTCGAAAGCGCCGAACGACGGTCCCAGACCGCAGATGGCCAGGCCGGCCAGCTCGTCGCTGACGTCATCGGGGATGGGTGAGAGCAGCCAGTCGGGCTTCACGAGGTACTGCGCATAGGTGGCACTGCCGTGCGGCGAGCCGGTGAAGGCCGCGAAGTTCACGCAGTGCTGGCAGTGGATGTAGTCGCCGGCCACGCACAGCGGACACACGCCGCAGGGGTACTGCGGCTGGACGATCACCCGGTCGCCCGGCTTCACGCGACCCGGCTGCGCGACGGCCACCACCTCGCCGACGGCCTCGTGGCCCAGGTGGTCGCCCTGGTGGCCGGCGAGCCACGACTTGTACTCGGTACACATCGGCGCCACGGTGATCTTCACCAGCGCCCAGTTCTCTTTCGGCTGCGGATCGGGCACGTCGACCAACGACGCCTGCCGCTCACCGGTAATCGCGACCACTTTCATGACTGCTTCTCCACCGCCCGCTCGATCTCTTGCCGCGCCAGTCGCGTCCAACGGTCGAACCGTTCGGGCTTCTGCTCACAGGTGTGGGTGTCCTTCAGGATGATCTCGAGCACGGTGTCGCGCGCCGCCTCCAACGCTCCGCGCAGGTACGCGCGAATGCGGTCTTCGTCGAAGGCGCCAACCAGGTCGGCCGGCTGCGGCTTCCACGACAGGATGGCCCGCCGGCCCAGACCCGCCGCCGAGCGCGCCAGATCGGCCGACGGCGCGATCGACACGCGTCGCAGGTTGGGTATCGCCAGCACTTCGGTCAGTTTGCGCGACAGGTCCTCGCAGCACCCGTAGCCGTTCAGACCGAACGGCGCCAGCAGCGGTATCTCATACTGCAGCGCGAACTCATAGTGCTGTTCGGGCGACACCACCGCCAACTCCTGCGCCTCGGCCGACGCCCACAGGTCGCTCGGTCGAACGTGCCGGCCGTCGTAGTCAGCACCCGGCAGCTCGTCGCTGTACCCCACCCCGCCGGACGAATGGTAGGTGCTGTCGTTGTTCAGGCTCAGCAGGCCCAGTTGCTGGTACTGTGCCAGCAGCCGCCGGTGGCCCTCGGCCAGATGCCCCAAAGCGTCGTGCAGGAAGCCCGGCGCGGCGTACATGTCGACGAACACCTGCTCCAGGCCACGCAGGCTGGTCCACTGGTTCATCAGATGGTAGGAGACGTGCGCGATCCCTTTGAGCTTGACCTCGAGCAGGTCACCGAACAGGTCCTGCATCGCCGCCAGGTTGCGTTCACCGGCCGCTTCGTCGTAGGTGACCTCTGGAAAGCGCAGCTTGGCCAGGTCGCTGGGCTGCTCGATGACCGGCTCGAACGCCCAGGCACCACGCGCCTCGGGGCTCGGCCGGTGCCGGCCGCTCACGCCCCAACCGGTCTGGCCGATGACCTTGGGCACGATCCACTCGGCCTCGACCACGTTGTCGCAGTCGAAGTGCTCCGCCTGGTACAGCCGCCGCCGCAGTTCGGCCTCGATGCCTTGCGCTGCCGGATCCTGCGCCCGCAGGCTGTCGGCCGGCACCAGTTCGGCCCAGGAGCCTTCGGGGAAGACCAGCAGCAGCGGGCGACACGGCCGCAGCGCGTTATGCTCGCGCCACAGGGCGCGGCGTGCCGCCTGCACCGGATCCGCCGCCACCTCGGCCACCCGTCGGGCCAGGTCACGGATCAGTCGGCGGTCGTCCTGGTTGAACATCCGATCCACCTCACGCGGCCGCTGTTCGCAGGCGATCGCGGCATCCCTTCCACGGGAAGGTGGACGCCGCCAGGTTGCCAATCTGGCACCATGCCGACCGCTCTGCCAACCTGGCTCGATGCCGAGTTGCTCCGCACCATGGAGCGGCTGAGTCTGATCAGCAAGCGGGCCTACGCCGGTGCCACCAAAGGCGAGAAGCGCAGCACCCGCCGCGGCGTCAGCGTGGAATTCGCCGACTACCGCGACTATGTGCCAGGCGACGACCTGCGTTACCTCGACTGGAACATCGCCGGGCGGCTGGACCGCCTGCTGATCAAGCTGTTCGTGGAGGAAGAGGACCTGCGGGTCCATCTGCTGATCGACCGCAGCCGCTCGATGGGCTTCGGGCAGCCGGCCAAGCTCGATCACGCGCGCCGCCTGGTGGCCGCGTTGGCGCACATCGGCCTGTCCGGGCTCGACCGCGTCGCCGTGGCGTCGTTCGGCGGGCGCCTCGATCCGGGCTTGCCACCGGTCCGCGGCGGGGGTAGCATCTTCCGAGTGCTGGACTGGCTCGACCGGCTGGCGGCCGACGGCGAGACCGATCTGGGCACGGCGCTGACCCGCTTCGCGCACGAGCACCGCCGAGCCGGTCTCTGCGTGGTGGTCAGCGACTTCCTCGACCCGCAAGGTTACCAGCGTGGGCTGAGCGCCCTGTTGACACGCGGGTTCGACGTCGTGGCGGTGCAAGTGCTCAGCCCCGACGAACTCAATCCGGCCGCCACGGGTGACCTGAAGCTGGTCGACGCCGAAACGGGCGCGGTGCGCGAAGTCACCATCAGCGACAGCCTGTTGCGGCGCTATCGCCAGAACGCGGCCACCTACTGCGAGGACCTGCGCCGGTTCTGTGTCGGCCGCGGCATGGGCTACCTGCGCACCACGACCGACGAGGACCTCGGCTCGACCGTGCTGGCCGCCCTGCGGCGCATTGGTCTGGTTCGATAGGAGGCCACGCGAACATGGGTCATGTCCCACCAGCGGTGCGCGACGAGGCCGCGCAACTGACCGCCCAGCTCAACGAGGCCAACTACCGGTACTACGTGCTCGACGCGCCGACCATGAGCGACGCCGAGTACGACCGGGCGCTACGCCGCCTGCAGGAGCTGGAGGGCGGCTGGCCGGCCTTGGCCACGCCCGATTCGCCGACTCAGCGCGTCGGCGCGAGCCCGCTGGCCGCCTTTGAGAGTGTGGCTCATGGCGCGCCGATGCTGTCGCTGCAGAACGCCATGAACGATGACGAACTGCGCGAGTTCGACGCGCGCGTCCGTCGGCTGCTGGAGTTGACCGAGGCGGACCCGCCGGTGGAGTACGTCGGCGAACTGAAGATCGACGGTCTCGGTGTCTCGCTGACCTATGAGCACGGGCATCTGGTCCGCGGCGCGACTCGCGGGGACGGCACCAACGGCGAGGATGTCACCGCCAACCTGCGGACCATCCGCAGCCTCCCACTGGCCTTCCGGGCCGGTTGCGCGGTGCCCGAGCGGATTGAGATCCGCGGCGAGGTGTACCTGGCCAAGCGCGAGTTCGCGCGCCTGAACGAGCAGCGCGAGCAACGCGGCGAGCCGCTGTTCGCCAACCCGCGCAATGCGGCCGCCGGCTCGCTCCGCCAACTCGACAGCCGGGTCACCGCCGCGCGGCGTCTCGACTTCCTGGCCTACACGTACGGCGCCGTCAGCGGCGAGTTGCCCGACAGCCAGTGGGGCTTCCTCGGCTGGCTGCGGGCGGCCGGGTTCCGCGTCAGCAGCGAGGCCGCGCTGCTCTGTGGTCCCGAGGCGGCGATTGCCTTCCAGCGGCTGTGGACCGAGCGCCGCCATGATCTGCCGTGCGATATCGACGGCGTGGTGATCAAGGTGAACGCCTTCGCGCTCCAGCGGCAGCTCGGGGAGTTGTCGCGCTCGCCGCGGTGGGCGATTGCGTTCAAGCTGCCCGCCGAGCAGGCCGAGACCCGCGTCATCGATATCGAGGCCAGCGTCGGGCGCACCGGCGCGGTGACGCCCACGGCCGTCTTCGAACCGGTCTTCCTCGCCGGCACCACGGTCGCGCGTGCGTCATTGCACAACCAGGACGAGGTCGACCGCAAGGACGTGCGCATCGGCGACACGGTGGTGATTCAGAAGGCCGGCGACATCATTCCGGAGGTGGTCCGAACCATCGTCGAGCAGCGGCCGGCCGAGGCGCGAGCGTACCGGCTGCCGACCTGCTGCCCGGCCTGCGAGACGCCGCTGGTGCGGCCCGAAGGTGAGGCCATCTGGCGCTGCCCGAACCGCTCGGGCTGCCCGGCGCAGTTGCAGGCCCGCCTGGAGCACTTCGTGTCGCGCGGCGCGATGGATATCGACGGCGTCGGCGAGGCGTTGATCACCTCGTTGCTGGACGCCGGCCTGGTGTCCGAGCCGGCGGACCTGTACCGCCTGACGGCCGACTCACTTCAGCCGCTGGAACGGATGGGCGAGCGCTCGGCGTCGAACGCGGTAGCGTCGATTCAGGCGTCGCGGCAACCCTCGTTGGCGCGGTTCCTGTTCGCGCTGGGCATCCGGCACGTGGGAGAGACCGCGGCGGCGGCGATCGCGGCGGCGTTCGGCACCTTGGACGCGGTCATGGCAGCCAGCGAAGAGCAACTGCAGGGCGTGCGCGACGTCGGCGCCGCGACGGCCGCCTCCCTCACGGCCTACTTCGCGGCTGAAGACAACCGCGCGCTGGTCGTTGATCTGCTGGCGGCCGGCGTTGAGCCGCAGCCGGTGACCACCGCCGCGAGCAGCGACGCCTGGGCCGGGCAGACGTTCGTGTTCACTGGCGCCTTGACGCGGTTCACGCGCGAACAGGCCGAAGCCGCCGTGCGGCAACGCGGCGGCGCGTCCGCGGGCAGTGTCAGCCGCAAGACGAGTTACGTGGTAGCCGGCGACAACGCCGGATCGAAACTGGACAAGGCGCGCAGCCTGGGTGTCCGTGTGCTGAGCGAGGCCGAATTCGCGGCCATGCTCGAAGAGGTCAACATATGAGGAAGTCGTTGGTCGTGCTGCTGCTGTGTGCCGCCGTTGGGCACGCCGCCGACGTGCCGAGTGGCGTCATCATCGACGCGCGCAAGCTGGACCTGAAGCGCTGTCGGTTCCCGAAGCTGTTCGCGCCCGACGGGCGGCTGCTCTACCCCACCGACAAGCTCGCCGACAGCCCGCGCTACCAGCAAGGGTTCGCCGGCTACAAGCCGACGGTGGCCGAGGCCAAGCAGGACAACAAGCGCCTCGGCGCCGCGCCGATCGTGCTGCTGCCCGAGAAGGTCCACAAGGGCGACCCCACCGGCGGCTCGATGGACGTGACCGAGGAACAGGCCCAGCAACTCGAGCAATGGAACAAGGCCAACGGCTTGCTGGACAAGGACCGCGTCGCAGTGGTCTTCGGCGTCTCGGTCCTCCGCACCGCGCCGGCGGCGGGCGCCAAGGACGTCGAGCCGAAGGCCGCCGTCGATGTCTACTTCAGCACGCCGCTCCGCCTCGACGTCCTCAAGCGCGGCACGCCCGTGACGGTCACCGACTCGAAGGGCCAGGCCGTCGAGGGCAAGTTGCAGCACTTCTACCGCGACTGCCTGATCTCGTTCGAACCGGCCGCGCCCTGGCGCGCCGGCGAGACCTACACCGTCAAGGTCAGCGCCGCGGTGCAAGCGGACAACCGGGCCGCGCTCGGCGAGGAGTATGTCTTCTCGTTTACGGTGCCGGCGCCGGCCTCGGATAAAGATACCCCCCCAGCGGGCGATAACAAGAACGGCGTGAAATAGCCGTTCGGGCGTTCGGCACGGCGGGAGGAACCGGTGGCCTTGCTGGCGGAGGATAGCACGACGTGCGACGAGGTGGTCATCAAACCAAAGCTCGGCCGAGTTCTGGTGATCGACGACGAATCGGCGATTGTCAACGTCGAGACTGAGGTGTTGCGCCTCGCCGGCTACGAAGCGGTCGGGATCACCCGCGGCCGCGACGCGCTGAATCGTGACGCCACCGCCTTCGACGTCGTCATCACCGACTACCGCATGCCCGACCTTGACGGGCTGACCCTGTTCTCCCGGCTGCGCCAGGAGAACCCACACCTCGTGGGTGTCCTGGTCACCGGCTACGGCAGCCTCAAACTGGTGCAGACCGCGATGCGGGCGGGCTTCAACGCGATCCTGTTGAAGCCCTTCCCGCTGGAGCGGCTGACCATGGCCGTGGAACGGGCTCTGCGGCAGCAGCGCCTGGCCGAGGAGAACTTCCGGCTCGGCGCCATCCTCGACGTCTACGCCACCGGCCAGGACCTGAACCGACCGCGCTCGCGCAGCGAGTTGGCCATGCTGCTCAGTGGCATGGCGCGCGACAGCGTCGAGGCCGCCGCCGCCGGCGTGCTACTGGCCGAGCCGCCGGACCTGCTCCTGCGGCGTCCGTTCGGCCCCGATGCACCGCACTTCCCCGCCTGGGCCGACGCCTTGCTCGGCCTCGATGCCGCGCAGGCCGAGCGTGAGGTCTGGGCCTACAGCGGACACAACTCGCGCTTGGCGCTGCCGCTGCGCTTCGGCCCGCAGACCGAGGGCCTGCTGCTGGTCGAGAAGGAGCCGCAGTTCGGCCCGCTCGAGGTGGAGCGCCTGGCCCTGCTCGCCAACCAGGGCGCCTTGGCACTGTCCTACCTGCGCCTGTTCGAAGAGCGTCTGCTCGGCGAGAAGCTGGCCCTGGTCGGCCGCCTGGCCGGCGCCATCGCCGGGCGGGTGCGGCGGCCGGTGGAGGTCATCCGCGACGTCGCCCAGCAGCTTCCAGCCGACGAGGGCGACTACCGCCAGATGATCGTCGAGAACGCACATCGCCTCGAGGAGATGTGCGGCGAGTTCACCGACTTCATGGCCGATACCAGCGTCCTCGAGCCGGTGGACACCGCGCTGGCCGCGTGGCTCCATGAGCTCGCTCGGCAGTACCACGCCGCCATGCGCGCGCGACAGGTCACGGTACACGTGGTCGCGCCGGTCGAGCCACGCGTGGCCATCGACCGCCGGATCATGGCGCGTGCGGTGTGGAACCTGCTGAAGAACGCCGCCGACGCCATGCCCGAGGGCGGCGAGGTGGCCATCACGCTCAAGACGGTGCCCGGCTACGCCGTGATCGAGGTGTCGGACTCCGGCTGCGGCATGCCACCGGAGGTGCTCAGTCGCGTGTTCGAGCCGTTCTACACCCACGGCAAGCAGGGCGGCACCGGCCTCGGCGGAGCCGTGGTCCGTAGCGCGGTGACCGCGCACGGCGGCCAAGCCGAGGCCGAGAGCCAGGTGGGGCTGGGGACCACATTCCGGCTGTTCCTGCCACTGGCAGCCGGTCGCCTCGTCGGAGGTCCCAGTTGACCAGCGAGTCGTTGCGGTCCGTCTTCGGCGCCTACGAACAGACTCTCGCCACCGGCCTGCTCGACGTCACCGGCGAAACGGCGCTACGACTCCTGCTGGCCTCGCTGGTCCGCCGCGCGCTGCAAGTGGCACCACCCGAGGCCGTGCGGCTGATCGGCCGCGACCCCCACGCCGATCGGGCGTTGCGGGCCTCCTATGTCACGGCCTTCCGCGAACTGGCCCCACGCGTGTTCGGGACGGCACTCGACGACCGCCTGCAACCGATCCTGCGGTCGCTGGAGGATGGCATCGTGCCGGCGTGAATCCCTCGGCAGGGAGCGCCGCGCGATGACCGACGAACCGAAGATCGACGCCCACATGCACCTGGGCGGCCCGCGTCGCCGTTGGGGCGCCTGGTCGGACGACGATGCCCTCGAGGCCGCCGACCGGCTCGGCATCGAGCTGCTGTGCATCTCGAACCCCGCGGCCGGCAACGCCAACCCCGACCCGGCGACCGTCCGCGAGCTGAACGACGACGCCTGGGCGACCCAGCAGCGCTACCCCGATCGCGTCCGCTGCTACGCCTACCTCAACCCGGGCTACCACCGCGAGGGCCTGGAGGAGGCCCGGCGCTGCCTCGACCGCGGCTACATCGGGTTCAAGTTCTACCACCAGTACCTGGCCGACGAGCCGGTGTTGTTCCCGTTCTACGAACTGGCCATCGAGGCCGGCGCCGCGATGCTCTGGCACGCCGGCCGGCCCTGGCAGAACAAGCTCTACTCCGACCAACCGCGCATCACCGACGCCGGCGACCTCGTCCGCGCCTCGCAGCGCTATCCGGAGGCCATCTTCATCGAGGGCCACATCGGCGGCGGCGGCGACTGGGAGTGGGCCTTACGCGAGTTGCGCGAGGCGCCGGGCGTCTACCTCGACACCAGCGGCAGCGTGGTCGACGACGGCATCGTCGACCGGTGTGTCGAACTGCTCGGCGTCGACCGCCTCCTGTTCGCCACCGACATGACCATGGAAGGTGGCGTCGGCAAGGTCATGGACGCGCGCCTGACCGCGGCGGAGCGCGCGCGCATCTACCGCGGCAACATGCAGGCCATTCTGGACCGGAGGGTGTGGCGATGATCTTCGATGCCAATGCCTCGCTGGGTCACTGGCCGTTCCGCGCCCACCGGACGCGGACGGCAGCGCAGTTGCTCGAGCGACTGGATGAGGTGGGCATCGACCGGGCGCTGGTCGGCTCCCTGAGTGCCATCTGCTACCGCGACTGCCAACGCGGCAACGAGGAACTGCTGGCCGACCTCGCGCCACACCGCGACCGCCTGGTGCCGCTGGCCGTGCTCAACCCGACCTATGCGGGCTGGCAGCGCGACCTGGACGCCTGCGTCACGGCCGGCTGCGTCGGCGTCCGGCTGTATCCGAACTACCACCGCTACGACTTGGGTGACGCGGACGCCCAGCGGCTGATCGGCGCGGCGGCGGAGCGTGGTCTGCTGCTCTGCTTCGTCTGCCGGCATGAGGACCGCCGCCAGCGACACTGGCTCGACATGCCGGACGACATCGCGCCCGCGGCCGTCGCGCAAGCGCTACGGCCATTTCCCACCGCGCGGTTCCTCATCCTCGAAGGGCTCGGCCTCGAACACACCGAGTTCGCCACCGAGCCGCTCTGGCGTGAGCGGCACTTCGGCCTCGACATCTCGCGGATGGCCACGGTGCTCACGCGCAGCATCCCGAAGCTGATCGAGCAGCTTGGCGCGGAGAAGCTCGTCTTCGGCACCGGCCTGCCGCTGAAGGGGCCGAACTCCGCGCTGATCAAGCTGAACCTGCTCGACGATAGTCACCAGCGGCAAGCCATCGGTGGCGACAACCTGAGCGCGCTCGTGGAGGCAGGCCGGTGAGACGGGTCGAGGGTCTGACCGCCCGCAGCATGATCGTCGCGCTGGCCATGGTGGCCGGCGCCAACTGGCTGATGCGCAGCTCCGAGTTCGTCTGCGGTCGCTATGTCACCTCGGGCGTACCACCGGTCACCGCCGTCGGCGGCCTGCTGTTGCTCCTGCTCGCCAACGCGCTGCTGCGCGGCCGCCTGGCCCCCTATCGGTTCACTCGCGCTGAGCTGCTGGTCGCCTACGCCGGCCTGTGTCTCGGCATGGCCACCACCAACAGCTATGGCATCCGCGCCATCCTGCCCTACTTCAGCGTGCTCTCATACTTCGACGCGCCGACCAACCAGTTCCGCCGCCTCGCCGAAGCTCTGCCGGGCTGGTACGTGCTGAAGAACCATGCCGTGGTGCAGGGGCTGTACGACGGGCGGCCGGGACAAGGCGTGCCGTGGGCGGCCTGGCGCGGCCTGCTGCTGGCCTGGGGCAGCTTCCTGTTCATGCTCTACGCCGGCGTGGCCGCGGTCTGCGCGCTCATCCGCCGGCCATGGATGGAGCACGAGCGGCTGATGTTCCCGGTCACGCAGTTGCCGCTCGCCCTGACCGATCCCAGCCTGCGGCTGTGGCCGTCGCCGGTCTTCTGGGCCGGGTTTGCCGTGGCCGGACTGGTCAACGCCAGCAACATCGGGCACGCCTTCGTCGATGCCTTGCCGGCGTTCAAGCCCACCTACGTCTGGGCCGAGGGCCTGCAACGCCCCTGGACGCCGCTGCAGAGCATGGTCATGTTCAACCGGCCGGAGCTCTACGGCTTTGCCTACTGGGTACCGAACGAGATCCTGCTGTCCGGCTGGTTGTCCTATCTGCTGGTCAAGGCGTTCGCCGTCGCCGGTACGGCCATGGGCTGGGATCAGCCGGGCTTCCCCTTCACCCAGGAGCAGAGCACCGGCGGCTACATCGCGCTGGCCCTCGTCCTGCTCTGGGCACTCCGCGGACACTGGCGGCAGGTGCTCGGCACCTTCCGCGGCCGGCCGGCCGACGACGCGGGCGAGCCGTTGCCCTACCGCGTGGCCGTGGTGCTGCTGGCCGGTTCGCTGCTCTACTGCACCTGGTTCCTCACCGCGGGTGGCGTGCCACGCTGGGTCGCCGCCACCTACCTGCTGCTGGTGTTCATCTTCCTGCTCGTGTACCTGCGCTTGCGCGTCGAGGCCGGCCTGGCGCTGGAGTTCATCTACCCCTACGGCTATCCGCGGCGCATGGTGCTCTACGCCTTCGGCGCCGACAGCGTGATGATGTCGAGCCACGGACCGACCGGCCTGGTGGCGTTCTACGTGTCCGGCTTTCTGGCCCGGTTCCACTTCCCCATGTGGGCCGGCTCGCTGACCTTGGAGGGCATGCGCCTGGCCGACGCCGGCGGCGTCTCACAGCGACGCTTCATGCGCTGGCTGTGGGCCGTGCTGGTCATCGGCGTGGTCCTGGCCACGGTCAACTACCTGACCTACAACTACGCCAACGGCCTCAACTTCTTCGAAGGCACCGGCGGCTCCGCCTGCTGGCGCACCCGGACCGTGGTGGCCGAGTTCCGCGAGATGAACAACCTGGCGCTCAACCCCGAGGGCGTCAATGCCTCGCGGCTGATCTTCGCCAGCGGCGGTCTCGTGGTGACTCTGATCCTGGCGGCCTGTCGCCTGATCTGGCTGGGCTTCTGGCTGCACCCGGTGGGTTACGTGCTGGCCACGGCCTACGGCGACACCTCGCCGATGTGGTGGCCGTTCCTGGTCATCTGGCTGCTCAAGACGCTCCTGCTCAAGTATGGCGGCCTGGCCACCTACCGTCGCTGGCTGCCGTTCTTCGTCGGCTGGATCGTCGGGCACTACCTGATCGGCGGACTGGTCTGGTCACTGCTCAGCACCTACGCCACGCCGGACATCGCGCACCGGTACTACACGATCTTCGGCTGACCTCAGGCCCACCGGGCCAGACGCACGCCGAGCCAGACCGCCGCGAAGCCGGCCAGCACGCTGCCCATGACGTTCGCCAGCGCGCGCGCCGCCGCGCCGTTCTCGATGAGCTGGTAGGTCTCGTACTCGAAGGTCGAGAAGGTGGTGTAGGCCCCGACAAAACCGATGGCCACCAGCAGGCGCAGATGCGCGGGCGCCACGACCCGCTCGGTGATCCACGTGGCGAACAGGCCCAGGATGAACGAGCCGGTCACGTTGATCAGCAGCGTGCCCCAGGGAAAGGCCGTGCCGTAGCGTTGCGCCACCCAGCCGCCGAGCCAGTAGCGCGCGTTGGCGCCGAGGAACCCGCCAAGTCCCACCCAGAATGTGTCCGTCAACGCTCTGTGCACCGGCTCGTCGCTCCGCTCGCCCGCCTTGGCACCGGCAGTCTGCCTGCGCGGCGCCGTAGCGTCAAGCGTAGCCCGGCCTCAGCGGACCGGCTGGCTGAGGTGGACGAAGACTCCGCGCTTGTTGGCCGCGATCACGTCCGGGCGACCATCGCCGTTCAGATCGGCGGTGGCCACCTGCGTGCCCACGCCGGAATCGTCGTCGACCACGTGCGGCCGCCAGGTCACCCCACCCCGCCCGTCGCGGCCCAACTCGAACCACAGCACGGCTGCCGGCGCGTCGGGTTCGACGTCGCCGGTGGCGCCGTGCGCCCACCAGCGCTTGCCGGTGACGATGTCCGGCAGACCGTCGCCGTTCATGTCGGCCAGCGTCAAGGCGTGCAACTGGCTGACCCGTAGCGCCGGATCGGCGAGGTTGGGCGTCGCACTCAGAATGTCGTGCCGCTCCCAGGTGCTCTCAGCGCCCGCCTTGCGGACCTGGCGGTGCCAGACCAGACCGTAGTGGTGGCAGTGCCAGGCCGTGATCACGTCTGCCACGCCGTCGCGGTCCACGTCACAGACCAGCAACTGCGCGGCCGCCTCGGCGAACCGCGCCGCGTGGAACCGCCAGGGGCGCGACTCAGCGCCTGAGGCCGGTTGCTCCCACCAGCCGGCCGCCTCGATGAGGTCGACGCGGCCGTCGCCGTTGATGTCGCCGTAGCCCAACCCGTGCGTGAACCGCTGATAGCGGCCGTCCTTGCCCGACACGGCCTGGAAACGCCAGGCCTGCTCCGGCTTCGCGGGGTCGTAGGTGACGAACCCGAGGTAGCCCTCATTACAGCAGAGCAGTTCCGACCGCCCATCACCGTTCACGTCGCCCCAGCACGGCGATTCGTTGCCCACCGGCGCATACGCCGGCCGCTTGGCCCAGGGCTGGTTGCGCCCGGCCGGGTTCTGATACCAAAAGGCCGCCTCGCCCGGGAACGGCACCACCAGGATGTCCGGCCAGCCATCACCGTTGAAGTCGCCGCAGAAGGTCAGGAAGTTGTCCGAGTAGCCGGTCGGGTCGAACACCTTGGCCGGCCGGTACTCGTGCCGCTGCGCGAAGCTCGGACCTTCGTACCAGTAGGGGCCGGCGATCACGTCCAGCCTCCCATCGCGGTTCACGTCGGCCGCCGTGGCGCCTTCGGCCACGAACCGGTCGTCGAGTTTCAGCCGCCGGTAGCCGGCCGGCTGGGGCAGCTTCGCGGTCGGCGTGGTCAGCGCCGCCTGCGGCACCGTGGCCTTGGCTTGCGGGTCGTAGCGCAGACCGGGCACGGGTTGCCCGTTGGCGCGCCGCACGCGCACCGCCAGCGCGCAGCCCATGGTGTGCTGGGTGACCTTGGCCAGCACTTCGTTCCAGCCCGCCTGCAGCCGCGCCGTGGCCGGGTCCTGGTCGGCGGTGAAGCCGCGCACGGCGTTGTTGGCATGGACCAGGGCGCCATTCACCCACAGCTTGATGCCATCGTCCGTGCCGATGGCCAGCTTCACCGCCTCGGCAGTCGGGGCCCAGACGCGCGTGACCAGGTAGACCACGCAGTGGTTGCCGCCCACCACCGAGTCGAGGTCGACCCGCCAATGGTCGGCCAGCCGCGCCGGTGTCGGCGCCGGGCGCCAGTCCTTGGCCCCCGCGGGCTGCTCGGGCGCGAAGCGGACGTCGAACAGCGCCTGGCACTCCCTGCCCGCTTCGCGGTACGGACCCGACACCAGCCACGGCTCGAGGTAGTCGCTCCGCTCGGCCAGGGCCGCCTGAGCGGCGACGGCCGCCGCGCGCACCGGCTCCGACGTGGCCGCCTTGGCCAACTGGGCGATGGACTCCGCGGCCAGGCCACGGTGCGCGCTGATCAGCCTGGTGGCCAACTGCAACACCGCCGCCTCGGCCTCGGCGCGCACCGCGGCGTCGACGCGCAGCGTGTCGGCCAGGCGCAGCGCCGCCTCGTGGGGCACCTTGGCCAGCTCCGACAGGCCCAGGCGCTTCTCCTCAGCGCGTTGGGCGGCCTGCAGGCCCTCCTGACACAGCCGCAGCCGTTCGGTGGCCGGACGGTCCTCCGCCTGTCCCACCACGCGCCAGTAGCCGCGGAGCGCCTGCTGGCGCAACTCGGGCGTCGGTGCCTGCCGGGCCAGGCCCAGCAGATCCGCCAGCGCGTCCAGGCCGGCGGTCTCCGCAAGCGACTGGATGCCCGCAGCGCTCAGCGCCGGTTCGGCACTGGCCGCGGCGGCCCGTTGCGCGGCCAGCACACCGGGCCCGCCCAACTGTCCGGCCGCCAGCAGCAGAGCGCAGCGCGTCGGCAACTTGGCCTGCGGCATGGCCGCCAACGCAGCGGCCGCGAACGCCTCGGCCTGTCGGCAGCCGAGGCCCGCCGCCACGTAGGCTGCCAGCGCGTCCTCGCGGACAGCCTCATCAGCCGCCCGCACCAGCAGTGCCAGCAGCGCGTCGGTATGGCGCGCATCGGCCAGCTTGCCCAATGCTGCGGCGGCCGCGGCACCAGCATCACGTTCGCGACCGGCGGCCACGCGGAGCAGCACCGGTACGGCGCGGCTCTCGCCACGGCGGGCCAGCACGCCGATCCGTTCCCCCCGCTCGGCCGCCGGCGCCGCGTCGAGGCGGCTCAGCAGCGCGGCCAGGAGGTCACCATGCCGGAGTGCGACCAGCGCTCGCCGCGCG
>CAZHGD010000041.1:0-49149 GCA_964531735.1 uncultured Fimbriimonadaceae bacterium | reverse complement strand
CCGGGACCACCCGGGCCGGCCCCGGCCTGCCCGCCGCTGGCCGCGCCGCCCTGGCTGTTCACCGCGACGCCGCCACCCGGCGCCGGTGGCACCGTGATGTGCGTCGCCGATTCCTTGATGAAGCCACCGGGCTCCGCCGGGTTCGGCCAGCCGGAAATCGCCGAGACGTTGATGCTGTCGAGCCGGACCCGGTAGAGATCCAGGTTGCGGATCGCGCTCTTGTCGCGGACCGGCGTCCCGCCCCGGTTGAGCGGACCGTCGATCTGGTCCTTGAGTTCCTTCTCCGTCAGGTAGTACGAGCCCTTGAGCTTCTGCAGCAGCTTGGCCACGTCGTCGGTGGTCTTCACCCGCACCTGCAGCGAGAAGCCCGCCGGCTCGATCCGCACCGACAGCACGTCGGCCTTGTCGTAGATGGCCAGGCGCAGCACGCGCATCCGGCAGGTCCAGGCGACACCGTAGTCACGGAGGTCTTCCAGGTAGTTGCGCCGCGTCTCGATCGGCGCCACCTTGGCCTCTTCCTCGGCAATCTGCGAGGTGATGGTGGTGATCTGCGTTTCGAGGGCCTTGGCCTGAGCGGCCTGCCGCTTCATGTTCGCCAACTGGTCCGCGCTGCCCCGCACCCAGAGCATGGTGACCACCAGGTCGAACACCAGCGCCAAAACGCAGACCACGACCGCCCAGCGGAAGCGGGCGCCTTCGAAGAACGATGCCGGCAGCAGATTCAGGCGAAGCATGGGTTCCTCGTCACATCAACTCCCGCAGAGCCAGTCCGACCGCCACGGCCAGTACCGGTGCGTCGCGCCGCAGGTCCTCATCGGTGAGCCGCGGGTTGGCGATGACCACGCGCGCCAGCGGATCGCCGCGGTCGACGGCCACGCCGAGTTCGTCTTCGAGGAACTGCGGCAGACCCTCGACCCGGGCGGTGCCGCCCACCACGACCACCTGGTCGATCACGGTCCCTTCGTAGCGGCTGCGATAGAAGTCGAGCGAGCGGCTGATCTCCACGGCGATCTCGCGCATCACCGGTTCCATCACCTGCCGGACCTGCGCCGCCTCATCGCCGACGCCCGCGGGTGGCAGCACCGTGGCCGCCGCCGCCGGGGCGACCGTCGGCGCTTCACCGATGTCGTCCAGGCCGAAGGCGATCCCACCCGCGTCACTGTCGGTGGCCTCTTCTTCAATGACGAAACCCAGGCCGGCGGTGGGCGAGTCGCCCCCTTCGTCCTGCGTCGCCAGGTCGGCCAAGTCGAAACTGGCGCCCACGTCGGTGGAGCTGCTGTCGTCAGCGCTGCCCGCTGCCGGCAACGAGGTCGCGGCCTCACCACCGCCCAGGTCGAAGCTGAACTCGACGTCCTCGCCGGTCTGGGTCTCCGTCGAGCCCTCGTCGGTGCTGAACTCGAAGCCCAGCGCCGGCTCCTCGTCCGCCTCGCCCAGGACCGCGGTGGCCGCCTCGGCCGCCTCGGCGGCCTCGGCCGGCGCCGGCGCCGCGGGCGGCTCCGGGGTCTCCTCTTCGGTTTCGGTGAACTCGAAATGGAACGCCGGGGTCTCCAGATCGACGTCTTCGCCCAGTTCGAACTCGGCCTCGCCTTCAGGCACCGGCGGCGGGCCGTCGTCTTCATCGTCGTCGGGCAGCAGACTGTGCTTGGTCGGCGGGTCGTCGTCCAGCCCGAAATTGAAGGTCGGCCCCTCGGTGTCGAGATCGTCGCTCAACTCGAACGCGTCGCGCCCGGCCTCGCCCTCGTCGACATGCACCTCGGCGGCCGGCTCCTCGTCGGTGGTGAAGGTGAACCCACCGGTGCCGGTGCCGCCGAAGCCGACATCGCTCTCCTCCGACTCGTCGAAGGTCGGGAAAGCCAGCTCCGCCTCGCCCGGCAGCGTCAGCTCTTCGGCGGGCACCTCGGCCGCCGCGGCCGGTTCCGGCCGAGCGCCCGGCGGCAGCGGCGTCACGCAGCCGTACTGCACCTTCTGCATCTCGGCCTGCTGCTCGCTGATGCCCAGGCCCTCGGACAGCCGCTGGGTGATACCGCGGCCGGCGATCGGCATGGTCCGCGGGAAATGCAGCAGCCCGTCACGGATCACGCACAACTCGGTGACGGTCGCGCCGACGTTGACCACGGCCACCGTTTGCCCGATGCCGCCGCCGTCGCTGCCGACCTCGATCAGGCTGCGGCTGAGCGCCAGCGGCTGCACCTCGATAGCCACCGGCTTGAGCTTGGCCACCTTCAGCGCCTCGATGACCAGGTCGACCACTTCCGGCTGCACTGCCGCGAAGAGGACTTCCATGTTGGGGGAATCCGGCGCCTCGTTCGGCCGCTCCACCACGCAGTAGTCCATGATCACCTGGCTCGGTGGGAACGGGATGTGGCGTGCCACCTCGTCGTCGATGTTCGCCGCCAGCTCGTTCTTGCTCATGCGCGGCAGGTTGTCGATGATGCGCACGACCATCGTCTTCTGGCCCTGCACACTGGTCACCGCGCGGGTCGACCGGATGCGGTGTTCGCGCACCAAGTCACGAATCGCTTCGCCGACCTGTTGCGGATCCTGGATGTCGCCATCGGTCACCGAACCCGGCGGCGTCGGACCAATCGCGTAGTTGAGAAGCTTGTAGCCTCGACCAGCCTTCGCCATCTCGACGATCTTGATGGTTTCGGTGCCGATATCGATGCCGAGAACAGACATGGCTGCGCTACCGTTCCGCGGCCCGGCAAGCGGCCGGCCGCGGGCTATTGTACGGGATTGCCAAGGCTCGCGTCAACCGCGCTGACGCTCGCTCCGCGCTTTTGACAAACGCCGTCGCCGACGGTTTTCGCGGCCCGCCGGCGACGGCCTCCTTTCACTGCTACGGTCCCGTGTCCACCGCCGAGAAATCGGGCAGGAACGTGCCGTAGTAGACGTGCGCGCCGCCCTGGCCCGGTCGCGGCGGGTTGGTCGCCTGCGTGTACAGGTCACGGGTGCTGATCCAGGTCAGCCAGAACCGGGTCGACATGATCTGCTCGGTCACCGTCGACGACAGGTTGTAGCCGACCAGGTAGTTCTCCGCGGCCATCGCGGGCTGCGACTCGTTCACCGGCCCGTCCAGCGGCACCAGGCGCTCCGGACCGAAGCCCGGCACCACCTGGGCCTCCTCGACCGGGTTGGTCAGCGTCGGAATGGCCGTGGTATACCACACGCGCACCCGCCGCCCGACGTCGTCGTAGCCGAAGTGCACCATCCCGGCCCCCAGCCGACCGGCCCAGGCATTGCCCTGGCTGGCGCTGGTGGCGGTGCCGAACCCGCTCTTCAACTCGAAGCCCTGCACGGTCGGGTTCTGCGCCAGCTCTGACCAGGCGGTCGTGCCTTCCTGCTGCGACCCACCGGTCAGCGCCGCGCCGACGAAGCTCCAGTGGCTGACAGCCGAGCGGCTGGTCACCGCCCCGCCCACCCGGCCATCGAAGACTGCGTCGTCTTCGGCATCGTTGACGACCGCGCGCAGCCGGGTCGCCGGCGCCTTGTTCAGCGGCACCGCCAGCGAGAAGGTGCGGTACCACAGCCGGCCACGGCCGTTGACGTCGCCACGGCGCCAGGCGATGACCATCCGCTCCCACGGATCGAAGGCGGCGGTCGGCTGCGCGTCGGCGGCGGGGTCGCTGGTCACCCGCCAGGCGCACGGCCGGTACGTTGCGTAGACGTAGATCGGGTTGGTGGCGCCGCGGCGGTAGAGCGGCCGGTTGAACGTCACCTGGCCGAGGCCGGGCTGCACCCGCACCATCGTCACGCCCAGATCGGTCAGCCACGACGGGCTGGTGATCGGCAGCACCCACTCCTCGGCCGACGTGTCCCACTGCGCGTTGGCCAGGTCGAAGCCGACCACCGGTACGTTGGCGTAGGTGAAGCCGGAGTCGGTGGTGGCCAGCGGTGCGCCGTTCAGGCTGCCCGCCCGGTAGACGCGCAGGATGACCAGCGGGTCGAGCGTCGGGGTGGCCGTGCCACTGTTCAGGCTGGCGTACTGGTCCTGGTCGAACAGCGGCTTGGTGCGGTCGGCGAAGCCCTTGTGGACCGCCTTGCCGACGCTCCAGCCGCCGGCGCCGTCCGGGGCCGACAAGCGGAAGTTCGGCGGCGGCATGATCCAGTCCACCGCGCCCGCCGCGTAGACGGTGTGGTTCTCGTTGGTCTGGAGCAGCTCGTCCTTGACCCGCGGGAACGGCAGGCGCCCGCCGGGCATGGTCTGCACGTAGTAGCCCGGCGCCGCCGGGGTCACGCCTGGGTAGGCGGCCACCGTACCCAGCCGATAGGCGTCCTCGGCCATCGGCGACAGCCTCAGCCCGTCGAGCAGGCTGATCAGTGGGGCCGTACCGGTCGGGTCCTCGATCGGCTTGTAGCGGCTCCAGTAGATGTCCTGGTTCCGCCACAGCGGCGACCAGGCGCTATAGATCACGTTGATCGCCCGCAGTGCGTTGCTGGCCGACGGCACGTTGCTCACCGGGTCGCGGTAGGTCGGCAGGACCCACGGGTCCATGACGTTGGTCAGGCCGGGCGGCGTCCGCAGCGCGTAGTTCATGAACACGCTGCCGCCACTGTCGGGCGAGTAGATGGCATCCTTGTAGTCGCTGGCCGGGCCGTTGTAGCTGCTCGGCATCCAGATGGCGTTGAACCCGAGCTTGGTCTGCCCGGTCTCGCCCGACTGCCAGGCCACGAACGCCACCGTGCGGCCGGTGCAGGTGTCCACGAACGCGCGCGGCACCTGTTTGTTGATGCGGCTCTGCCCGCTCGAGTCATCGGGGATCTGCAGCACGCCGCTGTTGTTGCCGCCCTGCCAGCGCTGGAACTGGAGGAAGCTGGCCCGTTCGGCGCCGCTGGCTTTCTCGTTGTGCCAGAGCAGCAGGTACTGCTTGCTGGCCGCGGTCGAGCCGGGGATGACGCAGACGTTCGGGTAGAGATTGCGCTCGGCGGCGCTGGGATTGCTCGCCCGCATGGCCGCCAGCGACGGATCCCAGAGGAACGAGCGGTAGTTCGTCTGCAGGATGGGCGTACCGGAGGCGAACGACGGCCGCGCGGCGTCGCGGTAGTAGACGCCCCAGTTGGCGCCGCTGCCGAACTGCCTCATGCTCGACCAGCCGACCCACAGGGAGTCGCCCGCGTTCGGCGGAGTCGCGGTCATCTGCGCCGGGTCCTGGATGACCGCCACGGTCGGGGTCGCGTCGGCGGCGTCCAGTTGCGTGTACATCGGCCCGAAGACCGGGATCGGCTGGAAGGTGCCGATCTGGGTGTTCGAGTTGTACGGCATCAGGTTGTTGATCAGGCCCGGACCGGTGCTGCGGGTGCGCTGGTTGATGTCGTTGTCCCAGAAGTCGCGCACGCACCACAGCGGGCTCTCCTGGACGGTCAGCTTCATCGTCGCCACACCGCCGCTGGAGCGCTCGGCCGTGTCCACCAGCCCATCGCCGTCGGCGTCGCGGAAGGCGCGCAGGCGGCCGATGTAGTTGCCGATCGGCTGGCCCACGGGCACGCGCCGGTCCTGGAGCGGATCGGTGGCATGGAGCCGACCGACCCGGATGAACACGTCACCCGCGCTGCGGCCCTGCGGCGAGCCCGGCGTGGCGACGTCGATCACGCCGATGCCACCCGCGCTGGAGCTCTCCGACGGGCTGTCCTCGCTGCCGGCCTGCAGCGCCAGGTCCTGGGCAAACCAGGACGGCACCGGCTGCGCTTGGGCCAGCCGCGCCGCACTGAGCGCGGCGCTGTCGCTGACCGTCACCGGCGTCAGCGGAAAGTCGAGGAACAGCCGCACGTTGCGCAGCGGCACGTTGCCTTCGTTGACGATGGTCAGCGGCACCCACTGCGAGATGCCGCCGTGGATCACCTTGCCGAGATCGACCAGCTTCTCGGCCAGGCTCAGCCGGCGGTCGTAGCCCACCGAGAACTCGTAGTCGAAGGTGCTGTACGGCGGGACGAAGACGTGCTGGTCGCCGGCGTTGGCCGTCTCCAACTGCGCGGTGGTGACGGCGGCGCCGCCGGAGGGCGGCGTGTAGCTGTAGCCGCCCACGCGCCCGCTGTCCTCCTCGTACCAGCTCACGAACTGCGTGGCGGCCGGGTAGTTGGCGTTGCGGTAGGCCAGACGATACAGCCCGACGTCCCAGCGGCGGGCCTTCGGCCGCACCGCCTGTCGCGGGTTGGCGCCGGGCAGCATCGCCGCCGCCGACTTGCTCTCGTCCAGGTAGATGGCACCGGTCCCGCGGTAGCGGTCCCAGCCCGGAGTCGACTCGGTCGGCCGGGTCACCGTCGGATAGCTGGTCGGGCTCGAACCGGCGTCCACCAATGCCTGGCGCTGGATGGCGTCGGCGCTGGGCGGCTGGTACTTCGGCACGTCGACGCGCAGTGAGCTGGTCAGGCTGATCGTCCCGGCCGGATCGGGCCGCGACACGTCGACCGAGTTCAGCGCGGCGATCTTGACGGCCGCGTCGGACAGGGCCCCGGGCGCGATGCTGGGGTCGGGCTGATTGCCCACCCGCGGCGCCTGCACGGTCTCCTGGCGCACGTCGGCGCGCGTGGTCACCCGCAGCTCGCAGACGCCCTGGTCGGCCGCGGAGATGTTGACCACCCGCACACCGGCCAGGTAGCCGCTGCCGCTCAGCGAGGCCCACATCCATTGGTTGGTGCCGCCCATGTTGAGCGGCACCGTCGCGTCGGTCCACTTCATCGCGCCGGTCGCCGCGTCGATGTCGGTGAACCGCACCCACTGCAGCTTCCAAATGGCCGCCGAGGTGACGGCGGCGGTGTACAGGTCGACGCGGTCGACCATCACCGGCGGCCGGAAGAGCTGGCCGACGCTGTAGCCGTCCGTGCTCGGCGTGGACGCCGCGGGCACGGTCACCGCGGTGGCGGTGGCGTCACCATCGACCAGCTTGCTGACGTCGTAGCGGGTGCGGTTGGCGCCCGTGTAGAGATCCTGCGGCACCCCGGTGTCCGGCCGCCGCTGGCTGCCCTCGCGGAAGACCGAGACGTTGTAGAGCGGCGCGTAGGGCCGCGTGGCCACGGCCGGCAAGCGGCTGGCGAGGTCCTCGAAGGCGTTGTACCGCGGCACGTCATGCCCGGCGCTGCGGTCGGTGTAGTTGTACGCGGCATCCAGCGGCCCAGCCAGCGGATAGCCCGAGTTGAGCCCGCTGGTGTGGAACGGACTGGTGTTGTCACAGCGCTCGGCCGGTGTCCACAGATGCGTCGAGCCGCGCGGCACGTTGTCCTGCACCACCCGGATCCAGAACTGGTGCAACGGCGACGACGCGCCCGGGTTGAGCGGGAAGAAGTAGTCCTCGTTGGGTCGCGCGTCGCCGACGGCGCCCAGTTCGCCCCGGTAGCCCAGCAGGAAGCAGGCGCGCTGGATGACATCCGCGTCGCCACCGGCCGTCGGGATGGCCCGCAACTGCGGGTAGCGGTAGTGCGCCGGATCCGCCGGCTCATAGCGGGCCAGGTCGACCAGCGTGCCATTGTCGGCCGAACCGGCGTTCTGGTCCTGCGGCACCACCTGAATCGGCGAGACCACGAAGCGGCAGACGATCGGCCCGCCCTGATAGGCAAGGCCGGGATCACCGACGCCCGCCACCGCGGGATTGAACGGCCACGGGCTGTAGCGCCGCACCCGCCAGAAGCCCTTGTCGCGCTTCAGGGTGCCATTGGCCGGCGGGTCAGGCTGCTTCTGGTCCGGGTCCAACGGGTCGAGCAGTCGGCCGGCGCCGCCGCCCGGCGCCTGCACGCCGTAGGTCATCTGGGCCGGCGTCAGCGGGTTGGTGGCCTTGGTCGGCGGCATGCCCGCGGGGTTGTAGCCGGCGGCGGTGGCCAAGGTGGCCGCGTCATCGCTCCAGGCGGTGGCCAGGCCGCTGGCCTCGGGCACGTAGGTCTCGTACTCGAACTGCAGCTCGACCATGCCCACGCCGGGCGCGATGACCTTGGTCTCATCGCCGCTGCCGGGCCGCCCATCCGGATCGTTCAGGTCGATGTCGAGCAGGATGGCCTGCGCGGCCCGGCCGAACAGGTTGTTGGTGCCGACGCGGGTCTCGCCGCCGAGGACGTTCGTGCTGACCCGCGGCTGGCCGGGATTGGTGGCCGTCGGGGCGCCGATGGTATCGCCGACGTCGGTGGACAGGCCCACCGTGTTGACCCCGTGCAGGTACCATTCGAGCGGGTTGGCCACCGACTGGTTGTCGACGAAGGGGATGAAGTTCGGGCCGCCGTTGGCGGTGTTGGCAAAGGCGTGGATGCGCAACTCGATCGGCCGTTTGGCCTCGGTCTGCCAGACCGGCTGGCTCGCCTTGAGCGTCGTGGCCGAAGCGCCGTTCTGCCCCATGGCCAACGGCGACGGGTTGGTGCCCGCCGGCAGCCCGGCGTCCGGGTCGAGCAGGCGGTTCTCCCAGACCGCGCCGGCGTTGAAGTAGAGATTGCCGGCACCGCTCTGAGCCACCTTGTCGCGGCCACTGGTGGCATCGGTGGCGATGCGCGAGACGCCGGTGCCCGGGTTCTCGGCCGTGTCGAGCAGGTTCGGGTAGTTGAAGAAGAACGGCTGCGGCTCCTGGGGGCCGCTGCCCGGCGTGTTCAGCGCCGGGGTGGTCACCGGCACGTTGAGATAGGCCCCGCTGACGTACTCGTACCAGTTGCGATAGCGCACCTGGAAGCCGTCCCAGAAGCGCTGCTTGACCGCCAGCGGCGTGTTCGTGCTCGGGTTCCAGGCGGTCAGGTTGGCGCTGGTGGTGGTCGCCTGGATCAGCCCCACCGCCTCCGGATAGAACACCGTCGGGGCCGGCGGCGCGCCCTTGCCGCGCGGCAGGTGGACCAGCACCCGCCAGCAGCCGGTGGCCAGCGGGTCGTCCTTCGCCTTCGGGTTGCCGGTGGTGCCGCCCGGTACCAGGCCCAGCCGGATCATCGTCGTCAGCACGTTCTGGCAGGCTTCCTGCGTCGGCAGCTTCTGGATGGCCAGGTACAGGTGGACGTGCCCGGTGACCGGGTCGGTGGTCACGCCGATGGGCATGTACGGCATGCGGTCCTTGGCACCGAGCGTCCGAGCCAGCCAACTGTAGCCGTCGGCGGCCGCCGTGGAGTTGGCGTTGTAGCCCTGGCGGTAGGTGGCATCCGGCTCGCCCTGCATGTAGCCGGTGACGAACGACTCGTAGTACAGCTCACGCACGCGGCGCGCGCTGAGCGTGACGGTGCCGCTGTTGGCGGTCAGCGTCAGACCGGTCTGCGCCGGCGAACCGGCGGTCAGCGGGTTGGCGCGGTAGGTGCTGAGGATGGCCGGCACTTCGAACGACGTCTGGGCACCGACGCCGGTGACGGCGGCCAGCGCCAGCAGTCCGGCCATCAGGCCGCGCAGAGCGGTGGACGTTGGTTGGGCTATGCTTGTCATGGTCCGCTCCCTCGCTCCGTTCACTGGCTGACAAAGACGGGCGAGCTCACCGGATAGCTACCGGTGTCGGGCCGCCGCTGCGAGGCCGCCTGACCGGCCGGATAAGTGGTCGTGGTGGTCAGGTCGGGCAGCATGTATTCGACGCGCTTCTGGTTCCCGACGGCGGCGTTCGGGTCGAGCCGGACCAACAGCACCTCGGAGTTCGAGGCCGTCTGGTTGACGCTGTTGGCCGCGCCGTTGACGATGGCCAGCAGGTTCTGGTACGGCAGCTTGATCACCGCGGTCGGGTTCCATTGCTTGGCCGTGACCGCCGTGCCACCGTACCAGCGCTGCCGCAGCGCCAGGCTGTCGGCCGGCAGGAAGCCCAGGTTCGACAGCTTCCGCGTGTAGTACGCCACCTGGGAGACCACATCGGGACCGTAGACCAGGCTCCAGTAGTTGATATAGCCGAACGACCAGACCGGATTGATCGGCGTGGCCGCGCCGGTGTGCTCGTAGACCATCACCATGTGGTACTGCGGGGCCGTCTGGTCGCTCATGATCACCGCCAGGTACGGCGTCTGGCCGATCCTGAACCGGGTGAAGTGGCGCAGGCCGCGGAAGACCATGCCGCCGGACCACTGGTCGAGCATATTGGCCAGGTTGCGCTGGACGCCGTCGACCACGCCGGTCTGGTTCTTGTCCCAGTCGCCATCGCGGTCCGGGTCCGGGTCCAGGTTGAACAACTGGTCGGAGCCCTCGGCGCGCGCCACGAAGTAGCGGTAGCCGGCGTCGTTGCTCGCGTTGTAGCGGGCGTCGAGGTCGGTACTGGCCGGCTGCCAGGCCTGGACCTGACACCAGGACATGTCGACCCACCGCTGCGTGCTCGGGTTGTAGACCTGCGGGCTGGTGAGCACCCACGGGTCGCCGAACCCTTGCTGGTTGCGCAGCAGCGGCTCGTAGTAGGTGTAGCTGCCGGGCTGGTTGTTCTTCTGGTCATAGAACGGCTGCGCCGCGTTGTGGCTGACCGCGGCCAGTACGCGCTTGTTGCCCGTGTCGGCGATCACCGTGACGTCCTTGATCACCGTGCCCGGGCTGTTGTTGAACGTGCCGGAGCGGTACGGGTGCTCCCTGCCGGCGACGCGGTAGCGCAGCGCGTCCTGCGGCTGCTTCAGGCCCAGGTTGCGCAGGCCGAGATAGCGCAGCACGCCGTCCGGATGCCCGGTGCGGCTGTCCAGCGGCCAGGTCACCAGGCCCGACGAATCGGTGACCACCACCCGGTCATTGCCGGTATCCACCAGGAGCACTTGGTCACCCGGCAGCGCGTAAGCCTTGGCCGGGTGTGACAGCGGCACGGTCAGCAGGTCGACCGGCTTCGGGTTGTTCACCGTGGTGGCGGCCGGGCGCTCGGCCGCGTTCTTCACCTTGGTGCCGGTGAACTGCGTCACCACGTTGCCTTCGAAGTCGATCTGCGCCACGCGCTGGCTCTCGGTGATCAGCAGGTTGGAGCCGCCGAGCGCATACAGCGGTGCCGCCATCTGCCCCGCGCCGGTGCCACCGACGCCCTGCATCGCGAAGCTGACGTAGACGTTGCCGCCGGCGGCCAACGGCACGCCACGCACCAACTGGTTGTCCAGAGTGAGCGGGCTGAAGTTCGGGAAGCTCGGCAGGCTGTCCGGCCGCAGCCAGTCGACCATCACCTCATGGTCGCGCAGGCCGTAGCGGAAGGCGTAGACGCCGCCGTTGTCGTTGGTCGCCGGCGCGTTGCCCAGCAGATCCAGGCTCGGAATGGCCGGGCTCGACAGCGTGCCCATCTGCGTGCCCGAGACATAGAGCGTGTCGCCCGCCACCACCGGCGAGAAGCAGAAGCCGGGCAGCTTGCGGCAGACGCGGTGCTTCTCCACCACAGCGGTGCCGAACACCGGATAGGTGACCTGGATCTCCTTGCCGCGGTAGGCCCCGGTGTTGAAGGTGATGATCGGCCGCAGCGGATCGATGCTGTAGTCGCCGGCCGCAATCACCGCGCCACCGGCCACCCGGATGTCGGTCGGCGCGCCGTAGAAGCCTTGGGCGTCCAGCAGAATCGTGTCGGGAATCGCCATCCAGCGCGCCGGTGAGGGCACATAGATCGGGTACACCGCGTCACCGGCGTTGTACAGTCCGTCCCGGTTGACATCCTGCACCAGCCACAGCCAGCGGCCGTACAGCGGCGTGCGGAACACCTTCGGGTTGGCTTCGGCGCCGGCGGTGTCCGGCAGCGGATCGGCCAACCGGGTCAGGTGGGCATCGGAGGCCCGCAGGCTGACCACGCCGGCATAGCCGTCGATGGTGTACTGCCGCGGGTCGACCACCCAGGCGCGCAGGTTGCTGGCATTCACCGTGCCGCCATAGGACGACAGGCCGGCCACACCGCCCCAGCCCGACGGGTTGGCGGTCAGCAGGTAGACCGGGTACCGCGAGTCGAGGCTGACCAACTGGCTCGGGTTGGCCGGGTTGACGATGCGTGCCTGCAGCGAAGGCTTCGGCGCGATGGCCATCACGCCGCCGGAGGCGATGCCGCCGCCGCCGTTGGCCGAGTTGAGCCACGAGCCGGCCACCACCACCATGTCGCCGTGCTTCACCGGCGCGCCATAGACGCTGAAGGTCGGCCGGCTGGCCGGCGCCGGCGGGTAGCTCAGCAGCGGCGCGAGCGTGTTGGGCAGCACACTGCCCGGGTCGAACGCCCAGCGGATGGCGCCCGTGTCGTTGCTGTCGGTGCCCGAGGGCCCACCGGCGTCGGCGGCCGCGTCGTAGAAGGTCACCGGGCCGGAGGCGCGGAGCTGATAGGCCGTGCCGGGCATGGTGCTGTTGGAGTAGTTGGCGGTCCAGCTCGCCGCGGTCCAGGCCGACGGCCAGGACAGCGAGGCGCTGGTGCCGACCACGGTGTCGGCGTCGAGCACCATCGGCGCGCCGGTCGACCAGCCGAGCAGATCGACCGTGCCGGTGTCCGCCCGCTCATAGCCGCTGTGCCGGTCGCCGCGCAGCAGGCGGTGCCGCGGGAAAACCGTGCGCGACTCGCGCACGGCGCCGACGCCGGACAGCGTGTAGCTGAGCTGCAGGCTCTCGTACAGCGGCCGCTCGCGCCACAGCGCGGGGTCGATGACGATGTCGCTGGCCGTCTGCGTGCCCGCGGTGTCCAGCACCGGCTTGACCTGGACATCGACGATGCCGTTGCTGTTGAGATCCGTGGACGGGGTCGCGGTCAAGGTCCGCGCCGGCACCGCCGGATAGGAGCCGATGGCCGGCAAGGCCGGCAACGTCACCGTGAAGTTGCTGACCACCCCCTCGATCCGCCAGCCGAAGCTCTCCGGTGCGCCGGCCACGGCCCAGACGTCACCACCGGCGCGGTTGAGGAACGCCGTCGGCTGCGTCAGCCCGGAGCGCGCATCGCGGACCAGACCAATGGCCGGCGTCAAGTGGGTGGTGTCCGGCATGGTCGGCGCCACCGGCGAGTTGGCCGGCACCTGGAGCGTCGGCGAGCCGCCGGTGAAGCTCAGGCAGTTGTCCACCAACGGCGGGGTGAAGAACTCGATGTTCTGCACCGGATCGACCTGGCGGAGCAGGTTCCAGACCGGGTCGCGCTGCGCCGGCGTGGTGGTCAACTGGCTCTCGCCGCGGTAGACGCCGTCGGGGTAGTGCCAGGCCACCGTGCCGGCCTGGTTGCCCGCCACGTTCGGGTCGTCCAGCAGGTTGACCGTGTAGAGCACGGCGTAGTCGGTCGGCCCGAGGTTGGTCACGCCGCGGTCGCAGGTCAGCGTGAAGTAGACCTTGTCGTCGTAGACCACCGGCGCGCTGACCGAGCCCCAGTGCTCCAGGGCCGTACTGGGCGCGAGGAGTAACGGATTGCCCGCGGCCGGCCAGTTGGCGAACATCTGCCCGGGGGTCTCCACCGGCGCGGTGTTGTTGATCAGGTTGTCCACCGTGGCGTGGATGGCATACAGCCTGATCTGACCGTTGCCGCCCGGCACGAACTGCGTGGCCAGCAGCACATCGACCGGCACGTTCTTGGTCGCGTGGGTGATCGAGACCACCGTGGCGCCGGTGAGCGGCGCGGTGCCCAGATCGAGCCGCCACAGGGTGTCGCTGGTGGCGCCCTTGTCGGTCATATCGCGAACCGGCCCGTCGTCGGCCATGCCGTCGCCGTCGAGGTCACTCTCCGGATTGGCGTCGACCGCGGTCAACCAGTAGTGGCCGTTGCGCTGGTACTGCAGGTAGATGACGCCGTTCGCCGCGCACAGCGGCTCCTTGAGCAGGTAGTTGGCATCGCTCTGCAGCGACGCCGCGGTCGGCGAGACCAGATCGGTGTTGGCGAAGTCGGTGGTGGTGCCGGTCCAGCTCGACGGCTCGTGCCACAGGAACTTCGGCGTCAACGACCGCGGCGCCTGATTGGCCGCCACGCCCTGGTTGTTGGCGCCGCCGCGGCGGTTGCCGCCTTCGCCGCCGCGCCAGGCGATGACGTTGAGCAGGAACTTGATGTCGGGCAGCCAGCCGGCCTGCGGCTCCAGGTTCTGGTCGCCGGGCTTGGCGGCGTCGTCCACCACGTCCAGCCCGGAGAGAATCAGCTTGCCCGAGCCGATCCGCGCCACCGCCACCGCCGGCTCCAGCGTGCCGGTCTGGTTGCCCCACTGCGTGTCGTCGTTGGTCGTGCGCAAGACCTCTTCCACCCGGAAGATGGACGCGCAGGGGCGAATCAGCAGGTGGTCGCGCGCCAGTACGTCGCCCAGGAGGGTCGTCGCCTCGCTGGCGGTGATCACGTTGGGCGTGTTCAGCAGCGGGTGGTTCGGGCTGACGATACTGACGTTCGGCACGTGCGGGTTGACGCTGCCGCGGTTGATCGGGTAGCCGTCGGGCCGGGTGCCGGCGGTGCCGGTCGGCCAGGGGTAGCCGTCCACGAACTGGAACGGCAGGAAGAAGTCGACGTCGGCCGGATTGGTCGGCGTGCCGCCGGGCTTGACCATCATGCGGCAGCCGTGCGAGTCCTCGAGGTAGAGCGTGCCGCCCATGTCGAGGAACTGGCGCAGCAGGATCTGCTCTTCCTGGCTGAACCGGATGTTGCGCTGAGTGTTGACGATGACCGCGTCGAAGTTGGCCAACTGCGAGACGGTCACCGGCGTCAGCGGCACTTCCCAGTAGGCCGGATGCGTCGTCGGCAGCGCCTGGCCCACGCCCGGCAGGTCGCCGAGCGCGGCGATCTGGCTGGCCAGCAGCGGCGAGCAGTGCTCGCCATACGCCGTCGGGTTGGCCTGGTACTGCCCCTCGTTGGCGGCAATGGCCGCGGCGTCACCGTTGCCGTTGCCCAACCGGTCGTTGTCGACCACGGCCGAGACGCCGTCGAAGATCACCGGCTTGTTGTGCGTCTGGAGGCTCCACAAGGCCGAAATGGCCGGGGTCACCACCGTCGGCGCCAGCGGGTTGACCAGGTGCCAACTGGCCGGGCGCAGGTTGCGCAGCGTGACGAAGTTGAAGCGCGAGTTCTCCTGCCCGGCGGCCAAGGTCGGCAGCAGGTTCGGCTCGTTGTTCTCCCAGCGGGTGGCCTGCAGCAGCAGCACGCAGACCTTCACATCGCGGGTGGCGCCGCCGGTATCGTTGCTGAATACTGGTTCGAGCGCCGGCGCGGCGCCGGCCAGCAGCAGGCCGGTCACGACCGCGGCCGCCAGCGAGATGCGCGTAGAAGACGGGCTATGGAGTGCCATGTTCGTCACCTCAGCTCTACCGCTGGTTCTCCTCGCCGATATGGATCAGACCCGGCGAGGCGGGCAGATACGGCAAGCGCAAAGCGTTCGGCCGCGTGCTGGCGGCCCGCAGGCCCCAGTCGTAGCGGTACTGCACCGCGTCGTAGCTGGCCAAGAGATTGGTGGCCGAATCCGACGTCGGATAGGCCCACTTGGCGGTCCAGTCGCCGACCTCGTTGAGCGACGGCAGCGTGTTGACCGCGATGGCGCCCTTGATGCTGACCCGGTAGTTGTAGCGCCGGTAGCGCGCGTAGCGCTGCTGGGCCTGGACGACGGTGGTGGTTCCCTTGGCGTCGCGCATGGCCGCCGCCGAACTGGCCCGCTCGTCGAACCAGTCACCGGGGATCACGTACAGGCTGCCGCGCTCGGCGTACATCAGCGCGTTGACCGGGAACTCCAGTCCCGGCAGGTAGCCCAGGTCCCGCTCGAGTTTGACGTTCTTGACGATCACGTCGCTGCGCGTCTCGGGATTCGACCCGTTGGCCAGATTGACCCCACCGGCCAGGTACACGTAACTGGGCACGCCCATCGTGCCGGCGGCCGGATCAGCGTTGAAGTTGGCCGGGTCGACGCTGAGCTCGTCCGGCCGGTACTCGAACGGCGTCGCACTGTAGACCGCGCGGCCCAGGTTGGCCCAGTCGGCGAAGTAGACCGGCATGAAGACGCCGGTGCTGCCCGGCGTGTCGTAGGCCAGCAGCGCCGGCGCCGCGAGCGTGGCCGGTGGCGCCACCGGCGTCAGGCCGATGGTGGCGCGCGTCCGGGCCAGCAGCACGCTGGTCCGGGCCGGCAGGCCGTCGTCGAGGTTGCCGTCCGCGTCCAACACGGACAGCGTGGCGATGGGCGGCGGCGCACTGCCGTCCGGCTGCCGGCAGACGGCCGCGCGGAGCCCGATGGCGCGCGTGCCGGTGGCGTCCAGCGTCCAGTACGGGTCGGCCGGCGCGCTGGCGCTCGAGGTGAACGGCGGGGCCGCCATGCCGGGCACCAGGCCCGGCGCCAGCGTGGTCGGGTTGATCACCACGTTGTCGTGCGCCAGCAGCGCGACGCGCGTGTTCCGCGGCGAGTCCTCGGCGATGCCGTCCTGATAGTCGCTCGGCCGCAGCAGCGGGCCGTCCACATAGATGCTGCCCCGGCTGACCACGGTCAGGTTGTAGTCGGCGGTGGAGCCGACCGCCGGCGCCGGCAGCCGACCGTAGATGCGGACGTTGCCTTCGCAGACGATCACGCCGTTCTTCGGCGCCGGCCCGTTGGTGCCGGACAGGCTCCAGGTGCCTTGCTTGTCGGGGAAGTCGTAGACCATCGTCCGCTTGCCGGTGGAGGCACCGGTGCCCGGATCGACCCAGGTGCTGCCATCGGTCAGCGTGATGGCGACCGCCGGTGGCTTGGTCGCATCGAGCTCGTCGGGATAGTGCGCGTACAGCTCGACGATGCACCCGTTCGGGATGTACTGCCGGCCGCCCCAGGTCTCCGGCCGGAACCAGGCGTTGGCCGCGGTGCGGAAGTCCTCGCGCTGCCCCTCGTTGTCCACGTAGATGCCCGCGCCGTAACCCAGCTCGCCGGAGTTGAGCCGCACCGACTGTCCGCCGACGGTAATGGTGATGTCGTTGCCGCTGTAGCGGGTCAACCGGTCCCAGCGCGCCACGCCGGTGCCGCTCTCGTAGCTCTCCAGCGGCGGCGCCTCGACGCGCCGGCCGACGCCCACCTGGAGCTGGCTCGGCCAGGTCTGGCTGGTCGGCGTGGTCGGCTGGACCTGCGCCACCGCGGCGGTGCTGTCGTTGGAGAACACGTCGAAGCCGCTGGCCGTCGCGTTCTGCACCTGCACCTCTTTGTCGCCGGCCGTGGCCGCGCCGTCCACCACGCTGTTCAGGGAGCCGGCCACCTCGACCGACTCCTTCCAGCCGCTGGCCGACTCACTGGGCTCGAAGCGCAACGGCGCCAGCGCCTGCAGGTTGGTGTTGGTGCGCACCGGCCCGCGCAGCCACAACGGGATGTAGTCCTCGGCCGCACCAGTGGTCCAGGTCCCCGCCGCCCGCATGCTGGTGTTCGTCTGCCCATCACCGTCCACGTCTATGGCCGGCTGCCCCAGCGTCACGGTGGCCGCCTGGCGGTCGAGGTCGTGGACGAACAGCAGGTAGTCCTGCAAGGCCACCGGCTTGTAGGCGACCAGTTGGTGGAACGCGGTCACCGAGTTGCCCGGCCGGCCGATCGAGGTGATCTTCAGGTACTTGCTCAGCGGGTCGGCCGAGTTCGGCTGGAACTCCACTTTGAGCAGGAAATGGTCGTGCGGCGAGGTCAGTTCGGCGTTCTCCACCGGCGTCACCGGCTGGGCCGGGTTGACGAAGTCCTGCGACGGGTCGTCATGCGGCACCGTCTCGGTGGCCGTCGAGAGGGTGTCGGGCTCCATCGCCAGGCGGTACTTGACGAAGTAGACGGGCGTGGTGCCGCGCTGCTGCGAGATGCTGTCCCAGCCGCGCAAGACCTCGAAGCTGTCCCAGGTGGCGTCGTAGATGGTCTGGTCGAACGCCGGATCGGTGCCGCCGGCGCCGGCCAGCTTCTTGTTCACCGTATCGGCGTCGGGAATCAGCGTCGCCTCGGGGCGCGGGCGCCAATCGGCGCCCTGCGGGCTGCCGGTCAGCATCTCGTCGGCGTAGCGCAAGCCGGCCTGGGCCAGCAGCCGGGCGCGCACGCGGTGTTCATCGCGGGCGGAGTCCTCGAGGCCCGAGGACACCACCGCGACCATCGCCGCGCCCAGCAGAGCCAGCGCCAGCAGGACGATCAGGGCCAGCAACAGTGCTTGTCCCCGGTCTCGCCGGTGCCCTGTGAGCTGCCGTTGCTTGTTCATCGGCTTACCGCTCCCAGCAGAATCTTACCCGTCACCACCCCTGGCCTAACCCGCTTTCCAAGCCGGTTCGGCCGCCGCGGTGGCACCTATAGCCGACTGCCCACCGGCAACGTGGTCTGCACCGTGACCCGCTTGCGCGCACCGGTCGGACGCTCCACCGCCGCGGTGGCCAGCGGGTCGTTGAAGGTCTCGGTATCGCCCCGCGTGCTGCCGACCGGCACATCCAGCGTCAGCGCCAGCTCGATGGACTCCAGCGACCGATAGGTGGCGTCGACCACGTCCTTGGTGCTCGTGTCGCCCAGCAGCATCCGCGCCAGTGTCGGCAGGTTGTTGCGGTACTCGTAGGTCACCACGATGACCGGGACCAGCAGCCCGTTGGACCCACCCGCCACCACCGCCGGCGGGTTCAGCCCGTCGCGCGCGGTGGTCGCGTCACTGTCGAGTTGCGGGTCGTAGAAGGTCAGCCGCCCGGTGGTGGCATCGAGGTTGTACTTGAAGGGCTGCAACCCGCCGGCCCCGCCGGCCCCGCCGCTGGCCGCCTTCATCGGCGTGTAGACCACCCGCCGGATCGGCTGCGCCGCGGCGACCGCACCGACGTTGGCCACGTCGTACTGCAGCACGACCACCTGCTCGCTGCCCGGCACAATCGACATGTCCAGGCTGCGGTCGGCCTGCGGCGCCGAAGTGACCAGGTCGGTGCCGGTGCGTAGCCGCTCCGGGCGGAGCGCGCTCAGCGTGTAGCTGTTCCAGACGCCGGCGCCACTACCGCTGGCGTCCAGCAGGTAGTCGTCGAGCATGGCGCCGTTGACGCCGACCTGCGCCGCGCCGGTCTGGTCGCGATAGGTCAGCGGCAGCGACTGCCAGTCGCCCTTGGGATCGGTCTTGTCGGCGCCGTAGATCGGCGCGGCGGTCTGCGGCGAGGTCGGGTCGATGCGCGCCTGGATGCGCGCGCTGCCCACCGTGGCGTCGGGGCAGATGACATCGCACTGCGGGAACGAGGTGATGACCTCGCCACTGGCCCAGTCGATGCCGCAGGCGAACTCGCCGCTGTCTTCGTTGCCCGGCTGGGCCGCGTACACCCGCTTCGGGTAGTCGGTCAAATCGTAGACCCGCACCGGCGTGCCGCTGCCGCTGGGCAGCCGGTAGAGCACCGGGTGGCCGACCTTGGCCGCGTTGGCGTCCTGCTCCAGCGAGACGACGTAGTTGTCGCCGAGCAGCGACGAGCGCGAACCGCTGGCGCGGAACGAGGCCATCACCGGGTGGCCCGCCACCACGTCACCCGACGGCAACGTCCATTGCCCGTCGCTCTCGCGCTGGTACGGCGGCACCCAGCGGCCCAGGCCGCCCTTGTAGGCGGTGCCGTTGTCATTGGCGCGCAACTGCACGCCGGTGGTCAAGGCCGGCTTGAAGCTGACCTCGCGCACATCGGCCTCCAGGTCGGTGACCGCCGTGACCGCGCCGATCCGCGTGGCGTTGGTGTAGGCGGCGTTGGCCGTCGGCGCGCGGAGGATGCGGTCGGTGTCGGTATCGGCCGGCGGCCGGCGGTCCAGGTTGCTGACGAACCAGTCGAACGCGCCGCCGCGGATGAACAGCGGCGCCAGGTCGGTGCCGACCTGGGCCAGCGACTTGTTGTACGACAGGGCTTTCTGCCAGAGCGCGTCGGGCGAGTCGGTGGCCGGGTCGCCGCTGGTGCTGTAGGTGTAGATGGCGCGCCACAGCCGGTAGGGATTGGTCTGCGGCTCGTAGTCCTTGGTGGGGTCCTGGCGCATGCGCCAGTAGCTGACCACCAGCGGCTGGCTCGGGTTGTTGTTGGCGTAGGCCGGCCGCACCGGCGTGATCAGCTTGCCGTTGCTGTCGCGCGCGGCCGGCACCAGGTCCAAACGGGCGGTCTGGGCGGTGCGCCAGCGCGCCGTGGCGCCGGTGCCGTTGCCGTTCGACAGGTCGAAGGTGGCCAGGTTGGGATAGACGCGCAGCGCGCTCTGCAGGTCACCGGAGACGGTGTCGATCGAGGCGCGCGCCAGGCGCTGGACCCGTTGCTCACCGGTGCCGATGCTGAGCACTTCCAGCGCCAGCATCAGCGGCCGGAGCAGCAAGCTGAACAGGATGCCCAAGATGGCCAGCGAGACCAGCATCTCGACCAGGGTGAAGGCGCGGCGATGCGGTGCGTTCATGGCGCTCTCCCTCACTGGGCCGGCGGCCGCTGCAGGGCCCGGGCCTCGGTCGCGGTGGTGGTCCAGTCGCCCGCCGGTCCGGCGATCACGGCCACATGCCCGTCCGCGTAGAGTACGATGTCGGAGCCCCAATCCGTGCCCGCCTGCCAGGGCCGCCGGTCGAGCGTGCGGAACAGCGTCGACCAGGTGACCACGGTGTCGCTGGCGGGCAGGTAGCGCGGCGAATCGAAGTCGGTCCAGCGCGGCGAGAGCTGCCGGTGGTAGTAGTCCGGCTGCGCGGCATCGTGCGCCGCGAAGACCTCGGTGCCGGACCCGCTCGGGCCGACGGTGCGGCGGATCGGCAGGTACTTCCATTCGCGGCTGTAGGGGTCCTGCATCATCCAGGAGCAGTAGTTCTCGCTGCCGGCCTCGTCGTAGCTGCTGTAGGCGCCGAAGTCGGTGCCGGCCGTCGTGGCATGGTCGGCCGGCCGCGCCAGCAGGCAGTAGACCCGCCATTCCTCCTGCTGCGTCAGCGCCCGGCCGACCGGCGCGATGGCCGCGCCACTGTAGTAGGCGTTATGGGCCAGCGCCATCGAGCTGGGGTCGCCGGGGATGACGTACAGCCGGCCGCCGCTCGGGTTGGCCACCCACGGCCGCTCCACCTGCGAGGCGGGATCGGCCAGGAAGCGGTAGCCCGACAGGTAGTCGAGCATGACCAGCGACCACAGCCCGGCGCCGGCCTCGTCCGGCTGGCCGTCACCGTTGTAGTCGCGGCCCTCGGGATTGTACGGCGGCACATCGCCGTAGTCGGCGCGATAGACCTGCAGCGCCCGCGCGACGGCCCGCAGGCGCGTCATACACTCGTGCCGCCGGCCGCTCATCTCGACGCGGTTGATGCCTTTGACGACCATGGCCAGACAGAGGCTGATGATCAGGATCACCACCAGCAGCTCGACCAGGGTGAAGGCCCGGTGGGTGGACTTGTTCATCGGTTGCGCCTCACGTAGGTGGTCAGCTCGATCAGGCGCTCGGCGGTGTTGTACGTGGTACCGGGCGCCGGCGTCGTCTGCACCGGCTGGGCCGGGCGGCCGCTGGTGTCCTCGTCGTAGCAGGTGCGCAACTGCAGCGACCGCCCCTCGATCGCCAGGATGCGCAGCCGCGCGTTGCTGTCGCTCAGTACGTTCGGCCGCCGCAGCACGATGGCGTGGCGATCGTTGCCGCCGATGTTCCGGTTGGCCTGCGTCGGGATGACGTGCAGCTCGCCGGCGGCGATCTGGCGACTGCCGTCGCCCGGGTCGTACTCGTAGGTCACCGCCACCGAGCGGCCGGCCTCGGAGGGCCGGAAGAGCAGCTCGGTATAGCTCGCGGCGCCGGTCACCGCGGCGGTGTCGACCAACAGGCTCTGCACCGGAAAGTTGCTGGCCTGGCCACCGGAGCTCATGCCGCTGGCGTCGCCGGTCAGCAGGTAGCTGCTCGGCGCCATCGACGGCGCCACGAGCCAGTTGTTGGTGCGGCGGTAGAACACCGCCACCTCCTGGGGGCCGGCCACCGCTTCGAGCGTGTTGGCCGCGTTGGCCGGATCGATGGGGATCACCCCGCCGCGCGCCAGCGCCGGATCGGCCTGCCAGGCAGCCTGGTCGATGGTCAGCGGGTGACCGGTCGCCAGCACGACCAACCGCGGCACGAAGTTCTCGTCCAGGTTCCGCGCAGCGAGCTGTAGCCGGCCACCGGTGATGGAGGTGATCAGTCCGGTCCCGTCGACCTGCACGGTGACCTGCTCGCGCAGGTTGCGCCAGTCCTCGACGATGTACTCCAGCGACAGCGTCTCGCCCGCCTGGCTGGCCGCGAAGTAGAGCACGCCATGGCCGGCGTTGCCGGTGCCGTACCGGAACCGGCTGGGGCTGGCGCCGCCGCCGGCGGCCAGCACCTGCCGCACCTGCACCGAGCCGGGGATCACCTGGGTGATGTCCCGGTTGGGCGCCTGCGGCTGGATCAGCTTGGCCTCGGCGAACATGCGGTTGCTGGGATAGCCCTCGGTCGGCACCACCACCGGCTGCAACTGGGCCCACTGGATGGTGCCGTAGTCATCGCGATAGGCGCAGCGGACACTGAACACGCGGTCGGTACCGTCCAGCTCGAACAGCAGCCGGTCGGCCGCCGGCTGGCGCGTGAAGTCGTCGATGCCACCGTCGACCACGCAGAACACCGGCCGGTCGCGGTAGGCGCCGCTGACCTGCGTGCGTTGCAGCTCCGCGGCCGAGACGCGGGTGAAGTTGCGGAACACCGCCAGCCCGAGCACGTCGGGGTCGGCCGGGGCGACCTTCGGGCAGTTGCCGATGGGGCCGAACAAGGTGTGGTACGGCCGCGCGGTGGTGGCCAGGCTGGACCCGTCGGTTCGGCGGCCGACCAGCACGCGCTCACCGACCACCAGCCGGTTGTTGGCGCCCAGCCGGTGCAGCAGCGTGCTGTCGGTGCTGTCGGCAAACGGCAGGTCGAGGTCGTAGGGCCGGTGCGCCTCGGTCCCGGTGAGCTGGCTCAGGAAGCCGAAGCCCGGGTTGGGCACCGAGTTGGTCGGCGGGTCGGAGAACGGCACCGTGTCGGTCGGCCGGCCCGCCGGCAGGATGTAGTCGGGCAGGCGGTCGGCCGCGGCCTGCAGCTCGTTCATCCGGGCCTCGGCCAGGCGGATGGCTTCCTGCCGGTCGCTGACGTGCGTCAGCGTGCCCAGGCCGCGCGGGAAGATCCGCAGCACGGCCAGGATGCCGATCAGCAGGATCGCCAATGTGATCAGGATCTCGACCAGGGACAAACCCCGGTACCGCCGTCGCAGGATGCTCATGATCAGCCACCTGGTCCCGACACTCGGCGCACGCTGCCGCCCGCGCCGGCCGCCGGCCTAGTTGTAGGCCTGCTCGGCCTGGGTGCTCCAGGAATACTGCGCCCGGACCACCTTCTCGACCTTGGCATCCACCCGCACGACCAGCGAAACCGCCGAGTTGCCGGTGTAGTTGCCCTCGTGCTTCCGGCAATAGGTGATGATGGTGTTGCCCGGCGCGAACGGGTTGGTCAGCCGCGGCGCCTTGCGGCCGCCGCCGACCTGCGCCGACAGGGCCGTGATCGGCGTGCCGGCCCCGAGCGCACCCGTGTCACTGTAGCCGAAGACGTTGTAGAAGTCGTCGTAGGTGCTCACCGAGCCGTCGGCGCCCACCGACAGCACGGCCTCCGAGGTCTGGTCGTTGAGGCAGTTGCCCAGACTCTCGTCCTTGCCGGAGATGAGGTAGGAGTCGCCGTCCTCATCCGGGCAGATCAGCGACTTCTGGTCTTCCAGATAGGAGGGAAAGAGCGCGCTGACGCGGGTCTTGCGGCCAGTGACCGGGTCGGTGGTGTTGTACTTCGCCGCTGTGTAGGCCGCATTGCCGGCGTTGTCCACCAGGCCGTCGAGGCTGCCGAGCGCCCCGGGCGGGTACCGCTTGGCGTCGTTGCGGTACATCTTCATCGCCGTGGCGATGCTGCTCAGGTTCGACAGGCACTGGGCCATGCGCGCCCGGGCCTGGGCCGCGTGGAACACCGGCAGCACAATCGCAGCCAAAATCGTGATGATGGCAATCACCACCAAGAGCTCGATCAGCGTGAAGCCGCTGCGCTCGCCTCGTCTTTGCCTCATGATCCGCTCCTTCCACCCGGTGAACCCGGCCAGGTATCACCGGAAGGCCGCACGCGCTCTCGTTGCCGCGCCCGGCAATACGCACTTTCCCCGCTCCAGGGCTCTCTAAACGGCACGGGTGGCGGGAGCGCGGCGACTCCGGGCCAGTCGTAACCGTGCGGTTACATCGCCTCGCTCGGGGCACCAAACGCCCGCAGCCGCTGCCAGCGCCAGCGCACCTCGGCGTCGTAGAGCCGGAGCGCCGGGACCACCGCCGTCGGTTCGAGCCGCCCGTCGGCCAGCTTGCGCACCGCCGGCGTCACCCAGCCGGCGCCGCCTTGGGCCACCAGGTCGCTGGCCAGCCGCATCAGGTTCTCGTCGCGCCGCAGCCCCAGCCGGCCGGCACCGGCCAGGTACTGATAGTTGAAGGTGCCTGCGTCGATGCGGTAGTGCCGCGGCGCGGCGTCGCAGAACAGCAAGTCCAGGTAGTGCCGCCGCTCCACCACCTCGTCGTCGTCGTCGCCCAGCCGCAACACGACCCCTTCGCCAGGCACCGTCAGGGCTCCTGCCTTCGGCCGCGCCGGTGCGCGGCGGGCGGACTCGGTCGGCAACTCGTGCTCGTCGGCCTGCACCGTGCCGGCGCAGAGCAGGCGCAACTCGTGCCAGGGCTCGGTCCGCAGCCGCTGCAGTTGGTCCTCAATGACGAACCCGTCGGGCGTCACCGCCGCCTTGGTCACCCGCAGCGGCCGCACCGGCGCGACCAGGGCGGTCTCGGGCACCGCGAACGTGGGCCAGCCCGCCGCGGCCAGCCGGCCGCCGAGCGCCTGCACTTCCTCGCCGGTCAGCCGCTCGGCCAACAGGCCGCGCCCATAGTAGACCTGCTGCGTGACATCGAACAGCGTGCGCTCGGTCTGCTCGGCAATGTGCCGCGCCAACTCGCGCACCTCGCCCGCGAGCAGGTCACTCAACAGCAGCGCATAGGAATCCATGCCTCAGCGGCCCGCCTGCTCGCTGGTCTGCTCGTGCTCGGCCCGGGTCAGCGGAATGCGGATGGTGAACACCGTGCCCTGCCCCAGCTCCGAATCGACGCGGATCTGGCCCCCGTGGGCCTCGACCACATTGCGCACGATGCGCGTGCCCAGACCGGTACCGCCGGGCTTGGTCGAGACCGCGTCCTTGGTGAACAGCTTCTCGCGCACGTGCGGGGGCATGCCGTTGCCGGTGTCACCCACCTGGATGACCAGGTGCGGCGCGCCCTCGAACACGTCCGGCTCGCAGCCCACGCTGGTGTTGACGTAGATGCGGCCGCCCGCCGGCGTCTCCGGAATGGCGTTGTTGACCAGGTTGTAGATGCAGTTGTACATCTGCTTCTGGTCCAGCGGCGCCGTCGGCAGATCGGGACCGAGCCCCTCCAGGTCGATGCGCAGGTCCTGCCGCTCGGCCACCAGCCGCAGCGGGGTGGCCACGTTCTCCACGACCTCGTTGACATTGGTCGGCTCGAACGTCGGCGTGGCCACGATGCCCTTGACGCAGTCGGCAATCTCGCGCACGCGGGCCTGCACCTGGTCGGAGCCGTCGAGGAACATCCGCACCGCTTCCGGGTAGAACTCACGCAGGACGCTGGCGATGTCGTCCAGCCGCGTCGCCTGGTCGCCGGGCAGTTCCGCCTTCAGCGCGTCGAGGTCCTCGAAGAAGCCGTCGAACATCATCTCGAGCGTCTGCGCGCAGACCGCCACCGGCGTGACCATGTTCTTGACGTCGTGGCTGATGTCGCCCATCAGCTTCACCACCACCGCCAGCTGCGCCTCCATGAACAGCCGCGCGTTCTCGATGGCGCTGGCCGCCTGCGCCGAGAGGATCATCAGCGTTTCGATGTCGTGCTCGTCGAAGAAGCCCGTGCCCTCTTTGTTGAGGATCTGCATCACGCCGACCGGATCGCCCTCGATGCTCTTCAGCGGCACCGTGACCATGTTCTTGGTGGTGAACCCGCTGACCTTGTCGATCCCTTTGTAGTGGCTCTTATCGCGGTTGACGTCCTCGGTGATCTTCGGTTGCCCGGTGCGGAAGACCTCGCCGGCGATGCCTTGCTGCGGGTCGAGCTTGCGACCGGTCAGGATGGGCGCCGCCTCACCCACCACGTACTTGAACTCCAACTGACCGTCGCTGTCGTCGTGGAGCAGGATCGACCCGGCATTGGCGCGCACCGCGCGCAGACAGCTCACCAGGGTCTGCTGGAGAATCTCCTCCAGGTCGGTCTTCGACGATAGGGCGGCCGTGATCTGATGCACCGCCTCGAGCTGGCGCGTGCGCTCCTCGAGCTGCCGCTGCAGGTCCGTCAGTTCCGCATCACCCACCGCAGACATGATGGCGTCCTCGTCGTTCGGCGCGCCGACCCGGCCCCGCGTGCCCGACCATCTTGCGCGGTGCCGGCGGACCGTGTCAACTGTAGCGGTCGCTCGCTACCTGTTAGTCATCACCTTCCGCACGGCGTTTCAAACCCGCCTGGATGGCGTCCACGCTCTGCTGCACCTTGCGCCGCACCAGCTTCCGCAGCAGCGGACCGACCAACGGGATGTCGTACTCGTAGCGCACCGTCAGCGAGACCGCGGTGCCTTCACCCGCCGCCGCGAAGAGCCATTCGCCTTCGTACTGGTCGAAATCGCCCTTGACCTGCCGGAACGTGCACCGGTGCGCCGCGTCGTCCCACTCATCGGCCTCGGTCCAGTGCAGCTTGCGCCGGAACTCGGGCAGCAGGCCCACCCACGCCGTCTCGGTGGCGCAGCCGCCCGGCCGCTCCTCGCGCGAGAGCACCTGGATGCTCTCGACGTCGCTGATGTAGCCGGCCAGACCCTCGATGTCCAACGCCGCGGCGTAGACGGTCTCGAGCGGCGCGGCGACCTCAGTCTGGTTGCTCACTTCGGGCATGGCGCGTCCACCTCGCCTCGCGAGGGTAGCACGCCCTGGCCTGCACGGCAAGCCGGCCCCCGCTGCCTAGCGCAGGTCGGGCACCTTGCTGCCCAGTTGCGAGCGGATCTCGCCGGCCGGCGCGTAGCCCTCCCACTTCGCCACGGCGCGACCATTCTGGAACAGGAACAGCGCCGGGATCGACTGGATCGACAGCGCCTTGGCCACCTGCGGGCTGGCGTCAACGTCGAGCCTGGCCACGACCAGCTTGCCCGACAGCTCCTTGGCGACCTGCTCGATCTCGGGCGCCATCATCTTGCACGGCCCGCACCAGGTGGCATAGGCATCCAGCAGCACCGGCTCCTTGACCTGCTTGAGCAGCGGCGACAGGCTCTCGTCGCCCACCGGCACCACCTGGCCCGGCGTGAGGGCGACCGGCTGACCGTTGCCGACCGGTAAGCCGTTCGCGGCCGGCTCGCCCGACGTGGCGCAGCCACCCAGTAGCGCGGCCAACCCCGACAGCAGGACCCAGGCCACCCCGTGCGCGATGCTCACTGACCGCCGTTCCAAGACGTTCTCCCACAGCTCTCGGGTCCATTGTAACTCACCGAGCCAGCGCGGTCCGTGAGGCGGCCAGACCGGCGCGCGCCGCTTGACGCCCGGCCGCGGCCGCGGGTACCATGCGGGCCATGGCGAGTGGTCACGAGGCGCTGTTCGAACGGCTGGCGGTGATCGGCGACAGCGTCCTGCAAGGGGCTCAGAACGTCGGCGTCTCCGTGCGCAGCCAGCCGCACTCGGTGGCCGCGGTCCTCGCCCGCCAGTGCGGCGCGGAGCTGCCGCTGCCGCTGCTCGCCGAACCCGGCTACCCGCCGCACGTCGACCAACTCGGCTGCGTGCTCCGCTCGCGGACCATCGCGCCGGAGCTGCTGCGCGGCCAGCGGCTCGATCCCGCCCTGCCGGTGCGCAACTTCGCCGTCTCCGGTGCGCGCCTGTCCGACGTGCTCGGCCTGACCTGCGCCAACATGGTCCGTCTGCGGCGCACCCGCGCGGTGCAGCGGTTGACCAGACTGACCCTCAACCCGCTGGCCCGCCCGGAGTGGGAGCACTGCTCGCAACTCGACTTGGCCGTGGCCCTGGCGCCCACCGCCACGCTGGTCTGGGCCGGGGCCAACGACGCCATCGAGCCGCTCTACTATCCCTGGCGGCCCGTCACGCCGCTCGACCAGTTCCGCCGGCTCTGGCGGCGGCTCATCGAGCGCCTGCTCGCGGAGACCAACGGCGAGATCATCGCGTTGACCATCCCCGACATCGCACTGGTCCCGCAGGCCGACGCCTGGGGCCGGCCGCGTCTGATCCGCCTGCTCAGCACCACGTTGGCCGACTACAACCGCATCATCCTGAGCGAACACCGCCGCGAATCGCGCGTCACGGTCTTGGACATCGGCCCGGAGATGCTGCGCATGGCCCGTGACGGTTGCGACGTTCGCGGCTGGGACCTGCCGTACCAGGTCCGCGGTGCTCGCTTGACCTGCGCGCCGCTGCGCGGGCGGCCCGGCCGGTTGTTCAGCGGCGGCCTGCTGTCCTACGACGGCCTGCACCCGACCAACACGGGCGCCGCGGTCCTGGCCGACGAGATCGTCAAGCTGCTCAACAGCCGCCTCGGACTGCACATCCCGCCGGTCGACATCGCCGCCGTGGCCCGGTGTGACCCGTTTGCCGCCCGCCTCAGCACCTGGATGTGGCCGACGGTGGTGGCCTACCAGCGGCTGGCCTATGGGCCTGGCGCGGCCCAGGTGGAGCGCCGCCGCTGGCCAACCGAACTGGCCACCGGAGCGCGGCTGTGAGGGCCGCTCGACGCACCGTCGTGGTGCTCTGCCTGCTCGTCGGCGCGGCCACGGCGCAGGAACTGCCGCGCGTCACCTTGCGGGCCGACCAGGCCCTCGTGGCCGAGGTACTGGCCGACCTGGCGCGCCGGGCCGGCCTCGAGCTGAAGCCCGCCGGGCGGCTGCCGGAGACGCGAATCAGCTTGGTGCTGCGCCGGGTCACGGTGAACGTGGCACTCGACGAGATCTGCCGGCGGATCGACTACACCTGGCGCCTCGACGGGCGCCAGGTGCAGTTGGCTCCGCGCAGCGCCACGGCGACGCCGGCCACCGTGGACGGGGTGCCCGCCACGGTGACGCGCGACGCCCAGGCCGCGGTCACCGCGCTCCGGCAAGCGCCCGACGACGCCCAGCGGTTGCGCCGGCTGGGCACCTGGCTGCGCGACTTGCGGCCGGATTGGCAACGCGCCGTCCGCGAGCGGCTGCCGGAGTTGTGGCGCGGCGGCCAGCTCGACGGTCCAGGCGCCCTGCTCGGCGCGCGGGTGCTGGCCCAACTCGGCGACCTCGACGGCGCGCTGCGCCTGCTGCCGGTCGCCCGGCGCGAGGCGGCTCTGGAGGGCTCAGCCCGGCGTCTGGCGGCCCTGTTCGAGTTGCAGCGCGGGACACCCGCCCGCGCGCTGGTCGAAGCCACGCTGGCCAGCCGCCTCGACCCGAACGACGGCGCCGCCGCCGCCCTACAAGCCGAAGCGCAGCTCTATCTGGGCCGCCAGGAGGAGGCGTTGGCCGAGGCCACCGCCGCCGCCACGCGGTGGCCGGAGCGGGCTGAGGTGCTGGCCACGCTCGGCAACATCCTGCGGCACGAGGTCGACGCCGCAGGCGAGGCCGACCGGGTGCTGCAGCGCGCGCTGGAGCGCGCGCCCGGCTTGCCCGACGCGCTGTTCGGCCTGGCCGTGCTCGCCGCGCGCGACCCGCGCGCCAAGGGCACCTGGTGGGACGAGTTCCTGCGCGCCGAGCCGTTCACGCTGCGCGCCGACCGCGTTCGCCAACGGCTGGCCGCCGTCGCCAGCACCACGCTGGCCGAGCGCGGCGGCCCAGTCTGGGACGTTACCCGCGACGGCGACCGCTGCCTCTACACCTTGCGGTTCCGCAAGGAGTTGGAGATCGTCGACACGCACGGCACCGGACTGGCCTTGCAGGTCACCGATCAGGACGCCGACAAGGTCGGCGCCTCGCTCAGTCCGAACGAGCAGCACCTGGCCTGGATCGTCGGGTCCAACGAGGGCGACCGGCTGTTCTGGCAGCAGGTCAACGCGTCGGGCCAGCATCAGGAGTTGCTGACCACTGAGAAGGGCGTCTCGCTCCGGCGCACCACCTGGTCGCCCGATGGCCACTGGCTGCTGGTCACCGAGCGCCGCGACACGCCGGCCGGACCGGCGGTGCGGCTGCGCTGCTGGGACGCCACCAACGGCCAGGAGACCACTCCGCCGCCGCCCTGCCGTCTGCCCGGCCTCGGTGATGTCACCTGGCGACCGGACGGCTGGCTCGTCGGCACGGTGCTGGCCGAACATCGCCAGGTGGTGGTCGCCATCCCACCTACCGGCGAGCCCTTGCTGCTGCGTCCGGCGGCCGGCCTGCGCACCTACACCGGCCCGACCCTCGACTCGGCCCGCACCCGCCTGGTCTGCTGCACCAACGACCTCGTGGCCGCGCCCGCCGACGGCTCCGAAGGCGGCGAGGTGCCGGTGCTCTCCGCGGTCACCGGCAGCGAGACGGCGGTCTGGATTCCGCAGAGCGACCGGCTCCTGGTCAGCCTCAGCAACCTGATTCCGACCGCCATCGACTGCGGCGGCCTGCGACCGCTGGTCCAGTGGCTCACCCAGGTCACGCCCCTGCACCAGTACGGGCCGCAGGCGCCGCGCTACGAGTTCCGCCTGCGCAACCTGACCGGCGCCGCGCTGGCGCTGGCCATCAAGGCCGCCGTGGTCGCCGACGACGGCGGCGTCACCTGGCAGGATCAGGTCCAACTGACGCTGGCCCGCAACAAACCGGGCAACGCCGTGTTCGTTCCGGCCGACGCCCGGCCGGGCGTGCACTGGCTGCGCGTCGAAACGACCATCGGCCAGACCACCGATCGCGTGCGCTGGTACCGGTACGAGGTCACCGCGCCGGCGGCGAAGCCCGCTCCGTAGCGCCGGCCAGGTCAGTCGCCCAGCCCGAGTTGCTCGCGCACGCGTACGGCATACGCGTCCATGGTGGCCCGGTCGGCGCGCGGCGGCGCGGTCGGGTAGAGGCGCATGAAGCCGTCATCGGTGCGCCGCGGGTGGATGTGGAGGTGCAGGTGCGGCACCTCCTGGTACGCCGCCGGGCCGATGGAGTGCCACAGGCTGAGGCCCTCCTGCGGAAACGCCTCGCCCACGGCACGCGTGACGCGGCTGAGCGTGCGCATCAGCGCCGCGCCGGTCACCTCGTCCAGCTCCCGCACGTCGGCCAGGTGCGCGCGCGGCATCACCAGCACATGACCCGGATGGAACTGCCGGATGTCCACCACCGCCAAGGTCAACTCGTCCTGGCAGATCAGGCTGACCGGGAACGTACCGGCGATCATCTCGCAGAAGATGCAGCGCTCGCCCATCGGCCACCTCGCTGGCTCACTTCAGTCGCGCCGCGCCCCACACGGCGTGGTCGCTGTTGATGCCGTCGCCGGCATCGGTGGTCCACAACCGCAGGAACCGCGCCGGTCCCAGCGGCAGCGTGATGGCCACCGGATCCTCGCCGCCGCGGCGTACCGGCGACGTGTGGCGGGTGGTCCAAGGACCGGTGGCGCTCGGACCGGTCTGCACCAGGAACTGGGCGCTGCCGTTGGCCGCCGCCGATTCGCTGATGCCCACTTCGGCCAGGAACGTCCACTCGCCGGCGCGGGCCGGCAACTCGTAGACCACCTCGCCGTGCGTGCCCTCGGGGTGCGGCTCGGGGCAGAGCGTCAGGCACTTCGGGTAGAGCCGGCCGGCGATAGCCGCCGGATTGCCGACGTAGTCGCGATCGGTGATCAGGCCGCCGTGGGCGAATGAGCTGACCGGCTTGAGGTCGCTGAGGTAGGTGACGCCGGTCTCCAGCGCCACCTTGCTGATGAACGCCAGCACCACCGTGGTGCGCCGCCGGTCGATGGAGCGGTCGGCCAGGCTGATGGTCAGTTGGTGCCGCCGTGAGCGGTGGGCCTCCGACGCCAGGGCCTGGGCGAGATCGACCTCCAGACGCACGGCGCGACCATCTTCGGTGGCCTGGCCGACAGCCACCGCGGGGCCGGTCAGTCGCCGGCCGTTGAGCGTCACGGTCAGCCCGGCCAGGTCGAGCGGGTTGTCGGCGTCGCGGAAGGCCACGGTGAGCCGCTTGGGTGGCTCGATCCAGCCGAGGTCTTTGGCCTGCTCCGCGGTCAGCGCGCGCCCGTCCAGCGCCAGTTCGGTCACCGCCGGCGCGCCGCGGTCGTCGATCTTCAGCCAGGCCGGTCGGTCGAGCAGCAGGCGGACCACCTGGCCCCGCGTCTCCTCGGCGCTGAACTCGCCCTTGCCGGCCGGGCAGTCGCGCCACGGCCCGTCGCCGCAACGGCAGGCCAGCGGCGCCGCCGTCGCCGCGGTGCGCACCGCCGCCGGCCCGGTGGCGCGCAGCGCGTACTGCCGCCAGCCCTCGGCCGGCTCACGGCGCCAACACAGCTCGTTGGCGACCATCACCCGGCGCCCCGGCTCGACGCCGTGGATGACGTACCAGTCACCCACTTTGATGCCGTCGGCGGCCAGGTTGACCGCGCCGTCGAGTTCCAGCGTGTCGCCGCCGTAACCGCCGCCGACGGCGTTGACCTTGGCGATGGTGTAGGTCCGGCCGCGCTCGGGGAACCACGCCTTCAGGCCGTGGTACCACGGGCCGTTGCCATGGTCGACCATCGGCCGCCAGGTGCGCAGCACGTGCGGCCGGTCGGCCGGCAGCACGCTGACCTGGTGCCAACTGGTCACGAACGGCGCGCCGTCCTGCACGTCGACGCGCAGCAGACCGTCGGCCTGCGGCGTCACGCGCTCCACCCGCCAGCCCTCGTTGGCCGGGGCGCGGTGCGGGCTCTCGAACCGCACCAGCAGTTGGCGCCCGCGCAGATCGTCGCCGGTCGGCCACGGCCGGTCCGGCTTGATGAGCAGCGCGCTCTCGCGCCGCGTGCCGGTCAGGTCGCCGAGCACATCGACGATCGTGCCCGCGAACTCGCCGGCGCCCGTCGCCTCGAAGCCGGGCGCGACCAGCCGGGTGCCACGGCACAGCTCCGCGGCCAGCACCTGACCATCGGCGCCACGGCGCAGCAGCGCGTACCGCGCGTCGGTCCGCAGGCCGTCGGCCAGCTCCACCGTACCATCCTCAGACTGGTAGATGACCGTGTCGCGATGCCCGGCCACGAAGGCCAGCTCCAGCGCGACGAGGTCACGCGCGCCACCGGCCACGCTTTTGGCCGGTACGACCTTCAGCTCGCGAATGGCCGACGTCTCGCCCTCGCGGAAGCCCTCCAGCACATGGGTGTAGAGGCTGGTCAGCGGCCCGCCGCCTGGCTCGGCCACGCGCTGCTCGATGAGGAAGTCACGCGCGTCCAGGAAGGCCACGTTGCCGTCGACGCGCTGGCCGCCGGGCAACGGTTGCTTGACCCAGCCAATCCAGGGCCCGCGGCCGCTGAACAGCCGGGTGGCGCCGCCGGCCGGCTGTAGCCCGAGCAGCCGCAGCCGCACCTGACCCACACCGGCCGGCAGCGGCCGCGTGAACGCGCCGCCACGCGGGTCGCGCGGCGCGAAGGCGGCAGCATCGGCGGCCCAGGTGACGCCCCAGGTGCCGGCCGGCGCCGGCGCCCGCGACACGCCGCGGACCTGCCGGTAGTTGCGGTACTCGGTGTTGTCGACCGGCAGTCTCTCGCCGAACCAGGCCGTCGCCAGGTCCGCCGCACGCTCACCGGTCGCCGCGGGCAGTTCAGCGGCCACACGTTCGCCCACCGCGCTCTGATAGAGCGCCTGCCGCTGGCCGCCGACCATCTTCAGCAGGTCCAGCACGTACGGTCGGCCATCCGGCCCTTCGACACCGATCAGCGTGCGGCGGAAGTCGCTGAGGTCCTTGCCCACGCGCGCGTAGGAGTAGTGATCGCGCACGTCGAGCACCTGGAAGCCCGACCCGGGCGTCCCGGCCGGCTCGCCGCCCTTGTAGGTGACCACTTCGCCGTAGCCGCGGTTGTCGCCCCAGCCGGCGCCGCAGCCGAGCTCGTCGACGGTGGTGCCGTTCTGGCACAGCGGGCTGTGCGCCCAGACCCAGGTCCAGCTATCGAACCCGCGCGGGCCTTCAACCATCTCCTTCGGGTAACCCATCCGCCGCAGCGCCGCGAACTCCGGGCGCTCCCATTGCAGCCGAGCATTCGACCAGTGCGCCGCATAGCCGCCGCGGCGCATCACGGGCACGCCGTCCACCCAGCACTCCAGGCTCAACGCGTCCTGCGCGTTGTGCAGCGAAGCACGGGTGTAGGCCAGCGACACTTCCTGCCGGTGACCCGCGCCACCCACGCGCAGGATGCCGACGCCGTAGCCGGCCCAGTTGCGACTGCCGCGAGCTTCGTTGGCCGCCAGCGCCGCGGCGTCGGTGACCAGGTTGGGCGCGTAGGCCATCTCGTGCTGATCGCCGAACTCGATCGCCAGCCCGCGCACGGTGGTCAGTTGGTGCATCTCGCTGGCGGCGGCGTGGTAGAACGGGTGCTCCTCGAGGAACTTCGGGTAGAACCGCAACCAGCCCTTGGGGTCGCGCAGGTAGGGGTAGAAGTAGCCACCCGGCATCCACATGTAGTTCGGCGCGCCCTCGCCGTTGAGCCCGTCCTGGTAGGTGTGGTTGTACATCGCCACCTCCTGGGCCGGCCCGGCGAAGTCGATCAGCAGCTCGTCGCCCACCAGCACGCCCAACAGCCAGAGGTCGACGTAGTTGGCCTCCTGGTAGTTGGTCAGCAGCTTCTGGCTGAACACGGTGCGGAACATCCAGGCCACCTCGCGCAACAGGCGGTCGGTGACCTTGCGGTCGAGCGCCTCCGGATCACCGAGTACGCGACGGGAGTACTCCTTGAAGCTGGGGTGGTGGCGCGCGCGGGCGAACGGCTGCACCCAGATGTGCTCGCGCAGCATGTTCAGCCAGCCCTTGTTGAAGTGCGGTGTGCGGCGGTTCCAGCCACCCAGGTAGCTGTTCTCGAAGATGACCGGCTGCGGCACGGCCAGCCACTCGGCCCGCGTCAGTTGGCGCCCGTCCTTGCCCTTGGCCAGCTCGTTGTTGTAGCACAGCGGCAGACCGTAGTAGGTGTCGGCCACCTGGTTCAGGATGGCGGCGATTTTGTGCACGCAGCGCGGGTCACCGCTGGCCTCGAACTGTTGATCGAGCTGCGTCACCAAGCTGCTGCCGACCTCGAGCCAACGGCGCTGGTCGCACAGCGTGCCCAGGAACAGCTCCCACTCCACGCCGTCGCGGTCGCGGTAGACCGTGCAGGGCACACTCACCTGCGTGCCGTCGAGGTGGTCGAACGTGACGGTGGCGTTCGGCCGCAACGGGTAGTTGGCGGGGCAGTCACGCTCGCGCCCGTACAGTTCGGTGCGGCAGCAGGTGGTGGTGGCGTGGTAGGCGTTAGCCTGGTCCCAACTCAGGCTGAAGCCCCACGAGCCGCAGAACGGGCAGTAGCTGATCAGCGCCACCTCGGCTTTGGCGGGATCGGCCCGGCCGGAGCGCACCCGGGCCAACGGCGCAATATGGCGGGGGAAGTCGCGGGTCAGCTCGCCGTCGGCCGGCCCCGCGGTGACGTAGCCGTCGAACGCCTTGGCGGCCGACCAGTCACCGTGCTCGGCCTGCCAGCGCTGCACCTGCTGCCGGCACCAGTCGGCGAACAGGTTCTCGCGCGTGAGCTTCGGTACGCCGCGGCCAGGGATCAGCGCGGCGACCTTGGCGCCCCGGCCCGGCGCGGACCAGTGCGTCTGGGCACAGACCGCTGATACGGCCACCAGCACGACCAGCAACGGCAGGCTTGCGCGGAGCATGGTGGTTCACCCGGGCCGGCTCGGCGGCCGTTGCGGTATACGCAGCGGAGGAGCCTGACACCTTCTCGCGGCGACCCAGCCATCCTGGACGAGGCCAATGGCGGCATGGTAAGATCCGGCGTAGCGGGGCTCGGGTGACGCCACGGAGTGCGGAGATGGGCATCGAGGTGAACCCGACATTCCAGCGGAATGTCGGCGACTTCTACGGGACCTACATGGGGACGCTGGACGGCGAAGACGCGCGGGTCGATCTGTTTGTCCAGAACGGCACCATGGTCGCCTACATAGCCCCCAAGTCCGGATCGGCCCTTGGCCCCGGCGGATACGGGTTCCTGTCGCAGGTCCAGGCGTTCGCCGTCGACAACGGCTACGGCGACCATCTGCGCCTGATCCACACGTCGCCCCTCCAGTGATCACCGTCAGTTTCCGCCTGCCGCGGCGTCTCGACCTGCCGGATGGCCAGTATGGTGACCTCTGGCTGGCCGCCGCTTCACCCGATGAGGCCACGATGGTGTCGGTCAGGTTCGCCGTCGCCGACGGCCTGCCGGCCGACCGACAAGGCGCCGAGCAGGCCCGACTGGCCCAGGCCGCTCTGGCCGCCACGAACCGCCTGCTGCGCTGGTGTCGTTTCGTGACCGACGATGCCGCGGTCACCGAACTGACCTTGGCTCAGGCCAGTCCGTTCGCGTTCGTTGACGGCCTCCAGCCCTGGGGCCCAAACCATGGTCGCTATGAGCAGGTGACGGCGGGCCCGGCCGCCTTCAGCGCCCGACGGCCAAGCGACGTTGCCGACCACATCCGCTCGGCGCTCCGCGGCGCGGGTGATCCACCCGTGCCGGCCCTGCTGGTGCTCGACGCGCGAGTGGCGACCGCCGAAGGCCGCTACCGCGAAGCCGTCCTGCTCTGCTGGAGCGCCGTCGAAGCCGCGTTCAGCGCCACCTACCAAGGCTTGCTGCAAGCCGGCTTGGCCGACCTGTCGGGCCAGGACCACGAGCGGCTGTTCGACACCCTCACCGGTCGAGACGTCAGCCTCAAGGGCAAGATGACGGCGGGTCTTCACCTGGCCACCGGACGTTCATTGCATCGTGAGTTGGGCGACATGTGGCCACCGCTGAACGACAGCTACCGGCATCGTAACGCCGTGATCCACGAGGGTAGCGACGCTACCGGCGAACAGGCCGGCCTCGCCCTGCAAGTGGCCAGAGCCGTGCTGGACACGATGAGCCGCCTCGCCGACACCCAGTGAGCCCTCGATGAGCACCACCACCGATCCGCCCACCGTCACCCAAGCCGACCTCGCCGCCGGACTCCGCGCCGTCGGCCTCGCCGCCGGCGACACCGTGCTGGTACACTCGTCGCTCTCGGCCTTCGGCCATGTGGTCGGCGGCGCCGACGCCGTGCTCGACGCGCTCCTCGCGGTGCTCGGACCCGGCGGCACGCTGGTGCTGCCGACCTTCACCTGGGGCGCGTTCCACCAGGCCGACGAAGCCCTGTTCGATGTGCTGGCCACGCCCTGCGAGACCGGTCGCGTGCCGGAGACCTTCCGCCGGCGGCCCGGCGTGCTCCGCGGCGAGCACCTCTGCCATTCCATGGCCGCCTGTGGCCCGCACGCGCTGGCGGCGCTCGGCGACGGGGTGCGCAGTTTCGGCGACGGCAGCCCGTTCGACGTGCTCTACCAGCTCGACGCCTGGAACCTGCTGCTGGGCGTCACGTTCCAGTCGTGTACCGCGCTGCACGCGGCGGAGGAGCGCTGTCAGGTGCCCTATCGCGCCTACCGCGACTACCCGCGGGCCCAGGTGCGCCGGGCCGACGGCAGCCTCGTGCCGTCGCCAGCGGTCGAGTTCCTGCGACAGGACGGCTCGTCCAACGACTTCGCGAAGCTGGAAGCGCACTTCGACGCCGAGGGCCTGCTGCGCACGACGCAGGTCGGCAACGCGCGCGTCATCAACGCACGCGTTCGCGCCATCATCGACTCGGCCTGCCGGCTGCTTGGCGAGGACGTCTACGCCCTGTCGCGACGGGCCTGATCAGCCACCGAAGAAGATGTGGTAGCCGCCGCTGCGCTCGGGCCCGATGGCCACCGCGATGATCGGCCAGACCACGCCGGCCCAGAAGAAGTGCCCGGCGATCAGCCCGATGAAGAACGGCACGCCCTTGCGGTAAGCCTTCAGGCCGCCGGCCTTCTGGATCATCGCCTTGGCCGCCCAGGCCACGAACATCGGGAAGATGGCCGTGTTGTGATCGCCATAGGCGGTGGCCAGGATGAAGCCCAGCGGGTGCAACGGCCAGCCCGGGACGTGGCTGCGCAACAGCGCCAGCAGCCCGGCGATGACGAAGCCGCCACCGGCGTAGGTCAGCCGCTCCCACGGCCGGCGCCAGTTGCCGGCCAGCTCGGTCGCCGTGCGGTTGAACTCGTCCACGGCCACGGTCGCGCGGTACTCGCCGCGGCCCAGCGAGCCGCTGGCCAGGTTGGTGCCGACCTCGTAGTAGGCGTCCAGGTGCGCCCACACCGACGCCGCCACGCCGACCACGATGGCCAACCCGACGGTGATGGCCAGGACCCGTCGCGAGATCCCGACGGTCTCGCGGATCTTGAACGCGTCGGCGCTGTAGGCGGCCTGGCTCATCGCCCAGTGGTGGCGCGACAGCCAACTGAACAGCCCGAAGCTGACCGGCGCGCGCATGCCGCCGAGGGCCACCACGCCACTCGGCGTGAAGGCCCAGGTGACCAGCGTCTTCGGCATCCAGTAGGGATAGGTGAACTCCAGCGGCGCGCCGGTCTCGGCGCGGATGCGCGCGTAGACCACGATGAACACCAGCAGCACGGCCCAGAACGCCGCCGCGACGACCAACGGCACGCCGGTCAGCACCATGAACCAGAGCATCACGGCCAGGGCCGCGAACAGGCTGATCCAGGCCACGCGCTCCGATTCCTCGGCCTCGCCCAGCCGCCAGGCCGCCCGCCACAGCGCGGCCAGGTGCCGCCGGCTGCCCGCCAGCACGGCGACGGCGCAGGCGAAGTAGGCGCCGGAGCACTGCTCATGGATGAACGGAAAGCCCGGCCGCTCCAGCCCCGAAGCGATGCCGGCGCAGGCGAACAGCTTCACCGCCAGGTAGCTGAACCAGACGGTGAACGAGACCTCGAGCGGAATGAAGTAGCCGAAGCCGATGGTCTCGATCATGTAGTAGAGATTGAGCGAGGCGAACGGCGTCCAGGGCCGGACGGTGAAGTAGGGCGCCATCGACTTGGAGAAGCCGGGCGCCGGCACGCTGGGCACCACGCAGTGCGCCACGTTGGCGGCGCTGAACAGCAACGTGACGCCGATGCCCGCCCAGAACAGCCACTGCCGCCAGACCTGCCGCTCGTGGTGGCCGGCCGAGGCATCGGTCAGCGTCAGCGGCAGGTACAGCAACGGATAGGTCAACCGTTCGGCGCGGATCCACTGCCGCTGGAACAGCGCCATGAGGCTGTACATGGCCACGCCGACGGCCCCGAAGAAGACCGACCACATCAGCAACGGCTTGCGCCATTCGGCCCACGGCGTGGCCCCGGCGAAGTGGCTGCCCTCCCAGTAGTTGCGGATCGCCGCGGCGCTCGTCGGCCCGATCCAGTGCGGCAGATACTGCCCCAGCCCGGCCAACTCCGGGCGCTTTGGCTCCCAGTAGGCCAAGGCCACCAGGTGCGGCAGCCAGGCCCGCACCAGGTACGAGCCAATCAGCGGCGAGGCGAAGCCGAGCATCAGGTAGGCCAGCAGGATCTGCCGCCGCGTGAGCACTTCACGATGGGCCAGCCGCCGCAACAGCCCCTGGGCCACCAGCAGCACCAGCAGCAGCGCGAACCCACTGACCGGCGGCACGCCGCCCGCCACGTACCGCCCGAGCAACAGCTCGGTGTGCCGCACCATGACCGCCAGCCCAACGATCCAGGCCGACCCGGCCACCCAGGGCACCAGCGCCCAGGTCCAGCGTTCTGCCGGCGCTGAGGCCGGCGGCGAGTCAACCCGTTCGTCGTCCATTGGGCGATTCGTCTCCCTGCGGTCTAGTGGGCAGTCGGTGCCGACCCTTACGGCCGCGTGAACTGGTAGCGGTGGTCCAGCACCAGCGACTCACCGGCCTTCAGCGTCCGTTGCGGCGACCACAGCTCCGGGTTGGCGCGGTGGTCCGGGCCGTGCCAGTTGAAGTAGCAGACCTCCACCTGCTCGGGCTGGAAGCGGTTGGTGATCCGGATCTTGCCGGCGCGGTCGATGATGCTCCACTCGCCGGCTGGACGGTCTTTCTCACGCAGCCAGAGCTCGGTCTCCTTGGTCGCCCCCGGGGCCAGCGAGCGACGCAGGCCGCCCAGGTCCAGCGCCGCGCCCTTGGCCTGGCTGAGATGGAAGCAAGCGTGGACGCGGATGCGCGCCTGCTTGTCGCCGCCGCTCGGGTTGGTCAGCCGCGAGCTGACCAGCAGTTCGGGACAGCCACCGCTCAGCTCGTAGCGGCGCTCGAAGACCAGGCCGTTGGCCAACGGCCGCGAGCGGAGCTTCACCGCCGTGGCCGAGCGCTCCACCACTTCGTACGGCTCGTTCCAGCCGGGCGACTGGTAGCCGCTCTCCGAGAACTCCTTGTAGCCGCCGGTGGTCGGCTCCACCTCGTCGCCGTGGCGCACCAGTTGCAGCAGTTCGCGCTGGCCCAGCCGCAGACTCAGCACGCGCCCGCCCAGGCCCGGTGCGACCAGGGCCACCAGGTCGCCGGCCGCCAGCTTGACCAGCGGCACCTCACGCGGGCCCCGATCGACGCGGCTCAGCCAGGCGTCGAAGCTCTGGCCTTCGCTGATCATCCGCACGCCCTCGGCGCGGGCGACCTTCTCGAACCAGGCCACGCGCGGGCCGACGTCACCACCGGTGACCGGCACCAGCGCCTGGTCGGTCAGCTTGTAGCCCGGCCGCGTGGCCTTGGCGATGCGCGTGTAGACGATGGGCAGCCGCGCCACCTGCACCCGGTGCAGCCGCACCGCGTCGTCCTTGACCGCCGCTTCGGCCTGGTCGAACAGCTTCTCGTAGCTGCTCAGCGCCGCGTCGCTCAGGTGCGGGCCGGTCGGGCCGACGTAGATCGGCATGTGGTAGTTGGCATCGCTGACCGCCAGCTTGTGCACCTGCTCGAGATAGGCGGCGATCGGCTTGGCGGCCGGACCGTAGTAGGCGGCCAGGAACTCCCGCGTGGCCCGCTCGACATCGGCCTTCGGATGCCAGAGCAGCTTGGCCATCAGGTACGTGCGCAGCTCGGCCAGCTCGCCGCCCTTGGTGTAGTAGTCGGCTTCCTCGTAGATGCCGGTGACGCCGTTGGCGATGAAGAACTGGATGTTCGGCTGCAGCACGCGCAGGTTCGGGAAGGGCATGATCGTGTGCGCGTAGTTGATCACGTAGTCCCAGATGTGCAGCCGCTTGCAGATGGCCTGCCAGCCTTTGATGTCGGCCACGAAGGTCTGGTTGTAGGGCGAGGTGGCCAGCGGCCGGTTGAACTCGCACTCGATGCTGCACAGGCGGATGGCCACGTTCGGCCGCGGCCGCACCACCTTCGGCGGCTGGCGCGTGTACTGGTAGGCCAAGGTGTCGATGATGACGTGCGGATGGTCCTTGGCGATGTCGTCGGCGATGGCGTTGACGAAGTGCAGCAGCGGCCCGCTCTGGCTGCCTTCGGCCTCGGCCACGCGGCGGCAGTTGGCGCACTCGCAGTAGTTGTGCCAGTCGTTCTGCGAGACCGAGATGATGTTGGCCTCGGGCGACTCCTTGATCCAACGCCGCACGCTGGCGATGGCGATCTTCAGCACCTCGGGGTTGGTCAGGCACAACTGCGTGTAGTCGCGCAGGCGCTTGCCACCGACCTCGGAGAAGTACTCCGGGTGCGACGCGTACCACTCGTCGGGCGACACCAGCGCGTTGAACGTGTGAACGAAGCCGCGGTAGGTGATGTGGCCGCCCCACGAGGCGTCCGCTTCCACCTGGGCGCCGTTGAGCCGGTTGCGCACCGCGAACTCCGGCGGCCGGCTGTTCGGGTAGTCGGTGGCACGGTATTCCAGCGCCGGCACCTCGGTGCGGTCCAGCGGACCGACGGTGATGGTGCCCTCGGTCGGCCAGGTGGCGCAGTCGGGCGTGAACCAGCGGCAGCCGAGGTGTTCTTCGAGGAACACGTACACGGCGTAGAGCACGCCGCGCTGGTTGCCGGTGAGCACCACGTGGCGCCCGGCGGTGGCGATCCGTACCCCCTCGGCGCCGAGGCGCTCGTAGTCCACCTTGACACCGAGCAGACCGGCCAGCGGACTGCGGCCGACCACAAAGCAGGCCCGGTCGCCCCGCTCCACGGCCTTGACCACCGGCAGCGCCTGGCCGGTGATGCGCTCCAGGTGCGCTTGCAGATCGCGCGCCGCGCGATCCTCCGACGGCGTCGGATGGTCCGGCACCACGATGGCGTAGGTACGCGGCGTGACCGGCGCGCCGTCGATGACGACCTGAGCTCGACCCAGTTGCTTCATCTCCGCCTCCAGTCGGCGGCGGCGCGCGGTCAGCTCGGCGAGCACCGGCGCCAGCGCCGTCGACGCCTCGGGCAGCGACCGTTGCGCGTCGGCCACGGTGGCCGCGGCCTGCTCCACCGCCGCCCGGCGCGCGGCCAGGCTGCCGCTGGTGTCATCGCGCGGCAGCATCTGCTTCAGCGCCACCGGCAGTCCGCGCACCACCGTCGGCCGCGCCGTCGGCGCCACCAGCTTGAGCCGCTCCATCAGGACCGGCAGCGGCACGCCCGCGCCGACCTCGCCGAGACGCTTGGCCCCGTCGTTGAGCTCGGCCGCGCCGTTGACCAGCATGGCCACCAGGTGCCGCGCCCGTTCGCTGGTCGACTTGGCCGCCAGGCCGAGGAGGCAGGCGATGTCGGCACGGGCCACGCGGTCGTCGGTCAGGCCCATCACCTTTTCGGCCGCGAACGGCTCGCCCTGGGCCAGTTCCCAGCGCGCCAGCAGCCGCGCGTCATCAGCGCCCAGCTTGGTCAGCTTGCGCAACTGCAGGATGGTTTCGGCGGCGGAGGCGATGCGCTCGACCACGATGTCGTCCACCCAGGCTTCGGCATTGGCGGCGTCGGTCAGCGCCAGGGGATGGAAGTAGAGGTGGTCGAACGGCACCCGGAAGGTGATGCTGACTTGCTTCCAGTCGTCGCCGGCCGGGATGTTGGCCTGCGCGCCGAAGGCCCAGACATAGGAGTCCCACGCGTAGACGTAGAGCGCTTGCGCCGCGCCGACGGCGCACTTGGCCCTGACCCAGGCGGTGGCGCGATAGGTGGCGTAGGGTTCCACCTTGAGGCGCTCGCCCAGGTAGACGAAGTGCTGCCTGGCACCGACACTGAGGTAGCCGGCCCGCTGACCCGAGTGGGCCACGCCGGGACGCCCGCCGGCCTCGAAGCCCGGATCGGGGTAGATGTTCTCGGCCGCTGTCGCCAAGCCGGCCAGCAGCAGGATGGTCAGCAGCATCCGCAGGCGCATATCGGTGGTCTCCGCGGCGGGTTTGGCCGCCCGCCGGCGGGATCCTGCTTGCCCTGCGGGGCGAACCGCCGGCCGTCACGGCGGCTCAGGATTCGCTGGCCGGCGGACCGTCGAGCAACTCGCGCACCTGCTCGGCCAACGCGCGGGGGCTGAACGGCTTTTGGATGACCGGTGCCTGCGTCTGCAGCACGCCGTGGCTGGCCAGGGCGCTGTCGGCGTAGCCGGTCATGTAGAGGACGCGGAGGTGTGGCTGCTCGGCGTGCAAGTGCCGAGCCAGGTCGCGGCCGTTCATGCCCGGCATGATGACATCGGTGAGCAGCAGGTCGATCGGCCGGTCGGTCTTCTCGGCGGCGCGCACGGCTTCCGCGGCGTTGGCCGCCTCGACCACGTGGTAGCCATAGCTGGCCAGGACGCGGCTGGCCAGCCGCCGCACGGCCTCCTCGTCCTCGACCAACAAGATGGTCTCGCGCCCGGTCAGCGCCTGGTCGACCACCGCCGTGGCCTCGGCTTCGTCCGCCGGCTCAATTCGCGGCAGATAGACGTCGAAGCGCGTGCCATGGCCCGGCTCGCTGCGACACTCGATATGCCCTTCGTTCTGCTTGACGATGCCGTACACCGTCGACAGACCGAGGCCGGTGCCTTCGCCTGGTCCCTTGGTCGTGAAGAACGGCTCGAAGATCCGCGTCCGGGTCTCTTCGGACATGCCGACGCCGGAGTCACTGACGCTCAGGCGCAGGTAGCGCCCTGGGCGCACCTCCAAGTGACTGCGCGCATAGGCGACATCGAGCGTCACTTCCGCGGTCGAGATGGTCACCCGACCGCCGTCGGGCATGGCCTGTTTGGCGTTGACCACCAGGTTCATCAGCACCTGGTCGAGCTGCCCTGGATCGGCCATCACCTGGCCGAGATCGGTGGCCAGTTCGACGACCAGTTGCACGTCCTCGCCGATCAGCCGGCGGAGCAGCTTCTCCAAACCGCGCACCTGCTCGTTGAGATCGAGGGGTCGGGGCTGGATCATCTGCTTGCGGCTGAACGCCAGGAGCTGGCGGGTCAGGTCGGCGGCCCGCGACGCGGCCTGCTTGATCTGCTCGACGTCGCCGCGCAGCGGGCTGCCCACCGGCAGGCCCTCGAGCAGAAACTCGCTGAAGCACGACATCGTGGTCAGCAGGTTGTTGAAGTCGTGCGCCACGCCGCCGGCGAGCTGCCCCACCGCTTCCATCTTGGTCGCCTGCCGCAGTTGCGCCTCCAGCTCGGCCCGGGCCTCGGCCTGCCGCTGTCGGGTGCAGAGGTGGCCGATCACCGCGGCATACAGGTTCAGCAGCTCGGCGTCCTGCTCACCAAGCGGCCGATTGCTCAGCAGGTTGTCGCAGTTCAGCGAACCGATCACGCGCTCGCCGTCCCAGAGTCCGGCGAAGATGACCGTGCCCTGGCCGATGATCCGGCCGTACTGGTCGCGGATCGGGCAATCGCGCTCCAGCATCGCCATGCCCTGGCGTTCCCACACCCGGCCCAGCGCCGAATCCGGGGTCGCCCGGACGCGGACGCCGCGTTCGTCGCGCGTCTGGCCGCGCTCGTCGGTGCCGAAGGAGCCTTCGGCCAGCGGCTGGTCGTCCACCCGGAACCACAGGCCCAGGCGGTCAAAGCCCAGGCGTTGGCGGCCGAGCTCGACGGCCTGACGGCACAGCTCGTGGAAGTCGCCCACGCGGGCCAGATCGTTGCTCAGTTCGGCCAGCGCGCGCAGCCGCTTCTGGAGCTGCCGCTCCGAGGCGGCAGTGGCTGCCGTCCGCGCTTCGTCGCGGGTGCGCTGGACCACCTGGCCCAGCAGCGCGCACAGCGTCGCCACGACGGCCTGCAGGTCAGCATCGACCGGTGCGGCGGTGCCGCCGGCGTCGTTGCAGAAGACGCCGACCACGCCCTGCGCGCTGGCAATCGGCGTCCGCACAATCCAGCCGGTACCCAGGTCGACGACCTGCCCGTCGTGCGTCTCGGTGAGCGGCTCCTCGACCACTTCCCACAGGCGGTCGCCCAGCCCTCTGGCCCGAAACAGGGCCTCCCAGGAGTCGTCGAGCACGTCGACCAGGCCGCTCTCATCGACCGTCTGGCCGTCGCGGTCGGTGCCGAACGTGCCTCGTCGCCAGTCGCCGTCACGGACGTGGACGCTGCAGCGGACCACCCCCAGCCGCTCCCGGGCCAGTTCCACCACCATCTTGTAGAGGCTGGCCTCGTCGCGGCACAAGAGCAGCTCACCGCCGATGGCCGCGACCGCGGCCAGGCGCTCGCTCATCGCCTGATGGCGGGCCTCGCCACGCCGCAGATCGCTTTCCAGGCGGCGGCGCTCAGTCACGTCGACCAGCACGTTGAGCAGGCACTGCTCGCCGCTCAGTTCGACCAGCGCCGACGACACGAGCACGCTCACGTGCCGACCGTCGCGCGCCTTCAGGTCAAGCTCCACGCCGGCACACGAGCCCTGCTCGCGCACCCAGCTCAGCAGGCGCTCGCGATCCTGCGCGTCGGCGTACAGGCCCAGCTCCAGCACCGAACGCCCCAGCACCTCGTCACGCGGGCAGCACAGGTGGCGCTCGAAAGCCTCGTTGAGGTCGAGCAGCAACCCGTCGTCGTAACGCGTCAGCGCGACCATCGACGGGCCCCCGCGGAACAGCGCCGCGAACCGCTGCTCGGCCTCGCGGCACCGGGTGCGCCACTGCCGGCGTTGGCGCACGCCGAGCGCGTGCGTGACGCCCCACAGCAGCGCCAGCACCGTGACCACGCCGACGAGCACCCGGCGCTCGCCGTGCAGCAGGCCCTGCGGCACCGGTTGGTTGATGATGAAGCTGTCGGCCGGCAGACTCTCCCGCCGCAGGCCGAACCGGCGCAGGACCGCGTCATCGAACATCGGGCGGGCGCCGGCGTTGTCCTCCTCGGGAATGTCCTCCGGGTCACGGCCGGCCAGCACGCGCTGCGCCAATCGGGCCGCCCGCGCCCCGTGCTGGTCACCAGCCAACAACGAGCCGCCGATGACCCCCGAGCCCAGGCGCATCGCGTTGATGGTGTAGACCGGCACCGGCGCGCTCCGGCAGATCCGGCGGGTGCTCTCGGCCAACTCGTAGACCCGCCCGTCGCGGTCGTTGGCGTAGACCAGCAGCAACACCACCGTGTTGCTCGGCAGCCGTGACAGCTCGGTCAGCAGGTCACTCAACGGCTGATCGGGCGCGTAGCTGACCTCGAACGACGAGCCGAAGCGCGGCAGCACCGCGTCCAGCTCATGCCGCGCACCGATGCCCGACACGGTGTAGTCGTGGACCACGCGGATCGCTTTGACCTGCGGCTGCAAGCGCCGCACCAGCTCGAGCGTGCCGACGACGTCATCGTTCTGGTAGACGCCGGTGATGGCGGGCAGGCTGGAGATGGCGCCCGGGGTGTGGTCGTTGATGCCACAGAACACCACTGGCACGCCGGCGAACAGCGCGTTGCGGTAGCGCAGAACGAACTTGAGCGCGGGGTCGTCAACGGCCATGACCAGAGCCAGTGAGCCGGCCGGGTACTTCACCGCATAGAGGCTGCGCAACTGCTCCCAGTGCTCGTTCTTGGGGTGCCGCTTGGCATCGAGGTACTCGACCACGGGCATCGGGTCGCCGGTCAGCGCGGCCCGGATGCCGGCCACCTCGGCGTCGGACCACGCGTAGCCGAGGTGGTAGGAGTTGAGGACCAGGACCTGCCGGGCCGCCGCCCCGCCGGGCCGCAGCAGTAGCGCCAGCACCACGAGCGCCAGCCCGCGGCGGGGGCCGCGGGGGCCGGGCGCCAGGTTCCTGGTTGCCTTGCTCGGCAGCACGCTCGTCATCCCTCTGTCGGCTCGTCCCCCAACCCGCTCAACCTCGGCTCGCGTCCATCGCGGCCCGGCGTTGAGCCACCGCGCGCCGGTTGGCCTCGCGCACCGCGCCGACCAGCTCCCATTTCGGGCGGTCGGTCACGTCCACCAGACCGAACGCGTAGTGCTCGCCGTAGACCAACTGGGTGCCATGCCCGGGTCCGCGACCCGTCAGCGGCTGGTCGCGGTATTCGAACCAGCACAGACCCACGCACGCCGGATGGCGCGCACCGGCGGCGACATAGCGCTGGTAACGCTCGCCCGCTTGTTGGTCATCGGCCGCCCAGACCGGATACTTCCCATATCCGCGGCGACCTTCGTAACACGGGGGAAACGAGAACTCACCGCAGAGCACCGGCTTGCCGGTCGCGGCGATCAGGCGCGTCAGACGCTCGTCCGCGAAATCGATCGCGTAGTTGTCGTAGCCGATCACGTCGCACCACCGGGCCACCAGCGACCAGTCGCTCTCGTTGACCCACCAACCGGGCACGATCCAGTTGCCCAGGTACAGGTGGTGCGCGTCGATGGCCTTGGTCGTCTGATAGCAGAACGCGAAGTAGGCATCCGAGTAGCCCCGCCGCAGGACTTCCACGTCCTCGGCCGCCGGGCGCGGCTTGGCCGCGAGCAGGTCGGCGCGGGTCACCCCCGCCACCTGCCAGCGCCGCGCCAGCGCCGCCACCTCGCCACCGGTCAGCTCGCGTAGCGCCAGATCGATGAGCGCCTGCTTGGCCGGCACCGCTGCCCCGCGCGCGAGCAGGTCCAGCACCTCGTCCGGCGTCACCAGCTCATCGTACTCGTTGCCGATGGACCAGCCGAGGATGTCCGGGTCCGCGCGGTGCGGCTCGATCTGGCGCCGCAAGGCCGCCTGACAGCGCGCCCGTATGGCCGGATCGTGGAAGTCGGGGTGGCGGCCCAGTCGCGGCACGTCCGCCCAGCCCAGCACCGGCGTGCGCACCAGCCCCGGCTGCCCGCCCCACTTCGCCAGGCCGCTGAAGCCCCACGCGGCGACCCGCTGCGCCAGCCGCGCGGCGCTCTGCCGGCGCCAGCCGGCGCCGTCGCGACGGATCAGGTTGGCGGTGTGCAGCGCCAGGTAGTCGACCCCGGGGTCGGCCCCCCACGGGTCGCGGCCCCAGCCGGCACCCTCGTCGCCGGTGCGCGCCGGCAGCCACTCGAACAGGAACTCGCGCCCGGTCACGGGGGTCTGCTCCCAGTTCAGCGCCGGCGCCGTGCAGAGACCCAGGTAGAAGCAAGGATGCCCCTCGGGCGTCACCAGCCACCACCAACCGTTGCGCTGCACCACCGCGAAGTAGCCCGTGGCCGGCTCGCGCCAGCCCGCGGCGGTCCAGCCGCCGTAGCGGTCGAGTTCGGGCACGGTGCCCCAGGCGGCGTGGCGCCGCGCCTCCTCGTCGGTGGCCCGGCGCAGGTCCTCATCGCTGCGGATCTTCTGCGGCCAGTCGGCGTGTCGCGCCTGACCCCAACGGTCGATCAGCGGCGCCAGCGACCGCAGGTCCGGGCGCGGCAACAGCGTGAACCGACTCTCGATGGTCACCTCGGCGCCCATCCGGGGCTCCGCTCGCTCGTCGAGCTGCGCTCCGAACAGAACCAGCGGCAGGCGTTCGGCGAACGCCGGCCACTCGCGCTGGAGCGCTGCTGCCGGCGGGCAGACCAGGCGGAGGCTGGCTGGTTGCACCACGTACTCGGTCGGGCTGTCGGCCCAGCCGGGCACCGCGTTGACCTCCACCGGCACCGGCGCCGGCTGGTAGCCGCCGTCGGTGCGACCCAACAGCCGGTCGTCCAGCCACAGGCCGCCGCTCTGCGCGCCGCACTCGGCCCGCAAGCGGTATTCGCGCCCGGTGGTCGCCCAGCCCGCCGGAGCACCCACGAACCGCCACTGCCGGCCGTCGCCGACGCCCAGCACCAGCTTCAGCGTCGCCAGGCGCGCCGCGGCGCCCTCCGGGGCCTCGTTCTCGAACGACAGGTAGTAGCCGGCCTTGGTCTCCCACCGGTACTGGCTCGCCAGGTGCAGCCGCGCCGGACCGGCCATGGCGGGCCACGCCACCGCCGCCAGCGCCATCACCGCCAGGCGCATGGCACCGCGCTCCTTCCTACCCTCACCCACGCCCCCGCGACGCCGGTCCCGGGTGGACCCCCGCACCGGTCATCAGCAACCCCAGCAGCCCGCCCACGGCCAGCCCGAAGCCGACCGCCACGGGCCAGCCGCGGCCCGG
>CAZHGD010000040.1:0-49556 GCA_964531735.1 uncultured Fimbriimonadaceae bacterium | reverse complement strand
CTAGATGATCTCGGCCAGCAGGTCCGGGTGCGGACCGGTGATGACCACCGCGTTGACCAGCAAGCCGTCCTCGGAGGCCACGGCCTGGCCGGCTTCGACCGCCGTGGTGACGGCGGACACGTCGCCGGTGAGTGTGACGAAGCACTTGCCGCCCAGCGCCATCGCCGCCCGCAGCTCGAGCAGGTCGACCTCGGCGGCCTTCGCTGCCGCATCGGCGACCTTGATGCCGGTGGTCACCGAGAAGGTCTCGATGCAGCCGAAGGCCGCGCCGAGATGCGGCACCGTGGCGCCGGCCAGCGCGGTGAACACCTGCTCGTGGACGCGGCCGGCGACGACCTGGTTGATGACCGCTTCACCCGCGGCCGCGGCGCCGACCTCGACCGCCGAACTGATCGCCGACAGGTCACCGCCGACCACGATCAGGTACTTGCCTGAGCAGATCGACCGCGCCAAGAGGACCTCGACCGCCGCCGCCTTCAGCATGGCATCGAGCGACTGGAAGCCGCTGGCGACACTCGTCAGCTCCAAAATGCCAATCGCCCGGTCCATCAGGCCGTCCTTTCGATCACAATGCTGCGGCCGACCGCCGTGACGCGTCCGTTCACCGCGCTGTGTACCCGCGCACCGAGCTTTCCTGCGGGGATCTCGGCCAGCAACTGCCCGTACCGGACCTGGTCGCCTTCGCGCACCACCGGCTCGGCCGGCGTGCCGACATGGGCGTCGACGAGGTACTCCAGAGTCGCCGCGCAGGGCTGCTCATCGGTCCACGGCGCCGGCCGGTCGTAGTCGTGGAGACCGAGCCGGTACACCAGCTTCTTCACCGGCACCCGCCGGTGCTCGTGCATGGCGTGCGGCGCCAAATCGCCTTCGCGTCCCTTCCAGGTCACGCCGGCGGCGCGCAGATCGGCCTTCGCCTGATCGCACGCCTCCTTCGGGAAGAGCGACTCGGGACAGGAGTAGAGCGTGCAGATGCCGCAGCCACAGCAGAGCAGGCCCCAGCGACTCCAGATCTCCGCGCCGCTGGCCACGAAGCCCAGGCTCCGCATGACCTTGTGCGGCTGCACGTCGTAGCCCAGCAGGTACCGCGGGCACAGCTCGGTGCAGTAGCTGCACTGGTCGCACGCCGACTTGCCGATGCGCCGCTGCAACGGCGCCCCGCGGAGCTTGCGCGCCATCATCGGATGACTGCGGTCGAGCACGATCAGGCCACCAGTCACGCGCGTCACCGGCCGGCTGAAGTCGTCGCACAACCGGCCCATCATGACGCCACCGACCAGCGCCACCGGCTCGGGCACGGTCACCCCGCCGCAGAACTCGAGCAGTGCGGAGAACGGCGTGCCAATCGGCACTTCGAACGTGCGCGGCGTGGCCACGGCGCCGGTCACCGTCATCTGCTTGGTGGTCACTGGGCGCCCTTCGACGGCGTCGGCCAGCCAGGCCAGCGTCTCCACGTTGTGGACCACCGCGCCCACGTCGAGGGGGATGCCGCCAGCGGGAATGAGACGGCCGGTGGCGCAGTGCACCAACTCGTACTCGTCGCCACTGGGATAGTAGTCGCCCAGGAGCAGCAGCTCGATGTCGGGCGCGCCGGCCAGTGCGTCGCGCAGGGCGGCAATGGCGTCCTCGCGCTTGGCCTTGATGCCGATCACGGCCCGCGGCGCGCCGACGGCGGCCATGCTGGCCCGCAGACCGGCGACCACCCGCGCGGCCGCGCGGGTCATCAGCAGCGTGTCCTTGTAGAGCAGCGGCTCGCACTCGGCGCCGTTGGCAACGACCACTTCGGCCGGCCGCGACACCTTGACGTGCGTGGGAAAGCCCGCGCCACCCGCACCGACCACTCCGGCCGCACGCGCCAAGTCCGGCAGTTGACTCATCGGCCCGTTCCACCACCCGCCGGTCGCCCTGCGACCAGCAACGCTGATACCATAGCACAGCCCAGCAGCAGCAGGAACACCCCAACCCGCACCACCGTCGGCGCGAACACCCACTGCACCCGCAACGCCGAGTCACTCGCGCCGCTGGCGGTCGCCACGAAGCGGCCCTGATCGCGTGGCTCGCGCCGCGGACCGCGCACGGACCAGGCCACCCGCCGCAAGGCGGTCGAGCCTTCCGCGCCAACCAGACAGCGCCAGCCGGGATCCGGCGCATCGCGCAGCAGCGGCGCGCCACCGGTCACCCGGAGTGTGATCCGGTTGGGCGTATCGACGACGAAGGCCGACGGCGGCAGGTAGGCTTCCTCGCCATCGGCCGGCACCATCAAGCAGCGCGACGGCGGAGCCGCCTCGGCTGTCCGCACGGCGAGGCCCGCCGCGCCGGCGGTCACCAGCACACCGGCCGCGCCGCCGGCCAGGCGCGGGTCCACACCACCCAGCAGCAGCATGTTGCCGTTGATGGCCGGGCTCGGGTGGTGCTCGCCGGCGGCGACGAAGTAGCGTTGCTTGGTGGCCGCCGGCAACAACGAGTCGTACCCGCCCGCATCACGCACACCGGCCGCCGAGAGCAGGTTGGGCGGCGCCGGCGAGCCGACCGGAGCGGCGTAGAAGCCCCAGCGCAGCGGGTCGTTCAGGGCCAGCGCGCGAGTCCCCGTGGCCGCCAACCGGTCGGCCAAGGCCGCCACCTGCGGCGGGCGCGGGTCCAGCAGCCGCGGCGGGCAGCTCGGGTTGAAGGCCCAGCCGAAATAGACCAGTTCGGCCATCGCCAACAGTGGCAGGAACTGCGGGGCCCGGCGCCAGGCCGCGGCGGCCACCGCCAGCAGCAGCAGCGCCGCCGAGGCGGCCAGCAGGTGCCGGAAGAGGGTCACCTCGAGCAATGGCCCGAGACCGCCGACGGCCAGAGCCGCACGGGTTGTCACCACCGATCCGACCACGCCGACCGCGGCCACACCCGGCCCAAGCCAGCCTTCGCGCCCACGCGCCGAGCGCGCCTGGCCAGCGCGGTCACAGCCCAGCCCGGCTGCAACAGCGACGCCGAAACACCAGATGAGTGCCAGGCGGCACGGTCCCGCGCCGGCCGCGTAGCCCGGCAGCATCCAGTACAGCACGCGGTTCGGCCAGAGCCCGAAGGCCAGCAACAGCGCCGCCAACGCCAGGCCACCGTAGAGCCGCGCGGCCGTCGGTCCGGTGCCCAGAGCGACCAGCCAGAGCAGTAGCGGCACCAGGCCAACGAACACGTTGAACTCGGTGTAGTCGCCCGGCGAGATGGCCGACTGGGCGTTGAGCCCCCAGTAGGCGCCGTCGGCCGCCTGGCGCAGGGCGCGCTCCGCAGGCCCGCCCAGGAACACCGTGCCGCGCTCGGGTGACCCGTAGAAGCCGGGCAGGAACAGCGTCACCAGCCGTGTGGCCGGAATCGCGCGCCCGTCGAAGCCGAGGCGGGCCTCAACCGACTTGCCCGGCGGCCGGTGGCTCCGCGGCGCCAGCTCGAACACCGGCAGCAGCGCAGCCGCACTGACCATGCCGGCCACGGCGGCACAGGCCACCAGAGCGGTCCGGCTCGCGCGCCACAGTCGCACCACGGCCACCACGGCCACCGTCAGCGCCACGTAGTACCACACCTGCGGATGCCCCGCCAACGCCGAGAGACCGACACAGCAGCCGGCCAGCGCGCCACAGGCCGGCCCGCGCGTCCGGCGCGCCCGCTCGACCAGCGCCGCCGCCGGGGCCAGCCAGGCGGCGCTGCTGAGCAAGGTGGGCAACATGAGCCAGGTGATCTGGAACCCGGACAGCGCGAACACCGTGCCACCAACCAGCGCCGCCGCCCGGCGCGCGCCCAACTCGCGAAGCAGCCAGTAGACGCCTGCCGCCGACAACCACAGATGGCACAGCGCCGTCAGCCGGAAGCCGCCGGCCACGCTGAACAGACCGAAGAACAGCCAGTTGAGCGGATAGAGCAACGCCGACTGCCCGTTGCCGGCAAAGGCATAGCCGCTGAAGGCGTACGGGTTCCACCAGGGCACCTGGTTGTGGCGCAGCCCGTCATGGAGCAACGTCCGCCAAGGCCAGTACTGCCCGATGGCATCGTACCAGAGCGCGTTCCACGCCGTGTGCGCCGGCTCGCCGTCCGACCAGGCCGCGAAGTGCCGCAGATAGTCGGGCAGCGGCGCCTGGCCACCGTAGACCACCGCGGCGATGGGCAGCGAGACGACCAGCGCGAGAAGCAGCAGAGCGGCGGCGTCGCGTGTGGCCGATGACTTGTCGATCGGGCTATGCATCGGGACCGTGTTGTCCAGTCGGGTCAGGCTGGCGGCCAGCAGCGGCCCGCGTGTCGCTGACCGTGCCGCTGTCGCGCCCCAAGCGCGCCTGGACCGGTACGGAGGCCCGCTGACCGACCAGCCGACCCGCCGAGGTGTAGCATGGACCGGCCTCGGTGTCAAACCGCGCTCCGGCCCGGGTGTGCTTCCAGGCGAGTGGGCCGTGCGGTTCGCCGCTCACCACCTCCTGGCCGACGTTCTCTTCGCCCGTGGGTCCCAGCCGGATGCGGCTCTCGGCGGCGCCAGCCGATGAGGGCGCCAGGGCGGCCAAACAACGCCCGCGAGCGGGAGGGCGAAGCTCTTGCTGAGCCGGCCGTGGCGCCGTTCGCCACCAGAGCGGGACCTGGTAGCGCGGTCGTTGCCGCTCGCCGGCGGGGGTACGGCCGGCTCAGCAGGAGCTTCGCCCTCCCGCTCGTCGTCCGAGCTGACTAGCAGACGCGCGCCGCGGCGAGGGAGTCGCGAGCCGCGGTGGTGCGCCCAGCAGCGCCCAGCCATCCGGAAGCGCACCCGCCGGCCCGGGCCGGCATTGACAACCGCTCGTTCGCACGGTACAAATACCTACTATACTGGTCGGAGAACACAGGTACCGTGCAGCAGTCGCGCCGTTCGGAGTACGCCTTGCTGGCGCTGATCGACCTGGCCACGGACGATCGCCGGCGCGTGCAGCTTCACGAGGTCGCCGCCAGACAGGCGATTCCGGTGAAGTACCTGGAGCAGTTGGCGCGGCCGCTGAAGAGCGCCGGCCTGATCATGGCCACGCGCGGCAGCCGTGGGGGCTACCAACTGGCGCGGCCGCCCGAGCAGATCACGGCCCTCGAGGTGGTCGAGGCCGTGGAGGGCCCGCTCGAGCAGCCCGAGGAGGCTCCGAGCCACCAGCCCGGACCGCGGGTCGTGCGCGCGCTGTGGGCCGGCGCCCGCGAGCAGTTACGGGCCCATCTGGCGCAGATCACGCTGGCGCAGATGGTTGCCGACTATCAGTCCAGTCGGCAGGCCGGCGGTGACTGGGTGATCTAGGCACCGGGCCGGCGCAGCGACCGGCCCGGTGCCTCCTGGCGCGAGTTACTCGCCCAGCCGGGTCAGCGGGCACTGCCGGTGGCACTCCTCGATGACCTCGATCTGGCGTCGCACGGTCTCCGGCCGGATGGCCAACGGTGCGCCCTCGGTCAGCGTGGCGTACAGGTCGGTGTAGTACGCGCCGGAGATGGTACTGAACAGGTCGGAACTGGTGGGCGGCACCTGCCAGGAATCCTCGTGCCAGTTCAGCGTCTCGCCGCAGTACGCCTGCTTCGGCAGCGGCTCGCGAATGAGCTGCTGGGCCGGTGCCTCGGCCGGATCGAACCAGCGCCACTTCAGCTCGTTCATCGTGCCGGTCAGGCCGCCCTGCGTGCCGTGCACGTGGTACGTGTAGAGCGAGTAGGCGTCACACGAGGAGATCTCCAGGTCGATGATCGGCCGACCCTCGCCGGTCAGCAGGATCTTGACGAAGTCCTCGGCGTCGCCGAACGTGTTGGCGCGGTCCATGAAGCAGGTCACCCGCGGCATGCCTGGCCCGAACAACTGCAGCGCCTGGTCCATCGGGTGCGGTCCGGTGTTCAGCAGGTTGCCGCCGTTGTACTCCTGCAGCGTCTGCCAGTCCCAGCGCCGCGCGAAGCCGTTGAACGCGATCTTGATCATCACAACGCGGCCGAGCACGCCGGACTCGATCACCTGGCGCACCTGGCGGAAATACGGCGCATAGCGCGACTGCTGGAAGATGGTGAAGACGACGCCGGCGTCGCGGGCCGCCTTGATGAGCTGGTCGACCTCGGTCGCGCGGCGCGCCAGCGGCTTCTCGCAGACCACGTTGTGGCCACTGCGGATGATTTCCAGCGTGATCGGCGCGTGATCGTGGCTGAGGCTGGCGTTGACGACCAGGTCGAGGTCGTCGCGCTTCAGCATCTCGCGGTAGTCCGCGTAGGTGTCGCAGCCGTACTCGGCGGTGGCCACTTGCCGCCGCTCTTCGATCGGGTCGCAGATGGCGGTGATCTGGTACCGCGGGTCGTTGACCAGGTGCGCGCAGTGGATGTTCTTGCCACTGCGGCCTTGTCCGATGATGCCGACGCGGATCACGCGGCCGGTGCTTGCTGCCATGCTTGCCATCCTCCAGGCGGGTTCACCACCCGTTTCACCACCGGGCGCACGGCACCTGCCTCGCGCCCGCCCTGCGAGGCTATGCCTCGACCACCAGACCGTCGTAGCCGACGGCGATGCCGTGCGGCGCAAAGAACTCGCACAACTCCTCGTGCAGCGTCCGGCCGTTGTGCGAGAAGTGGTTGGTGACCACCTGCGCACCGGGCTTCAGCACGCCCAACTCGGCCAGCTTGTCGCGGAAGGCCACGGTCACGTTGGCGCCGAGGTGCCCGTCGCGTACATCGGGTCCCTTCATCAGGAAGGTACACTCGATGACCGCGATGTCGAGCCGGAACCGGCTCACCAGGTCCCAACTGTCGTCGCCCCACCAACCGGTGTCGTTGGCGATCAGCAGCGCCTGGTCGCCCTGCTCGATCACGTAGTTCAGCGCGACCTCGTTCGGCCCGCCGTGGTTCGCTTCGATGGCCGTGACCCTCAGGTCACCGGCCGGCACCGTGACGCCGGGCGACATCGCCACTGGCTCGACGTGCAGCGACTCCCACAGCGGCCGGTCGCCGATCTCGGGCTGCACCTCCTGCTCGATCCGGCCGAACACATTCTGGTTGCCATACAGCCGCACCGTGCGCGACACCTGGCAGTAGCCGACCCAGCGCCACAGCAGCTCGATGGGCACCAGGTGGTCTTGGTGGCTGTGCGTCATCACGATGTGCTCGATCTCGGCCAGGTCGATCCCGAACTCGGTCGACTGCCAGTTGATGTCCGGGCCGAAGTCGACCAGCAGGTTGTCGTTGACGCGGTAGCAGCTCCGCCGCCGGATGTTCTTGCCACCGCGGCGACGCGCCTCGGCGCAGTACTCGCACTCGCAGAACAACGCCGGCCAGGCTTCGGCCGCGGCCGAGCCGAGAATGGTGATTTTCACGGACGCACTCCTCACGGGGGCTGCCGCCTCAGTGGCTGAACTGCGGCAGGTACTGTCGCTGGGCCGCCAGCAGTTCGGCGGCCAGTTCGGTGGCCTGAGCCAGGCTCGTGACGGCGCCGTCAAGCACCAGCGCCTGGATGAACTTGCGGCGCGAACCTTCGAGGGCCGCCTCGGCAATGGTCTCGACCCACTGGAACCGCGTCGCCAGCGTGCCCGCCAAGCCGGGTGACAGCGCCGGCTGCTGGATTGGGCGCAGGCCGGCGGCATCGGCCACGCAGGGACTCTCGACCACCGCCTCGGACGGCAGGTTGGGCACCTGGCCGCGGTTCGGCAGGTTGGCCGAGTAGACCCGTCCGGCATCGCTGCGGATGCTGTCGATGATGTCGATGACCTGCTCGTGCTCGCCGCCGATGCCGGCGAGATAGCCGTCCGGCAGCGGGTCTGGCGAGTGTGCCACCGCCGTCATCTCGTCGTGGATGCGGTCGCCGCCGGCGATGGTGTTCTCGAACGAGAAGGCATCGACGCCCAGCGTCTTGCCGTAGTAGGCGCCACCGGGGAAGAACGACGGGAAGAACTCGACCACGTGCCGGTCGAGCACCGCGGGGAAGGCGCCGAACAGATGCGTCAGGTGCCAGGTGAACGGGTGCTCGGCCACCTCGTCGCCGGCCTCCAGCGCGGCGGCCCGCTCGGCGGCCAGGTCCAGCAACTGCGGCAGCACGTTGTGCCCTTTGGCGCGCAGTTCGGTGAACCAGGTCAGGTGGTTGATGCCGACGGCGGTGTAGCGCAGGTCGGCTGTGGCCACGCCGAGCAGGCGCGCCAGCAGATGCGCCACGTGGAAGACACCATGGCACAGCCCGACCAGCGGCGCGCCGGTCGCCTTGACCACGCCGCGGCAGACGGCCGACATCGGGTTGCCGTAGTTGAAGAACAGGGCTTGCGGCGCCAGCTCGAGGACATCCTGGGCCATCGCCACCATGGCCGGGATCATGCGGAGCGCCCGCGAACTACCGCCGGGCAGGCAGGTGTCGCCCACCGGCTGGTAGATGCCATGCCGCCGCGGCACGAAGACATCCTGTTCCCAAGCCCGCCGGCCGCCGACGCCGACGGTGCAGATGACCGCCGTGGCGCCGGGCAGCACCTCGCGCCGGTCGCAGGCTGCCGACAGCCGCACCGGTGCACCGGCGGCGGCGATCATCTTCCTGACCACGCCCTCGGCCACCGCCAGGGCCTCGGCGTCGATATCGACCAGCGCCAGCTCAGCCGACCAGCCGCGCCGGATCAGATCGGCCACCAGCCCGCGCGTGAACATGGCGCTGCCGGCGCCGATGAGGACGATCTTCTCGTGCATGACCACCTCGCAAGCTAGCCGTCGAAGGTCCAGCCGTTGTCCACGGCCAGCGCCTGGCCGGTGATGGCGTCACTGGCCGGGTGGGCCAGGAAGGCGAAGGTCGGCTCGCAGTCCTCACTCCGAATGCGGCCCGGGATGCTCTGCAACTCGTTCACGCGGGCCAGGATGGCCTCCTGGTCCGGAAAGTCGCGCAGCTCGCCTTCGGTCAGAATGGCGCCGGGCAGAATGCAGTTGGCCCGAATGCCGTGGCGACCGAGGTCGCGCGCCAGCCCGCGCGTGAACCCGATCAGGCCGGCCTTGCTGGCCACATAGTGCGCGCGTTGGGGCTGGACGATGCGGCTGTTGATGCTACCGACGGTGATGATCTTGCCGTAGCCGCGGGCGATCAGGTGCGGCGTGGCGGCGTGACAGGTGAAGAACGCGCCGTCCAGGTTGGTCCGCAGCATGTCGTCCCACTGCGCGAGCGTCATCTGCTCGAACGGCACCTTCGGGTAGATGCCGGCGTTGCAGATGACAATGTCGAGTTGGCCGAACCGCTCGATGGCCGCCTCGACCGCCTGGGCGCAGTCTGCGGCTGAGCGCACGTCACACCGGCGGTACTCGGCGTCACCGTGCTCGCGACACGCCGCCAGCGTCGCCGGCGGCTGCTCCTCCGGCGCGCGGCTGGTCAGCAGCACGCGCGCGCCGCGCCGGCAGAAGCCGATGGCCACCGCCGCACCGATGCCTTGCGAGGTGCCGGTGATCAGCGCCACCTGGCCGTCGAGTCGCAGTCCGTCCTCCATCGCCACCTCGCTCCCTCGGCTCGTTCGTGCCGTGTGCGGCAAGCCCTGCCGTCAGGCGAAGAAGACGCGCGCGGCGGTGCGCTCCAGCACATCGAGCATGGCGACATGGCTCAGGCCGAGGCGGTCACGCACCAGTTCCAGTCCAGCCTCATAGGAGCCATGCACCACCTGGTATGGGCAATCGCTGGCCCACATCGCCCGCGCGGTGCCATAGGCGCTCAGCACCTGGCGGATTAGCGGCTGCAGGTCGTCGTAGGGCGCCTGCTTGCTGCCCAGGGCGTAGAAAGCCGAGACCTTGACGTGGACGTTGGCCAGCCGGGCCAGGCCGCACAGCGCTGCGACGTCGGCCTCCCGTACCACGCCGCCGACGCCGATCCGGCAGAGGTGGTCGATCACCACGGTGGTCCGCGGGTGACGCGCCGCCTGGCGCGCCAGCGACGGCAACGCGCGCGCGTCGATCAGCGGGCAGACCGCGATGCCGAGTTCCGCGCCGACGCTGAACAGCGTGTCGTAGCCCGGAGTCTCGATCCAGGTGGCCTGTTCCTCGCCGGGCGGGTAGACGCGGACGCCGGTCACGCCCTGCGGACGCAACGCCGCCAGCGTGTCGGCCAGGTCCGGGGCGTCGACCTCCACCACCGCCACGCCGCGGTAGCGTTCGGGCGCCGCGGCGATGGTCTCGAGCAGGTAGGTGTTGTCCGTGCCGTAGTAGCTCATCTGGATGAGCACCACGCGGTCGACACCACACGGCTCGGCGTGGGCCCAGAAGTCCTCCGGCCGAAACGACGCCGGGGCGATGGCGGCCAGATCGGTGCCGGCAACGGCCGGGTAGCGGTCCCAGTCAGGGGACCAGACGTGAGTGTGGGCGTCGATCCAACCCATGCGAGCGTCTCCGTTGACGCGCGTATGGTACCACTTTCGGCCGGCGTCAGAACGGCTGTCGCGTGGGTCCGTTCGGGTTGCCCTCGCCGCAGTCGCGCTGCCACTTGCAGTGCCCGTCGGCGAAAGCCACGTTCCAGCCGTCGTTGTGCCGTGGCTTCAGCAACGGGTAGCCGGTTGGACTCGCGACGCCGAGGCAGCCGCACTGGTCGCGCCCGAGGGCGCGGGCGACCGCACCGTCACCCGGATTGGAGTCGGTGGCGGTGCTCTGGCCGTCCATGAACATCATCGTGCGCGACACCTGGTCGATGGCACCGAGGAAGCCGTTGCGGAGTTGGTCGTTGCAGAAGTACATGACCTGGAACGAGCGGTCGCCGACACTCGGGCACTGGAGGATCTGGCGGTTCTTCATGTAGGGGTAGAGTTGCTCGGACCAGCCGCGACCATCGCCCCAGACACATTCGCCGGCGGGCGTGCCGAAGAGCATCTCGTCGTAGTCCATCGAGTACTCGAGCGTGGCGAACGAGAGCTGCTTGAGGTTCGCGACGCACGAGATGGTCCGGGCCTTTTCCCGCGCCTTGGCGAACACCGGGAAGAGCTGCGCGGCCAGGATCGAGATGATCGCGATGACCACCAGCAACTCGATGAGCGTGAAGCCATTACGCCGCAAGGTCGCCACTGCCAGCTCCTCATCCACGAGCGAAGTGTAGTGTGCCGCGCCCCCCGGGTCAAACCGACGCGCGCCGTCGGCTGGACGCGCCAGGCGGCCGGAAGGACGCCTCGTTCGGTCACCGAAATGCGGACTTGGCTTATAGTGGTTGTTCCCTGGCGGCCAGCGCCGCAAACCGCCGACGGTGACCCGAGGAGTCAGATGGGCAAGCCATATCCGTTGCTGTGTCAGCCGCTGTTCGTCCAGCGGATCTGGGGCGGGCGCCGCCTGGCGCGGGCGCTGGGCAAGAAGCTGCCACCGGACGTGCTGATCGGCGAGTCCTGGGAAGTTGCCGACCTGCCGGCCGGCTCGTCGACTATCGCCAACGGTCCGCTGAAGGGCCGTCCGCTGGGCGACGCCGTCACCGAGTGGGGCGCCGCGCTGGTCGGCACCGCCTGGCCGGCCGGTCGCTTCCCGCTGCTGGTCAAGCTGCTGGACGCCCAGGAAGACCTGAGCGTGCAGGTGCATCCCAGCGATGAGGACTGCGCGCGCGACTTCCCGCAGCACCAGGGCAAGGACGAGAGCTGGATCGTGCTCCAGGCTCGGCGTGGCGGGCGGATCATCCACGGCGCGCGGCCCGGCGCCGACTGGCCCACCTTGGCGGCGGCGGTACAGGACGAGACCGTGCTGCGCCGGCTGCGCCAGGTGCCGGTGCAGGCCGGCGATGTCATCCGCGTCGCGCCGGGCTGCATCCACGCGCTCGGCCGCGGCGTGATGGTGCTGGAGATCCAACAGCCGTCGGACACCACGTTCCGCATCTTCGACTACGGCCGCGGGCGCACGGTACACCTCGACGAGGCCGCGCGCGCGGTGCGCTTCGACGAGGCACCGTCACACGTCACACCGGTGACGACCGACTACGGCTGGGGGCGCCACGAGCTGCTGGTCGACGCGCCGGCCTACCGCATCGAGCGGCTGACCTGCACCACCGGTCTGTCCTGGTCGCCCGACCCGCGGACCGTCCAGGTGGCGGTGGTGCTCAACGGACGCGGGCAACTGGCCTGGTCGGGCCAGAAACTGCCCTTGCAGGCCGGCGACACTGTCATCATTCCGGCCGGCCTGGCCGAAGTCACCTTCCGCCCGTTCGGCGAAGCGACTGTGGTGATGTCATCGGCCGGCGGGCTGACCGGCGCGACTTGGCTCGAGCGCGCCAGGCTGAGCTGCCTCAAGGCCTACGACTTCCGCGGCGTGGTCGGCGGCGACCTCGACGAGGCCCTGGTCTATCGCATCGGTCTGGCCGCCTCGACCGTGCTCCGGGCCGGCGGACCGGTCGCCGTGGGCCATGACGTGCGCCCGTCCAGCCCGGCGTTCGCCGCCGCCCTGGCGCGTGGCCTGAACGACGGCGGCGTCGCCACGCGCAGCCTGGGCCAGTGTGGCACCGAAATGGTCTACCACGCCGCCGCGCGCGAGGGCCTGGCCGGCGGCATCATGATCACCGCCAGCCACAATCCGGCCGGCGACAATGGCCTCAAGCTCGTGGGCAAGGACCCCGCTCGCAACGTCATCCTGCCGGTCACCGACGAGACCGGCCTGCTCGAGATCGAGCGCCGGGTGCGCCTGCTCGACCTGCCCGCACCGGTGGCCACACCGGCAACCGACCAGGCCGAGGAGGTCACCGATGACTACCTCCAGCGCGTGCTCGGCTTCGTCAGCGACGTGACGCTGAAGCCGTTCAGGGTGGTCGTCAATGCCGGCAACGGGTGCGCCGGGCCACTACTTGACCGCTTGGAGCGCGAGCTGCCGTTCGAGCTGATCAAGATCTGCCACGAGCCGGACGCGACCTTCCCGAACGGCGTGCCCAACCCGCTGCTGCCCGAGAACCGCGCGCTCACGCGCCGGGCGGTGAAGCTCCACGGCGCCGACTTCGGCGTGGCTTGGGACGGCGACTTCGACCGCTGCTTCCTGTTCGATGAGCGCGGCCGGTTCATCGAGGGCTACTACATCGTGGGACTGCTGGCCGAGCGCCTGCTGCGACGACACGGCGGCGGGCGCATCGTCCATGACCCGCGCCTGTACTGGAACACCCACGAACTGGTGGCCCAGCATGGCGGCGCCGCGGTCAAGTGCCGCACCGGGCACGCGCGCATCAAGGCGCTGATGGTCGAATGGGACTGCCTCTACGGCGGCGAAATGTCGGCCCACCACTACTTCCGCGACTTCGCCTACTGCGACACGGGCATGGTGCCCTGGCTGCTGGTGGCGGCGGTGATGAGCGAGACCGGCCAACCGCTGAGCACGCTGGTGTCCGAGCGGATGCGGCGCTATCCGTGCAGCGGCGAGATCAACAGCATCGTGGAGGACCCGCACGGCGCCCGGCTGCGCGTGCTGGAGCAGTACGCCGCGGAGCAGCCGACGGTCGACTTCTTCGATGGTCTCTCGATGACCTTCGCCAACTGGCGGCTGAACTTGCGGCAGTCGGATACGCAGCCCGAGTTGCTGCGGCTCAACGTGGAAGCACGCGGCCGCGGCGCTCGACGGCTGGTCGCCAAGAAGACAGCCGAGATCCTGGACCTACTCAACCCGAAGCCCGCGGCGACGGGTTAGTGCTATCGTATGTCAGGTGTGCGCCGACGGGCCCGCTCGGCGGCGCGGAAGGAGTGCAGAAAACATGGAAATCGGCGTTCGCCAACCGCCGTGCGCGGGCTCGATGGGCTTGGCCAGCTTTGCCAAGTGGGCCGCGGACCAGGGGTTCAAGGCGATTGACGTGCCGCGCCTCGACGCGGAGACCAAGCAGATCCTCGTCGACCACGGCCTGAGCGTCGGCACAGTCGACCTGGTTGCCTGGGGCTCGCAGCTCAGCCCCGACCCGGAGCGGCGCAAGGCCGGCCTCGAAGAGCAGAAGCCCTACCTGGAACAGGTGGCGTCGCTCGGCGCCAAGGTCGTCTTCGCCGTGCTGCTGCCCGAAGACCCCGCCCAGCCGCGAGCGGTCAGCTTCGAGAACTGGAAGGAATCGGCTCCGGAGCTGCTGGCGTTGATGGAGCAGCTCGGTCTGAGCCTGGCCATCGAGGGCTGGATCGGCCCGGGCCCGTGGTACCCGTCCCTTGGCTGCACGCCGGAGACGCTCCGCGCCATGGTCGCCGCCGTGCCGTCGCCGGCACTGGGAGTCAGCTTCGACCCGTCGCACCTGGTGCGGCTCGGCATCGACTACCTGCGCTTCCTGTGGGAGTTCGGCGCGCGCGTCAAGCACGTCCACGGCAAGGACACCGAGCTGTCGGCCGAGTGGCAGTACCTGACCGGCCACATCGGCCCGACGTTCGGCGCCCGGTACGGCTACGGTGAGAGCGCCTGGCGCTACACCATCCCCGGTGAGGGCGAGATCGACTGGGTCGCCGTGCGCAACCGGCTGGGTGACCACGGCTACGACGGCCTGATCAGCGTGGAACTGGAAGACCACAACTACTTCCCCGAAGTGGAGCAGCAGCAGCGCGGTCTGATCAAGGCGCTGCGGTTCCTCGAGGGCGTCATCGCCTGACGCTGACCCGATCGATGTGCCCAGCACGCCGCCGGAGGCCGACACGGGTCACCGGCGGCGTGTTGTTGTCAGCGGTCGCCACCGTCCGGGCGGCAGTCGGCGCACAGACCGGTCACCACCAGACGGTGGCCGGCGGCGACGAAACCGTGGAGTTCGGCCGCGCGCCGGTAGAGCAGCTCGACGTAGGGGTTCTCGAACTCGATGATGCGCTCGCAGCCGGTGCAGACCAGATGGTCATGCGCCGGCTCGCCATACACGTTCTCGTAGCGTATGGCGCCGTCGGGGAAGTGCCGCATTTGCGCCAGGCCCGCGTCCACGAGTGTCTTCAGCGCGCGATAGACCGTCGCCCGACCGACCCGATGATGCTCCGCGAGCAGGTCCTGAAACAGGTCTTCGGCACTGAGGTGGCCTTCGGAGGCGAGGAAGCGCTCGGCAATGATGACGCGCTGCCGGGTGAGCTTGAGGCCGTTCTCGAGTAGATGCTGCTTCAGGATGCGCATCTCAGGGCGCATGGCGTCGGTTCCTGACCGCACCTTCGCCACCGCCGCCGCGTCACCTGCCGGCGTCGACCGGCGCGCCTCAGCCCTCGGCCAGGTCGCGCAGCCGCTGCACGCCGCCGACCTCGCCCAGCACGATCAGCGTCATGCCCGGAGTCAGCAGGTCGTCGGGCCGGGGGTTGAAGCGAAACTGGTCGTCATCGGCCGCCCGCGTGGCCAGCACCAGCAGACCCGTCTGCCGAGTGACCTCGGCCTCTTTGAGCGCCAGGCCGGCCAGTCGCGACGATGGGCTGAGGACGACCTCTTCGATGCGGTTGATCTGCGTGCGGTCGCGCATCATCAGGTCGAGGAAGGTGGTCACCGACGGCCGCACCATCTCGGACGCGATGCGCAGACCACCGATGTAGTTCGGTGACACCACCACATCGGCGCCGGCCCGAGCCAGCTTCTCGCGCGACGCCAAATGCATCGCGCGGGCCACAATCCGCAACTCGGCATTGAGCTGCCGGGCGCTGAGCACCAGGTAGATGTTGTCCTTGTCTTCGCGCATGCACGCCACGAAGCCTCTGGCGCGCTTGATGCCCGCGGCCAGCAAGGTCGCTTCGGACTCCGCGTCGCCCTCCATCACCAGGCAGCCCAGACTCTCGCGGACCCCCGCCAGGCGCTCCGAATCCAGGTCGACCAGCACCACGTCGTGCCCGGTGCGGCAGAGCTCCTCGGTCACGTGGTAGCCGGTCTCGCCGGCGCCACAGACGATGTGGTGGCCGGTCAGGCGCTCGATCTCGTTCATCATTCTGGCTCGGCCGATGTACTCGCTCAGGTGGCCTTCGACGAACACGGCGATGATGCTCGACACCGCCCAGACCATGACCGTGTAGCCGACGATCAGCAGCCCGATGGTGTAGCCTCGGGCCGCCCGGTCATGGGAGAAACCGGGCAGCGTCTCACCATAGCCGACCGTGGTCAGGCTGATGACGGTAAAATACACGCAGTCGAAGAACGACCAGCCGCGGTGGCCGAAATGGCCGAGGGTGTAGTAACCCGCAGCGCCGCTGATGATCGTCGCCAGGACTACCAACGGTATGACAATGAGATGCCGCGCACGCTGGCGGTCAACGAGCGACTTCATGGTCTGTGCCGGCAGTCTAGCCAGTGCCCGCACCGCCGTCAAGCTGCTCCCGCTACTGCTCGTGGTGGCAGCAGCGGCGCAGGAGCCGCCCGAACGCCTGCTGCTGTTGCGCCAGGCCGGCCAAGTGCCGGGCTGGACCACCGCACCGGTGCTGACCGAGCTGGTCTATGCACCCGACCTGTTCAGCGGCACCGAGTGCCACACGCTGGCCGACGGCGCACGGTACCTGCGCGACACCCTCGACCGCGACCCGACGCCACCGGCCTGGTTGCGCCTCGACACGCTCGACGTGTCACAGATCAGCGAATGCCGGACCTGCGCGCCGCCATCGTTCGACCCGGCACGGCTGGACGACATCCGGCCCGCCGAACTGACGCCGCGGCGCCTGGCGTTCTATCAGCAGGCCGTCGCCGCCCTGGCCGGCAGTCCGTGTCGCCCGTACGTCGTCGCGCCCGCCGGCGCCACCGCGCCAGCCGCGGGTGAAGTGCCCGCCGGCCTGTGGGTGCTCCTCGCCGGTCCGCCGCTACCGGTGGCCTTGTCCGCCGACGGGCTGGCCCGCCGGCGTAGCCAGTGGGAGCAGTGGCGCCGGCTCACGCCACGGGTCTACAACGTGGTCAGCGACGGCAGCGGCGAGATGGCTGGCCTGCCGCTCGACGCCGGCCTGCTGCTGGCGCAGGCCACCACCCTACCCCGACCCGCGCTGGTGGCTCGCGACGCCGCCCAGGTCACCTGGACCGCGCCCGAGGCGCTACGCGCCCGCCTGCGGCAGGTCCTGGTCGCCGGCGCCCGCGACGGCGCCGGTGACTGGTTCCGCACCGACGACCCGGACACCGCGCGCCTTCTGGACGTCTATGCGCCACTGACGGACCAGCTCGGCACGGGTCCGGGGGCCGCGCTGACCGGCACCACCTTGGCGGCGCTGCGCGCCGTGCGCGAGTGGGATGAGACCCGCTCCGCCGGGCGGGCGCTCGACTCCGCGGCGCTCGTCGCTCTGCTGGACCGCCGCCGCTCACAACGCGGGGCTTGGGAGTCGCGCGGCCCGCTGTCGGCCGCGTTCCGCCGGTTCGTGGCGACGCCACCGCAGTTGGTCGAGTTGCTCCTGCCCCGGCCACCGCAGGTGGCCATCGACGCGCAAGTGGGCCCCTCGGAATGGCGCGGCGCCGCCACGCTGCAGCTTGCTGCCGGCGATGACGGGCTGCCGAACGAGCGGCCAGCCACCGTGACACTGGCGGCTGACGATCGGGGCCTCTGGCTCAGCGTCGTGGCCACCGAGCCGAACCCGGAAGACGCCTCGCTGAACGATGCCCTGGTGCTGACCTTCGGCGATCTGGCCAGCGGCTGTTGCACCGAGGTCCGCCTGGCCGTCAGCGGCAAGGCCGAACGGCGACGCGTCGAGCGACTGGGCGCCCCCGCGGGGCCGTACGAGCCGTTCCGGCCCACGGCGCTGGAAGCCACCTTCGACGGGCCCGGGTGGGTGCTGGAGGCCTGTCTGCCGTGGGCGGCGCTGGGACCAGCCCAGGCCCGTGAGTGGCGGCTCAACGTAGCCACTGAGCACCGCAGCGGACGTCAGGTCAGCGCCACGCTCTGGCTGCCGACGGGCGGTGCGCGCCACCTGCCGGCCCGGTTCGCCCGCTGTCGGCGCCTCGACTGAGCCGCAGGCCACCGATTGAACTGTAAACACGCTGATACATGGCCCCACTGAACCGTCGCCGGCCACGAGCGTCACTGTACCCGACGTGAGACAGGCAACGCGGCGAAGGAGACAACAATGCGCGTGAAGTCGGTGGTGCGAGTGCTGGCCCTGGTGGCGCTGGCTTGCGTTGTGGTGGCGCCCCTGGCCGCCAAGGACAAGAAGAAGGGCAAGAAGGGCGCGGCGGTCGCTCGACCGGTGGTCGGCACGATCGACGAGATCAGCGACAAGCAGATTACGCTCAAGGTCCGCCAGCTCAAGAAGAAGCAGGCCGGCGGCGACGCCCAGACGGTGACGGTCACGCTCGAGGACCAGACCAAGTACCGCGAGGTGGCGCAGGGCACCGACCAGGATGTGGCCGCCGGCGTGTATGTCGCCATTGCCGGCGTGAGTGCCGAAGACAAGATGACCGCGCGGGCCATTCTCACCTACAAGCCGGACACCGGCGAAGAGCCCGCCAAGTCGGCGGCGACGGTGCAGATGGCGGGCTCGGCCCTGGCTGCCGCGGCTCGCGCCAAGAAGGGCGAGCGCGGCCAGGCACCGGTGGTTGGCGTGGTTGAGAGCGTCAACCCGCTGGTCGTCACGGCCCGTTCGAAGGACGGCGAGAAGAAGATCACGGTCACGCCGGATGCCGGCGTCCGCTACGTCAAGCTCGGTGTGGTGGAGCGCACGGCGCTGCAGAAGGGCCGCCGCGTGGCGGTGCTGCCGACGCAGCCGGTGGCGGCCGGCACGCTCAGCTTCGCCGCTGCCAGCGTGGTGCAGTTCCCCGAGGCCCCGGCCGGAGGCAAGAAGGGCAAGAAGGCCGGCGGCGCCGCGGCTCCGGTCCAGTAAGCCCACCACAGACCCGATACCCACACGCCGAGCGGCCTCGCGCCGCTCGGCGTGCTCGTTGGGTGCCCGGCGGCGGCTCGACGGCGGCGACCGGTGGCCCATGCTATAATCGGGTGGCTTGCTAAGGAGAACGCCGATGCGCTGGCGACGACAACCCACCGACGATTCCCGGAAGAAGGACCTGGCCGCCCGCCGGGCCGCGCTGGAGCGCGAACTGGCCGAGGCCGAGGAACAGCAGGACGATCTGGCCAAAGCAGTGGCGCTCAACAACCTCGGCACAGTCTTCGCCGACCTGGAGGAATGGGCCGACGCGCTGGAGCGTTACGAGCAGTCCGCCGTCGTGGTCCCGGCGACGGCCTCGCTGGAGGACCGCGCCACGCCGCATGGCAATGCCGCCAACGCCGCCCGCCGGCTGGACCTCTGGTCCAAGTCACTCGAGCACGCCTTGTGGGTCGATGCGCTGGCCGTCGAGGCCGCCGATGGTGCCCAGCGCACCGTGGCCGATGCCGCGGTGGCGTTGGTGCGGCGTCATCTGCCCGATGCCGAGTTCGCCACCCTCATGGACGAGGCGGTGGCGGCCTTGCCCGAGGCGATGCGCGGCCTGGTGCGCCAGGAGCAGCACCTGCACCCGACGGTGATCAACGCCGTGGAGCTCGGCCGCAATGACCCCTGCCATTGCGGCAGCGGCAAGAAGTACAAGCACTGCCACATGAAGCAGGACAAGGCCGAGGCCTGAACCGCGCCGAGAGACCGGTATGCCCCGTCATCGCTCGCAGAACCCGGCGGCTGAGGCGTTCGACGCCGCCCTGAAGCGTCTCGGCGCCACCGCGCTCGAGGTCGACGAAGAGGCCGTCGTGGTCGCCAGTGATGAGTTGGAGCTGTCGTTTGCCTGGACGCAGCTCCAAGACGTGCTCGGCGACGGCCAGCCGGCCCACTGGGCCGATGCGCTCGCCGAGTTCCTGATCGAGTCGGCCGGTCTGGCGCGGGCCGAAGACGACACCTGGGACGCGCTGCGCCCGCGGCTACTGCCGGTTCTGCTCAGCCGCGACGGCAGCGCCGAGATGGCGCGGCGCTGCCCGGACTTGCTGGCGTTCGCCTATGCCGGCGCCCTGCTGGTGGCGGTCGCCTACCGCGTGGGACCGGCGCTGCGCTACCTGCTGCGGCAGCACGCCGCGAGCTGGGCCGTCGCCCCGGAGATGATCCTCTCCTCGGCCCTCGACAACCTGCGCCAGGCCACACCACCGGAGGTCATCCAGACCATCGAGCCCGACCACTACGCGCTCGATGGCGGCGACGGCCTCGACAGCTCGCGCTTGCTGATCCTCGACGAGCTGCTGCCCGAGGCCGCCGAGACCGGGCTCGTCGCCGCCGCCCCGGCGCGCGACATGCTCAGCTTCGCGCCGTTCAACGGCCGCGGCATCAAGCACCTCAAGACGCTGGTCACGGTGGCCGGCCGCGGCTTCCGCACTTGGCCGTTCCCGTTGGTCGACAGCCTGTTCTACATCGCGCCGGGCTCGGCGGTGCATCTGGCGGTCACGCACGACACCGACGGCAAGCCGCGCCTGCGCATCCCCGAGGAGCTGGCCGGGGTGCAGGCGCGGCTGGTCGCCGACGGACGCTGGTAGCCTTCAGAGTGGCAGCCGTAGCGCCTCGCTGTAGAACGCAATCTGCCGTTCGCGCTGCGCGCCGCCGCCGCCCTCGTGCTTGTTGTACGGGTAGACCGCGATCTGCTTCTGCCCTTCGGCCTCGGGCACCGGGCAGTGCCGGTAGGCCGCGAACACCGTCGACGGCGGGCAGACGTCGTCCCACAAGCCGACGCTCCACAGCGTGTGCGCCTTCGGGTTGATCGAGGCCGCCAGGTTCATGCCGTCGAAGTAGCTCAGCGTGCGCATGGCCTGCGCGACGTGCTGCGGGTACTTGGCGAAGAACGCCTGCAGCTCGATGTACGGACCTGCGGCTGAGATCTCCACCGCGCGTTCGTAGTGGCAGAGGAACGGCACGTCGGGCATGAGGATGCGCACCCGCGGGTCGAGGCCCGCCACCGCAACGCTCAGCCCGCCGCCCTGGCTGCCACCGGTGACCGCCAGGCGGCTGGTGTCCAGATCGTCGCGCGAGCAGGCGAAGTCCACCGCGCGCACGCAGTCGGTGTAGGCCCGCCGGTAGTAGTAGTCGGCCGGGTCGAGCACGCCCTGGGTCATCCAGCCCACCGTGGTGCCGTTCGAGTAGCCACCCAGGTCGCCGGTCTCGCCGCCCTGGCCGCGCGTGTCGACAGCCACGACCGCACAGCCCATCATGACCCACGGCAGGTGCTGATGGATGTACCCCGCCGAGCCCGAGTAGCCGTGGTAGCAGATGATCACCGGCACCGACTGGTCATCGGTCCCGGCCGGCCGCAGGTACAACCCGCGGATGCGGTGGCCGCCGAAGCCGGCGTAGCTCAGTCGCTGCACCCGCACATCGCGGATGGGATAGTCGACCGTCTCGACCACGGCGTTCAGCGGTAGCGCCCGGGCCTCGTCGAGCGTGCCCTTCCAGAACTCGTCAAAGTCCGGCTCGCGCGACAGCGGCGGCTTGTATTCGAGCAGGCGTTCCAGTGGCCAGTCAATCGAAGGCATGTGATACTCCCTCAGTGCCGAGCCGTAGGATAACGCTGCGACCGGCGCCGTGTCCAGACGCGGGTGGACCACCGCCGGCGGCAGTGGTCCACCCGCACCGCGGCCCGCCCGCCACGACGCAGCCCGCTGGTCCTGGTGATGCTGTGCTCCGCCCTACTCGCGGATCCAGACCAGCATCTCGCCTTGGCCCCGGTTCTGCCACAGCGCATACGGCACGGCCCTCAGCTTGACCGGCTCGCTCGGCAGGGGCGCATCGCTGTAGAGGGCACCGTCGAGCGGCAGTTGGCGCTGCGCTTCACCTTCGACCACCACCGCGCCCCAGCGCAACAGGTCGGGATCGTGCCTGGCCGTGAGTTCAGCGTCGCGCGGCAGCACCAGGGCGTCGAGGTTGAGGCCGTTATCGGCTTCCTCCAGGCAGTAGACCAGCGGCCCGCGCATCAGCGCCACGCGGCCGACGTCGGCCCGCACGTCAGGATGCGCGTAGACGCGGCGAACCGGCATCGGCAGCACCCACTCGACCACATCGCCCGACTGCCACCGGCGCCGCAGCTTGGCATACCCGCGCTCGACCATCACCTCGGCGGTCTGGCCATTGACCCGCGCCGTGGCGGCGCGGCACCAGCCCGGCACTCGCAACGCCAGCGTCCACTCGGCCGCGGGCGTGTCGTCAACGGTGATCTGGACGCTCTCGCCCCACGGGTACGACGTGCGCACGGTGAGCTGGGCCGCCGCACCGGCCACCGGCGCGCAGACGGTGCCGTCCACGAACAGGTGGACGAACAGCTCGTCGGCACTGGTGCTGCTGACGTACTCGCCCAGCGAGGCCAGCAGCCGCGCCAGGTTCGGCGGGCAGCACGCGCAGCCGAACCACTCCTGGCGCACCGGGCTGAACGGGCCGGGATGATGGCGCGGATCGACGGCCAAGGGGTTGGCGTAGAAGAAGTGCGTGCCGCCTTCGTCGATGCCGCTGAGCACCCCGTTGTACAGCGCCTGTTCGAGCACGTCGGCGTAGCGCGCATCGGCCTCGACCTGCAGCATCCGGTGCGCGAACAGCACCAGGCCAATCGCCGCACAGGTCTCGGCATAGGCCGTGGCGTTCGGCAGGTCCCAGTCGCGCGTGAAGCGCTCGCCGTGCGGCGCCGAGCCGATGCCGCCGGTCAGGTACAGGCGGCGCTGCGCCACGTTGTCGAACAGCGCTCGGCAGGCCGCCAGCAGCGCTTCGTCGCCGGTCTCGGCCGCCACGTCGGCCATGCCGCAGTAGAGGTACATGGCGCGAACCGAATGCCCTTCGGCGGTGGTCTGCTCGCGCACCGGCTGATGCGCCTGGCAGTAGTCGTACTTGCCGAACACGTACTGACCCGGATCCTCGCCGCGCCGCCGGGCCTCCTCGTCAAAGAAGTGCGGCTGCGCGCCGCGTTCGTCCACGAAGTAGGCGGCCAGGTCCAGGTAGCGTCGCTCGCCCGTCGCCCGGTAGAGCTTGACCAGCGCCAGTTCCACCTCTTCGTGTCCGCAGTAGCCGGGCAACTGCCCTGCGCCACGGCCGAACACCTGCCCGATGTAGTCGCCATAGCGCGCCAGGCAGTCGAGCAGGTCGCGCCGCCCGGTGGCCTGATGGTGCGCCACGGCCGCCTCCATCAGGTGGCCGGCGCAGTACAGTTCGTGCCAGTCACGCAGATTGGCCCAGCGCTGGTCCGGTTCGACCACGGTGAAATGGACATTGAGGTAGCCATCGGCCTGCTGCGCTGTGACCACCAGGTCGACCACCTCGTCCACCTGGGCCTGGAGTGCCGGATCCGGGTGCGTCGCCAGGCTGTAGCAGGCCGCCTCGATCCACTTGGCCACATCGGAGTCCCAGAAGATGTGCGGCGGGTCGGGCTGGCCGGGGCGCCAGTCCAGCCGGAAAGCGTCAATGCGGCCGGTGTCCTTGCACTGCCGGTACTCGATCGGCAACGTGGTGGTGCGGTTGGTCTCCAGACGCGGCCCCCAGAAGCCACCGGTGATGCGGACCTGAGTCCAGGGCACGGGCTGAAGCAAGCGACGAGGCGCGGTATCCACAGCATGACTCCTGCGGCCAGGCCATTCGCCAACTCACCGGCCAGCCCTGCCGGCCTGGCGCTCCGCCCCCCAAACCGCACGGCCCGCTCCGTGACGGCACTCAGTGCCGACCGGCGCGCGGGCCGTTGGTGCGATCAGGTTGGCGCGTTCGTCCGGCCTAGCCGGTCCAGGGCTTGTTGGCGATCCGGTCCCAGCCGACCACGATGCGCTTGGTGGTGTCGACCAGACCGGTCTGCGGGTTGATCGGTTGCCAAGTCACCTTGATCTTGGTGTACCAGATCGACAGGTTCTCCACGCCGCCGCTGTCGATCGACTGACTGAACGAGGCGATGACCGGTGCGACCAAGTCGATCTTGTAGACCTCCAACTTGGTCGGGTCAGCGTCGGCAGCGCCGCCGGCCAGAACCGAGATGGTGGCCGTGCCGGTCATACCGCCAATGGCGCCACCACCCCACGCGGACTTGAGCAAGCCGGCGCTGCTGCTGTCGACGGACTTGCTCATCTCAATCGGGTTCAGGTTGGCGACACCGGTGAAGATGTCCTGCGTGCCCGCATGGGCGCTCTGAACGAACTCGCGCACGACATTCAGGCTGATATTCGCGAGCTGGATCCAGTTCTCGTAGCCCCTGAGAGTCGCATCGCCGGTGAGGTTGGTGATGGTGCCATCGCCGAACTTCATGAAGATCCGGGCGTTCGACGGCAGCGCATAGTCGTTCAACCCCGAGGTCGTCGTTGATGACGTCGTGGTGGTCGTCCCACCGCCGCCACAGGCGGCCAGCGCGACTACCACTGCCACCGCCGCCATGAGCGTGCAGGCGCGTCTGAAACTCATCACAAGCCCTCCTCGACACACCACCCAGGTCTGTTCCGCACATCAAGCCCACTTAGTGTGGGCACAGGCAGACCGTGGAGTCAAGACCGACCACCTTACCGGCATCTGGCCGCGGCCTGCCGATGCTCAGCGCGCGGCGGCTGCCGGCATTGGCCGCACCTGGTGGACCGCCGGCCACGAGGCCCGACGGGCATCCTGGTACAGTCCGACGCGCTCGAGCGGCAGGCGCTGGAACCCGAGTGGCCAGGCCGGCGAGTCCGCGCCCAGTTGGAAGTTGCCGCGCCGCTCGTCGACGAACCGCGGGTCGACGTTGGCCAGATTGCTCTCCAGCCGCACATGCGGCTGGCTCTGGGCATCGATGTGGTTCCACCACGTCGCCGCCGGCGCCGCCCCACGGCCGGCCCGGCGCAGGTCCTCACCCGAGCCGATCCAGAAGATGTTGCGGCGCACGACATTGCCCTTGGGCACCTTCGGTTCGTCGTCGAGCAGGCGCAGCAGTTCGGGATAGCGCGTCGAGTAGGGCGGCTCATGGTAGCGCACACCCGCGATGGTGCCCTTCGTCTGCGCCTCCTTGATGCGTCCGTCGGCATGTGGCCCGCACCAGCCCAGCGCTCGCGCGTCGACGTGCATGGCGCCCGGGCAATCTACGAAGACGTTGTTCTCGACGACGTTGTCACGGCCGCCGCCCAGGAACACCGCGTAGGTCACCTGCCAGAACAGGTTGCCGTAGACGGTGGCCGAGGAGAACAGGTCGTCCAGGTAGACGCCGCGGCACGCGGCGCCCAGGCGGCCGTAGAGGTGATGCAGGTAGTTGAAGCGGATCTGGTGTCCGCGCAAGGTCCAACTGCGCCCCGAGTAGATCGCGCCACAGTCGTTCGAGTCGTAGCAGACGCTGTGGATCTCGTTGTACTCGAAGATGTGGTCGTTGCCACCGAAGATGACCGCCGAGTGCGGTGCATCGTGGATCAGGTTGTGCGCCACCCGGTTGCCCACGCCGCTGACCATGACACCTGGCCGGTACATCCGGTCCCAGCGCGCGTAGTGGTGGAGGTGGTTGTTCTCCGCCACGTGGCCGCCCGGCGCCAGCGTCCGGCGGTCACCACCGACCAGATAGATGCCGCCGCCGCCGAGACCGTACATGTCGCAGCCGACGACGCGGTTGCGCTCGCCATCGACCACGGTCACGCCGTGGTTGGCCAGATTGCGGAACGTGCAGGCCACCACGGCGCACTCGGTGCAGCCGCGTAGCGCCACGCCCGTGCCGCGCGCCGCCTCGCACACCAGGCCACGCAGTTCGGTGTGCGCCACGTTGTCCAGCGTGACGAGCCCCGGGCACAGCGACACTTCCGCGCAGCCGGCCGCCAGCGGCGATGGGGGCCAGAAGTAGAGCACCCCGCTGGTGCGGTCGAGGTACCACTCACCGGGCTGATCGATCTCGCAGAGCAGGTTCAGCCCGTAGAACCACTGCCCCTTGCGGTAGCCATACCCGTGGTACGGCGGCGCCACGGCGATGGTCCGCTTGGCCGGATCGAGGCGCTCGATGCGGTGTACCTGCTCGGCCCAGTCGCGGAACCAACTGCCACCGACCCAGGCGTCCGGTTCGCCCACCCACCGGGCCGGCCGGTCGCCTGCGTAGACGAACAAGCCTTCCTTGCAGCCCTTGACACCGCGGACGTCGATCGGCGTTGGCCCCAGCACCTCGGCGATGGCGATCGAGCCCTCGTTCGGCCAGCGCGACAGCGTCATCGGTTGACCGTTGAAGAACAGCTCCAGGCGCGGCTTGACCGGCTGGCCCACACTGGCTTGCGAGCTGCCCATGACGTACTCGCCTTGACCCTCCACCCGCGCCAGGCGGTTCTGTAGCGCGGCCTCGGCGTCGAGGCCCAGGTCTCCGTAATCGGTGATGCCCAGCGCGCGCAGATCGCACTGGAAGACCTGACCGCGCGCCGACGGATCGAGCCGCGCCACGACCGACGCGTCGCTGACCGGCCGCCAGTCGGTCACGCGCCGACTACCGCTGAGGACGACCATCTCACCGGGCCGCGCGCGCCAGACGACCGGCGCCGTGGCTGTGCCGCCGTCGTCGGCGGTCAACGCCAGCGGCTGGCTCAGTTCGTAGCGGCCGCCGCGCACCTCGACGACGACACCGGTCGGTGCCACCTGTCCCGCGCGCTTCTGTTGACGGACGGCATCGCGCGCCCGCACCAGGCTGGCGAACGGCCCATCGGTGCGGCCCGCGTTCGGCTCGGGCAGGCGACCAGACCACTGGTCGTTGCCCGCCGGCGACACGAACCAGGTCGCGGCCGGCTCGGCCGCCGACGCCAGCCCGGCGTAACAGGCCAGCGCCAGACCCATCAGACGAAACGACATGTCGATTGCTCCCCACTCGCGGCACCGACTACCGGCGGCGCGGTCCCACCGTGCTCAGGTCAGGGCGCTCGAAGCCCAGCCGGAAGGCCGGCGAGGTGTCCTTCAGGCGGTAGTCACGCCGCGCGGCGTCGACGAACTGCGGGTCGGCCACCACGCTCTGGCTGTCGAACCCAAGGCCCTTCCAGAAGTCGAGCGGCCGGAACCACAGAGCATACGCCTCGTCGCCGGGCACGTAGACCTTCACCTCGCGCCCGCCGTGCCAGTACAGGTTGTGGTCCCACCGGGTAATGGTGTGGGCGGCCTTGCGTCCGCAGTAGATGGCCATCGCCTCGGGCTCGGTGTAGGCCACGATGTTGTGATGGAACTCGGTCCCGCGCGAGTTGTCCGCGAAGTTCGCGATCAGGATCTGCCGCCGCTGGCCATTGTCGACAAAGACGTTGTTGAACACCTTGTTGTCCTTGCCGCCCTGCACCATCAATCCGCCGTCGGCGGTGTTGTAGACCACGTTGCCATGCACCGTGAACCCGCCGGCAAACGAGTCGAGGTAGATACCCCACGAGTTCCAGAGGTCGCGGCCCATCACCGACGAGTAGCCGCCGGTGTCATGGATCAGGTTGTACCGGAAGATGCTGCCCGAGCGGTGTTCGCGCGTCTGTTGCGTGACCTCCAGCCCGCCGGTGTCGTAGGTCTCGGTGTTGAGGTCGTGCAGGTGGTTGTACTCCACGATGTTCCGCGTGCTGGTCGTGTGGCCGACGCTGATGCCCCAGCGTGTCGTATCGTGGATGTGGTTGTGGCTGATCAGCGCGCCATGCACCTGCTCACCGGTCGAGATGCCGGCCACGTGCTTGTACACCCAGCCCAGTTGGTGGAGGTGGTTGTCCGAAACCACGGTGCCGCTCGGCGAGTTGTTGACGTAGATGCCACCCTCGGCCCCGTTGGCGATCTCGTTGCCGATGAACCGGTTGTCGCTGCCGAACGAGGCGTGCAGCGCCGCCTTACCGATGTTCACCAAGCGACAGCGTTCCACGGTGATCCGGTCGGCGTTGACCAGCGTGATGACACCGTCGGTGCTGCGACCGTAGGCCACGAAGCCGTCGTCCGGCGTGTAGTCGGTCTCCTGGAACGTCAGCCCGCGCAGCGTCAGGTGCTCGACACGCTGCTCCTTGGTGCCGCGGAACTCGACTAGTCGGGCCAGCCGCGGCGCGATGACGCGCGACTGCGCGTCAAGCGGCCGTCGCGGCCAAAGGTAGAGCGTGCCGGCGGTCCGGTCCAGGTACCACTCGCCCGGGCTGTCCAGCTCTTCGAGCAGGTTCTCGACGAAGTAGCGGTCGCCACTGCACACTTCGACGGCGGCTTCCTTGCCGCTGACCCTGACGACACCAGCCGCCTCGTCTACTTGGGCGAGTTTCAGGATCTCGTTGAAGGCGCGGCACGAGTTCGGTGACGACGGCCAGACGTGAACTTCCGCGTCCGGCTCCTTGGCCCACGAGGTCTTCACCTGCCCCGGCAAGTAGGGGAACTCGGTCTTGGAGAACGAGCTCATGCCGCCGCAGCGGGTGATCTGCAGGCCGTGCTGCGCGCGAGGCTCCTCGGCCTGGATCAGCACCAGGTGCCGGTCGGCGGCTACCGGCGGCACGCGCCAGCCGGACATCTGCCAGGCGGGGTCATCAACGAAGATGAAGGCGTCGATGTTGTAGCCGCCACCCTTGTCGTTGCGCCAACGCAGCACATGCCGCCCGGCCGTCAGCCTGAGCGTGGCACAACGGCTCCACTTGTGGGTCTGCCAGTTACCGGTGTCGGGCAGGCGCAGCAGCGGCACCGGCTCGCCACCGTCGACCGACAGGCTGGTCTGCCCCGCCATGTCCTCGCGGCCGAGTTGCTTCATGCCGTGGGCGTAGAGCACCCACACCTGGTACTCGCCATCGGCCGGGACGGTCACGTCCCATTCGAGCCAGTCACCGGCGTTGTGCATGGCGCCGATGGCCTCGCCGAAGCTGTTCGGCCGGATGTACAGGTAGCCCTTGCGGTGCGGATCGGCCGGGTCGTAGTTGGGATAGCGCGCCCGGATCATCCGCTCGCCATCCACGTAGAGCGACCGGAACACGGTGTCGCGCGGCCAACTGGCCGGCAGGTCGGCGCGCAAGATGCCACCGCGCCACGGGCGGAAGCCCGTCACCGGCAGGCCGCCGCTGATGACCGGCGTCTCGCCGGGCGCCGCGGCGTAAGTGATCGGGCAAGCCGCGGTGCCCGAGTCGCCTGGCTCGAAGACCACCGGCTCAGCCGGCCGGTAGAGGCCGCCGCGAATCAGCACCTCGATCGGCTGCTTCAGGCCGCCCGCTGCCTTGAGGCGCCGGATAGCGTCGCGCGCACCCGCCAGCGACGCCAGCGGACCATCCGCCCGATCGGCCGGCCGCTCCGGCAGCTTGCCCGACCAGGCATCGTTGCCGCCCGGAGCCACGTACAACCGGAGCGGCTCGCCCCAGGTCACGGAACCGACGCCCAGAACGGCCACGGCGACCATCGTCAACCGGATCATGCCAGTGCCCCGCGGCCACCCACCTCGGTGGCCCGGCTGGGCCTTCGGCACCCGTTCGGCCGGTCCTCCCGGCCGAACACTACCAGCCCTCGCCGGGGTTCAGCGCCCGCAGTTCGTCGGTGATGAACACGCCATCCTGGCGGATCAGCTCGCCATCGAGCCAGAGCTCGCCGCCGCCGTTGGCCGCATCCTGCAGCAGCACCAGGTCCCAGTGGACCTGGCTGCGGTTGCCGTTGTCGGCCTCGTCGTAGGCATTGCCCGGCGTCAGGTGGATCGACCCGGCGATCTTCTCGTCGAACAGAATGTCGCGCATGGCCCGCGTGATGCGTGGATTGACGCCGATGGCGAACTCACCCACGTAGCGGGCGCCCTCGTCGGTATCGAGAATCTCGTTCAGCCGCTTGGTATCGCTGCCCGTGGCCTCGACCACGCGGCCGTCGCGGAAGGTCAGCGCGAGGTTGTCGAACGACACGCCATGGTAGATGGTCGGCGCGTTGAACTGGATGCGGCCGTTGATGCTGTCGCGGACCGGCGCGGTGAACACCTCGCCGTCCGGCAGGTTGTACTCGCCCGCGCACGGGACCACCGGAATGCCCTGGATGCTGAACTCCAGATCGGTGCCCGGTCCGGCCAGCCGCACGCGATCGGCCCGGTCCAGCCGCTCGACGAGCGGGACCAGGGCTTCGCCCAGGCGCTGGTAGTCCACCGTGCAGACCTGGTAGTAGAACTCCTCGAAGGCCGCGGTGCTCAGCCCGGCCATCTGCGCCATGGCGCTGTTCGGGTAGCGCAGCACCACCCATCGCCCGCGCGGCACCCGCAGGTCGAAGTGTACCGGCTTCGCCACGTGCGTGGTGTAGAGCTTCATCTGCTCGGACGGCACGTCGCTCAACTCGCTGATGTTCTCCGAGGCGCGCAGGCCGATGTAGGCGTCGACCGCCTTCATGCGCTCGACCTCGATGGCACCGGTCAGCTTCATCAACTCCTCGCCACCGTGCAGCAGCAACTGGCGCTGCACCGTCTGCGAGCGCTGGGCCACGTAAGGCAGCGCCCCGGCCTGGCAGATCCGCGCCGCCATCGCCCCGACGGCTTCGGGCGGCGCGTCGAACGCCTCGAGCAGTACCGATTCGCCCGGCTTGAGCTTCAGCGAGTGGTTGATGATGAGGTCGGTGAGTTGCAGCAGTCGCGGGTCCGTCATGATGGTCCTGCCTGGGGCCAGAGGGTGACGCAGTCGTCGTCGGGCGTCAGTTTGAGCAACATGGCCGCCCGGCCGTCGGCGGCGTCGACGCGGTACAGTTTGCGGCTCTTCGGCAGGTCGCGCACGACCACGACCGTGCCCTTGTTGAGCCAGCCGACCAGCGCCGCGGAGCCCTTGCCCGCGGTGGTCATCAGGCGGCGCGTGGCGCCACTGGCCAGGTCGACCACCTTGATCTCGTCGGACTGGTTGTCCGCCTGTTGCACATGATGCTGCACGGCCAGCCAGCGCCCATCGGGCGAGACCCTCGGGAACTGGCCCTGGAACTCGCGCGGACCGGGCCGGCGGATCTCGCCGTTGCGCTGGAGCAACAGCGGCGTCAGGTCGCGGCAGAAGGCCAGGCGCCCATCGGCCGCGAACGACGCCTGCCCGTCCGAGCCCACCTCGGGGTTGGTCAGGCCCGCCGGCTCGCCGTTGGTCGGTGCGATGCGCCAGAGCCGACGCTCGTGGCTGTAGACCACTTGCCCGCTGGTGCGGTCCCAAGCCTCGGGACCCAGGACCGGGCCCTTGACCAGCGTCCGGTCATCGCCGCCGGTCGCGGTGCAACAGCGGATCTGCGGCAGGCCGTTCACCGGCGTGAAGCGGTAGGCCAGCCACTGGCCATCCGGCGACAGCAACGGCACGTCACAGACGTCGGCCTCGGGCGCTTCGTTGTCGGGCCGGACCACCCGCCCGAGCTTGGTCAGCCGCACCGGCGCGCCGCCGCCAGCGCCCACGCGGTAGAGGTTGTAGTTGAGGTTGAAGGTGACGTTGGCCCCGTCTGGCGAGACCGCCAGCGGCGCCGCCGAATAGCTGCCCGTGGCCGCGGCCAGCTTCTTCGCCTGGCCGCCCGGCAGGTGGACGCGCAGCACGGCGCCCTTGCGTTGGAAGTAGACGCGCTGCACATCGGCCCGCGCCGTGGTGCTCAACAGGCCCAGCAGGATAGCAAGCGCGGCACGGTGCGTCATGGCTGTGCTCCTGGTCGCGCCACCAGCCTGGCGCGGATGCCCACCAGCCGCCCTGGTGGCGGCGCCAGACCGGCCTGGGCCATCAGGCGTCCGCGCCGGGCTGGCCGGCCCGAGTTCACTCGCCGGGGCTGACCTCGTCGGCCGGCACGACCTTGATGCCCGACTGCCGCAGGGCCTCCTGGAGACCCTCGCGGAGGTCGGCATAGGTGGTGATGTGACCCAGATCGATCCCCAGACCGACAATCGTCTGGGCCACGTCGGGGGCAATGCCGACGATCCAGCACTCGGCGCCGAGCAGTTCGGCCGCGCGCACGGTGCGGATCAGTTGGGCGATGACTCCCGTGTTCACGTCGCCGAGGCCGGTGACGTCGAGAAGCACGTGCGTCGACTGCGTCGCCACGATGGCGTGCAGCAGGTCCTCGGTGACCTGCCGCGAGCGCCGGTCGTCCACGTCACCCAGCAGCGGCAGCGTCAGAATGCCGTCCCAGACACAGGAGACCGGCGTACTGAGCGCGCGCATGGCCTGCTCTTTGCGCTCGTTGTACTCCTCCTGCATCTCGTAGTAGCCATCGGCCCAGAGCAACGCCACCGCGTTGGTCCCGGCCCGTAGCTGATCGGCCGCCTGTCGCGAACGCCCGATGTCGCGCCCACACTCGCGCCGGATGACCGGTGTCACCACGTCACCGAGCAGGAAGATGGCGTTGAGCACCTCGGCGAGCCGGAAGCCGCGCGGCACGCGCTGCTCGCAGAGGCTGCGCACGTAGTCGCGCGCCTCATCGGAAGCCGGCTCGCGGTAGAGCGTCCCGATGAGGTGCAGCGACCGCCGCACATTGGCCTCGATCTCGGCCCGCGGCGTCTCGGCGTAGTGCAGACTGGACTGCTGCATCAGCCGCACGTACTGATCGCAGATCTCTGCCTCGTGCTGATCCAGGATTTGCTGCAAGGTATGCGGCACCGCCAGGGCTCCCACTCCACGCAGGTGAGGTTAACCGCCGCTCGGGCGGTCGTCAAGCCGACAGCACGCCGACGAACCAGCGCAGCCAGTCGGGCCGGTCGCTACAGATGCCGTCGACGCCGAGCTCAACGGCGCGCCGCGCGCCGTCGTCGTCGTTGACGGTCCAGCACCAGACCGCCAGCCCAAGCCGATGCGCCAAGCGCACGAAACCCGCGTCCAGCGCCGTGTGCAGCACCGAGAAGCCTTGCAGGCCGGCGGCCACGGCTTCGGTCAGCAGCGCCAGGCGCTCGTCGGTCGTCTCGGGCACCGCGCCCAGCAACCACAGACAGGGCACGCGCGCGTCGCGCCGCTTGACCTCGACGAGGTAGGACAGACCGAACGAGATGGCCGTACACCAGCCGAGCGCGTCGCCGGCCGTGATGGCGTCGGTGACGGCCGCCGCCACCACCGCGGGGTCACCGTGCGCCTTGATCTCGATCACCAGGCAGGCCTGGCCGCGGTGCATGGCCAGGGCCTTCGCCAAGGTCGGCAGCGGCTCGCCGGCGAACCGGGCAGCCTTGCTGGAGCCGGCGTCGAGCTGCGCCAGCTCGGCCCATGTCAGCTCACTCGCCGAGCGGTCGACGCCAGTCGTTCGCCGCAGGTTGTCGTCGTGGAGCAGGAACGGCACGCCGTCGCTCGACAGGTGTACGTCGCACTCGCAACCGTCGATCACCAGGTCGAGCGCGGCCTGGAAGGCCACCGCGGTGTTCTCCGGATACTCGGCCGAGAAGCCTCGATGGGCAAACAGCATCGGCCCGCGCGGCAGGTCGGTAGCGGACATATCTGGTCTCCTAACCCACAGCCAGCATCTGGTCAACGCGCTCGCGGACCACGGCGAAGCGCTCCTCGTCCTCACCCAGGTAGCGCAGCAAGCGCAGGTCGTCCGGGCGCACCTCGCCACCGTGGGCCAGGAACGCCCGTGTCCGCAGCAGCTTGTAGAGCTTGATGGCCTTGCGGTCGCTGATGTGCGCCAGGTCCTCGGACTCCAGCCCCGCCAGCGCTCGGCGGTAGAGGTCGAAGACGCGCGGCGGGAAATGCCGCGCCATGTCGGCCTGCACACCGGCTGAGGTGCCACCGGCCGGGCCACCGTAGCCGCCCATCTGGTAGTCCAGCCAGCGCTTGACCGTGACGAAGTCGTCGAGCGACGCCAGGTTCTGCCATGGCCGCTGCTCGAACGCGCGGTACAGATCGTTCATCAGCCCTTGCTGCACCAGGGCCTCGAACTGATCGTCGTGGACGCCGCCGCACTCGATCTTGAAGATGAACCGGTCGCGTAGCGCCTCCATCTCTTCGTACTGGACCACCGTGTTGGTGGCCGCGAAGAGCATGGTCAGCGCCACCGGCAGCGGGCGGCCGTCCTGGTAGAACTTGCGCTCGTTGAGGATGGTCAGCAGCGTGTTCAGAATGGCCGAGTTGGACTTGAAGATCTCGTCGAGGAAGACCATTCGCGCCGTCGGCAGCTTGCCTTCCACGCGCCGGATGTAGCTGCCCTCGCGCAGACGGTTGATGTCCACCGGCCCGATGATCTCGTTCGGCTCGGTGAACTTGGTCAGCATGTACTCGAAGTAGTCGCCGCCGCTCAGGTCGAGCGCTTCGGCGAACTTCACCACCAGATCGGACTTGGCCGTGCCCGGCGGGCCGACCAGCAGCAGTGGCTCCTGAGCTACCGTGCAGACCACCATCAGGTCGATGATGTCGTCTTTGCCGACGAAGTAGCGGCGTAGCTCGCGCCCGACGCGGTTGACCCGCTCGCGAGCTTCGTCGATGCGTCCCCTGAGGTCCTCGAACTCCGACAAGGCCAGACACGCTCCTGCCGAGGCCGTTCGCCACGCCGAATCAGGTTCCTGCCGGCACCGGAATGACCAGCAGGCGTACCTGGTCGTTGGCCGGGGCGGTGCAACTGAACGCCACGCCCGTCGCCGCCGGCTTGGTGACCCGCACGTAGCGCACGCCCGACTGCGGCAGGTTGACCCGGAACGCCGGCTGCCCGTTGGTGCCGTCGACCATGGTCATCTGCGGACCGGCCAGCGTCACCGTCGCATACTTCGCGCGCGTCTGGAAGCCCGGTATCGCGTAGCGCGAGTCCGAGTTCAGGCCGGTGTTGTTCAGGTACACCGCCGCGGCCCAGTCGCTGAACAGGTCGGCGAATACCGCGCCGGTGGCCGCGGCGACGTTCGCCTGGCCGATCAGCGCGCTGCCGTCCAGCTTGGCCAGGACCTGCTCACCGTAGTGGTCGACCAGGTACCGCCCGAACAGGAATCCGCAGCCGGCATGGCCCCGTTTGTAAGCGCCGGTCAGCTCCAGCAGCGTGTAGCTCTCCGGCGACTCGAAGAACGCCCAGGACTTCTCCGGCGGCCCGCCCGGAGTGTCGGCCAGGCCCACGAGCGGCTCGATGTTGAACGAGATGGCCTCGTTCAGCCACGACTGCTCGCCGGTCGGCACCTGCCGCACCAGCACCTTTTGGTTGTAGTTGACCAAGTGCTGCAGTTCGTGCGCGAAGGTCGCCCGCATGGCCGGTCCGAGCGTGGCGTAGTCCTTGCCGGCCTGGTCGAGCGGCGCCAGCATGTACAGCAGGTCGGCGTCGTTCCCGGCGCCGGATGCTATGTCGGCCGGTGCAAAGGCGCCGTACCCGCGCTCGTTGATGCGTGGGCTGCACAGGATCAGCACGCGCTGGTTGCCGTCCACGTCGCTCGGCGAGCCACACAGACCGGTCACGCGCGGGTACAGCGCCTGGTCGAACTGCGCGCCCAGGTCAGCCACCTGGGCGTCGCTCAGCAGGGCGCTCGGTTCGGTGTCGTCCACGTACAGCACGACGTTGCTGCCGGTGTACCGGACGGTCGCTGACACATTGCCGCTCAGCCCCACCGGCGCCAGCGTGAACGCGCGGTGCGTGCCGATGGTCGCCCGGCCGCGCGCCGCGCGCGTCGCCGTGGCCACGCCCGACGGCACACCGCTGTCGCGCGTGGCCGCCCGGCTCACTGTGGTTGGCAACTTGGCCAGCAGCGAGGTGCCCCCGTTCACCACCACCGTCGTCTCGTCCGACCAGGGGTAAGCCGAGACGAACACGAGGATCAGGTCGCGGTCGCTACCACCACTGGCCGTCAGCGCGCCGCTGCCCGTGATGGCGACACTGCGCGGCACGCCGAGCGGGTCGATGCTCGGCGTGGTCGTCGAGCCACCGGTGCTGCCGCCACCCCCACCGCAACCGGACAGCGCCAACGACATGGCGCCGGCCAGCGCCCACCGCAGCCTCCAACCATGCACCATCGGACACCTCGCCACTCGTCTTCAACGGAACGCCCGGCGTCCTTCTTCGATTACACCGCAAACACGCGTTTGCAGACCTTGACGCCAGCGGGTTCGGGTGCTATTGTGTCGCCGGTTTGGCACCACTGGTGTGTTGGGCCTTCTCGCTCCCGTCGGGGACGGGAGCCTCATGTCCACGGGAAGGAACATCGCGGATGCGCGATTACGAGTTGATGGTCATTTTCCACCCGGAGCTGGATGCCTCCGGGATCACCGCCGGTCTGGACGCGCTCAAGGCGCGCATCACGCAGGCTGGCGATCTGACGCAGTGTGACGTGCTGGGACGCCGCCGGCTGGCCTATGAGGTCCGCCGCTGCACTCAGGGCACGTTTGCGCTGCTCAACTTCACGGTCCCGGCCGAGACGGTTGCCGAGTTGCGGCGCTACATGCACATCGAGCTGCGCGACCAGGTGATCCGCCACTTGCTGCTGCTGGACGAGAAGCGCGGCTCGCGGCCGCCGGCGCAGCCGCTGCCGGGCGAACCCGAAGAGCACGCCTCGAGCGAGGAGCAACTGGCTCAGGCCGCAGCCGAGCGGGCCGCCCTGGAGGCGGAGGTCGTGGCCACCACCGAAGCTCCGGCGCCTGTTGCGGCCGAGCCGGCCGCCGAAGCTGAAGCCGAAGCCGAAGCCGCCGCCGAAGCTCCTGCCGAAGCGCCGGCCGCCGAACCAGAATAGCGACCACCCAGCGGAGGTGGCGATGAACCTCAACCGGATCATCTTGATCGGTCGGTTGACCGCGGATCCTGAAGAGCGCTTCAGCAACGACGGCATGGCGATCGCCAAGTTCCGGATCGCCGTCTCGCGCCGAGGCAAGCCGCGCGAAGGTCAGCCCGAGGCCGACTTCTTCAACGTGGTGTGCTTCCGCCAAACCGCGGAGTTCGCGAACCGCTATCTGCGGCGCGGCTTCCTGGTGGCGGTCGAAGGCGCCTGCCACATCGACGACTACACCGACCGCGACGGCAACCGCCAACGCTGGATCGAGGTTCAGGCCGACAACGTCCAGAACCTGACCCCGCGCGGTGAAGGCGGCGAAGACCGCGACTTCGGTGGCGGCGGTGGCGGCGGCGGTCGTCAGTGGCAGCATAGCCGCGATGACGACTTCGCCGAAGAAGGCCCCGCCGAAGAGCGCCGGCCCCGCCGCGGCAGCGGCGGTGGCGGCGGTGGCGCTGGTGGTGGCGGCGAAAGCGGCAGTGGCGGCGGCGGTGGTGGCGAGCAACGCCCGCGCGAAGGCGGCGGCGCTCGGCGCCAGGAGTTCGGTGGCGACGCACCGCCCCCGCGGAAGCGCGCGGAGTCGTTTGACGACGACAACGACGACGACCCGTTCGCCGACTCGTAACGCCAACACCTGACCGGTCTCAGAGCGGCCCGGGTCCTGCCAAACGGACCCGGGCCGCTCGCATATTGGGCCGCCTGGCAGCGCCGAGAGGACCGATGCCGATCTCTGACTACTTGCGCGAGCTACGGGCGCTGGTGGGCTCGCGCCCGCTGCTGGTGCCCGGTGCGGCCGGTCTGGTGCGCAACCAGGAGGGTCGCCTGTTGTTCCAGCGGCGCGCCGACGACGGTCGCTGGAGCCTGCCGGGCGGCGCCGTCGACCCCGGCGAATCTCCGGCCATGGCCGTCGTGCGCGAGGTCCGCGAAGAGACCGGCCTGACCGTCGAGCCCGTCGAGTTGGCGGGTGTCTTCGGCGGTGCCGGTTTCCACGTCACCTATCCCAACGGCGACCAGGTGGATCCGGTCATCATGGTGTTCGAGTGCCGCATCGTCGGCGGCCAGCTCGGCTGCCTCGACGGCGAGAGTGCCGAACTGCGCTGGTTCGAGCCGGAGCAGCCGCCACCCATCCTGCTGCCCTACCCTCGCGAGCTGTTCACCCGCGCTCCGGGCATGGCGGCCCAGTTCGTCTAGTCGCGCTGGCTCGACGCGACGTCCGCCGCCGGACCGACGAGCCCGCTCCGGGGCCGCGCGCTCGTCGGTCCGGGTGGCTGCCACCGCGAGTCAGTTCGCCTTCAGATCACCCCGGGCGAAGCTGCCGATGATGTTCTGGCCGCTGTACCACTTGGTGTGGCCGTCGGAGAACACCAGGTTGGCACCATCGTTGTGGCGCGGTTGCATCCGGGCGTACTTGGTGGCGCAGTTCGCCGTCGCGCCGAGATCGGTGAAACCGATGCAGGAGTGCATCGGCGCCACATAGCCGGTCCCGTCGGAGTCGGCGAAGACCAGCGTCTGCGCCGGCGACGTGATGGAGGCGAGCGCCAGGTTGTCCGCCATCAGGTTCCAGCCATAGCTGCGCGGCAGCGCCGGGACGAAGGCGTGCGTCGGACCGTTGGCGTAGTCGCGCCAGAGGCCGAACGTGCCCAGGCCGGAGGCCGACGGGCAGCCCCAGAGCTGGGCGTTCTTCACATAGGGGTAGATCGAGACCGCCCAGCAGTTGGCCGACGTCTGCCCGCAGTGGTCGACCAGCTTCTCATCGTAGTCCTGCACATACTGCATCAGCGCCACGCCGAGTTGCTTGAGGTTCGACGAGCAACTGCTCTGACGCGCTTTTTCGCGGGCTTTGGCGAACACCGGGAAGAGGATCGCGGCGAGGATGGCGATGATCGCAATCACCACCAGCAGCTCAATCAGAGTAAACGCGCGGCGTCGCATGAGCACCTTCCTTCCTAAGTGCCACAACCGCCCGCGCGTCCCCTCCGTACTTCGGATGAACGGTACCACTATCCTTCCCAGATTACCACGGGTCTCCCATTGCACTTTCATTGCGTACGCGGAAACCGCCACCGCGTACCGTGGTCAAGCAGCACGCCGGCGGCTCACGTGCGCCGAGGCGACGGCGTGGCTGGGCTGGCCCAGGTCCGTGAGCCTCTGGTAACGGTCGTCACTCCACCGGCACCAGCCGCAGGCAGTCCACCACGACCACGCCGTCGACGCCGGCCGTACGGATCAGCACGCTGCCGCCGGCACCGGCCGTGAAGCGGTAGGTGCCCAGGTCGACGAACGGGAACACGCCGGGCGACTGCCGCTGGTTCACCATCACCTCGGTCTCGCCAGCCGCGTGGAAGATGGTCACCGGCACCTTGGTCGCGCGGTTCTGGTCGCTCACCACGCCGAGCAGCACGCGGTAGCGCCCTTCGCGCGCGATGTTCGGCACAAACCGCCAGGCGCACCCGCCCGTCCGGTCCAGATCGTTGTGGCGGTAGGAGTCGCCATAGTAGCCCGGGCGCACGTGCGACGCCTCCCAGCGACCGGCCGAACGCTGCTGGGCGTGATCGTCATCGTCGATCAGGATCTCTGCAGTCCCGCCCGCGCCGACCGTGACCGTCAAGCGCGCGTAGTTGGTCCAGCGACCGGTGGCATCCTGGCCGACCAGCCAGACGGTCGGACGGCCGGCGACCGCGAACCGGCGCTCCACACGCAGACCCTCGGCGTCCGGCCGACCGTCGCCGTCGAAGTCCCACCAGCACCGCTTGAGCACGGTGCGCTCACTGTCCGGCACCGCCTCGAACCCGACCGTCTGGCCGACCGCCAGCGTCACGCCTGGTGTGGCCTTGATGCTCAGCCGCGGGAAGTGCGGCGCGTCGAGGATGGCCCGTTGCTGTCGCAACAGCGCCTGCAACGGCTCGGCCGGCACGCGCTGCACCGGCCGCCGCTGCGTCGCCGCCAGGTGCGCCGCCACGCCGGCCGCCTGGCCCAGCATCATGTAGACCGGCTCCATGCGCAGGCTACAGTAGGCCACGTGCGAGGTGGAGCAGCAGACCGGCACCAGCAGGTTCGGCTGCGTCGGCGGGCAGATGACGCCGTACGGGATCTCGTACGGCCGCACCGCCACACCCAGGCCGCCTTCGTAGGTCACCTCGCGCTCGGCGTGCGGCACCAGGGTCACGCCGTGGCAGTCAATCATGTAGCTGCCGACCGCGATGCTGTCGCGCTTGTGCCGGTCGCTGCGCAGGTCACGCTCGGTCAGCACCGCCAGGCCCACCATGCGCCGGCATTCACGCACGTAGAGTTGGTGCGGCCAATGGTCGTGGTCGACGAACTCGTCGCGGGCCAGCCCATAGCGCCGCGCATCGGCACGCACCGCCTCGGGGACGGCACTGTCGTTCTGGAGGAAGTACCACAGCCCCTGCACGTACTCCAGGTGTGCCCGCGCGATGGCCTGTCGCTTCGCCCAATCGGCTTCGGCATAGTCGTCGTTGCCGCCAACCCAGTCAGTGCTTTGCCACGACGGGCCGTTGTTGGCGTCGTACTTGCCGTTCGGCACGCGCTCGATGTTGAGCACGTTGTGGTGCAGCACCGTGGTCTTCAGCGCCACCAGGCTGGCGAGCAAGCGGCGATAGCGCGTGCGGTCGTAGCCGCGCGGCTCGGACGGGTAGACGCGCAGATCCTCGCGGTCGGTCAGGCAGAGCCGGTAGTTGTAGGCTTGCGTGTGCCGGTCGCCCTGCCCGATCACCTCGGGTGGGCCCACGCGCAGGCCGGCCAGCGATTCGCCGTACTCATCGCGGCTCTCGCGGCCCACTCGGTAGGGCACCTTGGCGCAGGCCATCAGGTCGCCCTCGTACGTTGCATCGACCCAGGCATCGGCCGTCACGGTGCGCGTCCGGCCGGCCTCGTCGGCCAGCGTCACCGCGGTGATGGCCTGGTCGGGCGCCAGCCGGCAGCCGACCACGTGCAGGCCCCGCAGCACCGGCACCTTGGCTTCGGCGGCCAGCGCCTCGAACTCGCGCTCGGCCACCTGCGGCTCCATGTAGTAGCCGCCGGCGCTGTCCTTGACCTGCGGCGAGTTCTGGCCGTAGGTGCGCTGGTAGTAGGCCAGGCAGCGGTCGAAGAACTCCCGCGCGAACCCGCCGATGGTGCTCCCGTCGCCGATGTCGGTGCGCGTCAGCCCACCGGAGACGACTCCGCCCACGTGGCGGCTCGGCTCCACCAGCGTGGCCTGCTGGCCGAGGCGGGCGGCGGTCACGGCCGCGGCCACACCGGCCGGCGTGGCGCCGTAGACCACCACGGTGCCGGCCCAGGCACCACCGGCGGCCAGGGCAATCGTCAGAGCTGCCAGGCACGCACGCATCGGACTGAGCTCCCGAACCACCACCGCCGCGTCACCCCTTGGCGAGCTGCTCCAGCGCCGCCCGCCGGTACTCGTCGCCGGTGGGCGGCCGGCCCTCGCGCGCCCGGAACGCAGCCACCCACAGTCGAGCCCAGGCATACAGCGCGCGGTGCGTCTCGTAGATGGGCTGCTTGACGCCCTGGTCGTCGATCATCCAGAACCCGCGCTGGCGGCCGTCCTTGGTGACCTCGTTGTTGTAGAACTCCCAGTAGAGCACGAACGGGCAGCCCCATTCGAGCGCCGCGCGCATCACGCGGCGGGACAGTTCATCCTGTTTGGCCGGCGAGTGCCGGTCGGCTGGGAAGCCGTACTCGCCCACGAACACCCGCTTGCCGCTCACCGACGGCTTCGGCGGCAACTTGCTCTCGATGTAGTCGAGGGCCGGCTTCAGGTCCAACTGGCAATCGTACGACGAGTACGAGACATAGTCGACCGCCGTGTGCGGCAGGACGCTGTTGGTCACGCAGCGGCAGCCCTGACGGGCGATCTTCACCAGGTTGACCTCGGTATAGTGCCACACCTCGACGGCGGTGTGGGGCGTGTCGCGCCGGGCGTCGTCCACCGCCTGCTGACGCGTGTTGAGCCAGGCGATCATGCCTTCGACCGCTTCGGGGCGCACCGCTTCGTCGTGCGCCACATCGTAGTTGTCGCGCAAATGCCAGTCGCCCTCCCAGTGGCCGAGGTAGAAGCGCTTGCCGGTGCCGCTGTAGGTGCGGAACAGCCAGCAGGCGAAGTCGTAGAGCTCGCGGTACTCGCGCTCGCGGTCGGCCGGTTTGAACCCGTGGTTCCACCAGCCCGGCGTGAAGCAGTAGGCCCAGATCACCGTGTCGGCAAAGGGCAGGTCGAGGACCGCCCGGTGCGACGGCTCATCGCGCGCCAGGTCGGTCAGCGTGTTGATGCCCGCCCGTCGCTGCGGCACGTTCGGATGTCCGCCCGAGCCGTAGTTGCGGTTCATGGCGAACTTGATCACGCTCGAGCCCATCGCGCGGATGGCCTGGGCGGTCTCCAGCAACCGGCTGTCGCCGGTGAACTGATACGCCGCGCCGATGGTCTGCGTACCCACGACGTAGTTGAAGGTGTCGACCTCGGGCAGAGCGAGGACGACCGGTATCAGCAGCGCCAGACCCATGCCCGTGCTCCAGACGCGGTGGCCACGCATCTCGGCCACCGCGTCTGCGCGATGCTATCGCGCGGCCGACCGCATCGTCAAGTGCGGTGCCGCCGGCTACTTCTCGCGCACCACGAACATGCGGTCGACCAGCACCGAGGTCACCGCCGCCGGGTTGTTCAGTGGCGCCACCCACAGATAGCAGCCGCCGTGCAGCTTGTGCGCGCCGAGGTCGAGCACCACGTACTTGCCTTGACCCGCCTCCTCGATGGTGACCATGCGGCCAGCCAGCGGCTTGGCGTCACGCCCGTCCCAGAGACCGATCTGGAACGCCTGGCCGGCCTTCTCCTTGGCCTCGCAGCGCGCCACGATGTAGCAGCGCCACTTCGAGCCTTCGTCCATATCGTCGCCGAGCGGCCACTGCACCGCCCATTGCGTGTGCGAGCCCGGCATCACGGCGGCCTTGCCGTTGGAGGCCAACGGGTCATCCGCCACCTTGACCCACGAGCCCAGGCCGTGCAGTGTGAGCAGGCCCTCCTGCGCATCGACCCAGTCGTCCTCGGGCAGATTGCGGCACTGCTCCGGTGGCGGGCCGGTCGGCGTGAAGCGCGTCGCCAGACCGTCCAGGTACGGCGCCACCGGGCGGCCTTCGCCGTAGAACTGGCAGCCATGCTCGCCCAGCAGCCGCCGGTACTCGGCAAACGCCGCCGCCGGGTCCGGCGGGCCCAGGTACTCCACCGCGTCCCCTGCCGACCGCCGCCGGAAGGCCCCGCGCCGCTCCAGCCACACCAGATCGAGCGGCAACCGCTCGCGCCGCACGCGCTTGGCCAGCACCGCGTCGTCCGCCACGGCCTGCTGCGCCTGGTTGAACAGCCGCGTCGCCTGATTGGCCACCGCCAGCGTCATCCAGGCCGAGGTGTCGTTCATGTAGCAGCGCAGATAGGTGTTCTTCTCCACCACCGTCTTGGTCAGCAGGTCCAGGTACTGCTTCAGGTACGGTGCGGCCGCGCCGTAGTAGCCGCGCAGGAACTCGTCGGTCAGCGCCGCCTGGTCGCGCGACGGATCCCACATCAGGTGGGCCAACACCCAGGCCCGCAGCCGGACGAAGTCACCGGTAGTGCTGTAGCAGTCGCCTTGCTCGAACAGGCCGATGGCCTTGTTGGCCGCGAAGGTGCGGATGTTCTCGGCCAGGACCTGGTAGTTCGGATGCGGCAGCAGGTAGTTGGCGAAGTTGGTCACGTAGTCCCAGACATAGAGCTTCGGCGCAATCGCCGCCCACCCGAGCAGGTCGTTGCGGAAGGTCTCGTTGTGCTTGCCCGTCATCAGTGGCTGCGCGTAGGAGCACTCAATGGTGCAGAGCCGCACCACCACGTTGGCGCGCGGCCGGATCGACTTCGGCGGCTTGCGCGTGTACTGATAGGCCAGCGTCTCGATGAGGAAGTCGGGGTACTCCTTGCCGATCTCCTCGGCCACCTGGTTCACGAACCGGATCAGCAGGCCGGACGGCGCGCCCTCGGCCTTCTCGATGGCCTGGCAGTCGGAGCACTGGCAGTTGCCGGCGCAGTCGTTCTGCGCGATGGAGATCATGCCGGCCGTCGGTTCCTTGCGGATCCAGCCCAGGGCGTTCTTGACCAGTTCGCGGCGCATCGCCTCGTTGGTCAGGCAGAGCTGCGCGCCCTCGGCCTGACGCTTGCCGTTGATCAGGCTGTACCACTCCGGATGGTCCTGGAAGTACTTGCCCGGCGGCAGGAGCTGGTCGAAGGTGTGGCACCAGCCGAGGATGGAGTAGTGCCCACCGTAGGCCGGCGTGACGCGGTGGAAATGCCCATTGAGCTTGTTGCGCGCCGAGTAGGCGTTCTCCTGGGCATCGCGATAGAACGCCTCGCGGCAGCGGATCGCCGGCGCATAGCGCTGGTCGAGCGCCGGCACCGTCAACGTCGCCCGCTTCGGGACGGTGCTCTCGGTACTGGTCCACCAACGGCAGCCGACCTGGTCCTCCAGGAAGGTGTAGACGGCATACAGCGTGCCGCGCGGCGCGCGCCCGGCGAGCAGGATGGCCTCACCCTTGGTCTGGAGCACGATGCCGTCGTGACCCAGCGCAGCCAAGTCCAGACCGGGCGCCAGCTTGCTGAGCACGGCCGAAGCACCGACCACCAACAGCTTGGTCCGATTGCCCACGCGGTCGTCGGTCAGCACCGGGAAGTCGGCGCCGGTCGCCGCGTCGAGGTGCTGCTTGAGCTCCTTGGCCGCCGTGGCATCGGCCGCCGACGGCGCCGCGGCAGTGACAATCGCGTAGTCGGTACGGCCGTCTGCAGCCAGGTTCAGCTCACCGGCGGCGAACGCTCCCGGGACGACCAGCAACAGGACGAGACAGGGCCAGATCCGCATCACGGGCTCCTGGCCGGAGCATACCTGCTGGCTGCGCGGGGTTCAAGGGGGCCAGGCACCTCGGCACCTGGCGGGACGCCACAAGGAATCCGCCGCGCCGCCGGCCAATCAGCACGATGACCGTGGCCTGGCGGCCCGAGGAGTTGGCCCGATGCGTGCGCTCACCTGTCTGCTCTTGGTTGGCTGGCCGTGGCTGGCCGCTGCGGCCGACGGTCAGGCGGCCATCGAAGCCGCCGCCCGCGTCAAGGCGGCCTGGCCCGACACGACCCGCCGGGCGTTCGGCTTCGAGGACGCGCGCCTGTGGGGCGCCGGCGAAACGGTGGCCGAGCCGAAGCACGGCGGCGCCGCCGCCGTCCGTTGGGCCAGGCACAAGACCAACGGCGGTCTGACCTGCCAGGTTACGCGGCTCGATTTGTCGGCCTTCAACGAACTCTCGTTCTGGCTGCACTCGAGCCAGGCCAACGGCGAGTCATTCTACATCATCGCCGAATCGCAACGGCAGAAGGGCGTCCTGTCGTACTTCTCGTACCGGGTCATCGTCGACTGGACCGGCTGGCGCCAGATCACGGTCAACTTCCGCGAGTTCGGTCAGGCCCGGCAACCAGTCGGCTGGCAGCAGATCGACCACTTGCGGTTCACCGCCACCGGCTGGGACCAGAACCCGTCGGAGGACGCCGTCTGGGTGCTCGACGACCTCGACTTCAGCTATAACCCCAAGCCCTTCCGGCGGCCCATCCGCGTCCAGAAGTACGTCACCGAGCCCGCGCCCGAAGCCTTCCGGCAGCGCCTGCGCCCGGGCCATCCGCGGCTCATCCTGCGCGATGAGGACCTGACCGGCGTGCGGCGGCTGATCGCCGAGGACCCGCTCTGCGCCAAGTGGTACGAAGGCGTGAAGAAAGCCGCCGCGGATCTGGCCGCCCGCCCGCCGCGCAAGCACGAGCTGCCCGATGGCCGCCGGCTGCTGTCGGTCAGCCGCGACGTGCTGGAGCGCCTTTACCACTGGGGCCTGCTCTACCGACTGGAAGGCGACCGGAAGTGGCTCGAGCGCGCCTGGCAGGAACTGCAAGCGGTGGTCAACTTCCCCGACTGGAACCCCAACCACTATCTCGATACCGCCGAGATGATGCACGCCGTGGCCATCGGCTACGACTGGTTCTATGGCGGCTGGACCGACGAACAGCGCAAGGTCATCCGCGAAGGGCTGTGGCGGCACGGTCTGCGGCTCTCGCACGCCTCGTACCTGGGCCTGCCCGGCGAGGGCCAACAGGGCTGGCGCGAGGTCACCAACAACTGGAACTTCGTCTGCAACGGCGGCAGCTCACTCGCGGCGATGGCGCTGCTCGACGAGCTGCCCGAGCCCTGCACCGAGGTGCTCCGCGCGGGCTTCCAGTACATCCAGATCCCGTTGCACAGCTTCGAGCCGGACGGGGCCTGGTGGGAAGGCATCGGGTACTGGGGCTACTCGATGATGTACCTGCTGTCCTATCTCCGCGGCCTGGAGACGACCTTCGGCACCGACTTCGGCCTGGTGGCGGCGCTGGCCGGCAAGGGCTTCGCGAAGTCCGGCGACTTCCCGATCTACCTGACCAGCCCGAGCAACGGCTACTTCAACTTCGCCGATTCCGGCGACGGCGGGCGCGGGTACAGCCACTGGGGCTTCTTCTACCTCGCCGCGCGCTACCGCAACCCGCTCTACCTCTACTTCCAGCGGCGCAACGCCAGTCGCGGCACCGGTGACGTGGTCTACTACGAGCCGTTCAGCGCCGACCTCGCGGTGCAGAACAGCGCCCTGGACCGCCACTTCCGTGGTGCCGAAGTGGGCACCATGCGCGGTTCCTGGACCGACGCCAACGCCGTCTTCGTCGGCCTCAAGTCGGGCCGCAACGGCATCGCCCACGCGCACCAGGATCTGGGCAGCTTCGCGTTCTACGGGCTGGGCGAGAAATGGGTCATGGACCTCGGCACCGAAGGCCAGACCTACCAGTCACACAAGCACCACGTCCCGCACCTGGACTTCTACCGGATCCGTGCCGAGGGCCACAACACGCTGGTCTTCAACCCGCGTAGCGAGGACGGCCAGGACACCAAGGCACCCTCGCGCATCGTCCGGTGGGCATCGTCGCCCGACGAAGCCCAGGCGGTCGTGGACCTCAGCGAAGCCTATCGTCGGCACGCCGACAGCGTGCAACGCGGCCTGCGCCTGTTCGACCAGCGCCGCGCCCTGCTGGTGCAGGATGAGATTCGCGCGGCCCGGCCGAACGACGTCTGGTGGTTCGCGCACGGTGACGCGGGCACCGACTACCAGATCGCGGCCGGCGGGCGCGAGGTGGTCCTGACGCGCAACGGCAAGCTGTGCCGCGCGGTGTTGCTCAGCCCGGCCGGCGCCACCTTCGAGGTGCTGCCCGCCCGGCCGCTGCCCACCTCGCCGGACCCGCCGATGCAGCACCAGAACAAGGGCCTGAAGAAGCTGGCGGTACACCTGCCGCAGGCCGCCAACGTGACCATCAGCGTGCTGTTCAGGCCACGGTTCGCCTTCGAGCCCGAGGAGGCGCGCCGACCCGAGGTGCCACCGATCGCCGACTGGAAGCTGCCGCCGGCGCCGCCGCAGTTGGCCGGGCTGGCCGTCGGCGGCACGCCGCTGGCCGACTTCACGCCGCAGGTCTTTACCTATACGGTCGAAGTGCCCGCCGGCACCACCGCGGCGCCAACGGTCACCGCCACGCCCGCCGCCGGCCAGCGCGCAGTGGTCACGGCCGCGGCCGGCGTGCCCGGCACGGCGCAGCTCGTGGTGACCGATCCGGCCACCAACCGCACCGCGACCTACCTGGTGCGCTTCGGCCACCCACCCGCGCCGGCCCGCCAGGGCAAGACGCACTACCCCGCGACCGCGGCCACCATGCGCGGCATCACCGTCACCGCCAGCGGGCACGACGGCAACGAGCCGAAGAACGTGCTGGACGACGACCCCGACACGCGCTGGTCGGCCAGCGGCGAGGCCGAGTGGCTGGCCTTCGACTTCGGCACGCCGCGGCGCGTCGAAGCCGTGCGGATCGCCTGGTACAGCGGTGACCAGCGCCAGAGCCGCTTCCGGATCGAGACGTCGAGCGACGCCAAGACGTGGCGCGCGGCGTTCGCCGGGCAGTCGAGTGGCAAGACCGCCGACCTGGAGACCTACCGGCTCGACCAGCCCGCCACGGTGCGCTACCTGCGTCTGGCCTGCGGTGGCAACACCGAGAACCTGTGGAACAGCATCACCACGGTGCGGTTCGTGCCGTGAACTCAGGTCGCCACCGGCCAGTAGTACACTTCCACCTCGCGGTCCATGCCACGGAGCGTGCGGCGCCCGAGCGATGAGGCGGTCGCCTGCTGCGCGGGTGGGAGCTGGCGCAGGAAGTCCTCCGTCATCAGCACCAGCGATGAGCCGCCCGTGCCGGCGGCCCAGTCCTGGAGCACCGGCACCTCGCGGCGCAGGGCCTCCAGGCCGAACACGCCGTGGACGTCGCGGCCGGCGCGGTCACCCACTGTGGTGCGGTAGCTGGTGCCCCAGTGCAGCGCGAACGAGAGCCGGGCGCGCACCGGTGACGTCGTCTCGACCCGCCGGCCGAGTTCGACCACGCTCGCCAAGGCGCTGCCGGCGTCGCTGAAACAGGCCAGGAAACCGTCACCGGTGCCCTTGAGGAAGCCGTGCTCATCGCTGCGCATGGCGCGGACCAGCACCTGCCCGAGCAGCGACACCAGTTGCGCGAAGGTCACGTCGTCGCGCCGCACGAGCGCACTGGACGCGGCCAGATCGACCACCATCATGGCCTCGGTGCGCGGCGTGAGGCAGCGGCGCGAGGGCACCAGGATGCTGTCGTGCCCGCCGAACAGCGACGCTTCGTCGATGGCGTCGTGCGAGCGGTGCGTCGGCAGCACGATCAGCCGGGTGCGCCCGGCGAGGAACCAGTCGGGCGGCGTCAGCGACACGCGACCCGAGACCCGGTGGCCGTGCAGGAAGGTGCCGTTGGTGCTGTCCTGGTCGATCAGCCAGACGCCGCCCTCCGCGGCCTCCAGGCGGCAGTGCTGCCGGCTGATCAGCGGATCGTCGGTGATGATGACGTCGTTGCTCGAGCCGCGCCCGATGGCCAGGCCGGCCGCCCGGATGGCCAGGCACACCCGTGAGACGCCGTCATCGTAGCCGGCCAGCAACGCCGCCGGCTCGGTCGCTTGGTCCATCGTCTCGGCTCGCAGTGCCCGCTGCCGCCAGGCAGGTAGCCGTTTCGCAGGCGCCGGCCGAATCCTCTTCGCGCCGGCGCGCGGTTCGCCGCGGGAGGAGGATTCGGCCGCCACGGCCCGAATGGTGCGGCCACAGGGTTGGGGACCACGAGGGCACCTCGATGGCCGCACCGGAGTTCCAGGTCGGCGACCAGTTCGGCAAGTACCGGTTGACGGTGCTGCTGGGCCGAGGTGGCTTCGGTGAGGTCTGGCGGGCGGCCAACCTGCTGCCGGCGTCGGCCGGCGACCTGCCGGAAGCGGCCATCAAGATCCTCTCGCCGCGCACCGCGGCGCGCCTGACACCCGAGGAGCTGGCCGACCTGTATCGCCGCTTCCTGACCGGCGCGCGGACCATGGCCGAGGTGTCGCACGAGCGGCTGGTCAAGGTCCGCGAGGTCGGTCGCCGTGACGCCGACGGCGTCATCTACCTGGTCAGCGACTACCTCGCCGGCGGCGACCTGGCCGGCTATCTGCGCACTCACGCCCCGCAGGGACTACCCGAATTGCAGGCCCTGCGGCTGCTCTGGCCGGTGATCCGCGCCATTGCCGCGTGCCACGCCCACGAGCGGCGCATCCTGCACCGCGACCTGAAGCCCACCAACCTCTTGCTCGACACCGCCGCGCCGCCCCGCGCCTTCGTCACCGACTTCGACACCGTGGTGGCCCTGGACGACCACAGCCGCGCCATGACCGAGATTGGCACGCCGGTGTTTACCGCTCCGGAGGTGTGGGCGCACCGGGGCGCCACCCCGGCCAGCGACGTCTACTCGCTGGGCAAGATCCTGTCCTGGTTGCTGACCGGGCGCTCGCCGTCGTCGGCTGAGAAGGCCCTGCACCTGCCGGGCGTCACCCGCTTGACCGCCGCGGCCATCGCGACGGCCATTGCGGTCGACCCGACCGAGCGGTTCGCCGATGCCGGCGAGCTGCTGGCCGCTCTCGGCGGTGCGCACCGCGGTGACGACATCAGCGAGACCATCCACCTCACCGCGGCCGAAGCCGCCGCCGGAGCGACCCGCCACCTGCCCGCCGGTGACCTGGCCATCCCGGCCGGGGTGACCGACGGGCATCAGTTCAGAGTGGCCGGCTGGGGCCGGGCCGGCGAGGCCGGCGCGCCATCTGGTGACCTGCTGGTGAGCGTCACCGTCGAGCCGCCGGCGGCCGGGCGCGCCGCCG
>CAZHGD010000039.1:0-51424 GCA_964531735.1 uncultured Fimbriimonadaceae bacterium | reverse complement strand
GCTGGCGCGTCCAGCGGCCACGGCCTGGCGCGCCGCCGGCAGGTCGCCGCGGGCCAGCCCGGCCACGGAGCCGCTCCAGCGAGCCACGCCGCCGGCCAGCAGCACCAGGATGATCAGCGCCGCCGCGGCGTAGGCGGTCAGCCGGCGGGCCGGCAGATCGCCGCCATCGCGGGCCATGCCCAGGTTCAAGTACATGATGATGAACAAGAACAGGACCATGATGGCGCCGGCGTAGACCGCCACCTGCACCACGGCGATGAAGGGCGCCCCGAGCAACAGATAGAGCAGCGCGACGGCGCAGAGGTTGAGCACGAAGTAGAGCGCACTGTGGACGGGATGATGACTGAAGATCATCTTCCAGGCGCCCCCGACAGCGACCGCCGCCAGCACCAGGTAGACCATCACGAAGCCCGTCGACATGAACGTTCCTCTGGGTTCGGAATCCGCGGGAGTTTAGCCGACAAACCGGCCCATGTCAACCGCGGCCGGCCGGCTCCGATGGCGCTCGATCGGCCTCATGACAAGCGACGCGCGATGCACCAATTAGCCGTTGCGGCGGGTCAGTGACCCGACAGCGCGGCTGCGCCAACGGGCAGCGCGGGTGGAAGCGGCAGCCGGGCGGGATGTCGGTTGGTGACGGGACGTCGCCGTGGAGCGCGAGCGGCGCCAGCCGGCGCCGTGGATCGGGCTCGGGAATGGCGGACAGCAGCGCCTGCGTGTAGGGGTGGCGCGGCCGTGCGTAGACCTCGTCGGGCGGGCCTTCCTCGACGATGCGGCCGAGGTACATCACCGCCACGCGATGCGACAGGCGACGGACCACCGCCAGGTCGTGCGAGATGAACAGGTACGCCACGCCCAGGTCCTGTTGCAGCGTGCGCAGCAGTGCCACGATCTGGGCCTGGATGGTGACGTCGAGCGACGACACGGGCTCGTCGCAGACGACCAACTGGGGCTGGACGGCCAAGGCGCGCGCGATGGCCACGCGTTGGCGCTGGCCGCCGGACAACTGGTGCGGGTAGCGGCTGGCCATGGCCGGCTCCAGGCCGACCCGCGCCAGCAGTCCCGCGACCTGCTCGCGTGCCGCCGACGCGGCGCAGCGACGGTGCAGGCGCAGTGGCTCGGCGAGGGTGCGGGCGAGCGTGAACCGCGGATTGAGCGAACTGAACGGGTCCTGAAAGACCATCTGCGCCCGGCCCCGGAAGGCGTGCAGGCGAGCTCCGTGCAACCGTGCCACGTCCTCGCCGGCGAACGTGATCTGCCCGGCGGCCGCCGGCTCCAGCCGCAGCACGGCGCGGCCGGTGCTGCTCTTCCCGCAGCCGCTCTCGCCCACCAGGCCGAGTGTCTCGCCGGCCCGCAGGTCCAGATCGACACCGTCGACGGCCCGCACGACCTGGCCGGGCTGGCGGCCGGTGTACTGCACCGTCAGGCCGCGGACGGCCAGCAGCACGTCGCCGTTCACCGTGCCTCTCCCGTAGCCAGGGCCGGCCGCGCGGCCAGCAGTTCGCGAGTGTAGTCGGACCGCGGTGAGTCGAACAGTACGGTGGTGGCGGCCTGCTCGACCACCCGGCCGTGGCGCATGACCGTCACCGTGTCGGCCAACTGCGCCACGATGCCCAGGTCATGGGTGATCAGCAACACGGCCATGCCGTGGGTCTCCTGCAGGCGTCGCAGCAGGGCCAGGATCTGCGCCTGCACGCTGACATCGAGCGCGGTGGTCGGTTCGTCGGCCACCAACAGGCGCGGCCGACACGCGATCGCCATGGCGATCACCACGCGTTGCCGCTGGCCCCCGGAGAGCTGGTGCGGGTAGTCGAGCGCCCGCTGCGCCGGCGCCGGCAGGCCCACCTCGGCCAGGTGCTCGACGGCGCGCTGCCAGGCTGGCCGGGCGGGCAGCCGCTCGTGGTAGCGCAGCATCTCGGCGACCTGCTCACCCACGGTGTAGACCGGATTGAGCGCGGCCAGCGGATCTTGGGAGACCAGCGCCAGGCTCCGCCCGCGGAGCCTCCGGCGCGCGTCCGGCGCCAGCGACAGCAGTGACTGGCCATCGAACGTCACCGACCCGCCGCGGACCGTGGCGCCCGACGGCAGCAGGCCGAGGATGGTCAAGGCGGACACGGTCTTGCCGCAGCCACTCTCACCGACCAGCCCGGCGGTCTGCCCGGCCGCCACGGTCAGCGACAGCCCGTCGACGGCGAGTTGGTCCGCACCGAAGCCGACCTGCAGGTTGTCCACCACCAGCAGCGGGTTCATCGGGCCTGCTGCTCCTCACGAACGCGCGGATCGAGCCACTGGTAGAGGAGGTCGACCACGATGTTGGCGACCACCACCATGGTGGCACAGAGGAGTACCGTGCCCATCACCACCGGGTAGTCGAGGTTGAAGATGGCCTGCACCGCCTGCGAGCCGAGGCCCGGCCAGGCGAACACCTCCTCGGTGAAGACCACGCCGCCGAGCAGCTTGGCGGCGTCCATGCCGAGCACGGTGACCACCGGCAGCAGGGCGTTGCGGAAGGCATGGCGCCAGATCACCGTGCGCTCGGGCAGACCCTTGGCGCGGGCCGTCCGAACGAACTCGGCCGGGAGCACTTCGGCCAGGCTGGTGTGGACCAGGCGCATGTAGTAGCCGACGCCGGCCAGCCCCAGAGTCAGCGCCGGCAGCACGAGGTGCGCCGGCGTGCCGTAGCTGCCCACGGGGAAGAGCGGCCAGCGGTAGGTGAACTGCTGTTGGAGCAGGCGCCCCAGCCAGAACGTCGGGATGGAGTAGCTGACGACGGCCACGACGAGGCCCCAGCGGTCGGGCCAGGCCCCTTGGTGACAGGCCGTCCACACGCCGACTGGCACGCCGACGACCACCCACACCGCGAGTCCGGCCATGGCCAGCGCGACGGTGTACGGCAGGCGCCGGCCCAGCATCCGCGTCACCGGCTCGTCATACAGCGTCGACCTGCCCAGGTCGCCGCGCAATGCCCGTCCCACGTAGCGCGCGAACTGCACCGGCAACGGGCGGTCGAAGCCCATCTCGTGGCGGATGCGCTGCACCGTCTCGGCGTCGGCCTTCTCGCCCGCGTACATGCGGGCGGGATCGCCACTGAGGTGCAGCAGCCCGAACACGATCAGCAGTGTGCCGAGCAGCGAAACGAGCCCCCACGCGGCTCGCGTGGCCAGGCGTCGCAACAGTGGGCGGCCAAGCAGCGGCATCAGGCGCTCACGAAGACCGGTTGCGTCCAGGCCGCCTGCTTGCCGACCCCGTACACCTCGGCCCGCACGTAGCCCTCGTTGCCGCTGAAGCGGTAGGTCGCTTCGCTCGCGAAGCTGCACTGGAGCATCCGGCCCCACAGGCCGACAAAGCGGATCTCCTGGCCGACGCTCGAGGCGACCGTGAAGCGGTCGTCGGCGATCGCCATGTGGTCGATGGTCGCGCCGCTGCTGGCATAGAAGCGACCGGCTTTCAACGCGGCCACGATCGCGGGCGCAGTCGGCTCGTCGGTGTGCACGATGTTCATGGCGCGCTGGCCGTGCTCCGGCCGGTGCAGGTCGTCGTTGGCGAAGCCCCAGACGCGGTGGCCGGCGGACAGCAACCGGTCCCAGCGGTCCAGGGCGTGAGACTCGCCTTCGAGGTAGTCGATCACGCTGTTGAAGATCTCGATGCCGTGGTACGGGCCGACCGATTCCAGCGCGACCTGGTCCCAGTGGTTGTAGTGGCTGAGCCAGTTGGGGTGACACAGGATGCACAGCGCGCCGTCGGCCATGACGTCGGCGATCACCTGCGCGCGTGGCCCGCGGCAATCGAAGGGGTGCGTCGCGCCGATGGCCAGCAGGTGCGGGCCGTTGGCCGAGACCTCGACGCCCGGAATGCCGATCAGGTCGGGATGCTCGGGTGGCGGCGTGAAGACGTCGTGATCCGAGAGGCAGACGAAGTCACGACCCGCCGCGGCATACATGGCCATCGTGTCGGCCGGGTCGAGCTGGCCGTCGCTGCCGCTGGTGTGGGTGTGCAGGTTGCCGCGCAGCCACAGTCGCCCGTGGCCGTCGTACGGATGGGTCAAGGTCATTGCGCAGGCTCCTTGGTGTCGGATGGTGCCAGCCAGAGTTGCTCGTCACGCACGTTGGTCACCGGATGCAGGCGGAACCCGTGGACCCACGGCTGCACCAGGACGAACCGCGTGGGCCAGTAGCAGAAGATCCACGGCGCATCGTCCACGATCCGGGCTTCGGCCTGTTGGTAGAGCGCCATTCGCCGGGCGACGTCGGTCTCGCCGCGGGCCGCCGCCAGCAGGCGGTTGACCTCCGGGTTGTTGTAGAACGCGCGGTTGTTGCAGTTCGACTCGGTGATCCGCTCGCCGTTGAGCAGGATGTCCAGGAAGTTGCTCGGGTCGGGGTAGTCCTGGAACCAGGCGTTGATGGTGAAGGCCATCTTGCCGCGGCGACTGGACAGATCCAGCCATTGCGGGAAGGCGATCGGGTTCAGCGTGGCCTTGACGCCCACGTGACGCAGGTCTTCCTGGAGGGCCTCGGCGATGGGCTTCTCGCTCGGACGCGACCGCGTGGCCAGTTCGACGGCCAGGCCATCCGGGTAACCGGCCTCGGCCAGCAGCCGGCGGGCGCGGGCCGGGTCGTGGGGATAGCCGCGCAAGTCCGGGTTGAAGCCGGGCATGCCGGGCGGCAGGACACCGGTGGCGGGCTGGCAGACGCCGTTGAGCACGCGGGCGAGGCGGTCCTTGTCGATGGCGTAGTTGAACGCCTGGCGCACGCGCCGGTCACCGAAGGGCGCCAGTTCGGTGTTCATACTGCAATAGTAGATGGCGTTGTCGGGCGCGCTCTGCACGCAGGCCCGCAGGCGCGGGTCGCTCATGACGCGCGGGAAGTCGGGCAGCGGTATGGTGCCCAGGTCGATCTCGCCGCGCTCGAACATCATCAGCGCCATGAACTCGGGGATCCCGAAGCGCTGCTCGACGGCGTCGAGGTACCCGACGTCGGTCCGCCAGTAGCCGCGGAACCGCTCGACGCGGATCCGTTGCCCGCGCACCCAGGTGGTCAGCCGATAGGGTCCGCAGCCCACCGAGTGCTCCGGCCAGGTGGACAGCCCAGTGCGCGCGTCGGTGTAGCGCTCGACCACCTCGCGCGGCAGAGGCGCCGCGAACGGCATGGCCAGCACGTTCAGGAAGGCCATGTCCGGCTCGTCCAGCTCGACGATGAGCGTGTGCGAGTCGGGGCACTGCAAGCCGGTCACCTCGGTGGCTCGCCCGGCGGTGTAGTCCTGGGCACCGCGGAGGCCACTGTACAACTTGGCCGCCGGGCTCTTGGTGCGTTTGTCGAGAAGCCGCTCGATCGCGTACTTGAAGTCGGCGGCGGCCACCAGACGGCCGTGGTGGAAGCGCACGTCGTGGCGCAGGTGGAACGTGAAGCGCCGGCCGGCGGTGACCTCGGGCAGTTCGCGCGCCACGGCCGGCTGCAAGTCGGCGCCCTCGCCGTAGGTCAACAGGCACTCGTGGATGAGCCGCTCGAACCGCCAGGACGGGGTGTCGTAGCCGATGGCCGTGTCGAGGGTCCGGATGTCGTTCTGCGAGGCGAGTCGCAGCGTCCCGCCGTACTTGCCGCGCAGACCGCGCAGGTCGCGCTGCGGCGGGCGGCAGCCCGCGAGGGCCACCATCACCAGCGCCAGGCTGCACGCGAGGTGCAGCCGTCGGCGCGAGCGAAGAGGGACCCAGCAGAGCGTTCCGACCGCCATGATGGCCGGAACTTCGGCTCCCTGGCGAGGTGTCCTCCAGACGGCGGCGAAGGCGGACGACGTCACGGCCGCGCCATCGCGCCCGCCGAGCGTCGGCGGCTTGTTAAGGTAGCCGTAACACTCGCGCCGGTGTGGCCACGCAGACGGCCGTGGTAAGTGTCTATCAAGCACCTGTGTCGCCGTGGCGAGTAGCGTGCTTATGTCTTGGCCAGGTTGACTAGGCTTAGCTACCAAGACGGCGGCGGCGGGACCGATAGTTCGATCAGCTCTGGTTGTGCGTAGTTGGGGCTTGGCAGGCGGACAGGCTTGCAGGACGGCAGGTGGACATGAGTGCGACGGTACTGGTCATTGAAGACTACAGCGCCCACCGCGCTCTGCTGCATGCGGTGGTGGGGCGGCTGGGCTGCCAGGCCATCGATGCCGCCGACGGTCGCACCGGACTGGAGTTGGCGCGGCAGCACCATCCCACCATGATCGTGCTGGATATGATCCTGCCCGACCTGGACGGCGTCGAGGTGCTGAAGCGGCTGCGCAACGATCCCGCCACGGCGGCCACGCCGGTGCTGGTGGTGACCGCTCTGGACGCGGACGAGCGCCTCGTGGAGGCCCTGGAAGCCGGGGCCGACGACTACGTCACCAAGCCGTTCGACAACGCCGTGCTGCTGGCGCGGATGAAGGTACACCTGCGGGCGGCCCGCCTGCAGCGCGACCTGACCGAACGCGCGCGCCAGGCGGAGTCGGTGGCCGAACTCGCCCGCGCCAGCGCCAGCGGCAGCGATCTGGGCACGCTCTGCGGCGAGGTGGCCGCGGCCCTGCGCCTGTCCGATGTCGCCGAGCAGGTCCTGTTGTACCTGCTGCGCGACGACAAGCTGGTTGGGCCGTTTGGCTCCGATGGCGCGCCCTACTCGGTACAGAGCGTGGCCAGCCTGCTGCACAGCCCGGTGATGGGCCGCGTGCTGTGCGGCGAGGTGCCCTGGCAGCGGTTGCTCCGCGAGGAACTCGGCCCGCTGACCGTCGGCCTGGCCGGCACCGAAGCCGTGGTGCTGCCGCTGCGGCACGGGCGTGACGTGTTGGGGCTGGCGGTGATGTCGTCCAGCCAGGGCCCGATCCGCGAGGCCGGTCTGCGCCGAGTGGCGGCGCTGGCCGAGTCGGCCGCCTTGGCCCTGTCCGACGGCGTGGCGCGCGCCTCCAAGGCCGAGAGCGAGACGCGCTACCGCTTGCTCTTCGAGCAGGCCGGTGACGGCGTGGCGATCATCGATCCGGTCTCCGGCGCCTGCCGCGAGACCAACCAGACGCTGGCCGGCTGGCTCTCAGCGGTGCCCTCGGCGCTGGGCGGTCGGCCGTTCGCGGCCCTGTTCGATCCGGAGCAAGTGGGTCAGGTGGTCGAGGCCGTGACGGCGGCCGGCAACGGTCAGCGGTCGACCATCGCCGATCTGCGGGTGGTCGATGCCGATGGGCACACGGTACCGGTCGAGGTCACGCTGCGGCGCGTCAAGCACTGCGCCGGCGCGGACATCATCGCGATTCTGCGCGACCTGCGGGCTCGCGACGCCTGGGGCCGCTACCGCCGCGCGGCCGGCGACCTCAGCCGCCTCGCCCGCACCGTGCGGGCGCTGAACCACGAGATCAACAACCCGCTGACCTGCATCATCGGCCTGACGCAGTTGCTGCAACTGCGCCTGCGCGATCTGCCCGAACACCTGCCGCAGCTCGACCGCATCCTCGAGAGCGCCGACCAGATCACGGGCTTCGGCCGGCAACTGCGCGAGGTCGCCATCCTGCTGGGCGGCGATGACCCGATCGAGGAGATCTCGGCCACGCTCGACGAGCTGTCGGCGTCGCACGGGCGCTGAGCAGTGCTGGTGAAGGCGTTGCAGGCAAGCCACACCGGAGGCAGCGATGTACCTACGGGTAGTGGCTTGTGAAGTTCTGCTGCGCGAGGTCTGTCACCTCGCCGCGACCGCCCCGCACGTCTGTGACGTCGATCTGCTGACGCAGGGCTACCACGACCGCGTCAACGAAGGGCGCGAGGCGATCCAGGCCATCATCGACGAGCCGACTGACCGCGCCTACGACGCCATCCTGCTGGGCTACGGGTTGTGCAACAACCTGGTCGCGGGTCTGCGCGCGGGCCGGGTGCCGTTGGTGGTGCCCCGTGGACACGACTGCATCACGTTCCTGCTGGGCAGCAAGGAAGCGTACGAGGAGCAGTTCCGCGCCACGCCCGGCACCTACTACTACAGCAGCGGCTGGCTCGAGTGCCGCACGCGGCGTGGCGGCATCGATATCGCGCAGACCGGTGGCAGCCTGACGACGCAGTTCGAAGAACTGGTGGCCAAGTACGGCGAAGACAACGCGCGCTACCTGGTGGAAGCGCTGTCGGCCTGGACCGAGCACTACGAACGCGGGGCGCTGATCCACTTCGGTTTCGAAGAGCTGAGCGCCATGGAGCGGCGCGTCCGTGAGGTCTGCGAGGAGCACGGTTGGCGGTTCGAGTTGCTCACCGGCGACCTCGGGTTGCTCCGGCGCTGGCTGCACGGCGACTGGGCACCGCGTGAGTTTCTGGTCGTGCAACCAGGCGAGGTGATCCAGCCGGCCTGGGACGGATCGGTGCTGAAGGCCGTACCGGTCGCGGACGCTTGAGCGGCCCGGGCACCGAGACTCGTCGCCGCGCGGCGACGAGGGCGGCGCGTTGACCAACCGGGTGTCGTCCCGTATAATCGCCCCGAAGGGTCGATAGGAGCGCCAATGGCCAAGGTCGGCGAGATTGCAGCCTCCTTGGACGAGTTCGCTCCCCGGCGGCTGGCGGAGAGCTGGGACAACGTCGGGCTCCTGGCCGGTGATCCTCAGGCAGACGTCTCCCGCGTGCTGGCGACACTCGACGTGACGGCGGCGCACCTCGACGAGGCCGGCCGTTGTGGCGCCGAACTGCTGGTTGCCTTCCACCCGCTGATCTTCAAGCCACTGGCTCGGATTGTCGCGGGCGAGGCGGCCGGTGGCCTGGTGCAGCGGGTGCTCGTAGAGCAGCGTAGCGTGGTGGTGACCCACACGGCGCTGGACCAGGCGCGCTGTGGCACCAGCGACCACTTGGCGGCGGTGCTCGAGGTGCCGGTGACCGGCGTCCTGCGACCGCGGCAGGTCGGCTGCCAGAAGCTGGTGGTGTTTGTGCCGGCCGACGCGTGCGGCGCGGTGGCGAGCGCGATGGCGGCCGCCGGCGCGGGACAGATCGGCGACTACGCCGAGTGTGCGTTCGAGACCGCGGGCACGGGGTCGTTCCGCGCGCTGAACGGAGCGAATCCGACCATCGGGCAGGTCGGTCGGCTGGAGCGCGTGGCCGAGGTCCGCCTCGAGATGGTGGTGCCCGACGCCTTGGCCGGTCGGGCGGTGGCAGCCATGTGCGGGGCGCATCCTTACGAGGAGGTCGCCTACGACCTGATCCCGCTGGCCAGCGGTGAGGCCGGCACTGGCTTCGGGCGCGTCGGCGAGTTGGCCTCGCCGGAGGCGTTGGCGCGGTTCGCCGGGCGGGTCCGGCGAGCCACCGGTGCGCGCTGGGTGCGGTACGCCGGTGACGCCGACCGGCCGGTGCGCCGCGTGGCGCTGATGGGCGGGTCGGGTGCCGGGTTGGTGGAGGATGCCGCGCGGGCCGGGGCCGATGTGCTGGTCACCGGCGACCTGAAGCACCACGACGCCCTGTTGGCGCGGCGGCTGGGACTGGCGCTGGTGGATCCGGGCCACGCGGCGACCGAGCAGCCGGCGGTGGTGGCGACGGCCGAATGGCTGCGGCAGCGTTGGCCCGAGCTGGATGTGCAGGTCAGCCAGGTTGCCGGCGAGCCGTTCGCGGTGGCCGGGGCAGACAATTGCGAGGACCATGCGGATGAAGACGCAGAACATTGACGAGACCCATCTGATCGGTGAGCTGCCGAAGCTGCACGACCTGCAGCAGCTCGATCTGCGGATCGACGAGCTGCTGGGGCTGCGCCAGGAGCTGGATGACGGGTCGACGAAGGAAAGCGAACTGGACCGGGCGCAGCATCGGCTGACGGCCATCGGGCATCAGTTGAGCGAGTTGCGCGGCCGGCAGACCGACCGCCGCCTGGAGCGGCAGTCGCTGGTCGAGCGGCGCGAGCGCAACCAGCACCGGTTGTGGCAGGAGAATCCGACCCAGCACGAGGCCGAAGCACTCCAGATGGACCTGCAAGCCACGGCCGGGCGCCTCGACGCCATCGAGATTGAGCTGGCCGACCTGGAGGCGCGTATTGCGCCGCTGGAAGGTCAGCACGAGGACGAGCAGCGCACCGTGGGCGAACTGCAGGGCGAACTGGCCGAGGTGCAGGCGAAGTTTGCCGAAGAGGTCAAGGACATCGACTCCGAGCTGGAGGCGCTGAAGGCGACGCGCGAGGTGCAGGCGGCCGAGGTCAGCGCTGAGCTGGTCGACCGCTATGACCGCATTCGCATGCGCCGCGGCAACCCCGGCGTCGTCAAGGTCGTCGACGATGTCTGCCATGCCTGCAACACGCAGTTGACCAGCTACATGCTGCGGCAGCTCCACTTCGGCCGGCAGGTGCAGCAGTGCGAGAACTGCAACACCATCCTCTACTGGGCCGGTGAACTGCGGCCGGCCCTCTCGTTCGAAGAGATGCGCGAAGCCAGCGACGCCTTCGATCTCTACGAAGACGAGGAGTAGTCGTCCAGAGCAGCCGCTCATGCTCCAGAATCCCATCCAGCAGCGTCTTCGCGCCGGGCAGGCCAGCCTGGGTACCTGGCTGAGCCTGCCTTCGGCGTTCTCCGCGCGCGCGGTGGCTCGGGCCGGTTTCGACTGGTACACGGTCGATATGGAGCACAGCCCGCTGAGCATCGAGACGGCCGCGCTGATGATGATGGCCGTGCGCGAGGCCGGCGCCGTGCCCTTGGTGCGGATCCCGTGGAACGACGGCGTCCACATCAAGCAGGCCCTGGACAACGGCGCCTGGGGATCGTGGTGCCGATGGTCATGACCGCCGAAGAGGCCCGGCAAGCGGTCGACTGGTGCCGTCACGAGCCTACCGGGCGGCGGAGCACCGGCGGCTGGCAGCACGTGATGAGTTGGGACGCCACGGCTGACGAGTACTACACGCAGGCCAACCACGAGGTCTTCATCGCGATCCAGATCGAGCACATCGAGGCCGTGGCGCGCGTCGACGAGATCCTCGCGGTGCCCGGCATTGACGCCGTGTTTGTCGGTCCGATGGACCTGAGCAAGTCGATGGGCTTCGCGCCGCCGTTCCTCGATGCCGAGGAGCCGCGCTTCCAGGCCGCGCTGGAGGCGATCCGCACGGCTTGTGAGCGGCACGGCGTGGCGCCCGGCATGCACTGCGGCAGCGTCGAGCACACGCGGCGCAAGCTGGCCGAAGGCTGGCGGTTCCTGGCCGTCAGTTCCGATCTCGGGTTCCTGAGCGGCACGGCCAAGGCCGCGGCAGCCGATCTGGGGCTGACGTCGGGCGGGGGCCTGACGCGCTACTGAGGCCTCGCAGCGGGCCGCCGGCCGGCCGGCCTTCGGTTGACAGATGCCCTCCCTCTGCTAGGATCCCTCCCGTCAACCGAGGTAGATCCACATGGCCCGTTCCCCGCTGCTGCTCTGCGTTCTCGATGGTTGGGGCCACAACCCCGACAGCTACGGCAACGCCGTTCGTCTGGCGCGCACCCCCACGTTCGATCGCCTGGCCGCCACCTATCCCGCGACGCTGTTGCGTTGCCAGGGCGAAGCGGTCGGTCTGCGCGAAGGGCTGATGGGCAATAGCGAGGTCGGTCACGAGAACCTCGGCGCCGGGCGCGTCGTGCTGCAGGAGATCCTGTTCATCGACCGCGCCATCGACGACCGCAGCATCGACGCCAAGCCGGCGTTCGCGGCCGCGATGCGCAACGCCAAGGAGCGGGGCACGCGGCTGCACCTGATGGGCCTGACCTCCGATGGTGGCGTCCACACCGCCGAATCGCACTACCTGGCGCTGCTCGAGATGGCCAAGCGCTTCGGACTGACCGGCGACCAGGTGCTGTTCCATGCCATCACCGACGGGCGCGACACCGACCCGCGGTCGGGTCTGGGCTACCTGCAGACCGTCGAGGCGCACATGCGCGCGGTCGGCGTCGGCAAGATCGCCACGGTCATCGGCCGCTACTGGGCCATGGACCGCGACACGCGCTGGCCGCGCACCAAGGTGGCCTATGACACTTTGGTGTACGGCGAGAACCGCCAGACCAGCGGCGACCTGGCCGGCCTGGAGTTCACGCGAGCGCGGAGCGCCGAGGAGGCGGTGCAGGCGGCCTACGCGACCGGTGACAGCAAAGAGTACGACGAGTTCATGAAGCCGAAGCTGATCTGCGACGAGCACGGCGCCATGCTGCCGCGCGTGCAGTCGGGTGACAGCTTCATCATGTTCAACTTCCGCGGCGACCGGCCGCGGCAGATTCTGCGGGCGCTGAACGACGACGACTTCAGCGCCTTCGACCGGGGCGAGAAGCTCGATCTGACGCTGGCTTCGCTGGTGCAGTATGAGCAGTCGCTGCTGGTGCCGTTCGCGTTCAAGCGCGAGCAGCCGGTGGGCCTGTTGGGCGAAGTGGTGGCCAACGCCGGCCTGAAGCAGCTTCGCGCGGCCGAGACCGAGAAGTACGCGCACGTCACGTTCTTCTTCAACAACCAGCGCGAGGAGCCGTTCCCGGGCGAGGACCGCATCCTGGTCAAGTCGCCGCCCGTGGCGACCTACGACCTGCAGCCCGAGATGAGCGCGTACCGCCTGACGGGTGCCGTGCTCGACCGCCTGCACGAGTACGATGTGACGGTGCTGAACTTCGCCAACCTGGATATGGTCGGGCACACCGGGATCCTGGAGGCCGGTGTCAAGGCCGTGGAGACGGTCGACCACTGCCTGGGTCTGGTGCTGGGCCGGCTGGCCGAGTTGGGCGGGCGGGCCATCATCACCGCCGATCACGGCAACGCCGAGGAGATGGTCAACTACGAGAAGATCGTCCGGCCTGACGGCACCTTCGACTACTCGTTGCGCGAGCCGCACACCACCCACACCACGAACAACCTGACGCCGTGTGTGCTGGTGGACGACCACGGTCCGAAGGCGCTGCGCGAAGGTGCCGCGCTGGGCGATGTGGCGCCGACCGTGCTGAAGCTGCTCGGGCTGCCGCAGCCGGCCGAGATGACCGGCGAGAGCTTGTACTGACGTCGGGCGCGCCGCGCCGAGAGGAGACATCGATGGCTGTCGAAGCGCCGATTCGCGTCGGCATCGTGGGGGTCGGGCGAGCGGGCTGGGGCATGCACCGGCCTGAACTGGCCGCGCAGGGCGGGTTCCGGATCGTCGCGGCCTGCGACGCGGTGGCCGAGCGCGCCGAGCGCCTGGCCGGCGAGAGCGGCGGGCGCGCCTACACCGACTACCGCGCCCTGCTCGATGACTCGCAGGTCGACCTGGTGGTGGTGGCCACGCGCTCGAACACGCACGGCGAGATCGACATCGCGGCGCTGCAAGCGGGCAAGCACGTGGTGGCCGAGAAGCCGTTCGCCACCTCGGTGGCCGAGGCCGACCGCATCATCGCCGCCGCGGCCGCGTCCTCGGGTCGCTTGCTGGTCCGTCAGAACCGGCGCTGGGATCCGGCCTTCCTGCACGTCAAGGAAGTCGTGGCCAGCGGCTGCCTGGGACAGGTGTTCCAGGTCCGCTTGTACCGGCACTGGTTCCAGCGCCGCAACGATTGGCAGGTGCTCAAGGCGTTCGGCGGCGGGCTGCTCAACAACTGGGGTCCGCACATCATCGACCACGCTCTGCGCATGATCGACGCGCCGATTGTCAGCCAGTGGTCCGACCTGCAGTGCATCGCCGCGGCCGGCGATGGCGAGGACCACATCAAGATCGTCCTCCGCGGCGCCAACGGCGTCGTGGCCGATGTCGAGATCAGCGGCGGCATGTGCCTCGGGGCGCCGGCCTGGCAGGTCTACGGCACCCAAGGCGCGCTGGCGGTGGACGCTGGTGAGCGCACGCTGAAGCTGCGCTGGCACGACCGCGCGAGCCAGCCGGCGGTGGTGGCCGATCCGAGCGACCCACCACAGGAAGGTGCCTTCGGCACGCCGGTCGAGACCACCTGGCACGAGGAGGAACTGGCCGTCAAGCCGGCGACCGAGACCTTCTACGATGCGGTCTACCGCGCCTTGACCACCGACAGCGAGTTCGAGGTCAAGCTGGAGGAAGCCCGAGCGGTGGTCGAAGTCACCGAACAGGCTCGTGTTGGCACGGGCTTCTGAGCAGCCCGACGAAGGAGACAGCCATGGCTGAACCGCGCATCGCAGCGCAACTCTACACGCTGCGTGACTTCCTGAAGACGCCCGAGGACATCGCCAAGAGCCTGCCGCGGGTGGCCAAGCTGGGCTACCAGGCCGTGCAGACCTCGGGCCTGGGTGCCATTGACCACGCCGAACTGCGGCGCATCGCCGATGGTGCCGGTCTCGAGATCATCGCCACGCACGTCGGCATCGACGCCATTCTGAACGACACGGCCGCTATCGTGGAGCAGCACCAGGCCTACGGTTGCCGCCACGTCGGCATCGGTGGCATGGGTGGCGATGCGACCAAGGCCGGCTACCAGTTGCGCGCCGCGCAGTGCAGCGAGGCCGCGGCGAAGCTGAAGCCGTACGGGCTGACCTTCAGCTACCACAACCACAACCACGAGTTGGAGCGCTTCGAAGGCAAGCCGGGCTTGCAGATCATGATCGAGGAGTCGTCGGCCGACGTCTGCTTCGAGATCGACACCCACTGGATCCAGGCGGGCGGCGGTGACCCGGCGGAGTGGATCGCCAAGGTCGCCGGTCGCTGCCCGCTGCTCCACTACAAGGACATGGCCGTGGTCGGTCGCGAGCAGAAGTACGCGGCCGTCGGCGCCGGCAACCTCAACTGGACCGCCATCGCCGCGGCGTCGCGCGCGGCCGGTGCCGAGTTCGTCATCGTCGAGCAGGACCTCTGCCAGGTCGAGCCGACCGATCCGTTCGAGTCGCTCGGTCTCAGCCTGCGCAACCTGCAGGCCATGGGCTTCGCGCTCTAGTCCAGTCCGGGTGTGGCAGGGGGCGGAAGGAGCGACGGCATGTGGCCCTCGCGTGGGCGTGTGAACTCAACGGACTCCTTCCGCCCCAGGCCCCGGTGGTGCTGGTGCGCGCTGCTGGCGCTGGGCGCGCTGCCGGCCGTGCTGCCGGCGGCCCCGTTGACCTTTGCGGCCGACACCTCGCGGCCGGAACTCAGCGTGTTCGTGCCGGGCGAGCCGGTCACACTGACCTTCCAGGTCGGTGGCCTGACGGCGGCCGACCTGGGCCTGAAGGTGCTGCTCAACGTCGTGGACGAGCAGGACCGCTCCATCGCCAAGGCCGAGTTGCCGGTGGTGGCCGACGCGAAGGGCACCTGGCAAGGCACCTGGTCACCGCCGCAGCAGCGCTACGGCTTCTACCGCGTGCGGGCCAAGCTGTCCAACGGTCTGGAACTGCCGAAGCTGAACAGCCGCGCGGCCGGCTACCTGACCTATGCCGTGGTGCCCGATCCGGGCAAGCGGCGCCTCTATCCTCAGCGCGAGACGTTCTTCGGCATGCAGGGCGGCTACTGCCCAAAGGTCAACGTGCTCCCGTATCTGGGCATACGCTGGCTGCTGGGCGGCTACGGCTGGAGCCGCATGGAGCCGACGCGGGCCGGCGAGTTCGGGGTCCACCTGGCCGCATGGCGTAAGGAGCGTCAGCAGCCGAACACCTGGCTACTCGGCGGTCGACCGTGGCAGACCTATCCGCTGCCGACGCTGTTCTTCGCGCCGAAGTGGGCGGTGAAGCCCGAGAGTATGCAGTACAGCACCGGCACGCTCACCGCCGAGGGCGAGCGGGCCTGGCAGACCTACTGCGGCGCGGCGGCGAAGGCGTACCAGGAGGACTATCCCGACCTGACCGAGCGGATCTACCAGATCACCTGGGAGCCGGTCTACCCGTGGGGCTTCAAAGGCACCGATGAGGACCTGGTCCGCATCTACCAACTGGCCTATCCTGCGATCCATGCCGTCGACCCGCAAGCCGTCGTGGTCGGTCCCACCGGTGCCGGCATCAGCCGCAACGACGTGGAGTGGAACGAGACGCTGTTGCGCAAGGGGCTGGGCAAGTACCTGGACGCCTTCGCCATCCACCCGTACCACGCCATCCCGCCGGAGCGGCTCGGTCTGATCGAGCGGATCCGCGAGCTGAGAGAGGTCATCCGGCAGCAGACGGGTCGCGATCTGGACCTGCTGGGCACCGAGCAGGGCTCGCCGACCGGCGAAGACCCGAGCAAGGAGCTGGACCAGGCGCGTGGTCTGCTGCGGCAGAACCTGATCATGATGGGCGAGGGCTTCCGGCTGAACTTCGCTTTCTACATCGTCGACTATCCCGGTGAGCCGGGCTACGGCTACTTCTACAACCTCAACCCGAAGATGGCCTGGGGGACCGACAAGACCGCGCCGAAGCCCATCGTGCCCGGCTATGCCTTCCAGAGCTTCCTGCTCGAGGGCCACCGCAGCGCGGGGCCGATTGAGTGGCTGGGCGAGACGGCGGTGGGCTACGCGCTGGAGCGCGGTGACGACGTGGTGCTGGCGCTCTGGGATTGGGGCGACGCACCGCGCACCATCACGCTGCCGGTCGGCGTCAAGCAGGTGCGGCTCTATGATTGGGTGGGCAACGAGCAGGTGGTGCCGACGCCGGGCGACACGCTGAAGCTGACGCTGGGGCCCGAGCCGCAGTACGTGGCCGGCGTGGCGGCGGGCCTCTGGGGCAGCCAGGCCGAGAAGGCGGTGCGTCTCGCGACGTCGCGCTGGGTCGGCTATCCGGGCGGCAAGGTGACGGTGGCCGGCGATGTGACCGGCCGCCTGCCGGCAGACGCCGTCGTGCGCTGCGAACTGGATCCGCGGCTGGGCGACGGTCCGGCCCCGGCCAAGGTGTCGGCCGACGGCGGCAAACGCCCCGGCTTCGCCTTCGACGTCACCGTTCCGGCCGACGCCGAACTGGGCGCGTTCCCGGTGAAGGTCACGCTGGCGGGCCGCGACGGCGCCGTCGGCGTGGCCGGCGGCATGCTCACCGTGCGGCCACCGGTGACGGTGCGCCAAGTCGCTGCCGTCTACTCGGCCACCGGCCAGCCAGGGCTGCGCATCGTGCTGGCCGACACGACCGGCCAGGCCCAGCAGGGGCAGATCACCGCGCGGCTCGAAGGCGTTCCGGAGACGCGTCGCACGGTGGACCTCCGCTTGCCGGCCAAAGGCGAGACGGCGGTGACGGTGCCCTACGACGGGCTCGACCTGCCGGGCTCGCAGGTGGCGGCCGCCAGGCTCGAGCTGCGTCTGGCCAGCGGCTACCGGTTCGAGCACAGCACGCCGGTGAACTTCCTGCCGGCCCGGTCCTGGGCGGCGCCGCCGGTCATCGACGGTGAACTCGCCGAGTGGACCGAGCGGCCGTCGGTGGCGCTGCGCGGCCGGTCGATGCTGGTCCGCTCGCCGCAGCAGTACCGTGGTCCCAGCGACCTGTCGGCCATCCTGCAGTTCGGCTGGGACGCCGCCGGTTTGTACCTGGCCGCCGACGTGACCGACGATGTGTTCGTCCAGGATCAGACCGGGTTCAACACCTGGAAAGGAGACTGCCTGCAGGTCGGCCTCGACCTGGACCCGGGCAAGCAGGAGGGCAGCACCGGCAACCTGCTGGCCGATGCCGGCTCACGTCACCGCGCCGGCGAGTTGGACCTAGCGTTGACGACCAACGGTCCCGAAGCCTACCGGACCATCACGTGGGACAAGGACAAGCTGCCGGTGCGGCTGCTGACCTCGGCCGAGCTGCGCCTGGCCGTGAAGCGCCGGGCCGGTGGCCTGCGCTACGAAGCGGCGGTGCCCTGGGCGACGCTCGGGCTGGCGGCACCACCACGGGCCGGCGAGCGCCTCGGACTGGCCGTGGCGGTCAACGATCTCGATGACCCGAAACAACTGGATCCGAAGGCGCTGGGCCTGTTCGGTGGCATCACGCCGACCAAGGACCCGCGCCTGTTCGGTCAGATGGTGCTGGAGGGCCGACCATGAAGCGCGCTGGGTCCTCGTTGCTGTGCTGTCTGTTGTGCGCCCCGCTGCTGGCGGCGCCGCGTCTGGAGTACTCCGGGGTGCTCGGCCAGAGCCAGCCTCCAGGCTTGCCGCCACTGCCGTTCATTGGGCCGAGCGGTGTGGCCGTCACGGCCGACGGCGGCCTGTGGGTGATCAGCGGCAACCTGCTGCTGGCGTTCCGTCAGGAGGGCGGGCGATGGGACAGCCACCAGCGCTGGAGCCTGCCGGACGGCTGCAGCCACCTGGGTGCCCGCTTTGACGGGCGGCAGCTCTACTGGGCCGGCTGGGACAACCGGCTCCACCGGGTGACGCCCGGCCAGAACGATGCCACGGTGCTCGGGCCAGCCAAGCTGTTCGAGAAGGCCCGTTCGTACGCCGTGGCGCCGGTCGGCCTCGAGCGTGGCTTCGCCGCGCGGAACCGTGTCTTCGTGCTGGCGGGTGACAGCGTTCAGGCGGTGGCTCCGGACGGGCAGACGGTCAACACGGTGCTGCGCCTGTCTCGCCCCGCGGGAGCCGACTGGGCATACTGCGCCGTGGGGCTCGAGCCGACCACCGGTGACCTGCTGGTGGGCAGCTACTACCCCGACAGCAAGGTCTATCGCTATCGCGCCGACGGTGGCCAGGTGACCACCGACGGCTGGCCGCGGGGTGGTCACGCGGCGCTGCTGGTCAGTGTGGACCGGCAGGCCTGGATTGTGGATCAGGGCGGCAGTTGCCGGCCCTTGCCGCTGACGGCCGGCCGTCAGACGGGCGGGCTGGCGGTGGGTGGCTTCGGCGCGATGTACCCGAGTGGTCTGGCCCGCGACGCCGCGGGACACTACTGGCTGGCCTCGTCGCAAGGCGTGACCGAGTTCGACGGCAAGGGCCGGCCGACGGGCGTTCGCCTCGGCGGCGTCAGCGGCGTCCGCTCTCTGGCGGTCGGGGCCGATGGCACCCTGGTGGCGCTCGTTGAGAACGGCCAACGGACGTTGCGCCTGGCCATCGATGACGAGCCGACCACGCCGCTACGCTGCAACGCGAACGAGCCCTGGCGCGTTGCGGGCGGCTGGAGCAACCGCGGCGCGGCGGTGGCCTGGGACGGCGCGCTGTTCGCCGTGCTGGACGAGGTGGGCGGGCAGCTCTGGCAGTTCGACCCGTGGCACACCGGCTACAAGGAGACGCCCTGGCTGAAGCGCACCGAAGCCAAGTCGCTGACGGCGCCGCGTCACCTGGCTGTGGGTGACACGCAGATGTGGGTTCTGGACGGCGCGGTGGTGCGGCAGGCGGACGTGCGTGCCGCGCAGTTCGGCGAGACCGCCTTGCCGGGCCTGAGTGAGGGGAACCGGGCGGTCGGCCTGGCGGCAGTCGAGGACGACCTGCTGGTGATCGCCTGGCCCAAGCAGATCCGGGCCTGGCGGCGCGGTGCCGACAGCTCGTTGGCGCCGGCTTGGTCGAGCACGGACGGCTGGCAGCGACTGGCCGGCGTAGCTGTGGCAGCGGGCCACGTGGCGGTCAGCGACGCGGGCGGCCAGTGCCTGGCGCTGCTCGATGCTGCGACGGGCCAGCGTGTGGCCGAGTGCGGCGCGGCCAGTGTGCCGGGCGGCTGGCAGCCCGGCTGCGTCACCGGACACGGCGCGTGGGTGGTGGTGGCCGACGAGGCCGGTCAGCGCCTGGTTCGGCTGCGCGTCCGCCGCTGAGGCGATCGGTCACGAGACCGCGATGGCGCGGACCCGCTCCAGCAGGTCGAACGGCACGCGGCGTCCGGCGGCGGCGACAGCGGCGGCGACCTGGTCGGGGCTGTTGGCGCCCGGGATCAGCACGCTGACGCGCGGATCGGCCAACTCGAAGGCGATGGCCAGGTCAGGCACCGACCAGCCCGCCTGGGCGGCGAGTGCCGACACCGCGTGGGCGCGGCGGAGCGCCGGGTCATCGAGCGGCCGAGAGAGGCTGCTCAGGTCGGCCCCGGCCAGCAGTCCGGCGCCAAGGGGACTGCCGGCGATGAGGCCCACGCCCAGCGAGGCGGCCAAGGGGAACAGCGCGTCCTGGGCGGCCAGCGTCAGCGGTGAGTACTCCAGGTAGGTCAGCACGGTCGCGAACTGCTCGGTGCGCAGCGCGTCGCACAGCGTGCCCAGTTGCCGGCCGGTGACGCCGAGGTGTCGTACCACGCCCTCCTCGCGCAAGCGGACCATAGCCTCGACGGCGCCGCCGTCGGCCAAGACGGCGGCGGCGATGTCCGGCTGGAGCTCGTGGTACTGCAACAGGTCCAGGTAGTCGGTCCGCAGCCGGCGCAGGCTGTCGGCCACGCTGCGGCGGACGTCATCGGCCGCGGTAATGCGGGCGCCGCCGCGCAGCAGGCCCACCTTGGTGGCCAGGAAGACCTGTTCGCGCCGGCCGGCCAGGGCCAGCCCCAGGCGTTCCTCGCTGACGCCGTAGAGCGGCGCGGTGTCGATGAAGTCGACGCCGCGGGCCAGGGCGCACGAGACCGTCTCCACGGCCTGGTCGTCGGTGATGGCGCCGTAGACGCCGCCCAGTCCGGCGCCGCCGAGACCGATGACCGAGACCAGTCGCCCCGTGGTGCCAAGCGGCCTGCGCTGCATGGTGGCCGGCTCCGGGCGGCTACGGCGTGCCGAGGTCGGTGACCTTCAGGTTGCGCACCTCGATGACCTGTTTGGCGCCCTGGTCGTAGAGGCGCGAGGTGATCGCCAAGTGGCGACGCTGACCGGTCACCGAGGCCGCGAGCTTGCGCACGACTGGCGCATTCTGTTCCACCTGCCAGGCGAGCTCGCCCCGGCGGATGGTGATGGCGTGGTGGGCGAAGGCGCCGGTGTTGACGCCGAGGACCATGTCATCGACGTACTGCGGCCGGCCGCCGGCCTCGATCGCGTAGCCGCGCTGGCAGCGGTTCTCCCAGTTGTACCAGACGGTCCAGCCCAGCCGGTCGACCTGGTGCTGGTCGGTGACCCAGAAGAAGCCCGGCCCGACATAGCCCTGCATGGTCTGCACCTGGGCGCGCAGGTCGAACTCCAGGCGCGTGTTCTCGATCGGCAGCGCGGTTCGGCTCATCACGAAGTCACCGACATAGGAGCTGGTGCCGACCGCTTCGAACCGTAGCAGTTTGCCGCGCACAGACCAGGCCGTCTCGCCGGCCGAGGCCGTCCACTGGCCGCCGTAGGGCAGGCGATGGAGGAACTCGAACCATTGCGGACCGGCGGCCTCGGCATCGGCCCGAGCGAAGTCGTCCTGGAAGATGACGGTCGAGCGATGGCCGGCCGGCTGTGACTGCGCCGGCGACGGCCACCAGGCCAGCAGGACCAAGACCAGCCAGCAGGCCCGCTGGGCCGTTGCTCGCGTACCAACCGACATGCTCATCTCCCAGTCTCACAGGAGCAATGACACTGCTCCACCGGCGGTAGTTCCACCGCGCTGGCGCGTTGACAGAGATCGGCACCAACCCTATCCTTGACGTCGTGCACCGGCCTCGTCCAAGCCCTCGTGAGCCGGTTGTGTGGAGGCAGTATGAGCGACGGCAAGGCGAAGGTGACGGTCATCCCCGGCGACGGTGTCGGCCCCGAAGTGACGCGCGCGGCGCAGCAGATCCTGGCCGCAGCGGGTGCGCAGATCGAGTGGGAGGAGTGCGAAGCCGGCGCCTCGGTGTTCATGAAGGGACTGCCTTCGGGTGTGCCGCAGGAGACCATCGACTCCATCGCCCGCACGCGCGTGGTGCTCAAGGGCCCGCTGGAGACCCCGGTGGGCTTCGGTGAGAAGAGCGCCAACGTCACGCTGCGCAAGCTCTTCGAGACCTACGGCAACATCCGCCCGGTGCGCGAGCTGCCGGGCATCCCGACGCCCTATACCGGTCGCGGCATCGACTTCGTGGTGGTGCGCGAGAACATCGAAGACCTGTACGCGGGCATCGAGCACGCGCAGACGCCCGGCGTGATGCAGTGCCTCAAGCTGATCAGCGTCAAGGGCTGTGAGAAGATTGCCCGGCTGGCGTTCGAGTTCGCTCGCGCCGAGGGCCGCAAGAGCGTGGCCTGCGCCACCAAGTCGAACATCATGAAGATGACCGAGGGTCTGCTGAAGCGGACCTTCGAGCGGGTCGCGCCGGAGTACCCGGACATCGAGGCGTGGCACGTCATCATCGACAACTGCGCGCACCAGATGGTCAAGCAGCCGGAGCAGTTCGAAGTCATCGTCACGACGAACATGAACGGTGACATCATCAGCGACCTGGCGTCGGGCCTGGTGGGCGGGCTGGGGTTTGCGCCGTCGGCCAACCTCGGCAACGGCATCGCCATCTTCGAGGCGGTCCACGGCTCGGCGCCGAAGTACGCCGGCAAGAACGTCATCAACCCGACGGCGCTGGTCCTGTCGGCGGTGATGATGCTGCGGCATCTGGGCGATTTCGAGGCCGCGGCCAAGGTCGAGCACGCCGTGCTGGTGACGCTCGCCGAGGGCAAGGCCATGACCCAGGACGTGCTACGCCTGCTGCCGAACCCGCCCGCCGGCTACGAGCCAGTGGGCACGACGCAGTTCACTGAGACGGTGATTGCCAACCTGGGCCGCCAGTCGACCGCGGTCGGCGTTCGCGACTACCGACCGATCCGGATGCCGGAGGTCACCTCCGACCCGGTCATGGTCCGGCCCGCGCAGCGTCAGGTCATCGGCGCCGATGTGTTCATCGAGCTGGCGACCGACGTCAAGGCGGCCGGCGACGAGCTGTCGGCCCTGGTCGAGGGCACGCCGGTGCGCCTGAAGATGATGTCGAACCGCGGCACGCGTGTCTATCCGCCGACGGGCACCACCACCGACCTCATCGATCAGTGCCGCTGCCGCTTCGTGCTTCGCGACGAGACCGGCCCCGAACTGAGCGACGCCGATCTGCTGGCCCTGCTCACGAGGATCGGTGAGCGCTACCGCTGGGTCCATGTCGAGAAGCTGCAGGTCTTCGACGGTGAGCGCGGCTACACGCTGGCGCAGGGCGAGGACTGAGCTACGGGTCTGTCTGTCCGCCGAGCAGTTGGTGTACCAGCCCGGCCAGCGCGGCCGGGCGGTACGGCTTGGCCACGAAGTGGGTACGGTCGCTGGTCAGCGTGTCTTCGCCGATCAGGTCGGCCGAGTAGCCCGACACGAAGATGCAGGGCAGGCCCGGGCGCGCGGCCGACAGCCGCTCGTGCAGGTGCCGACCGTCCATGCCGGGCATGACCACATCGGTGACCAAGAGGTCGATCGACGCGCCTTCGCTTTCGGCCCACTTGGCGGCCTCGGCCGGCGAGTCGAAGGCGACCACCTCATAGCCCAGTCGCTCCAGGACGGTGCGGCCCAGCTTGAGGATGGCCGGCTCATCCTCCACCATGACGACCCGTCCTGAACCGGTTGCGGTTGGTGGGGGAGCGATGTCGATTGCCTCGGCCGGCTGCTCCTCCAGGCAGCGCGGCAGGTAGACCGCCATCGTGGTGCCGGCACCTGGGGCGCTCTCCACCGTGATCCAGCCGTGGTTCTGCTGGACGATGCCATACACCGTGGCCAGTCCCAGGCCGGTGCCCTTGCCCAGTTCCTTGGTGGTGAAGAACGGCTCGAAGAGGTGCCGGATGGTGCCCTCATCCATGCCGCAGCCGGTGTCGATCACCCGCAGCCGGACGTGCTCGCCCGGACGGGCATCGGAGTGCTGTGCGCAGTAGCTCTGGTCAACCACCACGTTGGCTGTGTCGACGGTGATGGTGCCGGTGTCGGCCATCGCGTCGCGAGCGTTGACCACCAGGTTGGCGAGGATGTGGTCGAGCTGTGACGGGTCGGCCTTGATCCGCCAGAGGTCGTGGCCGGGCTGCCAGAGCAACTGGTAGTGCTCGCCGATCAGGCGGGTCAGCATGCGCTGCATGCCGGAGACGGTGTCGTTCAGATCGAGCACGCGCGGCACCACCAGTTGCTTGCGGGCGAAGGCGAGCAACTGACGCGTCAGGTCGGCTGAGCGGTCGGCGGCGCGGCGGACCTCGATCAGGTCCTCCCGAATGGGGTCGTTGGGGTCTACCGCCTGGATGGCCAGTTCGACGTGGCCAAGGATCGCCTGCAGCATGTTGTTGAAGTCGTGGGCGACGCCGCCCGCCAGCCGTCCGACGGACTCGATCTTCTGGGCCTGGCGGAGTTGCTCTTCCAGTTGGCGCTGCGCAGTGATGTCGTGGACGATGGAGAACAGCAGGTCGCTCTCGCCCATGCGAATGGGACCGGAGTAGACCTCCACTGCGCGCAGTTCACCGGAGGCCAGGCGATGGGTGAACTCGAACCGGCCGACCTGCCGGACCCTCGCCTGACTCATCGCCTCGGCGATCAGGGCGTCGCCCATCGTGTTGATGCGCGCCACCGCCATGCCGCGCAACTCGTCGGTGCTGTAGCCGTAGAAGGCCGCCGCAGCCGTGTTGGCGTCCACGATACGGCCACTGCCAGGGTCGATCAGCAACTGCACGGCGGCGCAGTCGGTGAAGAGCTGCCGGAAGCGCGCTTCGGACTGCCGCAGCGCCTCTTCGGCGCGTCGGCGGGCCGTGATGTCGAGACCGATGGACAGCACCTCGTTGGTGGCGCGCCCGCCGTCGCCGAGGTAGCAACTGGTCCAGGCGGTCCAGATGCCATGGCCGTCGGCGCCCTGCGTCTCGGTCTCCACCACCGCGCGGCCGCCCGGCGCACCCGACTGCTGACCGGCCGCCGCAACCAGGCGTGGCGCCAGTTCCTGCGCCGCCGCGAGACCGACGAAGCGCTGGCCAAAGTCGTTCAGGAAGGTGACGGTCCCGTCGGGAGCCAGGCGCAGCACGATGCAGTCGGCGCCCTCGACCAGTTGGCGGTAGTGCTCCTCGCTGCGGCGCAGCGCTTGCTCGGCGGCCTGTCTGGCCTCCTGGTCAAGGAACATCAGGCCCACGAGCAGCGTGGCCGACGGGTACAGCACCAGCACGGGCAGCGCGATCAGGGCCAGTACCGGCCGCAGGGCTGAGCCGGGCAACAGCACCGCACAGACCAGCATCACAACGTGCACGGCCAGGCCCATGGCGACCACAGCCGTCGAGCTGAGCCTGGCCGACGCCCGGCGGTAGTAGCAGTGCATCGCGATGCCGATGAGCGTCGACTCGGCGATGGTGGCCACGCCCATCAGCGCACCGGCGCCGCCCAGGTAGAGGCGGTACGAGCCGGCCACCGCCGCCGCGATCACAGCGGGCACTGGGCCGGCGAACAGGCCGGCGATGCTCAGCACGATCGTCCGGCCGTCGAAGATAATGCCGGGCATGACCCGCAGCGGCGTCATCATGCCGACCAATGCCACGCCGCCAAAGAGCACGCCGGCGAGCAGGCGATAGGTCAGCGTGTGGGTGGCCCAGCGGCGGGTCACCTGACCGTGAACGAGGGTCAAGCACACCAGTAGGGAGATGTTGTGGATGAGGCCCAGGAAGACCATGTCAACGACACCCCGGTCGAACCGCGTCGTCCGCCGCCGGCTGCCGCGAAGGTCGGCCTCTCAGTATGGCGGTAAGCGGCGGCAGCCTTGAGCTATCTTGCTGCCTCGGCGCGCGCCAGGTTGCGCCGAAGCGAACGGCAACGTCTTGACGTGCATTTCGGCGCTCGTGGCCCGCTGACCTCCACGGTCTGGGTGCTGCGCGCCGCACGGCGCAACCTGGGATGGCTCGGTGCCGGGGGAGGCGGGTGCGCGCCGGCGACGAATAGGGCGGGCAAGGAGCGAGGCAGTGAGGATCACTGATGTGCAGGCGCTGGCCATGAGCACGCCGTGGCGCGACCTGACGTTCGTCAAAGTGACGACCGATGAGGGCTTGGTGGGGTGGGGTGAGTGCCGCCTGCCCAACCGGACCGCGGATCTGCTGGCCTATCTCGAGAGTGCCAAGAAGCGCCACATCATCGGCTCCGACCCGTACAACATCGAGGACCTGAGCACCCGCATGTTCCGCGATGACTTCGTTCGCGCCGGCGTGGTCGGGACCTGTGGCATCGGCACGGTGGAGATGGCCTGCTGGGACATCATCGGCAAGGCCTGCGGCCAGCCGGTCTACCGCCTGCTCGGCGGCGCCGTGCGGGACCGCATCAAGGCCTACGCCAACGGCTGGTACACGGTGGAACGTGCCCCCGAGGAGTTTCACGCCGCGGCGCGCAAGGTGGCTGACCGCGGCTACCGCGGCCTCAAGCTCGATCCGTTCGGCGCCGGCTGGTACGAGATGGAGCGCAAGGAGCGGCGGCTGGCGATCGAGATCGTGGCTGCGGTGCGTGACGCCGTCGGCCCCGACGTGGAGATCTTCGTCGAGATGCACGGCCGGTTCAACCCCAAACAGGCCATCCAGATCGCGGCCGAGCTGGAGCCCTACGACCCGGCCTGGGTGGAGGAGCCGGTGCCGCCCGACAACCTGCTGGCGCTGAAGAAGGCCGTTGACGGCATCCGCGTGCCCGTGGCCACCGGCGAACGCCTCGAGAACAAGTGGTGCTTCCGCGAGTTGTTCGAACTCCAGGCCGCCGACATCATTCAGCCGGACATCACCAATAGCTGCGGCATTCTCGAAGGCAAGAAGATCGCGGCCATGGCCGAGGTCTACTACATGCTCGTCGCGCCGCACAACGTCGGCGGGCCGGTCTCCACGGCCGCGGCGCTGCACCTCGATGCCACGTTGCCCAACTTCAAGGTCCAGGAGTACTTCAACGACTTCGTGGACGCCTGGGTCACCGACGCCGCCACGGGCCTGCCCGCGGTCAGCGCCGAGGATGGCTGCTTTGGGCTACCGAGCGGACCAGGCTTGGGTGTGGTGGTCAATGAGGACTTCATCCGCGAGCATCCGTTCCAGGAGCGGTTCTTCAACCTCTGGGACGACGACTGGCATCGCCGACAGCAGGAGGCCTGAGGCGCGCCGAAAGGAGCCGCAGCGTGATGGTATCGCCGGCCGGTCGTGAGCTGCTGGTGCTGGCGGTGCTCGTCGGCGTGGCCGGCGGCGCCGAAAACCAACTGGCGGTGGCGGCCCGCGCCGCGCTGGCCGCCGCGCGCCCGGGTGAGACGGTGCGGTTGCCGACCGGCACCATCGCGCTGTCGGCTCCACTCGCCGCCAAGAGCGGAGTCAAGCTGGTCGGGGCCGGGCAGGACCAGACCATTCTGTGCTATGTAGGCGACCGGCCCGCGGTCGTTGTCGACCTCAGCGGACGTGAGGAGGCCGAGGTGGCCCACCTGACCATCGACGGCCAGATGAACCCCCAGGCCCACCAGGGCCTGTTCGCCCACGATGCGCGCCGCCTCGACCTGCACCACCTCACCATCCGCAATCTGGTCAAGAGCAGCGCCTTCGGCCCCCATGGCATGTTGCTCACCGGCAGCAACCCGACCAAGCTGCACGGGGTTACCGACAGTGCCGTCACCGACTGCACCTTCGAGAACATCGGCCTCGGCGCGGCCTATGGCGGCGGCATCCGGCTGGCTTGGGGCTCCTCGCGGAACCGCGTGGAGCGCTGCACGTTCCGGGGCACCGGCCGAGGGGGCATCTTCGGCGACAACGGCTCGCATGACCTGGTCATCCGTGGCAACAAGGTGGCTGGCTCGGGCGGCGAGGGCCTCGGCATCGAGGTCTGGGGCGGTTGCGATGGCTGTGTGATCGAGGACAACCTCATCGACCATTGGCTGAGCATCGGCGGCTCCGACCGGTGCGCCGTGCGGCGCAACACGATCAGCGCCAAGGACGGCACCTTCAAGGGCTTCGGCATCGAGGCGATCGGCAGCGACCTGGTGGTCACCGACAACACCGTGGACGACGGGGCGCACATCGGGCTGTCGGTCTCGGACCGCCGGGCCAAGGAGCGGCATTACTACGCGCGCAACCGGTTCGTCAACTGCGCCCAGTGGGGCGCACAGTTGCAGGGCGAAGCAGGCGGCTGTGCCCGGTACTACCTCTGGCAGTGCGCGTTTGACGGCACGACGGTGAAGCGCGGCCACCCGCCCTATCCCAACGACGGCGGGCATGGCTTCCGCACCAACGGCAACTGCCGGAACCTGGTGCTGGAGGACTGCGAGTTCCGCGACAACGCCGGCTACGGTCTGCAACTCGGCGGTGGTGGCGTCGACCAGTTGAGCTTCATCGCCTGCACCATCGCGGGCAACGGCGCCGCAGCCGTGGTGGGTCCGGGTGGCTACACCGGGCTCGAGTGGCTCCGCTGTTCGGTGACGGGCAACCGGACCAATGAGCTGACCACCGCGAAGCCGCTGGCGGGAGCGCCGCCGGCAGTCGCCATCGATGGCCCTCGGATGGTCACGGTCGGCCAGTCGGCCCGGTTCACCCGCCGCGCCAAGGCGGCCGACGGCGGTGCGCTGACGTTGCTCTGGGACCTCGGCGACGGTCCGCCGCAGACGGTGCCGGAGACGCAGTGGACGTACCAGCGCCCGGGTGAGTACCAGGTGGCGCTGGTCGTCTGGGACACCACCGGCCGCGGCGCGCGAGCCGCGTGTTCGGTCCAGGTGGTGGCACCGTGACCGGCCGGCTGGCTCAGTCGTCATCCACCATCTGCACCGCCCAGGTCGGGTAGGGCACCGCCGTGCCCTTGGTTGCGCGCCAAAGGATCCGGTTGAGCACATCCTCCGGCGCCCGATCTGGCAGCCGCAGGTCGAGCTTGGCCGAGACGATGGCGTCACGGCGCAGTTGCCGGTCGCTGATCTTCTTCGGCGTGGGGTTCATCTGGTCCAGCGGCACCTTGTTCGGCACAGTCTGGAACGGTGTGAAGTCGGGCTGGTCGGTGAAGCAGTCGAACATCGGCGTGGCCGAGGCGTCGAGCTGGTTCATGGGTGGCAGGCCCAGGATCTGCTCGATGGTCCGCAGCAGGCTGACCGTGCTGTACATGGTGCTCACCGTCGTGCGCCGCTTGGCGTACGGGCTGACGCAGTAGGCGGTGGTGCGGTAGCCGCTGACATGGTCCCAGCCGGCTTGCGGGTCGTCCTCGATGCCGAAGACCACCGTGTCCTTCCAGAAGCGGCTGCGGCCGAGGGCCTCGACGATGCGGCCGAAGGCCAGGTCGTTGTCGGCGACGGCTGCATTCGGCGTCGGGAAGCCGGCCGACGTACCGGTGGTGTGGTCGTCGGGCAGGCAGATCAGGATCAGCGACGGCATGGTGCCGGCGCGGTCCCAGGCCTCGATCTGCTTGACGATGTACTGCGCCCGCCAGACGTCCGGCACGGCCATGTCCCAGCCGATGTAGTCGGTGGGCAGGTAGGGCGCCAGGCTGGCGATGCCGGGCTTGCTGCCGATGAGCACCGTGCCCGTCGGGTTGAGATACTCGTTGTAGGCATCGGTCCAGGTTGGCCGGCCGCGCTTGGCCGGGTCCTTCCAGCGGACATGCGGCATCGCGAACTCGCCGAAGTCCCAGATGGAGACGCCATGGGCCAGGGCGTTGTCCCAGATGAAGCCGGACGAGGCGTAGGCCAGCGAGTCGGTGTCGTCCAGCTCCATGCCGTCGGGGTAGCTGCGCGGCCAGCCGGCGAAGGAGCGCTCCAGGTAGTCGTTGCCGAGGCCCGTGTCGGTCCACTGGTGCCCGTCGGCGCTGCAGATGCCGCAGCAGTAGGTGTTGTCCAGGAGCACGAAATCGCGGACCATCTGGTGCTGATTCGGCGTGACGTCGGCGCCGAAGACGCAGAGGCTGGGCTCGCCGTTGCCCTCGCGTACGTCGCCGAGCACCTGGTCGTAGGTGCGGTTCTCCTTGATGACGTAGACCACGTGCTTCAGCAGGCTGGGCTCGCCGATGCGCTCGGGTACGGCGCGCGGCGGCTGATTGGGCCGGGGGCGGAGCCGGGCGGCGGCAATGCGGGTCTCACCGTTGTCGCGGTAGACCGCGGCGGTCAGCCGCGGCAGCTCGCGGTCGGTGGGCACCGGCAGCAGTGTCAGCGAGCCGGAGTACTGGTGCGAGTTGTAGCCGGTGGTGGTCCCGCGCTTGAGCGGCTCGGCCGGCAGGCCCTTGATGTTCGCCACACAGAGCTGGCGGCGCGCGGCGTCAAAGACCAACGCGCCGGGGAACCAGCCGACGGGCACCAGGCCGCGCAGCTTCGAGCGGCCTGGGCTGAAGTCGATGACCGCCACCGCGTTCTGAGTGCCGTTGGCGGCATACAGGCGACGGCCGTCGGCGTCGAAGGCCAGCGCACAAGGCTGGGCGCCTAACAGATCCGCGGGGCTCGATTTGGCCCAGATCGTCTCGGCCACCTGGTTGGTACGGGTGTCGATCACGGTCAGGTTGTCGCTGCCGGCGTTGGCGCAGACCAGGTGGCGACGGTCGGGTGACAGCGCCAGCGCACAGGCGTGCAGGTGCGCAGTGACCTCGCCGGCCACCGCGTTGGCCGCCAGGTCGATCACCGACACGGAGCCCTCGTTGGCGATATGGCGGACCGCATCCACCTTGACTGTGGTGCCGCGACCGGCGTGACCGGTCAGTTCGCCCGGGCGGGGGCGGCGGCCGCCCCAGTTCGAGATGTAGGCTCGGTCGCCGTTGAGCACCACGTCGTAGGGTGCCACGCCGACGTCCCAGGTGCGCAACAGCTTGCCGCTGGCGGCCTCGATCTCGAACAGCCGATTGGACAGGTTGCCACAGACGTAGAGCCGCTGGTTGTCGGCGGAGACCGCCAGCCCGGCCGGGATTTCGTCGCGCCGGCGGGGCGCGCCCGCCGGCGGCAGCGCGATGGAGTAGAGCCCGCTCACGGTGCCGTTCGGCTCAACGCCGAAGACCTTGACGCTGCCGTTGACGTTGCTGAGATAGATGCGGCGACCGTCGGGCGAGAAGACCAGGCCGGTGTAGCTGAGCTGCCCCTTCTTGTCGGGCTGGAGGATGTTGGCCGAGGCCACCGGTGGGTTCGGCTCGCGCCGCGCGTCGTTGGGCAGCGGGATCCGGGCCTTGAGGCTTCCGTCAGCCGGATCGAGCAGCACCAGCTCGCTGGTCTTGCCCGACGTGGCCAGCAGCTTGCCGTCGGGGCTGAGCGCGACCGCCTGCGGACGCAGACCGGGCAGCTCCACCTGCCGGCCGACCGGCGCCACGACTTGGCCGACGGGGACGACCAACTCGCCGCCCGCCAAGCGGCCAACCCGTAGCTGCTGCTGCGGACCAGAGCCTGCTGTGGTCATGGCAACGCCTGCCAGCGCCGCCACCATCAGTCCGTGCCGCCATCGTCGTGCCACTGCCATACTCCCGGGCAAGGTCCTCAGGTAGTTGGCCCTGTTCTTGGCGGTACCTCCGTCTGTCTCGACCGGGTGCGGCCCGGAAGGTCTGCGGTTCGCGAGCGCGTATCGATAGTCAGCGCCACGGGCGCGGTGAGGAAGGTGGCCGATGACGGGTGCTCTGGTGGGCTGGTGGTTGTGCTGCGCCGCGGCGCTGGGCGCGCAGGAGGTCAGTCCGCCGCCGGGCTGGCAAGCGTCGTGCCCAACGGGTACCACCCATCGGCTGGGTGGCGCACTCGACGAGCCACACGGTGGCAGCGGCTGCGGCTACATCCGTGGTACCACCGCCGAGAACCGTGCGCGGGCCTGCTTCAGCCAGGAGTTCTACCGCCAGAACGCGGTGCCGGCCGGCAAGCCCTACCGCTACACCATCTGGTGGCGGACGGCACCCGAGACCACCGGGCGCCCGAGCCTGCTGATCGACTCCTACGGCCGAGACGGTGAGAAGAGCCGCCGCGAGTTGGCGGCCAAGGCGCTGGCGACCGGTGGCCAGTGGCAGTCGTTGGCCGGCACCGTGACCGTGCCGGAGGGGGCCGTGCGGGTGCGGCTGTTGCTCTACCTGCACGGCGTCGGCACCGTCTACTACGACGACGCCTGGTTCGGCGAGGACCGTGAGGGCGCGCCGAACCGGCTCCAGAATCCGGGCTTCGAGCCGCCGGGCTCGGCTCGGTTCGACCTCATGCCGGCCCTCGACCCGGGCGGCGTGCAGTTCAGCGCCGACTTCGCCAACGGCACGCTGGGTGCCACCAAACGCGTCGGACCGGACACCTTCTACCTCCAGGCTCACGCCGCGGACCGGCCCGCGCCGCCGTTCCTGTGGTTCCACTTCCGGGCGAAGGGCGTGGCCGGGCGCCAGTTGACGTTCCACGTCAACCCGGCGCCGTTCAGCCGCGACACGACCGGTGGCAACGGCACGCGCTCGCCGGTGGCCAGCTACGATGGCGAGACCTGGTTCGCCATCACCGACAAGTCATGGAACGACGACGGCACGGTGCTCACCTGCCGCCATCGGTTTGAGCGCGACGAGGTGTATCTGGCCTCGTTCTACCCGTTCCCGCCGCAGCATATCGAGCGCTTCGTCGCCGCCCAGCGCGGCAACCGCTACTTCACCGCGAAGGTGCTGGCCAAGACGCCGGGCGGTCGCGACCAGTGGCTCTACGCCATCACCGATCCCGAGACGCCTGCCGCCGGCAAGCGGGCGATCCTGTTCACCACGCTCCAGCATGACCTGGAGACCACCGGCGCCTGGGCGCTGGAGGGTCTGTGTCGTTACCTGCTGGGCGATAGTGCCGGTGCGGCCCACCTCCGACGCGGGTTCGTGGTGTATGTGGTGCCGCAGATGGACCCGGATGGTGTTGCCGGCGGCAACCGCTATCACCCGGCCGGCAACCTCAACCGGCAGTGGGGTCTGGGCACCGCGCCCGAGACCCAGGCCGTGGAGCGGTTCGCGAAGGGGCTGGCCGCCGAGGGTCAGCGCCTCGAACTGGTGATGGACTTCCACGGCTGGTGTACGCCGGAGCGACAGACGCAGTTCATGTCGTTCGGCAAGGAGATTTGCGACGAGGTGACCGAGGCGGACGCGCTGCGCCTCAGCCAGACTATTGGCAAGCGCTTGCAGGGCAAGGTCAGCCCCTCGTTCTGGCGCAAGATGGTCAACTACGTCACCATGGGCGACACCGACGTGCGCCGGCTGATGCCGGGCTGGCTGAAGTACGAGGCCGGGGCACGTCTGGCCTACAGCATCGAGATCTTCGGCGAGGGCGAGTGTACGCAGCAAGGCTACCTCGACTGGGGCCGCGCGTTTGGTGAGGGCATCGCCGAGTTCTACCAGAGCACGACCGGCGGAAGGTAATCGGTGCGGGCGCGCGTATCCGCGCGATGGCCCGTGGACGTCGGTCGTCAACATATAGGAGTCGTGAACCGATGCTCGAGTACAAGCCTGACCTGGCAGAGGCGCAGCAGCGGTGGCTGGCGTTCTGGAACCAGGAACTCATCGACCGGCCGGTGTGCGTGATCACCGCGCCGAAGGACGGCCGCGAGGTGCCCCCTGGCCCGCCCTATCTGGCCGGTGCCAAGGGCGACTTCCAGCCGGTGATCGACCAGGTCCTGGCGCATGTCGAGGCGGTCTACTGGGCTGGTGACTCCATTCCGCACTACGTGCCCAGCTTCGGCCCCGACCAGATGGCCGCGTTCCTCGGCTGTGAGCTGGTCATCCCCGACGAGGGCTACGGTACCGACTGGGCCGTGCCGTGCGTGGACACCTGGGCCGAGTGCCTGCCCATCACGCTCGACCCGGACAACTACTGGTGGCATCGGTTCCTGAGCTTCCTGGACGCACTCGCCGAGGCCTGCCAGGACAAGCTGGTGCTGAGCCATATCGACCTGCACAGCAACATGGACACGCTGCTGGCGATGCGCGGCGGTGAGAAGCTGTGCCTGGACCTGGTGCTGGAGCCCGAGAGCATCGACCGGGCGATGGCCGACGTGCGCGGGCTGTTCCGGCCGATCTACGACGCCATCTACGAGGCCGGCCGCATGGCCCGCAACGGCACGCTGGGCTGGGTGCCGGCCTATCACCCGGTGAAGACCAACACCATTCAGTGCGACTTCGCCGCCCTGATCGGTCCCGAGCACTTCCGCCGCTGGGTGATGCCGGCGCTGGAAGAAGAGGCCGGCTACCTGGGCCACTGCGTCTACCACCTGGATGGTCCGGAGTGCCTGGTGCATGTCGATGACCTGTGCTCCATCGACGGGCTCGACTGCATCCAGTGGACGACCGGGGCGCGGAACAAGGCGTTCATCGAGTGGATGGACCTGCTCAAGCACATCCAGAGCACCGGCACCAGCCTCTGGATTCCGTGCAACTGCGAGGACATCAAGGTCTTCCACCAGGAGCTCGATCCACGCCTGGCGTTCTACAACTGCTGGGCGCCCAGTCAGGCGAAGGCCGACGAGACGCTGAAGTGGTTGGTCGACCACACCTGAACCGCACCCGGGCTGTGACCGCTGGAGACGCCCATGTCACCGGTGACCGTTGCGGCTGTGCTCAGTGTCCTGCTGGCGGCGGCCGTTGCTGACGCGCAGTTCCAGTTGCCGGCGCCGGCGGGCTGGCCGGTGCCGCCGGGCAAGCCGCCGGCGCCGGGCGGGTCCTATTCGGGAGCACCGGTCGGCGTGACCGAGGTGGCGGCGGGTGCTCCGCGGATCTTCGAGCACACGGCCGACGCCGGGCCAGACGAGACCTGCTATCTGGTGGGTGAGCGACTGACGAGTGAGTTGTCCGCCTGGGGGGCCGGACGCGCCGCCGGCGGCCAGGCGTGGCCGCTGAAGACGCATCTGGCCTCGCCGGGGAGCGTCTTCGCCACCGTGCCCGAGGGCGCGGCCGACGGCCCGCTGCTGGTCTGGGCCAAGAACGAGGCTGGCTGGTCACGGCCCATCCGGCTCAACGCGCCGCAGCTCTGGTGGGTGACGCCCAACGATGCCCGGCCCGGCACGTCCATCCGTCTGTTCGGGCGCGACCTGGCTCGCCGGCCGGACCGAACCACGGCGTTTGTGTGGTTGGTGCAAGGCGACCAAGGCCGCTGGCTGCCGGTCGAGCGCGCCGAGAAGTACACGGTCACGGTGGCGCTGCCGCTGGACCTGCCCTTGGGCGACCATGAGCTGTGGGTCCACGCCGGTCGCGGCGGCGAATGGGGCTGGAGCGGGCCCGTCAAGCTCACCGTGGCCAACCGCATCAGCGCGCACAAGGTGCTTTCGCCGCCGCCGGGCACGCGGCTGCAGCCGCTGCTGGACAGCTTTGCCGGCGCCGACGGCGAGGTGCGGCTGGCGCCGGGCGTCTATCCACTGGAGGGGACGTTACGCGTGCCGGCCGGCGTGCAGGTGAAGGGCGCCGGGATCGCGGCAACGCGGCTGCAACTGGACCACCGCGACGACGTCCGGTTCTGCTCGCCGGGCGGGGCGCGGTGGAACGAAGGACCCGGGCGCGTGCATTCGGTCAACGACACCATGGAGTACGAGCTCGAGGTGCCGGCCGAGGGCACCTGGAGCGTCTGGCTGCGCTATGCCACCGACATGGCGCCGTGGGGCCAACCGGGCGTCAGTGGCAACATGACCTTGGCGGCCGACGACGGTGAGCCGGTGCCGCTGGAGAACCTGGCCAACACCGGCAGCTTCGGGACCTTCAAGTGGGCCCGGAGCGCGCAGCTCAAGCTGGCCAAAGGCCGCCGACACCTGACCTGGCGCAACCGCAAGGGCGGCGGCATCAACCTCGACGCCTTCGTCTTCGCGCTGGACGCCGCCTATACACCGAGTGACGAGCCGCTGCCGGTGCCCAGCGACAAGGTGTTGGTGCTGCAAGGCGAGGACGTGGTGCGGTTCACCACCCGTGAGGGGGTCCTGCCGGGCAGTCGCTCGGCGGTGGTGTGGTTGGCCGGTGACGGCGCTGAACTGCGCGACCTGACGGTCAGTGGCACGCCGCAGGCCACCGTGGGCGTGCTGGTGCAGCATCCGCAGCCGCAGCAGTGGGTCAGTCGCTGCCGGCTGGAGCGCGTGCGCGTGACCGACCTCGAGGGCAAAGACGGCGAGAACATGGCCGTCCACCTGGCCTTCGCGCAGGACGTCGTGGTGCGCAACTGCGAGTTGTGGGGTAGGGCACCGCTGTTCTTCAGCGGGCTTCGGCAAGCGCAGGTGGTGAACAACCAACTGGTCTCGGTGACGCGGTTCGGCGGCAACGCCGAGGCCGCGATCCTGGGTCGCTGCGAGGTGATGGAGGAGTGCGTGATCGAGGGCAACACCCTCGCCAGCCCGCCCGGCGCCGAGGCCGGCGGACCGACCGCTCGCCGGCTGATCTGGGTGTCGACCGGCCGCGGGTCCATCACGCACAACTGGTTCGGTGGCAACGGCACGGTGCCGTCCGCCGGCCCGGGCGCGCGGCGCGGCGCGGGCCCGATGCGCCACGGCGGCGTCGCCGGTACCGACCAGAACGTCGGCGAGATGATCCTGTTCGAGGGCAACCATCGCACGATGTACTTCGGTCCCCTGGCTGCTGCCACAGCCGACAGCGTGACACTGCCGAAGACGGTGCCGGCCACGCTGGACAACCGCCTGGGCAGCGTCAAGCGGACCGAGTTAGCGCATGACCAGGCCGGCCACGAGACGCCGTTCTGGCCGCCCGACGGCTTCGACCGCACGCCGGAGCCGCCGATCCACGAGTACTACGTCACCGTGTTCAGCGGCCGCGGTCAGGGCCAGAGCCGGCGCGTTCGGCGGCGTGAGGGCGAGCGGCTGGTGCTGGCAGGCGCCTGGCGTGAGCCGCCGGGGCCTGGCTCCGTGGTGGCGGTCGGCACGGCGTTCTACCAGAACCTGATCGTGGCGAACCAGGCCACCGACGGCATGACGGGCATTCAGCTCTGGATCTCGTGCATCGAGAACGTGGCGGCCGCCAACAGCATCGCGCGGCAGCGCCGGCCGGCCTTCTACCTCTACGCGAACGGCACCACTCTGGCCAGTTCGATGCCCCGGACCTGGAACCGCGGCCTCAGCCCGCTGTTCTTCAACCACATCGAGGGCAACTACGCCGAGGAGTGCTCCGACGGGGCGCTGGTGACCAGCGGTGACGACCGCAGCCAGCCGATCGAGTTCCCGCGGGCGCTGGGCAACGTGCTGCGGCACAACAGCTTTGTGCGGAACCGCCACCATGGCGTGGTGATCGTCAGCCGCAAAGGCAGCGCCGCCACGGGTGACCGCTCGCCGTCGATTGCGGGCACCATTGTGGAGTTCACCCAGGTCCGCGACGCCGAGACGGCCTTCCACCTCGGCGACGGCGGCGACCAGGTGGTGTTCCGCCGCAACCACGCCTACTTCTGGTACCCGGTGAGCAACTCGCCCGACAAGCCGGTGGGTTTCGCCATCGACCCGCCGGGCGCGCATGTCGTGATGAGCGACAACAATCTCGAGGGCACGGTGGGCGAGGAGAAGCCGGGTTCGGTCACCGCGGTGAAGCGTACCGGCCCGTGAAGGTCAGTCGGCAAACGGCCCGCTGACTACCTCGAGCGGCGCGGTCGCCGCGTCTTCGCCATCGCGCAGTTGCAGGACCAGGGCGGCGGTGCCGGTCGCCAGGCGCCCGACCGGCACCAGCAGTCGCTGGCGGCCCCGCCGGACGGTGACTTTGGCCGTCGCCGTGGTCTGGTTGCCGACCCGCAAGAGCACGGTCGCCGGCATGGTCTGCCCGGGCGGCAGCCCACCCAGGCGCAGGTCGGCAATCACATAGCCGGCCGTGCTGGTCACCACGCGCTCCAGCGACGCCCAACTCAGCGCGGTCGGCCGCGTGTAGCGGAGCAGCTTGAGCCCGGCGATCCAGAAGGTGACCTTGTCCTGATGCTGGTAGTTGGCCTCGGCGATGTGCCATTGCAGGCGGCTGACGCCGGTCGGGTTCGGCAGCGCCTCGAGCGGCACCCGCACGGTAATCCACTGGCCCTTGACGAGGGGCAGTTCGGCCGGCAGTTCCTCGCCACGGACGGCGCCACTGACCGCGAAGCCGGCGGCGGTCTTCGGCAACTGCTCACGCGAGGTGTCGGCGCGCATCTGGAAGGTCAGGTAGTCGTAGCCGCGCCAGTCCGCCGCGGGCTTGAACGCCAGCCCACAGCGCGGCCACCCGATCGGGTAGTTCGGCTCGCCGGTGAAGTGGTCGACGCTGACGTGCCAACGGATGGACGGCTGACCGTCGGGGCCGCGCTGAGCCGGATCGAGCGCGACCTCACACTCGGCGGTGTACCAGGCCTTCGGATCGCTGGCGCCGGTCGGCACCGTGGCCTCAAAAGCCTCCTCGGCTCGTCCGAGCCCGCCAGCCAGCATGAGGGCCAGCCCACACCAAGTCACAGGCCGCATCGCCGCTTCTCCGCATGTGCGGGCCGTGTTCGCTAAGCTCGCGAAGACTCCTGCTGCCAGCGCATCACCACCGCATCGTCGGCGGGGTCCTCGTAGTAGCCGCGCCGGTAGCCGATCTCGGTGAAGCCGGCGGATTCGTAGAGCCGCCGCGCGGCCACGTTGCGGAAGCGCACTTCGAGCACCACCTCACGGGCACCCATGGCCACGGCCGCCGCCAGCATGGCCGCGAGCAGGCGAGCGCCGATGCCGTGACGGCGGTAGGTCTCCAAGACGCCGATGGTGGGTATGTACGCCTGGTCGTCGGCGCAGGAGAGGATGCCGAAGGCGACCACCTGGTCGTCGATGCGCGCGACGAGGCAGCGGCTGTACGGCGAGGCCAACTCGTTGAGGTACTGCGCGCGCGTCCAGGTGCTGCCGAAGCAGTGGCGCTCGACGAAGATAACGCTTTCGACGTCGGCCGCGTGGGCGTGGTCGATGACCAGGTACTCGTCAGTCATGGTGCGGGATCGGGTCCGGTATGCCGGGCCAGCACCTGGCCGAAGCGGACTTCGGGTTCGGACGGGTGTACGTAGAGCGGAGTCAGCGTGGAGACGTCGTGGCCGGGTCCGTCCTGCAGTCGGCGCCAGCCGAGCCAGGCGCACACCGCGGCGCGCGGCACCCCGTATAGCGCGGGGAGCACCTCGGCCCCGACGGCGGCGAATTGCCCGCTGGCGGCTGCGTCCAGCACGCCGGCCACGGCCACCGTCTGGCCGGTGTCCGCGAGGCGCTGGAGCAACTCGTCGAGTTCGAGCAGTTCGGGCCCGAACAGGCAGTTCATGGCGTCGCGGGCGTGTCGCGCGTAGAGTGCGGCGTAGGCGCGGCGCTTCGGTGCCATGACCACCGCGCAGACCGGCTGCCGCTCGTTGAGCGGCGCGGCCGCAGCCATGACCTCCAGCGAGCCGATGCCGATGGTCGGTCGCGGCGCGGCCAGCGCCAGCCCCTTGGCCGTGGCCAGCCCCACGCGGAGACTGGTGAACGACCCGGGTCCGAGCCCGACCGCGAGGCTGCCGATGCGCTCCGGGCCGGCGTCCTGCGACCGCAGCAGGTCATCGAGCCAAGGCACCAGGCGAGCGGCCATCGTTCGCCGAGCGCGGTAGCTGGCTTCGGCGAGCAACCGTCCCTGGCTGTCCAGCAGTGCCAGTGAGGCCGTCTCGGTCGAGGTCTCGAGGCCCAGAATCCAGTCCGCGTCTGCCGTCATCGCACCACCTTCACCAACCGCTCCGGGCCGCGGACCACCGCCTGGCGCCCGCTGCCCTCGTTCTGGAGATACACCCAGAGGGTCTCGACGGGCAGCAGGCCGTCGATCCGGTCGGCCCATTCCACGACCGTGACACCGTCGCCGGGCAGTTGCTCGTCGAGCCCGATGGCCCAGGCGTCATCCTCGCCGCCGAGCCGGTAGGCGTCGACGTGGACCAGCCGCTCGCGGCCGACATGCTCGCGCATCAGCACGAAGGTCGGGCTGGGCACCGGGCCGGCCACGCCGAGCGCGGCGGCCAGTCCGTGGACGAGCGTGGTCTTGCCGGCACCGAGCTCGCCGACGAGGGCCACGACGTCGCCCGCGCCGAGCGCTGCGCCAAGCCGGTGGCCCAGCGCCAGGGTAGCGGCCTCATCGGCCAGATACAGTGACACCTGACGACTCATGCGACCACACCCGTCTCCATCTGTGGCAGGCGCCCGGCCACGACCGCCACCAACGGGGCGATGGCCAGATTGAGCAGTGTCTGCAGCGCGATCCGCACGCCCACCATGGGGGTGTCGAGCGCGGCGGGATAGAGCAGCAGGAACAGGCCTTCGGCCACGATGCTGCCCAACGCCACAGCGGCGATCTGCACGACCAGGTTGTCGCGGTGCCAGTGTGAGCGCGCCCACCCGGTTCCGAGGCCGACAGTCAGCCGCGAGAACAGGAACGCCGGCGCGGCCAGCCCGGCCAGCCAGCCCATGAGCAGGCCGCCGGCCAGCCCGGCCGCCAGTCCGGCCTCCAGGCCGCGGAGCAGCCCGACCAGGACCACGCAGACCAGCACCACGTCGGGCCACAGTCCGCCCACGGCCAAGCCGCGTATCCAGGTGCCCTGGAGGATGCCGGCGGCCAGCACCAGCAGCACGACCAGTGAGACGGCGCGGTTCATCCGGTGGCCTCCGCGTCACCGGCGGACTGCTTGCGCAGGACCAGCACCTCTTCCACATCGTCGGCGTCGACGATGGGCCGAATGACCAGATTGAGCTGCGTCAGATCGGGCCGGCGCTTGACGGTCAGCACGTGACCGATGAGGAGACCGCCGGGGAACCGGCTGCCGCTCTCCTGGCCCGAGGTGACCACCGCGTCGCCCGGCCGGACATCGGCGCTCGGGTCATTCGACATGAACGCGCAGAGTCCGTCGCCGGTGCCCGTGCAGACACCGATCACATGCCGCACGCGCGTCGGCTGCAGCCGCGCCCCGATGCCGCAGAGGCGATCGGCCAGGCAGAGCACGCGGGCCGAGCTGTGCGACACCTGGTAGACCTGCCCGACCAGTCCCGCTGGTGCCAGGACCGCGGCGCCCGGTTCGAGACCGTCCTTGCGGCCGGCGTTGATCGTCAACGTCTGGAACCACGGGCTCGGTCCGCGCGAGACCGCGCGGGCGGCCACACCGGCGCCGGTGTTGGCTTCGCGCAGGGCGAGCAGCGCGCGCAGGCGGGCCACCTCCTGCTGGGCTTCGGCGAGTTGCTCGACGGTGGGCCGCACCTGCTCGAGCCGAGCGCGCAGCGCCGCATTCTCGGCGGCCAGCGTGCGTTGGCGTGTGAAGCGACCGATCAGACCGCTCACGCCGCGGTCGACGCCGGCGGCCGCGGACTCGACCGGCTGGAGCAGCGAAGTGGCGACGTCGGCCGGCCAGGACGCCTGCGCATGGCGAGCGGTCTGCGACTGCCAGCCGCAGAGCATCGAGGCGCCGAGTACCAACGCGAACCACAACCAGCGACGCGAATCCGCCGCCGGGCGGATGTCCATGCCGAGAACCTCGCCGGATAGGCTGCCTCCAGCATAGCGCGCCGCGCGCCGGACGCCAAGCCGTCGCCGTCGGTCCGTGATCTGGCGCTGGCGTTGCGCTGTGGCCGACCCCTCGACTTGCGCCGGCGGTGGGCATCGGGTATGACGATTTCAGATGGCAAGACGGGCCGCGATGGGCGAAGGAGATGGCCATGAGCAAGCTGGTTGGCGAACGGGCTGCTCGGCTGGTCGAGCGGCAGATGACCATGTTCCATGCGCAGCAGCGCGCTGCGCGCGAGGCGCCGACCGCACCACCCAGAGCCGCCGTGGCGGTGGCCGAGCCCGTGGCGGCGGCGCCCTACATCGCCATCTCGCGGCAGTATGGTGCCCGTGGCTCCGAGGTGGCGCGACTGCTGGCGGGCCACCTCGGCTGGACCTTGTACGATCGCGAGTTGCTCGAAGCGATTGCCCAGGACGCCCATCTGCAGGGCCGGCTGCTCGAGCCCTTCGACGAGGCGGGTCGCAACGGCATCGAGGAGTGGATCCGCGGGCTGATGGATGATGGGACCGTCTCGCATCACCACTTCAGCCGCGCGTTGCTGTCGGTCCTGGCCTCGCTGGCCACCGTGGGCCGGGCGGTCATCGTCGGCCGCGGCGCGCACCTGGTGTTGCCACCGGCCAGCGGCCTGCGGGTGCGTATCTACGGGCCGCTCGAGGCGCGGATCGCCACCATCTGCGCCGACGAGGGCCTCGACCCGGCTGCCGCGCGGCGGAAGATCGACCAGGTCGAGACGGCCCGGCAGCACTGGCTCCACCGCGCTTTTGGTGACCGGGTCAAGGAGCCGTTTGCGTTCGACCTGGCCCTCAACACCGGCGCGCTGAGCGTGGACGCCTGCGTGGAACTGGTGCTGGTGGCGCTACGGGCCAAGTGCCCGGCGTAGTAGGTCCGCTCACGGCTCGCGGCCGGCCTGATGGTTGCCCACGGCCTCGGCGGTCCGCAGCGCGCGCTGGTACACGCGCAGGCCGCCGAGGTCGCCGTGCAGCCGCGTCATCAGGCGCACCTGCGAGCCACCATCGAAGCTGAGCAGGCGCGGGTCGAACCGGCCCCAGCCGAACTGGCGCTCGCGACCGCCGTCGCAGAACTGGCCGTCGACCACGAAGCTGATGATCTTCGGTCCGCCGTCGACGATGGCCGCGACATGGTGCCACCGGTTCGGCGTCACCGTGCCCAGATCGGTGTCCCACGAGCACTCGCGCTGCCCATCGCTGATTACCAGGCCGACCGTGCCGCGCGAGGTGGTCACCAGAGCCCAGCCGCGACCGTCGTCCGTACGGGCGTCGGCAATCGTCTGGCCCGGCGCCAGATCGGTCAGGTGGAGCCAGCAATCGACCGAGAAGCCGGCGCGACGTTGCGGGTCGCCCAGCTTCGGGGCCGCCGCACTGGCCCAGTTGTGGCACTGACCGGCCGCCACTTGCAGGGCCAGGCCGGCTGTCGCCACCTGGCGCAACTCGGACTGGTGCCAGAGGCCCTCGAGCAACGTGGCGTCGATCTCGTGGACGCGGGCGACCTCCTTCTGCGTCTCGGTGAAGAAGTAGCGCCCGCCGTCCTCGATGAAGTCGGGGTAGCTCATGCGCACGCGCGGGTCGTCGTCGTACAACAGCACCTCGGGTTGTGACCAGTAGATGTGGCCGTCGCGCTCCACACCGCCCAGGATCCAGGCCGGGTTGCGGTCGTCGTACCATTTGCCGCCGTGGTTGTGGAACCAGTACAGGAAGTGCCCGTTGGCCGCCTTCTTGACGAAGTTCGCGGCCCGCGGGTTCTTGACCTGGCGGCCGCCCGGCGTGTAGCTCATGAACTCCGGTGCCGTCCAGGTGTGGCCGCCGTCACGGCTGTAGGCGTGGCAGGGCGAGCCGGCGATGGTGCGGTAGGTGCAGTAGAGCGAGCCGTCGCCGAGCGCGACGAGGTTGTGCTCTTCGGCAATCGGGCCGACGGGCGACTTCAGGCCGACCTCGCCGTCGGGCAGCGTCGCCCAGTGCAGCTGGTCGGCGTCGGGTTCGGTGAGGAGGTTGTCCGAGCGCATGAAGATGCCCTCGGTGCCGGTGAAGAAGCCATGGCCGAAGCCGTGTACCTTCGACAGGCCGAGGTAGGCCACGCCCCGGTCGGTGATGGGTTTGCCGACGCCCCAGAAGAACTGCACCCGGCCCGCATAGGCGTTGCGGCGGTCACATTCGAACTCGCGGATCGGCACCCGGTAGCGCTGGGGCGACCAACTCAGACCATGGTCATCGCTGTAGCGGAACATCAGTGCGCCGAAGCTATCGACGCGCTTGATCGGTCCTTGGTCGCTGATCACCTCGCGCCGGTTCTCGAAGTTGTAGACGTAGAACGCATACACGCGGCCGGACGGTGTGATCAGCGGCATCACCCAGGAGGCCTCGGGGCCATCGGCGGGCTCGATGTCGAGCGGCTGGGACCAGGTGCGGCCCTGGTCGGTGCTGCGAGACGAGATGACGTGTTGGCCTGGCTCGCCTTCCACGCCGCGCCCGGTGGTCATGACGCAGAGCCAGGCACCGTCACGGCAGACCACCACGTAGGGCTGGTCGCAGTAGTGCTCTTTGGGTATGGCGCGCCCGGTCTGGATCTGGCGCACGTCGGCCACGGGTGGCTGCATGTCGGCTGCTCCAGAGGGTCTGTTCTGGGCCTCGCCGACGGCTCCTGCCGCGCTCAGCGCGGGGTGCGCCGGGCAATCACCTCGGCGACGAACCGGAAGTGCCGCCCGACGCGGACATCGGCCAGCACGGCGTCCGCAATGCGGCCGTCGGGCTCGACCAGGTAGGTGATGCGGCGCACGCCGAGGCCGAACGGCCCGAGGGCATCGTAGGCGCGAACGACGTCTCGTTCGGGGTCGGACAGCAGGTCGAACGGCAGGTGGTGCTGGTCGCGAAACCGGGCGTGCGAAGCGACGCCCTGCGGGCTGATGCCGGCCAGCGTCAGCCCGGCGGCGAGTAGCTCCTCGTGCCGCTCGCGGAAGTGACAGGCCTCGGCGGTGCAGCCCGGCGTGAAGTCGGCGGGGTAGAAGTAGAGCACCAGCCCGCCACCCAGCAGGTCACCCAGGCTGACCTGACGGCCGTCCTGGTTCGGCAGTACGAAGTCCGGCGCCATGGTCCGCCGTGCCAGCATAGGGTCAGCATAATGCAGGACAGCTCACAGGTGCGCCGAATGCGGGCGCAGTTGCGCGGGTCGTCACGCCTCCACCACCGCGAGGGGCTCTGCCATGGCTATCTTCCGGCGCGTCGCACCGCTGTTCGCACTGGCGTTGGCCGCCGGGCTGCCCGCCCGGGCCGCCAACCTGCTGCGCAACCCGGGCTTCGAGCAAGGCGACGTGGGGTGGTCGGTCGCCGGACACACCTGGTACGAAGCGCCCAAGGGCAGCGGGCTCAGCGCGTTCGGCGTCGATACCACCGTGGCGCATACGGGACGGCACAGCCTGCGGCTCAACGGGCGCGACAACCGCGGTGTCGGGTTGCAGCGGGTGGACTGCCAGCCGGGGCTGGACTACCGCGCTTCGGCCTGGGTGCGGACGCAGGGGCTCGGGCCGGTCGAGGCCGGCTTCGACGTCGGCCTGCTCGCGGCCGACAACCGCTGGATCGACGGCGTGGCGCCGAAGGCGCTGACCGGTGACCACGACTGGACGTTGCTGTCGGTGGACTTCACGCCGCCGCCGGGCACGCGCTACCTGCAACTCCACCTATTCACCCGCGCGGCCAACCGCGGCGTGGTGTGGTTCGACGATATCGATCTGGCGCCGCTGCTGCCGCCGCCGCCCGTGTCCGGTCTGAAGCTCTCGCCGAGCGGCGCCGACGGCGTGGCGCTGGACTGGTCGGCCTGGCCCAAGGCGGCCGAGGTGACCGCGTTCCGCGTCTACCGGGCGCGCCAGCCGTTCGCCGAGATCGGCGCCGCCGAGCGAGTGGCCGAACTGAAGCCCGAGGCGACGCGCACCGAGGTGCCGGCCGCGCGCGACGCGTTCCTGGCCGTGACCGCCGTCGGCGCGAAGGGGCGCGAGGACGCCCAGGTGGTCAGCCTGTCGCTGCGCTCACAGCCGGCGGCGCCGCCCACGCCGCCGCAGCGGCGGTGGAGCGACGACTGGTCGCGCGGGCAGCGCCAGCAGGTGCTCAACCGCGTGCAGACCGGGCCGGGCGGCGCCCGCTTGGCGCGGCGCCGGTCGCGGGAGTGGTTCACGGTGGCCGACCGCCGGTTCGTCCGCTCGGCAGGCGGCTGGACGGCCGCGCGGTGCGAGCAGGCGGGTGCGGCGCTGACCATTCGGTTCACCGGGCGCTACCTGGGCGGCTACGCGCCCGGCAATCCCGACCTGGGCGTGCTGGAGATTGCGCTCGACGGTGGCCGGCCGCGCGAACTGGACCTGGCCTGCGCCTGGACGCCGAACCGGCGGCTCGACCTGGCCGAGTGCCCGCAGGGCGGCGCGCACACGGTGACCGTGCGTTGCACCGGACGGAAGCACGCCGCCGCGAAGTCGGCCGCGGTGCAGATCGACGTCTTCGAGGTCACCGACGAAGGCTACGCACCGGACGGGCTGATCGTCTCCGCGCCGCTGGTCTGCCCGCCCGGCGTCGACTACCGCTGGGGGCGGCTATCGTATGCCGCGGGCACACCGCCGGGCACCAGTGTGGCGGTGGACGTGCTCGATGGTGCCGGGCAAGTGCTGCTGGCTGGTGCGGCCGACGGGGCCGACCTCGGCGCGCTGCGAGCGCCGGTCTTGGCGCTGCGCGCCCGGCTGTACAGCGCTACCGGGCAGGCGTCACCGATGCTGGCGTTCTGGCAGGTCAGCTACGAGCACCCCACCGCGACGGCGTCGGTGGCCGTCGATGCGGTCACCGGGCAGCCGGTCACCTCAGCCAGCCGGTCGGGTACCGGCGACGAGACCGTGGTGACGGCGCCGGGCTACCTGGACGGGCAACTCGGCCGGCCCGGTGAGCCGGTGCTCCTGTGCCCGGCGGCGCAGTTGCTCGGCCAGCGGCTCCACGTCTGGCCGGTGTCGATGATGGACAGCCTGTTCCAGGACACCGAGCCGCCGCGCGAGCGCGGCGAACTGACGCTGGCACTGGAGGCGGCGGGCAACGAGGTCGAGGCCGCGCAACTGGCGCTGCGGCCCACCGAGGACCTCGGGCGCGTCCGCGTGTCCGTCTCCGAGTTGCGCGGCCCCGGCGGCGTCATTCCCGCGGCCAATCTGCGCACGTACTTCGTCGGCTACGTGCCGGTACCGGTGGGCAGCCCGGACATGCCGCCCGCGGAGCGCGCCCGCCCGGCGCCCGGGTGGTTCCCCGACCCACTGCTCACCGACGACGACTGCGAACTGACCGCCGGCCGCACGCAGCCGGTGTGGGTGTCGGTGAAGGTGCCGCGTGACGCCCGGCCCGGGGCCTACGCCGGTGCCGTGCGGCTCCACACCGCGCTCGGCACGCTGAACGTGCCATTGCGGCTGACCGTGTATCCGTTTGCGCTGCCGGACGAGTCGCACCTGTGGTTCGGGCACGGCGGGTCGGGGTGGGCGTATCTGCTGAAGCACTACGGCACCACCGGCAGCGAGGAGGAGCGCTGGCGGATCATCAAGATGGCGTTGCGTGACCGCGCCGAGCACCGCGAGAACGTCGTCTGCATCGACGATTCGGCCTTCGCGCTGGTCCGCACCACCCGCACCGCCGCGGGCGAATACCGCTACGACTACACCGAGCTGGATCGCTGGCTGACGGCGATTCGCGAGACCTATCCGCACGGTCGGTACCTCGTCGAGAGCATGTGTTTCGCCGGGCGCGACGGCTGGGACACCAAGGAGATCTTCTTCCACGGCTGCCCGGTGTACGACGAGCGCGGCCAGGTCGATGCGGCCCACTCCATCCCGCGCGTCTCGACCGATGCAGACCAGTTCAAGGCCTTCGCGCGCCCGTTCCTGGCGGCTCTGGAGCAGCACCTGGCGCAGGTCGGCCTGCTGGACCGGTTCTACACGCGACTACAAGATGAACCGATCGACGCCAGCCGTGACGCCTATCTCCGCCTGACGCAGTTCGTCCGCGACTGCGCGCCGCGGCTGAAGCGCTTCGAGTCGATCCAGACGCTGGGCCTGGCGGGCCACCTGGAGATCATGAACCCGCAACTCGACTGGTTCGACCGCCACCGCGCCTACTTCGCCGCCGCGCGGAAGCCCGGGCAGATGGTCTGGTTCTACACCTGCTGGATGCCGCGCGGTCAGTACCCCAGCCGGCTCATCGACTACCCGTTGCTCAAGCACCGCATCATCAACCAGATGAGCTACGCGCTGGGTGCCGACGGCTACGACCGCTGGGCCTGGGCCTGGTGGGACGGCGACCCGTACGACCCACCGGCGCAGCTCGCGCCCGGCGACAACTACGTGGTCTACCCCGACCCGCGCCGCCGCGAGATCATCGGCAGCCTGCGTTGGGAGATGATGCGCGAGAGCATGGAGGACTACGAGTACCTGTGGCTGCTCGGCCAGCGCCAGCGCGAGGCGGCCCAGGCGCTCGGCGCGCGCGAGGGCGAGTTCGACGCCGAGCAGTGGCCCCGCGAACTGGCCGCGCGCGCGGTGACCAGCGGCACGGTCTACGAGCGTGACCCGGCGCGGCTGCTGGCGCTGCGGCGCGAGGTGGCGGCGGCCATCGCCGCTGCCGGTGCCACGCCGCGTTGCGTCTGGCAGGTGGCACCGCTGGGTGACGGGCTGCGTGTCACCGGCCTGACCGCGCCTGGCACGCAGATCGCCGTCAACGGCAAGCCGACGCCGGTGGCGGCCGACGGCCGGTTCGTGGCCACGGTGCCGCCCGGCCGCGTAACGGTGCAGGTGCGCGCTGACGGCGCCAGCCGCGAGATGGTGCGGACCGTGGCGGCGGGTGGGCGGTAGGCGGGGCGGACGGCACAGCAGAAGGCGGGGCACGGTAGATCGGTCGTGTGCTCGGACATCACGTGTCCATTGCGAGCGTGCCGCACCGGGCCGGCAGCGCAAGGCACGGCCTGGTTGCAGCCAGCCCCCGAGCGCGACGCCGGACCGGTCTGAGCGCTGGCCCCGCTCCGCGCCCACTCGGGTCTCATCGGCGCGGCCGCAGCCAGCCGACCAGGCAGCCGCGGCGCGGTGCAGTTGCGCCAGGCTCATCGTCGGCCGCCGGCGGCCGTGCCAAGCGGTGGCCCGGCGGCCAGCGTGTGTGGCGGTCAGTGATCACGTCGTCGAGGATTGCGCTGGCGAGGTCAGCGGCGCTGAGCCTGGCGCCGCTACGGTCGGCGAAACTGTCCAGCCGGGCTCCGCGGAGGTCGGCACCGGAGAGGTTGGCACCGCTCAGGTTGGCCCCGTGAAGCACCGCCTGTGACAGGTCGGCCCACGCGAGCTGAGCGCCGGCGAGGTCGGCGCCAAGGAGTTGCGCGCCGCTGAGGTCGGCCTTCACGAGCCACGCCCGGCCGAGATTGGCCTCGACCAAGCTGGCGCCGGCCAAGTCGGCCTCCTTGAGGTCGGCCCCGCTCAGGTCGGCCTCGCGCAGGTCCGCGCCGCGCAGGCCAGCCGTGCTCAGGAAGGCCTTGCGAAGCTTCGCCCCACGGCCGAACTTGGTCCGGTCCATAGTGGCAGTGGCCAGATGGATCTCGTCCATCTTGGCGCCTGACAGGTCGGCCCTGCTAAGGTCGGCGCCGAGCAGGCCGGCCCGGACCAAGTTGGCGCCGGACAGATCGGCACCGGTGAGTTGGGCGTCGGTGAGCCAGGCACCGGCCAAGTTGGCCTCGCGCAGGTTGGCCATGGACAGGTCGGCCTTGCGCAGGTCGGCTTTGGGAAGCTCGGCCCGCTCCAGATCGGCGCCGCGCAGATCGGCCCGGTCGCCCAGCCGCAGCAGCACCACATCGGTGTCCATTTGCCTGATCTCAACAGCCATGGCGCGTCTCGTCGTTGGCCGCGACTTGGACAGGTGTCACGGCCGTCCTTCCGACGACCGGACGTTTGCTTCTGCCGGGCGCGAGAGCGGAGGGTCTGCGGCGTGTTCTGCGCCACCGCCAGCGGTCGCGGCCCGCGCTCCAAGCACTGCGCCAGGACGTGCTGAAAGACCAGGTCGAACACCTCCACCGGCATCGGCTGGCGGGTCTTGCGCGGCCCGCTCTCAGCGGGCGTGCGCTGGTCCAGACCGTAACCCAGGAAGCGCCGCAGCAGCAGGCTGTCGGCCAGGCTGATGCGGTGGACGGTCGTCGCCAGACTGAGGGCGACGGGCACCATCTGGCCAGGCTGGGGCGTAACCTGGCAGGTGCCGGTGGACAAGGCGACGCCCGATCCATCGGCGCTCGGCAGCGCGCTGGCCGCGATCGTCAGCGGCCAGCAAGGCAGGTTCTCGATCCGGGCCGTCGTGTCTGGCCTGCGGATCAGGGCCTCGGCCACCGTCTGCGCGTGTGAGTCCACGACTCGGACGAGCAGGCTCTGCGAGGCGGCTGGGATCAGCCTTCCGGGCCAATGCACGGCCACCGTGACCGAACCGGTGGGGCTACTCGGTCCGCCGCCACAGCCGGCGAGCGCGAACGGAGCCAGAGCCAGCAGCAGGTACCTGTTCATCGAGGCCCCCTTACGCGAGAGAGTACGACCGCGACCGCGCCGGCCTGCACTTCCACCGACGACGTGGCCGAGATGCCCGTGCCGGTGACGGTGGCCGTGACCTGGGCGGAGCCTACCGCCAGGCCGAGAACTGCTGCTGACGCGTGATCGGTCTCCAGGCCGGCGACCCCGGGGCTCACGGTCCAGGACCAGTCGACTATGTCGAGCTGGCGCCCCAGCGCGTCGAAGGCCAGTGCCGTTAGCGTGAGCCGGGCGCCGAGGCCGACGAGGTGCGCGCCCGCGGTCGAGGCCACCTGGCAGGTGGCGACCGTCGACGCCAACTCGACGGCGACGGTCGCGGTCTGCCCCGCTGCGACGGTGAAGGTCGTGGACCTACCCGCGCTGATGGGCAGGCCGTCCTCGGTCGCCCGGGCCTCCGCCGCCACCCAGTAGTCTCCGCCGACCGGCAGGCTGTCGAAAGCAGCGCTGGCCGCTGGTCGGGTGACCGTCTGGCACGCCCGCTCTGCGCTGCCCTGCCACACGGTGACTGTGACGAGTGCCGTGTTGCTCGGTACCAGTCGGTCCAGCGCAACGCGCGCCGACCCGAGGTCGGTTGGCGAGGCGGGCACCAGCCGGCTGCTGCCGCAACCAGCCAGCGTCAGTGCGGACAGCGCCAGCAGCCCGCAAGCTAGATACCGCATGTGGTCCTCCTTCGGCTCCCGACGAGGGAGCCAGGCCCTTCTGCTTCCTTTGGGCCGGGGCGTAGCCAGCGTTTGGCGGGGCGGGCGGCGTCGGCGAACCAGGTGCCGAAACCGGACTCGCGCGACTGCCAGGTACGGGCGCCGCTTCGCGCTTACGGCCGCCGATGACGCGCCAGACAGGCGAGCGCGACCGGCCAGGTGCGTTGCTGCCAGGGGTTGTCGGGCTGTCGGCGAAGCCGTGTCCGGCGCCGGGCGCGGGGAGCATCTCCACGGGCCGGCCGGCCTGCATCAGGGCCAGGGCGAGTTGCACCGATTGCTCGAAATGGACCACCTCGTCGCCGGGATCGTGGATGAGCAGCCTCGCCGCGGCGCGGTCGTCCACGAAGGTGACCGGTGGTACCCGATCATGATGCCCGACTCGCGCCGCGCGGGTCCTGCGGCCACCAGTGGTAGCAGGTGAGGGCGCAGACCCGCTCGGTCTGCTCCGCCAACGCCCGGCAGCGCCAACAGAGCGCCAACTCCAGCCCATCGATGGTCTTGAAGTGCCGGTCCGCCAGCGCCTCGTTGGTCAGCGGCCGCAGCCGCTCCGCCGGCTGCAACTCGAGACTGTAGGCCGGCTGGAACACCAGGTGTAGACCGTCCGGAACGACCAACTCGCCGCCCGTGTGCCAACCGGCGCCGTCCAGCACCAGCACGATGTGCTGGTCCGGCCCCAGCCCCATCTCGTTGGCGAACTCAGCCAGCGCCAGCGAGCACACCGCCACGTTCACCGTCGGCAGGATCTGCCAGAAGGTGCGCCCGCTGGCCGGCTCCACGAAGCCCCCACGCCGGTCCACTCACAACGCTCGGGCGCCGGCGCCAACGGCCGCCGGCCCACCGGCGACCACACCCGTCGCTCGATCGGCTTCAGACCGACGCGGTGCTCGTCCTCGGCCCCGACCTCAGAAACCAGGTGACATGATACTGGTTTCCGGCGCCGTGCGGCGCTGTGGACGGGGCTGAAGTGGAGGCCGCGCCGCAGCCACAGGGGCAGGCGTCGCCAGAGCTAGTGCCAGACCACACTGATTCCAGCCCATACCTCGGGCTTGCCCCGAGTAGGCGCGAAGCGCCGTATCGAGGGGCCATCGCCGGACCAGCACTGTCGTGCGGCCCTTCGATACGCGGCTTCGCCGCTCCTTCGAAAACCCGCGTCGTGGTCACGCCGCCAACTGGTCTCGGGCGGCAATG
>CAZHGD010000038.1:0-51634 GCA_964531735.1 uncultured Fimbriimonadaceae bacterium | reverse complement strand
CACGAACTGCTCCGTGGCGGCGGCCGGCGCGAAGCCGTCGGGCACCTGGCGGGCACCGCCGCTGCCGAAGACGATCACCTTCACGCCCGCCTGCTGCGCCCGACGGAAGGCCGTCTCGGCATAGCGCACAATGGCGTCGTGGCCCGCCGCCGGCCCGGTGACGCGCAGGCTACCGGGCAGGAAGCCGTTGCACGCCGGCACCGGCAGCGGCGACGCCTGCGCCTGCGCCAACAACGGCGCGAACGCCTCGTCGGGCTGCTGCGGCACCAACAGGCGCTGCACGCCGTCCTCGACAAAGTCGGCCCCGGCTTGCTTCAGCGCCTGGGCCTGACCCAGTCCGGCGCAGACCCCCAACGGCATCACCAACACGGTCGCAATCTCCTGAGCATGCCCGGCACGGCTCGCCGCCAGCGCCACCGCGCCGGCCGTCTGCGCCAGGAAGGTGCGACGCACCATGGGCTTCTCCTGCCGGTCAAACCAACTTCGGCACCCGGAACGGCGCGCGGTCTGCGCGGTGCAGCAGCGCGTTGGCGGCCTCGGCCTGCGGCCCGGTGAACCGCTCGGCCGCCGCGTCGAAGGCCAACTGCGGCCCGGCCGTCCAGGGCTGCTTGGCCAGGTCCACCTGCCAGGCGGCCAACTGCTCGCTGAGGCGGCCCAGCGCTTCCAGCGCGTCGGTCTGGCCGCTGAGCCGCTCGCGCAGCGCCTCCGGAGTCAGCGTGGCGCCGAGGCGCTGCGAGACGTTGGCCAGGTGGGCCACGGCGCTCGACACGTGCGACCGCGCCACCGGGGCGCGCAGGTCGGCCGGCTTCCGGCTGCGGATGGCCTGCACCCAGTTGGTCAGGTGCGTGGCGCCGCCGTCGCCCGGGAACTTGCGCATGACCTTGCCTTGCGGGTCATACACCGTGCCGCCGCCCCGCCCGCCGACGAAGTAGCCGCCTTCGCAGTGCAGCACCACGCTGACGCCGCCACCGCGATAGCGCGGCATGGCCTTCTTGTCGGGAGCCTCGCTCAGGTTGCGCACCTCGAACAGAGCCGGCGTGCCACCGAAGTCGAACAGCGCCACCTGCATGTTCGGCGTCTCACCGGCATCGTGCCAGGCGAAGCGCCCGCCGAAGCTGCTGACCGTGCGCGGCAGCCCCGGGTCGCCCAGCGCCCAGCAGATCAGGTCGGTCTCGTGCGGACCCTGGTTGCCGATGTCGCCGTTGCCGGTGTTCCAGACCCAGTGCCAGTCGTAGTGGAAGCTCCGCCGGTAGATCGGCAGATCGGCCGCCGGCCCGAGCCACAGGTCGTAGTCCACCTCGGCCGGCGGCTTCAGCGGCGTATCGCGCCGGCCGATGCCGCCCCGACTGCGGTAGCACAGCCCGCGCGCGAGCGTCAGCTTGCCCAACTGCCCGGCGCGGAACCACTCCATGAACGCACGCATGCCCACGTCCGACCGGTTCTGCGTGCCGGCCTGCACCACGCGCTGATACCGCTCGGCCGCCGCCGCGGCCTGCCGACCTTCCCAGACGGTGTGCGAGACCGGCTTCTCCACGTAGACGTCTTTGCCCGCCTGGCAGGCGTGGATGGTCATCAGCGCGTGCCAGTGGTTCGGCGTGGCGATGTAGACCGCGTCGATGTCCTGGCGCTCGAGCAGCTTGCGGTAGTCGCCGGCCGTGTCGGGTCGCGGGCCGCCGGTGGCCTTGGCCAACTCGTCGGCGCGACGAGCCAGCACCTTGCTGTCGACGTCGCAGAGCGCCACCACCCGCACGCCGGCCAACTTGGCGATGTCCTTCATCATGCCGCCGCCGCGCCCGCCGACGCCGAGCACGGCCACGCGCACATCGCCGTTGGCACCCAACACGCGGCCGGCCGGCAGCGCCAACGCCGCGGCCGAAGCAGAGACGGCGTGCTTCAGAAACGTGCGGCGGCTGACCGATGGCATGACGGCACTCCTGGTGTTGCGGCGTACCCTACCCCGGCGGCCAGAGCGCTGTCAAGCGGCGAGCCACGGGCCGGCAGGCGCCGGGCTGAGCCCACTGGACCGCGGGCGTCCTCGCCCGCCTGAGGCCGAGCGCCTCGGCCGAACGCGCCTCCTGGGAGCGCCGGCGTCCTCGCCGGCATGTCGTTCGACGTGACTGACGCGCATCTCGGCAAAGGCGGCCGGCAAAACGCTGGCGCTCCCAGGCACGGTGCGCGGCACCTCCTCCGAAACACGTCCGTTGCACCTGTTACAGAACCATCATCCAGCCCCGGCAGGTGCGCTCGCCAGGTTGGCGTAGACAACCGCAGACGTCGGCCGGTTGGGGATTGGCGATGACTCGCACAGCATGGTGGGCGGTCCTGGCGCTGGCAGGTGCGGCTTGGGGGCAAGGCAAGCCCGAACTGCGCATTGACCCGGGGACGCACACCAGCGGGGCGCAGGCGGTCTGCGTGTTCGGCGGCGACCGCTACGCCGCCACGCGCAGCGGCAACACGGTCAAGATCTGGGACCTGCGCTCAGGCGCCGTGCTGCGGACGCTGTGGCTGCAAGTGTCGCAGTGTCGTCGGTCGCTGGCCGTCTCGCCCGACGGACGTTGGCTGGCGGCGAGCACGACCAACGACCTGGTGGCGCTCTACGAGACGGGCACGTGGCGGCTGGTGCGGACCCTGTTGGTGCCCCAGGCGGCGCCGCAACTGGCCTTTGCACCGGCTCAACCGACGCTCGCTGCCGGCTCGTGGGACGGCAGCCTGACGCTGTTCAGCGTGCCGGACGGGGCCGCCTTGCGCCGCTACGGGCCGCCAGTGCCTGGCCCGAACAACCGCGCCACGGTGGACTCGCTGGCCTGGTCGCCCGATGGTCAGCAGATCGCCACCGTCCACCCGACTGCCGTGGTCGTCCGCTCCCTGGCCACCGGTGCGGCAAGGGTCCTCGCTGACTCCGGCAGCACGGATAGCGGCCTGGCCTGGTTCCGCGACAATCGGCGCGTGGTCGTGCTGCGTCAGCTTGGTTCGTCGGGGCCGATACGCGTCTGGGACACCAGCACCGGTGCCAAGTTGGTCGACTTCACCAGCGACTCAACCGGCCTCAACCTGGTGCTCTCGGCGGACGAACGTGAGATCTACGGGGCCGACGGCGGCAACGGCGCCTTGGTCCACAGCCTGGACACGGGCAAGTTGACGCGGCGATTGCAGTTCGGCCGCCAGTGCGGGTACCTGGCAGTTGGGCAGGACGGCCGCACACTGGTGGCGGCCCGCAACGACGGCGGTCTGGTGGTCGGTGACGCGGTGCGCGATGACGTGAGGCTCACCGTGCCCGGGGCCGGCGCGACCATCTTCGGGGCGGGTTGGCGCCAGACCGACGGCGCCATCGGCTGGGGCTGGCAGGCCAAGGCCTGGCCGAACCCGCCCGATTCGCCGATCGTGGCCTGGCTGGACACCAAGTCGTTGCGGGCCGGCCCCACGCAGGTCAGCGATCTCTGGCAGCGGCCGGTCTGGAAGTCACCGCAGGGCGAGATACACTTCACCGGGGCGCTCGACCTCAGCGTGACGAATCCGGCGCCGGGCGCCCAGCCGGACACGTTCGGCCACTGCTCCTCGGCCACCTGGCTGAGCAATGGGCTGATGGTGGCCAACCGCGGCACCGAGCCAATGGGGATCAGGGTGTTCCGCCCTCGTGGCGGCGAGATCACCAAGTCCTTGTTTGCCGCCGATCCCTGCTATGTGCTGGCGGAGAGCCCCGACGGGCGCTATCTGCTCGGGGGAAGCAGTTCGTTGTACGTCTGGCCGCTCACAGCCAACGGCGACTGGATCCCGCCCCTCCTGAGCATCTACCCCGCCAAAGACGGCAACTGGATCGCCTGGACCGACGAAGGCTACTACGCCTGCACCCCCGCCGCCGAGAAGTGGATCGGTTGGCAGATCAACCGCGGCGAGGACACCGAGCCGGACTACTACCCCGCGGCGCAGTTCCGCGAGCAGTTCTACCGGCCGGACGTGATCATGCGGCTGCTCGACGCCGGCAGCGTGGGCGAAGCCGTCAGACAGGCCGACGCCACGCGGAAGCAGCCGACCGATGCCACCAAGGTCGCCGCCCGCATCGCCGAGTTCGCGCCGCCGCGAGTGGAGATCCTGTCACCGGCTCACGGCGCGGTGGTGGCCACCAGCGAGGTCGCGCTCCGCCTGCGGGTCAAAGACCCGAACAACCGCAAGGTGGTCTCGGTCATCCCATTGGTCAACGGCCGTCCGCTGACCGGTGGGCGGTTTGTCCTGGTGCCCAGCCGCGACCCCGGCGAGCAGCAGCTCACCGTGCCGCTGAACCCCGGTGAGAACACCCTCAGCGCCATCGCCACCAACGACGCCGGCTCGACCAGCGTCCCGGTGTCGGTCACGGTGCGCTACGGCGCCGAGGAGCAGAAGCCGGCGATGTACGTCCTCGCCGTCGGCGTTTCGGACTACGCCATCAAGGAGTACACACTGCGGTACGCCGCCAAGGACGCCACCGACCTGGCCAACGTGCTGAAGCAGCAGGCCGGCAAGCTGTTCCGCAAAGTGGACGTCAAGCTCCTCACCGACAAGGAGGCCAGCCAGGGCGGCGTGCTCGACGCGCTCGACTGGCTGACCAAGCAGGTCACGCAGCGAGACTACGCCGTGGTGTTCCTGGCCGGCCACGGCCTGGCCGACAGCGCCGGCGAGTACTACTTCCTGCCCGCGGACGGCGACACCGAACGGCTTCGCCGCACCGGTCTGCACTGGTCGCAGTTCCGCACCGCGCTGCGCGCGCTGCCGGGCAAGGTGCTGCTGGCGCTGGACACCTGCCACTCGGCCGGCGCCACCGGCGCGCGAAAGGCCGGTGCCCGCCTCGACTATACCAACGTGCTGCGCGATGCGCTGTCCGATGAGGTCGGCCTGATCACGCTGTCGAGCTGCATGCCCTCCGAGGTCAGCTACGAGCAGGACGAATGGCACAACGGCGCGTTCACGAAGGCGCTGGTCGAGGCGTTGAGCGGCCAGGCCGACCACAACGGCGACGGCGTGGTGACGCTGGCGGAGTTGGACGCCTACATCAGCGAGCGGGTCAAAGCGCTGACGAAAGGGCGGCAGCACGCCACCTGCGAGCGCCCGGCGACGGTGCGGAGCGTGTTGCCGGTGGCGATGGTCAAGTAGCGGGGCAGTTCTGCGCTCACAGCATGGAAGCACCCGTAGGGTGGGCTATTGCCCACCAGCAGCGTCCTTGGTGAGCGAAGGCGATGGCCCAGCAGACCAGCGGTGGGCAAGCGCCCACCCTACGAGTTGGCCGGCGACACCACGCGAGCGGTGGCCGTGCCGCCTCAGGCCAGGCCCGTCGAGGTCAGCGCACTGAACCGGGTGAAGAAGCTCGGGAAGGTCTTGGTGACGCAGTCCGGGTCACAGATGCGCAGGCCCGGCGTGCGCAGGCCGATCAGCGAGAAGGCCATCGCCATGCGGTGGTCGTCATAGGTCTCCACCGCGCCGCCGCGCGGTGTGCCCGGCTCGATGCGCCAACCGTCGGGGCGCTCCTCGACCTTCACGCCGAGGCGACCCAGTTCGGTCGCCACCGCCGCGATGCGGTCGGACTCCTGGCGGCGCACGTGGGCGATGTTGCGCACCTCGGTGGGCCCGTCGGCGAACGGCGCCAGCGCGGCAAGGGTCAGGGCCGTGTCCGAGATGTCGTTCATGTCCTCGGTGACCCCACGCAGTTGCGGCGGTCCCTGCACAGTCAAGCCCTGCTCGCCATCGGTGACCTGGCAGCCCATGCGCTCCAGGACGTCGAGGAACCGCAGATCGCCCTGCCGCGACCGCCGCGACAGGCCGACCACCGTCACGCGACCACCGGTCAGCGCCGCCGCCGCGAAGAAGTAGCTCGCGGCCGAGGCGTCCGGCTCCACCTGGTACTCGCGCGCGGTGTAGCGCTGGCCCGGCGCCACATGGAACCGGCGGTAGCCGTCATTCTGCATGGTCACGCCGAACTCAGCCATGATGTCGGCCGTCAGGTCGAGGTAAGGCTTGCTGACCAGCTCGCCGGTGACGTGGATGGTGATGCCCTCAGTCATCGCCGGCGCCACCATGGCCAACGCGCTGAAATACTGGCTCGACAGCGTCCCGTCGACGGTCACCTCGCCGCCACGGCAGCCGTCGGCGTCGACGATGACCGGCGGGCAGCCGTTGTGGTGCTCGCTGTGGCAGTTGACGCCCAGGGCGCGCAGGGCGTCGATCAGCGGCTGCTGCGGCCGCTCCCGCATGCGCGCGCTGCCGTCCACGGCGAACCGGCCGTGGCCGAGGCTGACCAGGGCCATCAGGAAGCGCACCGCCGTGCCCGCGTTGCCGCACGACAGCCAGGCGCCGCGCGACGGCACCTGGCCGCCGGCCCCGCCAATGGTCATGATCTCGGCCGGCGCGTCCGTGGCCACGCGGAAACCGAGATCGGACAGCGCGGTGGCCATGTAGTGGGTGTCGTCACTGAACAGCGCGCCGCGGAGCACGCTGGTGCCCTCGGCCAGCGCCGCCACCAGGAGCGCCCGATTGGTGTAGCTCTTGGAGCCGGGCAGGCGTGTGACGGCCACCACCGGCCTGCGCGCCGGCCGGATCTCGACCATGGTCAGGTCCTTTCCGAATGTCGCCGCTTGGCCTGCGCCAAGGGGTCGAGCGCGGCCAGAATGCTGTTCTCGCAGCCACCCTCGACCAGTTCGCGCAGCTCGCTCAGCGCCGCTTGGAAGTCACCGATCGCCGCCACCACGGCCGCACGATTGGTGGTCAGGATATCACGCCAGAGCAAGGGGTCGGCCGCCGCCACGCGGGTGGCTGAGCACCAACTGCCCGCGGCCAGATCGAGCACCGGCTGGCCCGCCTCGTGGCGCTCGCGCGTGACCGCCATCAGCGCCCAGGCCAGCACATGCGGCAGGTGCGAAATGACCGCCACGGCCTCGTCGTGTTCGGCCGCGTCGAGACACACCACGCGAGCGCCCAGGCCACGCGCCAGCCGGACCAACCGCTCGACGGTGGCCGGCTCGGTGGCCGGACCGGGCGTGAACACGTAGGTCATCTGGTCGAACAGGTCGGCCCGCGCGTGCTCCACGCCAACGCATTCGCTGCCCGTCATCGGATGGCCGCCGACAAAGCAGGCCGCGCCGAGGTCGAGCCGGCCCACCGCCTCGACGATCTCACGCTTGGTGCTGCCGGCATCGGTGACCAGGCAGCCCGGCCGCAGATAGGGCGCCACGTCGGCCAGCGACGGCACAATCGCGCCGACCGGCATGGACAGGTAGACCAGGTCGGCGCCATCGACACAGGCCGCCGGCGAAGCTGCGGCCTCATCGGCCGCGCCGAGGGCGACCGCGCGGTCGCGCGTGGCCGGGGTGCGGGAGTAGGCGGCCACTCGAGTGGCCAGACCACGCTCCCGCACCGCCAGACCCAACGACCCGCCGATCAGGCCGACGCCGAGGATTGCGACCTTCTCAAAGCAGGGGTCAGCCATCCTCAGCGCCTCAGATCGTCCGGCCGACGGCGGCGGCCACCGGCCGCAGCCGCTGCATCAGCGCCGCGAACTGCGGCGGCGTCAGGGACTGCCGCCCGTCGCTACGCGCCTTGCTCGGGTCGGGGTGGACCTCGATCATCAACGCATCGGCTCCCGCCGCCACCGCGGCCAGCGCCATCGGCGGCACCAGCTCACCGACGCCGGTACCGTGACTCGGGTCGGCGCAGACCGGCAGGTGTGACAGCCGGCGCAGAGCCGGCACGGCGTTCAGGTCGAACACGTTGCGGTACTGCTCCGCGTCGAAGGCCCGAATCCCGCGCTCGCAGAGGATCACGTTCTCGTTGCCTCGCAGAATGTACTCCGCCGCCTTCAGGTACTCGTCCAGCGTGGCCGCCATGCCGCGCTTGAAGAAGACCGGCTTGCTCACCGTGCTGAGTGCCCGCAGCAGCGGAAAGTTCTGCATGTTGCGGGCGCCGACCTGGAAGACGTCGGTGTACTCGTCGATCAGCGGGATGTCCTCGGCGGACATGACCTCGGTGATGATCGGCAGCCCGGTCTCCTCGCGCGCTGCGGCCAGGTACTCCAGTCCCTCGCGCTCCAGGCCCTGGAAGTCGTAGGGCAGAGTCCGCGGCTTGAACGCGCCGCCCCGCAGTAACGTCGCGCCGGCCGCCTTGATGGCGTGGGCGGTCTCGAGCAGTTGCGCTTGTGATTCGACGCTGCACGGACCGGCGATGACCGCGATACGCGGCTCATCCTGGGCGATCACCACCTCGCCGGTGGCCACGCGCGTCGCCCCGACATGGCCCTCCTTGGCCGCGCGCTTGTACGCCTTGCTGACCAGCAGAACGCGTTCCACGAACGGCAGCGACTCCAGTTGGCCGGGCACGTAGCCGCGCTCGACATCGGTGGCGCCGATGGCGCCGATGACCGTTTTCTCCACCCCTCGGGAAATGTCCGCGCGTAGACCGGCGTCGGCCAGGATCTGCTCGACGCGGCTGATGTCTTCGTCCGTCGCGCTACCGTCAACTACGATAACCATGGTGCTCTCGCTCTGGGCAAGCCGGCCGCGTCAGCGGACCGGCAGAGGTGGGCCGCAGCGCCCCGCGGCTTCAATCAGCCGACGCGAGCCCATAGGCAGCGCCCAGCGACCACCGCGGACGGGGGACGCTTGGCATCATGCACCTCCTTGCACCGGTTACCATGTGGTTCCGTTTCGCCACCTGGTCAACCCAGGTCGGCCAGGACTTCCTGAAGCGCCGTGACGAACCGCTCGCACTGCTCGGGCGTGCCCACGGTGACGCGGATATGGTTCGGCAGCGCCAGCGGCGTGCCGGTCCGAACGATCACGCCCTTGCGCAGCAGACCGTCGTAGACCGGCATGTCCGGTCGGCCCAGGTCGAACAGCACGAAGTTCGATTGCGACGGGATGGCCCGCAGGCCCAGTCGCTCGGCCGCGGCATAGTAGACCTGGCGGCCGGCCTCGTTCGAGTCGATGGCCTGCTGCACCCAGGTCGTGTCCTTCAGCGCTTCGAGCGCGGCGACCTGCGCCAGGCTGTTGATGTTGAACGGCTCGCGCACCTGCTCGAGCCACTTGACCACCGGCGGCTGACCGAGCGCGTAGCCGACCCGCAGCGCCGCCAGCGCGTGGATCTTGGAGAACGTGCGCAGGATCAGCACGTTCGGCCGTGCGAGGGCCATGGCCTGCGTGCGACCGTGGTCCGGGTGGCTGACGAACTCGTCATAGGCCTCGTCGAGCACCACCAGCACGCGCTCGGGCACGCTGTTGAGCAGCCGCTCGATGTCGGTGTCCGGCACGAAGGTGCCGGCCGGGTTGTGCGGGTTACACAGGAAGATGAGCTTGGTGCGGTCGGTCACCGCCGCGGCCATCGCATCCACGTCGTGCGTGTAGTTGCGCAGCGGCACCTTCACGGCCACCGCGCGGTTCAACGTGGCCTGCGGCTCATACCGCGCGAAGGTCGGGTCGCCGATGACCAGCTCGTCGCCCTCTTCCAGCACCGCCGTACCGATGAGCTGCAAGAGCTCGTCGGAGCCGTTGCCCATGCTGAGGTGGTTGATGGTCACACCGTGCTTGGCGGCCAGGGCCTCGCGGAGGTCCATGCAGCCGGCGTCGGGGTAGAAGCCGATGTCCGGCACGGCGGCCCGGATGGCCGCGATCACCGCCGGCGCCGGGCCGAACGGGTTCTCGTTGCTGGCGAGCTTGATCACGTCGGACAGACCGAGCTCGCGCTGCACCTCATGGATCGGCTTGCCCGGCGAGTACGGCACCAGCCGATGCACCTGCGGCTTGGCAGCGTCGGCAATCGTGCGACCGGTCCGAGCGGTGGTAGCCATGAGGGCCTCCTGATGAGCAGCGATGATACCACAGCCCGCCGGACCGGCAAGGTCGTGACGCCAAACGACACCGCCCCGCGGCAACCGGCAGCGGGGCGGTTGGCAACCGACCTGGCGAGCAGCGGTCAGTCCGCTTCGACCGTGTGTATCGTGCGCACGCCGTTGGCGTTGACCTTGACCAGCTCCTCGCGCTTCTGCCACTTCACGTGCCCGTCACAGAAGGCGGCGTTGATGCCCTCGTTGTGCCGGTTGGGCCAGTACGCCGCGCCGGCGACCGGGTGACCGGCGATGTTCTGCCAGCCGTACTCGAAGCCGCCGGACTCCGCCAGCAGGATAGTACCGGCGCTGTTGACCACCACGGCCTGGCTGCGACCGTACGGTGGCGTGGCGCTGACGCCGGTCACACCGCTCCCGCCGTAGTAGCAGACGTTGATGCCATAGGCCACGGTGACCGTCTTGTCACTGGGGCATTGGAAGACCTGGGTGTTCTTGATGTAGGGCGCGACCGCGCCATTCCACTGATAGGCGCCCGGATAGGCACCCGGCCCGTACCAGGACGAGGGGTACATCTCGTCGAAGTCCTGCACATACGACATGGCGGCCACGCCGAGCTGCTTGAGGTTGGAACTGCAAGAGGACTGACGGGCCTTCTCACGAGCTTTGGCAAACACGGGGAAGAGAATGGCGGCCAGAATGGCGATGATGGCGATCACCACCAACAGCTCGATCAGCGTAAAGGCTGACCGGCGACCGCGACACTGCGACATAGTCATGGCTCCTCGACAGGTTCACCACAACCACCCGCTGCCACCCGGTGCAGGCCCAGCGGGCGCGCTCGCCAGACCCACAGAGACACCATACCACGTATGGACGGCCGAAATCAATAGGCAACACTTCGCCTCGCAACCGGGCCAGGGGCGAGGCTGGTCGCGCCGCGTCACCGCCCCTTGCGGCCCGCGTCGTGGATGTGCGACACTGGGGCGAACTGCGGTACCGGGTCGGGTTGGTCGTTCAGGAGACCATCATGAACAAGCCGGACCTCCGCTACGCTCGGGCCTTCACCCTGATCGAGTTGCTGGTCGTCATCGCCATCATCGCGATCCTGGCGGCCATTCTGTTCCCCGTGTTCGCCAAAGCTCGTGAGAAGGCGCGGCAGTCGTCCTGCCAGTCGAACCTCAAGCAGCTTGGCCTCGCCTCGGCGCAGTATGCGCAGGACTATGACGAGCGGTTGGTCATCCCCTATGACAACGGCCGCCTCTGGTCGGACCTGATGTCGCCCTACATCAAGAACACTCAGGTGCTGACCTGCCCCAGCGCGCCGAGCAGCTACGGCACGTACACCTACGGCTGGAACACCGAGCTCTGGACACCCGCCTTGGCCGAGATCGCCAAGGTGGCCGAGACGGTTCTGTTGGCCGACGGCAAGCGCATCAACCGCGCTATCGCCGGGTTCCAGGATCTGGCACCGACCACCTGGGGCAGCAACGGCCACTGCCACTGGCAACTGCACTGGCAGAACGTCGGGTCCTGGAACGGCGGCAGTTGCTGTCCCGACAGCCGCCGCATCGACGTGCGCCACAACGACGGCTGCAACGTCGCCTGGGTCGACGGCCACGTCAAGTGGGACAGGGGCATGAGCCTGATCAACTACACCCGCGGCGACGCCAACTGCCTCTGGGACAAGCTCTGAGCAGACCACCCGTTCCGGGCCGGTGACCCGGCCCGGAACGGATTGCCAGGCTCAGCCGCGCTTGAGCACCTGCTCGCGCCGCGGACCGACACAGACCATCGCCACCGGGGCCACCGCGGCCTCGATGCGGTCGACCAGCGCGCGGGCGTTGGCCGGCAGGTCGGCGTAGCAGCCGTAGTCGGCCAGGACCTCGTCGAAGCCGGGCAAGGTCTCGTAGACCGGCTCGACCTCGGCCCACTGGTCCGCCGTCGGCGGCACGCCTTGCAGTTCGCCACCGCCCAGCGTGTAGCCGACACAGGCGCGGATCTCGCTGAGGCCGCTCAGCACGCTGAGCCCGGTCAGGGCGAGATGGGTCACGCCGGCCAGCGAGGCCGCGTAGCGCAGCGCCACCAGGTCGATCCAGCCGATGCGGCGCGGCCGGCCCGTCGAGGTGCCGTACTCGTTGCCCCGCTCCCGCAGGTCGTCGGCCACGGCACCGAACAGCTCGGTCGGGAACGGACCGCCGCCCACCCGCGAGGTGTAGGCCTTGGCCACGCCCCAGACCTGGCCGATGCAGGCCGGCGGCACGCCCGCGCCTTGGCCGATGCCGAGCGCGGTACACGGGCTGGAAGTGACGAACGGGTAGGTCCCGTGGTCGATGTCGAGCAACGCCGAGTGCGCGCCCTCGAACAGCACCCGGCGGCCGGCGGCCAGACTGCTGCGCAGTAGCTCGCCCGTGTCGCAGACAAAGGACTGCAGCCGCTCCGCACTCGCCGCCAAGCGCTCCACCAGCGGCGCCGCCTCGATCGGCTCGTACGGCACCTCGGCCAGCTCGGCCAGGCCCTTGAGCATGGCGTTCTTGACCGCGGTGATGTCGGCCAGCCGCACGCGCACGCGGTCCAGGTCGGCCAGGTCGCCGACGCGCAGCGCGGCGACGCGATGGGCCTTGTCGGCATACGTCGGGCCGATGCCGCGGCCGGTCGTGCCGATGGCGCCGCCTTCGCCGGCCAGCTTGCGCGCAGCCGCCTCGCGCAGCGCCTCTTCGGTCTTGTGGTATGGCATGACCAGGTGAGCCCGGTCGGACAGCTTCAGGTTGTCGCCGACCGCCACGCCGTGCTCACGCAGCCCGTCGATTTCCTTGAGGAACGACTCGGGGTCGAGCGCCACACCGTTGCCGACCACGTTGGTCACCCCGGGCAGCAAGATGCCCGAGGGCACCAGATGCAGCGCCACGCGGTCTTCGCCCACGCGCACGGTGTGGCCGGCGTTGGCGCCACCGTTGTAGCGCGCCACCAACTGGTGCTCGGCGGCCAACAAGTCGACGATCTGGCCCTTGCCTTCGTCGCCGAACTGCAGGCCACAGACAGCGGTTGCCATCGAGGATGATGGTGCGTTCATCACCTGCTCCCTGTCACGACCGTAGCCGAGGTCAGCGCCTCGGGATCCAGGCTGCGTCCGAGTTTTGCCTTTTTCCGACCGGTCGTGACATCGTTGTCGTCGGTGATCCGCACCCAGATGGGAAGCTCGGACGGTTCCAAAGGGTGGTTATAGCACGCGGGCCGACCTCATGCAAGGGTCGCCCGAGAGGATTCCGCAGCCGGTTGCCGAAGCCGGTTCGCTCGGCCAATCCGGCCGCGACCAAGCCACTGAGGTACCCGATATGCTCCCCGCCAACCCGTTCATGCAGCTCGTGCCCGGCCGCGTCGCCGAAGCCCTCGGCCGCCTGCGCGGCCGCGTCTGGTCCGGGGCCACCCCGGTCGCCGTGGCCCACAGCGAACCGTCTATCGCGCACCTCACCTGGCAACAGGCCCAGTCGCTGCCGCTGACGTCCGTCGGCGACAGCTTCTGCTGGGGCCAGCTCTGGGACCAGATGTGGTTCCGCCTCGAGCTGCCCGGCGGCGCCGGTGGCCGCTACCTGCACTGGCACGATCAGGGCGAATCGACGCTGTACGTCGACGGTGTGCCCTACTACGGCTTCGACGGGCCGCACCAGTACTGCCGCCTGCCCGCCGGCTGCCGCACCGTCTGGATCGAGTCCATGTGCTCCGATCCGGGTCTGGTGGCCGGCCAGGGCTGCCGCTGCCACGGCGCGGTGCTGCTCGACCGCGACGACGCGGCCTGGCAGGCCAACTGCGACCTGCAACTGCTCTACGACCTGCTGGCCGAGGAGCACAAGGCGCTGTTCCCGCCCGGCTCCATCTACGGCGGCGGGTTCGGCTACATCCCGCCCGTCGAGCGCTCGTCAGTGCTCTTCCGCCGTATGTTGCGCCGGCTCGACGAGGCCATCAGCGCCTTCGACCGCGACGGGCTGCCGGCCTTGCAGCAGGCCCTCGACGGCATCTTCGCCGAGTTCCGCACCGACCCGCTGGCCTTGCGCTGCGTCCTGACCGGCCACGCGCACATCGACCTCGTCTGGCTGTGGCCCGAGAAGGCCGGCACGTTCAAGTGTACGCACACCTTCGCCAGCATGACGCGGCTGATGGACCTCTACCCCGAGTTCCGCTTCAACTTCACGCAGCCGGCCGGCTACCAGGCGGTGGCGCAGCGCGCGCCTGGACTGCTTGAGCGCATCAAGTCGCTGATCGCCGCCGGCCAGTGGGAGGCCACCGGTGCCAGCTATGTCGAATCCGACACGCAGCTCGCCTGTGGCGAGGCGCTGGCGCGCGGCCTGGTGATCGGCCAACAGCACTACGCCCGCCTGCGCGGCGGCGAGCCGGCCAAGGTGCTCTGGCTGCCCGACGTGTTCGGCTACACGGCCTGCCTGCCGCAGATCATGAAGCAGACCGGCGTCGACTACTTCTTCACCACCAAGCTCACCTGGTGCTCGGTCAACCGCTTCCCCTTCAGCAGCTTCCGCTGGCAGGGCCATGACGGCAGCGAGGTCATCGCGCACGTCACCCAGGACTTCGGCTACAACGGCATGACCAGTCCCAGCGAGCTGAAGGCCGGCGCGCTGGGCTACCGGCAGTCCGACGTCCACGACGCGTTCCTGGCGCCGACCGGCTTCGGTGACGGCGGCGGCGGCGTGACCGAGGTCATGTGCGAACGCGCCCGGCGGCTGGCCGACCTGACCTCCATGCCGCGCACGCAATGGGGCCTGATTGAGGACTACTTCGCCGACCTCGCCACCGTCGGCGAGCAGTTGCCCACCTGGCGCGGCGAGCTGTACCTGGAATACCACCGCGGCGTGATGACCACGCACAGTCACGTCAAGGCCGCCTTCCGCGGGCTGGAGCGGGCGCTGCAAGCCCACGAAGCCGCGCGCTGCGCGCTCGGCGGTCAGCCGGTCGACGCGCACCCGTGGGAGCGTCTGGTCTTCGCGCAGTTCCACGACTACATTCCGGGCAGCTCCATCCACGAGGTCTACGACGAGGGCGCGGCGGAGCTGAACCAGCTCGCCGAGACCGCGCTGGGCGACGCCGTGGCCGAGTTGGGCACCACCGACGAACCCGCCTGGTTCAACCCGCTGCCGCTGCCGCGCATCTGGCAGGGGCGCGAGCTGCCGCCGCTGAGCGGGGCGCCGGTGTCGTCGCTGACGCCCATCGCCGCGGCGCCGGTGCAGACCGGCCTGGACTGCCTCGACAACGGCGTGGTGCGGGCCGAGTTCGATGCCGCCGGGCGCGTCACCGCGCTTGGCGTGCGGGGACAACAGGTCGCTTTGGCGGCGCCGCTCGGCGACTTGGCGGTCTACCCGGACCATCCGCACAACTACGCCGCCTGGGACATCGACCGCTCGACGCTGGCCAACGGCCACTTCATCGAGCCCGCCGCCGTGGGTAGCATCGAGGACGGCAGCGCCACCTGCGGCGTGCTGCGGTTCGAGCGGCGCCTGACCGAGGGCAGCCGCGTGGTGGTGCGCTATCGGCTCGAAGCCGGCAGTCCGGTCCTGGAGATGGCATACGACGTCGACTGGCAGGACCACCACGCGCTGCTCAAGGCCCACTTCCCGACGGCCTACCAAGGCGTCAACGCCCGCTTCGGCCACCCGTTCGGTAGCGTCCTGCGCGGGCAGCAGCCGGGCAAGGAGCGCGACGAGGCACAGTGGGAGGTCTGCGCCAGCCGCTGGGTGGCCGTCTGCGACGACACCGAACTGGCCGGCCTGATGCTGATCACCGAGGCCAAGTACGGGTTCACCTGCCACCAGGGCAACCTGCAGCTCAGCCTGGTACGCAGCGCTGCCATCACCAACGAGGGCCTGCACCAGGCGATCCGGCACACGCAGGCGGACCACCCCGTGTCGGACATCGGCCGCCACCACATCCGGCTGGCCATCGGTCACTACAGCGCGCTCAACCCGCGCGCGGAACAGCCGGCGGCGCTGGCCGACCTGCTGTTCACACCACCGCTGGCCTACGCCGGCCCGGCGGTCAGCACCGCCTTCCGCGGCCTGCACGGCGGCGATTCGCTGCTGCCGTCGTGGGCCCAGCCGCTGGGCGACGGGCGCTGGGTGCTGCGGCTCCATGAGACGCTCGGACGGCGCGGCACCGCCCGACTGGAGCTGGCCGAGGGCTACACCGCGCGGGCGGTCGATCTGCTCGGGCGACCAGTCGAGCGGCTGGTGACCGACGAGGTCGCATTCGCTCCGTATGAGCTGATCAGCCTGCTGATCGAGCCGTCGGCCTGAGCGGCCGAAGCAACTCAGTTCCCGCTCAGCTCTGCGATGGCACGGTCGACCTCTGCGGTCGGAACAGGCCACGCACTGAAGTTGGCGACCGTAGCCTTCCTGGTCTCATACGAGCCGTGGTACTCCCAGTTGGACTTGATGTAGCCCGACAAGGTCCGCTCGCCGACGCTCCGGCCGGAGTCGACACTGATTGCCTGAAGCCGCACTTGTGCCGGCGTCCCTTTGTCGGTATCTGCCGCGGTCGCCTGGTAGAACACAAGGACCTTGACGGCCTCCGGCGATCTGGCCAGGTACTCGAAGGACAGACCGGCCTGGGCCAGGTCAACCATCCTCAAGTCGGCCTTGCTTGGCTGCAGCAGCACCAAGTTGGCGCCGCCGTTCGGCTTCGCCGCCGGCACCGGCGCACCGGCCAAGCGCCTGGCCGCCTCGTACAGTGCTTGGTAGCGTGGCATCTCAGCGGCCAGCCAGGCGGCGTTCTGTGCCATGTACCGGCAAGGCGAAATGGTCAGGGCCGGATACACTCCGGCAAACGCCGTGGTCAACCCAAACAGGAGGCCAACTCCCCAGGCATTGGTGCGGTCGCCTTCTCGCGCGAGCAGGCAGACGACGACGGCCACGCAGAGCGCTGCGCCCGCGGCAAGCGCGCACGCCAGCATTGTCAAGGTGTAGCGTAGCGGTGCGGCAGCAGGCTCCATCCCAGCACCACCACCCTCCGGCGGCGGCATGATCGCCACATCCAGCACGACGGAGGCCACGATCAGCAAGCTCGGCACGGCCACGCCGACGTTGTGCAACCACCGTCTGCGTTTGCGCCGTCCGGGCTGCACCGCACGGGCAAGCTGCCAGCCAGCCTCTGCGGTGGAGACGGTGGTGATGGTGAAGGTGCCCCTGGCATCACGGTAGATGTAGGCGGTCTTCTGCGCGACCAGCGCCATCCGGTTGGCCACACCACGCGCCCCGCCATACGTCTCGGCGCGGCCGACCTCGGCTTCGCCGTCGTACAACGACGCCAGGAAATCGCCCATGTGCTCGGTGCTCCAGGGCCGGCCGCCCGTAGCGTGCTGGGCCGGCAGGTGCCAGCGTGCAATTCGGCCAGCCACGTCCAGACGATGGTACCCGACGCGCGCCTCGCCAGCAACCGGCTGAGCCGGTCGGCCAGACGGCCGAGCCGGCACTGAGCCGGCTGGCGCGGCAGCGCGTGGTCCAACTCCTTGCCGTCCCATCGCCCCCTGGCGCGGCCGACGCCCTTGTGGACAGCGGTTACTGTAGTGGACTGGTCTGTTGGCTGCCAACAGCCGCGCCACCAACGCAGCGTGGCCTGGCGCGCCGTCCGCCGGCAGGACCCACTCCACCGGCGCCGAAGGCTCTCGGCGCGAGGTGTGCCATGGATCTGCCCATCGTCGGCCACGTGCCCGCCGAGATTGCCTTCCGCTCGCCGGACCCGGCGCGGCGGTACTACTCCAACCCCGACTGGGCCATCGACGACGACGGGCTGCTGCTGCTCTGGGACACCTTCGGCGAGGACTTCGCCATCGCCCTGGCGCGCCGGCGCGACGACGCCTGGCAGCGCGTGGCCGAGTTCGACGCGGCCATGCACGCGCACCTGATCCACCTGCCCGACCAGGGCCTGACGCTGGTCATCGGCGTGCACCAACGCAGCCACCCGCGGAGCATCGAGCTCTACTGGAGCGCCGGCCACGACGAGTGGCAAGGGCCGTTCGAGTTGTTCGGCGGCGCCGACTTCCACGCCGGCAGTACGCCCTGGACCATTCACGACGGCAAGCTGTTCGTGCCGTTCGAGATCCAGCAGACGCGGCTCTGGGGCAGCTACAGCTATGGCGCCATCGTGGCCGACCTGACCAGCGACCTGCGCCGCCCGGCGAGCTGGACGCTGGTGCAGAACCGCGTGCCCTGGACCGTCTTCCCCACCTGCAGCCACTGCGGCGCCCTGGAAGGCAACCTGATCAGCGCGCCCGACGGCCAGCTCTACAACTTCCTGCGCCTGCCGGCCTACAACCGGCTGGGCCGCGCCCGCTGGAACGGCGTCGGCTGGGACTGGCTGGGACTGGTGCAAGGTGTCCACAACCAGAGCAAGCCCGAGATCTTCCAGGCGGCCGACAGCGACGACTGGTACCTGCTGGCCAACGGGCACCCGGCGCGCACCAGCACCGGCTTCCGCAACACGCTCTGCCTGTGGCACGCCACCGAGCCGGACCTGTCACGCTGGCGCCTGCTGCGCGTGGTCGCCTCGGACCGGCTGCCGCTACACGCTTTCAGCTATGTCGCCGCCGTGGTCGATCCCACCGACGACACGCTCCATATCGGCGAGCGCCACGGTGACAACGAGACGCACAACTACCACGACACCAACTGCACCGCCGTCCGCACCAAGGAAGGCTTCACCGCCTGGGTGGAGGAGCCGGCGCTGGTGCCGTTCGGCCACGACGACGTGGGCGACGAGGGCGAATGGGTCAAGGCCAACTCGCAGGACGGACTGCTGCTGTCGCATCTCGACGGCGCGCTCTATCCCATGGCGCTGTCGGCCACGGTGCGCCTGGCCGAACTGCCCAGCGACGTCGGCGTGCTCGATCTGCTCGGGTTCGCCACCTGCGACCTGGTCTCCATCGCGGCCATCCAACTGGTCAACGAGGGCCGCGGCGCCTACCTCGGCCTGAGCACCGGCGGTCGCCGGGTCAGCCTGCGCGACCCACTCGCCGCCGACGCGGAGATCCGCCTGCGCCTGACCTTGCTGTCGCCCACCCGCTGTGAAGCGCAGCTCGACCTGGACAACCCGGTCATGGCCCGCACGCACGTCGCCTCCGACCCGACGCTGGCTGGCATCATCCCGCGCGCCGACCGGCCGACGGCCAAGCTCGGTCGCGTGGTGGTGGTCGAGCGGCCCAGCCTGACCTGCGGCACCACGGCCGTGGCCACGCCGCCGGTGCCCAACCCGCTGGTGCTGGCCGATGGGCGCGGCGTCACCGGTCCGTTGGAGGGCTACCAGGCGGCGCCGGTGGAGAACCTGGCACCGGGCGGCCTGTTGCTGTGCGGCGGGCATCCCGGCTTCTTCGAGCCCTGGGCCGGCGGCCTCATGCCGGGCGCCAACCAGGCGGCCATCTGGGGCCTGCTGCCGCAGGCGCCCGAGGCGTTCAGCGCCGGCGGATTCGGGCGCGTGCTCGAGACTGGCGCGGGCTGGAAGGTCATTCTGCAAGCCATCGGCGAGCGCACGCCCGAGCTGTCCTTGCGGCGTGACCAGCCGTACCTGGCGCTGCTGCTGGCCAGCGAGAAGGCCGGCGAAGCCAAGCTGGCGCTGGCCTGGCGCACGCCGACCGATCGGCAGGTGGCGGTGGCGACGCAGCCGGTCGGCACGTGGTTTGCCTACGCGCTGACCGTCGAGCCGCAGACGCCGGAGGGCGACGCGGAGCCGCAGGTGCTGGTCCGCGTGTATGGCGGCGACCACGCTGGTGAACTGACCGAACAGATGGCCGTGCCGGTGCCCGCCGCGACCATCAGCGCGGCTCGCCACTGGCTCTGCCTGGTGGGCGACCAGGGCCATGAGGTCCGCGGCTTCGGTGGTGTCTATCTCAGTGGCGACGCCCTGGCCGCCGAACAGATCCAGGCCATCGCCGCCGCCGGCTTCGTGCTGCGCCTGGACGAATGGCCGGCGAAACCGGCCACTTGCGCGGAGCCGGCGGACGACACCGCGGCCCCGGCGCCGGCGCCGGAGGCACCCACACCGTAGCGCGGTTGCCACCACCAGCGGCACGCCGCCGACCCGGGCCACACGGACGACGAGCGGGAGGGCGAAGCTCCTGCTGGGCCGGCCGTTCCTGACTGCGCCTGAGTGCCTTGACCCAGGACACGATCCGGCGCGGATGTGGTCCACAGGCCTGGCTTAGCACCGGTCCGGCGCCCGCCAACGGCCGGCTCGGTAGGAACCTCGCCCTCCCGCCTGAGCGTGGTGCCGGTCCGCTCTGGCCGACCGTGGGACCGGCGTCCTCGCCGGTCGGTAGTAAGCGTCCTCGGCCTGCGCCGTCGCCTTCCGGACCGCGGGCGTCTCGCCCGCCAACCAATGGCCAGCGCCGTCGAACACGCCGCCGCTTGAACAACTCGTGCGACCGACGGCCTCAGTCGGCGCGGTCGTCCTCCGGACCGCCGGCGTCTCGCCCGCCAACCGGAGCACACACACGGCCGAAGGCTGAGGCGGTGCTACGGCACCCAGCGCACCGAGCCGTTGCTCACCGAACCGACCATCGACTGGTACGACAGCCACTTCACGTGGCCGTCGGCAAAGCCGAAGTTCGAGCCCTCGTTGTGGCGCTGCGAGACGCAGCCCATGTTGGTGATGCCCTGACCGGTCGGGCAGGTGCCCGGCGCCTGCCAACGGAAGAACGGGCCGGTGTAGTCGGTATCGCCCATCAGCACCGTCGACGCCGGCGCGGTCAGCTCGCCGATGGCCGTGCCCGTGCCGTTGTTGGGCATGCCGATGTTCCAGCCGTAGCGGATGTTCGCCTTCGACGGACAGTACAGCATCTGCGTGTTCTTCGCGTACGGCTGCATCTTCTCCCACTGGCACAGATCGAGCTGGTTGCCGCCGGGCGCGCACCGGGTGCCGTGCTTGGGCAGGCGCTCGTCATAGTCCTGCGCGTACTGCATGGCCGCCAGGTCCCACTGCTTGAGGTTGCTGGAGCACGATGACTGCCGCGCTTTCTCACGCGCTTTGGCGAACACGGGGAACAGAATCGCCGCCAGGATGGCGATGATGGCGATGACCACGAGCAGCTCGATCAGAGTAAAGGCGCCGTCGCGCCGGATTCCACGCATGGCTCTCTCCCGTCCCACGCTCCCTGCCGGGCCTTACGCGCTCTGTACCCGATCGGGCGCAGCTCTGTCAACTCCGTCTGGCGCGCAGCCGCCGCCGGCAGGCCTCGAACGGCGCCAGGTCGTCGCGCACCGGGAACTCGACGCACCAAGTGCCGGCATAGCGCTGGGCCTCGATGGTGGCGAAGATGCGCTCGAACGGCACCGTGCCGCGGCCGTACATCAGGTGGTCGTCCAGCTGGCCGCAGTTGTCCGCCAGGTGCACGTGGTGCAGCCACGGACCCAGTTCGCCCAGCAGTGAGTCGCTGTTGGCGGTCATGTGGGCGTGGCCGGTGTCGAAGCAGAACCGTAGCGACGGGCTGTCCAGCGACAGCACCTCGCGGAACTCCCAGACCTCGCTGAACAGCTCGTGGCAGTCGCGGTAGTCGAACGCGTAGTGGTTCTCCAGCGCGAGCACCACCCCCGCAGCCTCATACTGCGGCAGCACGCCCTCGAGAATGCCTCGCGTGCGCGCCAGGCCCTCGCGCTGGTCGTCGTAGCTGCCGCCATGGATCACCAGCGTGCTGGTGCCGGTGGCCACCGCCTGGTCGAGCCAGCGCAGCAGTGACTGCTCCGCCGGTCCTGGTCCGAGGCGCGCCAGGTCCTCCCACAGGTGCGCACCCAGTTCCAGGCCCGAGGCCGGTCCCAGCCGGGCGAGCAGTTCCAGATCGGCGCGCGTGCAGTGCGGTCGCGCACAGCCGTCGTGCCACGACAGCTCGACGCCGTCGAGTTGGAACTCCTCGCGCACGCGTTGGAAGCAGTGCTCCAGATCGCGCCACTCGAAGTGCAGGGCGCTGATGACGATGGGCATGGCGGTCTCGTCGCGCAGCATACTCGACCGACGGTGGCGGTGGCAATGCAACGGGAGGAGTCTGCCGGCGGCGCCACAAAGGACGTGTGCGCCCGGCGCGGCCATCTTGTCGGCCCTGGCCACCGGGCAGCGTACGGCGAAAGGTGATCGTGATGACACGAAGGGTCGTCTGCGCGCTGGCCACCGTCGTCCTGGCCGTGGTGGCGTTCGCGGGGTGCGGTTCGTCGGGCACCGACAACTCGCAAGGGTCCGCGTCGGACCGCGCGCTGCTGGAGTCGACCGTCCACAGCGCCGCGCTCGGGCTGGCGGCCCTGGCCGTCAACAGCACGACCGGCGCGGTGGACCAGAGCGTGATCCGCAACTACGTCCACAATGTCACGTTCCTGTCGGACAACAGCGGCTACTTCTTCTCGTACGACTTCAACACCAACTACTGCGTCGCCCACTGGAAGAACCGCGACTGGGAAGGCACCGACAAGACCAGCTACCAGGATTCGCGGGGGACCTACGTGGTCCAGGAGCTGTCCAGGATCGCCAAGGCCACCACGGGCAAGGGCTTCCTCATCTACTACTGGAACAACCCGGTGACCAACCTCGAGGAGCGCAAGCTCGGCTACATCGAGGTGATTCCGGGCACGACCATCTACATCGGCTCGGGCATCTACATTCCGTAGATCGGCCTCACCGGCGCGTCGCCAGCTTCTCCAGCCGCTCGCAGACCAGCCGCTTGGTCCGCTCCATCAGCGTCGGGTCGCTGGCGACGTGCTCGGTGTCGAGCGCCACCGGCGCCACCACCTCAGCCAGCGCCGCCGGACCTTCGGCCTCGGCCAGCATGGTCAGCAGGTCGTAGTCCTCGACGCCTTCGCGGTACATCTCCCAGCGCAGACTGTCGATCGGCGCGCCTTGCCGGTTCGGCGTCGGGTAGATGAAGAAGCCGCCACCGTTCTGTGGCGAGTACTGGTTCGGTACGGTCCAAGGATCGCTCTTCCAGTCGCTGACCGCCCACCACTCCACGCCCGTCACACCGTAGCGCCGCAAGCGCCAGGCGAACCCACGCATCAGGAGTGACGAGTCACCGACGTCGAGGCTGTACAGGCTGTTCTGGTAGGCCCAGATCCGCGCGCCCTTGGCGCGCGCCTGCGCCACCAGCCGCTCATTCCAGCATTCGGGCCAGGGCAGGTTCCAGATGCCCACCAGATCGAGCAGCTCCGGCCGGATGTGCGTGGTCAAGTAGACGCGCGCCTCGGGCACGGCCTGCTTGACCAGCCGCGCCAGGTGCGCGCAGTGCGCGGTCATGGCCTCGTTCTGCGGCTCGTCCCAGACCTGCCACAGGGCGTAGTCCATGACGCCCAGCCGCCGCACCTCATCACCAATCGTGCGGCAGTAGTGCGTGAACGCCGCGTCGAACGCCGGCTGGAAGACGGCGAAGCCGAACCACTGGCCTTGCTTGTTGTACAGCCCGCTGGCGTCGCCCAGGAAGATGCTCGGGATGTTGAACACTTCGGCGCCGAAGCCCTTCAGGTCGCGCTCGACGAACCCGGCCAGCTTCGACACGTCCACCTTGAGCTGGTCGCCCTCGCGCTTGGCCTCGATGCCGCCGAGGTAGCTGGTGCCGCCGGCGCGGTGCTCCTGCAGGTTGCGCCGGAACAGATCCATGGCGCCGGGATGCGACTTCCAGATGCGCGAGATGGTGCGCAGCTTCGGCCGCTCGGGCAGGTCGAACCCGTACACGCGCAGGCTCACCGGCACGCGCGCCGACCAACTCGCCGCGCTCAGCGACACGGCGCCGCGATAGGTGCCCGCCGGCGTGCCGCGCGGCGCCTTCACCGTCAGCCACAGCGAGCGCGTCTGGCCCGCCGGCACGGTCTGCACCGGTTCCGTCAGCAGCGGATCCGGCGTCGGCCCGGTGATGGACCAGCCCTCCATGGCCTGTTTGACCGGCACCAGGCCGACCCAGTTGGCGCGCAGGGCACCCGCCGGCAGCACCTGCGGGCCCGTCAGCGGCTCCAACGCGAACTTCACCTCGGCCAGGTCGCGATCGGGCCGCACACAGAGTTGGGCGGTGTCGCACTCGCCACCGGCCGTGGCGAACTCCAGCGCGCCGCCGGTCTGTGCCGGCGCGGGCTCGTCGGGATAGACCTTGCGCAGCGGACCTTCCCACCACAACGCCGCGGAGTCGCCGGCGGGCAGGCGCCGGCCAATGCGGGCCACGTTGCGCTCACGGGGATTCACCGCCACCAGCGTCAGGTCGTCGATGGTGACGTCGGCACCGGAACCGTTGACCCAGATGGTCAGTTGCACGCCGCCCCACTCCGGCTGCGCACCGAACGCCGCGCGCATCTCGTACCACCCGGTGCTCATCGCGTCGAGCGGCGGCCGGAAGAAGCGCCAGCCCTTCTCCTGCCACGGCGTGAGCACCTTGCCCTGCCGGTCGGTGGAGGCCACGCGGACCTCCATCATCTGCGGCGCCACCGCGGCCCGCAGCCACAGGCGCAGCTCGAAGGTCCGGCAATCATCGGGCAGCGCGAACGGCTTGACGTTGGTCAGGCCGAGCATCACCTTGCCGTCCTGCCGCGGATTGACCACGCGCACGGCCTGTGTGCCACCGTGCACACCCTCGGCGACGACAGCGGCGGTGCCGTGCGCGAAGCCGGTCGGCTTGATCAGCGTCCAGCCGTCCAGGCCTTGCTCGAAGTCGCCGTTGGCCACCGGCACCTCGCGGCCGAAGGCGGCCAGCGAGGTGAGTAGCAGACAGGTCAGCAGCGTGCCCACACGACGGTTCAGCATGGTCAACTCTCCCAGCACCGGCGGGTCAGTCCGGCAGCGCCAAGTCTTCAATGCAGAGCGCGATCGCCTCGCGTATGTTGGCCAACGCCTCGGCGACATCGCGGCCCTGGCTGTAGCAGCCAGAGAGCGACGGACACTGCGCCACGTAGTAGCCGTCCTTGCCGGTGGTGATCACCACCGGATGGCAGTACTCAGCCATCGCCGTGCCTCCGCTCCGCCGCCATGGCGATGCTACCCGCTCGTCGCGCGCCCGCGCCGCAGTGCCCGGCCGGCGAGCACGCCGGTGTGCTCGCCCTGGTCCTTGACCACCTGCCCGTTGACGATCACGTAGGGCATGCCCAGCGGATGCTGCTTCGACTGCGCGAACGTGGCCGTGTCGATCACCGTCGCCGGGTCGAACAGCGTCAAGTCGGCGGCGAAGCCGACCTTGACCAGGCCGCGGTCGACCAAGCCCAGCCGCGCGGCGCTGGCGCCGGTCATCTTGCGCACCGCGCTCTCCCAGGTCAGCACGCCCGTCTCGCGGACGTAGTGGCCCAGGTAACGCGCGAACGTACCGTAGACTCGTGGGTGCGGGTTGCCGCCGACCAGGATGCCGTCGCTACCGCACATGTGCGCCGGGTGCGACATGATGTGGCGCACCGCCTCTTCGTAGCCGAAGAACGAGATCATGCTGACCTCGCCGTCGCTGTCGATCAGCATCCGGCGCACGCACTCCCAGTTGCTCAGACCGCGCGCGGCGGCCGCTTCGGTGACGCGCCGACCCACCTCGTTCTGCCAGGCCGGACTGCCCGCACCGCCGATCTGCACCTTCGCCCAGTCGACGGGCACGCCGTGGGTGCCGTCGCAGCCGGTCTCCTCCACCTCGTGGCGCAGCCGCTCGCTGGTGGCCTCGTCCTTGAGCATCTCGACCACCGCCAACCGGCCCTGCCCCTGCGCCCAGCCGGGGAAGTAGCCGATTAGGAAGGTCATGCCCGCGATGTACGGGTACGAATCGCAGGTGACGTCGAGGCCCTCAGCGCGGGCGTCGTCGAGGATCTGCGTGTACCAGGGGATCCGCTCGCGGTTGCACTCGAAGACCACCTGGTGGTGCGTCAGGTGCAGCGCCACGCCGCTGTCGCGCGCGATACCCAGGGCCTCTTCGGTGGCTGCCACCACGCCCGTGCCGTAGCTGCGCAGGTGCGGCATGAACACGCTGCCGGCCTCGGCAGCCACGCGGCACAGCGCGGTCAGCTCGGCCCGGTCGGCGTAGACACACGGCGCGTAGGTCAGCGCCGTGCTGAAGCCGACGGCGCCTTCAGCCAGGCCCTGGCGAACCAGGTCCTCCATCTGCGCCAACTCGGCCGCCGTGGCAGCGCGGTTGTCGCTGCCCATGACGCTGACGCGCACCGGACCGTGCGGCAGCAGGTAGGCCACGTTGGTGGCCACCTGGCCGTCGAACCGGGCCAGGAACTCGGCCACGGTGTGCCAGTCGTAGTCCAGGTCGGGCTGGCCGTTGATGGCGGCGACGACCTCCAGGAAGTAGTCGCGCGCCGCATCGGTCACCGGCGCGTAGCTCAGGCCGTCCTGGCCGATCACCTCGGTGGTCACGCCCTGCATGAGCTTCGGCTCGTGCCGCGGGTTGGCCAGGAGCTGCAGGTCGCTGTGCGTGTGCAGATCGATGAAACCAGGGCTGACGAACAGGCCCTCGGCCTCAATCACGCGGTGCGCGCGCTCGTCACGCAGCCGGCCGACGGCCTGGATGCGTCCGTCCTTGACACCCACATCCTCATAGGTCCAGGGACTGCCCGTACCGTCGAGGACACGGCCACCGCGGATCAGCAGGTCGAACACGGCCCAACCTCCAGCCTCCCGCTGCCGCGGGCTTACTCGTGACCGATGACGTAGAGCACTTCTTCAGCCAGCACGTTGTCCGCCGCGAGCATCTGGTGGTACTCACCATCAGCGAAGGCGTACTGCTCGCGGATGACCACGCCGTTGGCCTGGCACCACGACTCGAAGTCGCGCACGGTCAGCACATGGATGTCCGGCGTGCCGTACCAGGTGTGCGGAAAGCGCGGGGTGACCGGCATCTTGCCTTCGATGAGCAACTGCGTGCGCACCCACCAGTGGCCGTAGTTCGGGAAGCTGACGATGCCGATGCGGCCGACGCGGAGCATCTCTTCCAGGACCACCTCGGGGCGCGAGACCGTCTGCAGCGTGGTCTCGAGCACCACGTAGTCGAAGCTGTGGTTCGGAAAACCGCGCAGGCCTTGGTCGAAGTCGATTTGGAGCACCGGCACGGCGCGTGAGACGCACTGCAGGACGCGCTCCTGGTCACGCTCGATGCCCTGCCCGCGGCAGTTCTTGCGGCGCATCAGCCGGTCGAGCAGTCCACCGCCACCACAGCCGAGGTCGAGCACACTGGCGCCATCGGGAATCAGCGAGAGGATCAGCTCATGGTCCCAGCGCTCGCGCCGGCTGTCGTCGGCCGAGGTCTGGAAGCCCGCGTCGATGCTGGCCAGGTAGGCGATCGCCTCAGCCAACTGCGGATGGGTCTGCATCACCCGCGTCAGCAGGTCACGTTCGGTCAAATCAGCCATAGCGCGCCACTCCGGCCAGGAAATCAGCGACCAACCGCTCACCCGTGTCCACTTCGAGCAGGAAGGCATCGTGCCCGTAGCCCGACTCGACGTTGACGTAGGTGGCCGTCTTCTTGTTGGCCAACAGCGCCTCCACCAGCTCGCGACAGCCGCGCGGCGGATAGAGCCAGTCGCTGGTGAACGAGGCGATCAGCCAGGACCCCTGCGCCCGCGCCGCCGCCTTGACCAGGTCGCCGTCGCCCCACGACGCCGCGGCGTCGTAGTAGTCCATGGCCTTGGTGATGTACAGGTACGAGTTGGCGTCGAACCGCTCGCCGAACGCCTGGGCCTGGTGCGCCAGGTAGCTCTCCACCTGGAAGTCGATGTCGAAGGTGTAGTTGAGTTGCGTGCTGTCCTGGAGGCGCCGGCCAAACTTGACCTCCATGGCGGTCTCGCTCAGGTAGGTGATGTGGCCGATCATCCGCGCGATACCGAGACCACGCTCCGGCTGCTCGGGCAGACCGTAGTAGTTGCCGTCATTGAAGTGCGGGTCGGTGGTGATGGCGTGGCGCGCCACGGTGTTGAACGCCAGGCCCTGCGCGCTGAGCCGCGGTGACGCCGCCAGCACCAGGAGCCCGCGGACCCGCTCCGGAAAGGCCAGACCCAACTCGATGACCTGCTGACCGCCCAGCGAACCGCCCGCCGCGGCCAGCAGGCTGTCGATGCCGAGATGGTCGAGCAGGCGCACGTGCAGGCGCACCCAGTCACCGACGGTGACGATGGGGAACGACAGCGCGTAGGGCTGGCCGGTGTCGGGCCGCGGCGAGGCCGGTCCGGTGGTGCCGTAACAACTGCCCATCACGTTGGCCGCAATCACGAAGTAGCGGCTGGTATCGAACGCCTTGCCCGGTCCGACCAGCGTGTCCCACCAGCCGGGGCGCGACTTGCGCCAGGGCCGGTTGTCCTCGTCGGCGTGCGCGCACCAGCCGGCCACATGGGCGTCGCCGGACAGCGCGTGGCAGATCATCACCGCGTTGTCGCGCGCCGGCGAGAGCTCGCCGTAGGTCTCATACTCGACGGTCACCGGCGCGATGGTGCCGCCGTTGTCGAGCGGCAGCGGATTCGCGTCGTCGGCCAGCACCACCCGGTGGCGCTTCGTCCAGCCGACACTGTGCGGCGACTCCGGTCCGTCCACCGGTCGCCGTTGCTGGCCGGTCAGGGCATCGATCGGGTCACTCATGTCACGTCACTTCCCAACGGACGGCATGGTACGCCCCCGGCGGCGCCGGAGCAAGCCTGGGCCACCGGAGCGTCCGCCTCAGCCCTGCGACGCCGCCAACGCCTGGTCGATGTCCGCGATGATGTCACGGATGTCTTCGATGCCCACGCAGACGCGAATGAAGTCCGCGGTGACGCCGGTGGCCAACTGCTCCGCCTCGGTCAACTGCTGGTGCGTGGTCGACGCCGGGTGGATGACGAGTGTCTTGGCGTCACCGATGTTGGCCAAGTGGCTGCACAAGCGGACGTTGTCGATGAACCGCTTGCCGGCCTCCAGGCCGCCCTTGATGCCGAACCCGATGATGGCGCACTGGCCGTCGGGCAGGTACTTGCGCACGCGCTCGTGATCGGGGTGCGACGGCAGGCCCGGATAGTTGACCCAGGCCACCTGCGGATGCTGCTCCAGGTGCTGCGCCAGCGCCAGCGCGTTGCTGCAATGCCGCGGCATCCGCACGTGCAGCGTCTCCAGCCCTTGCAGGAACAGCCACGAGTTGAACGGGCTGACGCACGGCCCCAGGTCACGTAGCAAGGTCACCCGCGCCTTCACGATGTAGGCCAGCGGCCCCAACGCCGCGGTGTAGCTGATGCCGTGGTAGCTCGGGTCGGGCTCGACCAACTCGGGGAACTTGCCGCTGGCCGCCCAGTCGAACTGGCCGCTGTCGATGATGGCACCGCCGATGCTGGTGCCGTGCCCGCAAATGTACTTGGTCAGCGAGTGGACGACAATGTCGGCGCCCCACTCGATCGGCCGGAAGACGGCCGGCGACGGCACCGTGTTGTCCATCACCAACGGAATGCCCGCACCGTGCGCGATGGCGGCGATGGCCTCGATATCGTCGACGTTGTTCTTCGGGTTGCCGACCGACTCGGTGTAGAGCAGGCGCGTGTTCTCGTCGATGGCCGCCGCGAAGTTGGCTGGATCGCTCGAATCGACGAACCGCACCTCGATGCCCATGCGCGCGAAGGTGTAGTGGAACAGGTTGTAGGTGCCGCCGTAGAGGTACGACGACGCGACGATGTTCTGCCCGTTGCGGCAGATGTTCAGCACCGCCAGCGTGATGGCCGCCTGCCCGCTGGCCAGCGCCAACGCGCCGACGCCGCCTTCCAGATCGGCCAGGCGCTTCTCCAGCACCTCGGTGGTCGGGTTCATCAGCCGCGTGTAGATGTTGCCCGGCTCCTCCAAGGCAAACAGCCGCGCCGCGTGCTCACTGCTGTTGAACACGTAGGCGCTGGTCTGGTACAGCGGCACGGCACGCGCGTTGGTGGCGGCGTCCGGCACCTGACCGGCGTGGATGGTACGGGTTCCGAATCCTTGCGGGGTATCGCTCATGTCAGTCGATCTCCTTCGGCCCAACACGCTTCGGCAGTTGGCCGCGGCGCGCTCTAGCGACCAGAGCTCGTCGCGGGCTCCCATGACGTGGCCAGCGGGGCGAGGCCGTGGTTGTCAATCTGGTGCCAGATGACGAACTCGGAGACACCGAATTCGTCGGCCAGTTCGCCGATGCAGGCGTCGTCGGCCGCCGAGTTCTCCAGGCGGGCCGCCAACGCCTCCCGAGGCGCCAGGAACTCCGCGGCAAAGGCCCGCGAGCAGCTCTGCCGGGCAGTCTGCGCTCGTGACACTATGGCTCCCGGCGAACCATCGGGCGCGACCAGGTACTCGTGGAGCGCACGCACCAACGCGAACCGGCCACCCACCTGCTCCGGCGGCCGGCGGAGCACAAAGCCCGGACTGCCGGCGGCGTTCTGCCCCACCACCGCATCGTACCGGGCCAGGCCGGCGGCTCCGTGGATGGCGCCGGCGGCGTCGGCCTCGCTCACGCGTAGCGCTTGCCGCAGGGCCTGCCACGACGGCAGCACCTGCCCATCAAGGCCCAACAGGTGTCGTAGCTCGCGTGCCCGTTCGTAGCCTTGCTGCCATGGCAACTCGTCGGAGCCCGCGGCCCGGATGGCTCCGCGCACCGCGACCAACTCGGTCAACTGGGTGGGTTGGCGGTGCGCGATCGCCAAGGCCGCGAAGATGCTGTCCAGCCCCTCGACCAGCGCGTTGCCGTCGACCAGCGCCAGGGCATCTTCGCGCAGCGAGCGCGGCACCCGCTCGATTACGCTCAGCAACTGATCTGCCAGACCCTCACTGAGGTCGTAGGGGTCGAGGCCGGCCGCAGCCACCGCCGCACAGAACTCGGCCTCGTCGGGCAGCGTCTCCTGGACGACCCGCCATTCGTGCTGCAGCCAGCTTGCTTCGAGGCCTTGCTGGCCCAGCCGAGCACAGACCGCGTTCACGAAGCGACTCAGTTCGCCGCACACGTCCTCCGAAGGCAACCGCTGGTCGCCGCCGCTCACGAAGTCCAGCCGGCAACTCGGGAGGCTGGCCGCCTGCCAACGCAGGCGCGTTTCCGGGCCCTCAGAGCAGATCTGTAGGGCCGGTAGGGCAAACCCTTGTCGCGCGGCAGCCAGATCGTGCCGGCGAGCAAAGGTCCGGCTACGCGGCAGATGGGGCACCCATACCTCACTGCGCAGCGCCCACCAGTGAGTGACCAGCCACTCGGCCAAGGGGTACAACGGCAGGCACAAGCACTCGCTCAACTCGCCCGTCTCAGTGTCGCGGTGGATGGTGGCCGACTGGCCATTGACCCGGATGGACAGCGTGGCCCAGGTGGCCCGCAGTTCGTGCCCCCTGGCCTTGCCCGGATCAGCCCAGTCAAACTCGAAGGCGAGTCCCATCATATCCCTTCCGGCACCTCGGGCTCCGTAAGCTCGTAGGCATGGTACCAGCCCTGCCCCTCGTTGCTCAGACTGGCTTCGTAGGGCCGGCCCTCAAACACCGCCCATGCCTTCTTGGGCAACCCGTTCGTCCAGTAGGCCCCCACCTTGCCGTCGCGGATCGCCTGTCGGAGCACTTCAGTGATCTCGGCCTCACGGTTGGCGAGGGCTGCGTCGCAGATCGTGGCATTCGCCCTTGGGCGCGGCCGGCGACCCGCCGATGAGGGGCTACTCTTGTGCTCCTGACTGCCAACATAGGTCGCCCGCTCGGCGGCCCCGGCAAGGTCGGCGTCAGCCGGTACGGGTCCGATTCGCCGAGGATCCTGCCGCCGGTGCTGTGTCGCCCGCATCGTTGACCCCACGCACGCCCCATCGCGGCTAGTGTACCACGCAGGTCTCGCCGCGGCTCACCGCACCAGCCGCGAGATGGCCTTGAACCGCTCGCCCGCCGCCTCGCCCAGCGCCGCGAACAGCACGCTCTCGGTGCTGGTCACGGTGGCGCCGGCCTGGGCGGCCTGGCGCAGCGCCAGTTCACGGTTCAGCGGCTCGCGCGAGGTCACCGCGTCGGCCACCACCGTCACCGCCCGGCCGTCGGCTAGGCCGTCGAGCGCGGTCTGAAGCACGCAGACGTGCGCCTCGAGGCCACAGAGAATCAGCGAGGAGTGCCCCGCTGTCGCCTCGCGGAAGACCGGGCTGCCGAAGCAACTGAAGGCCACCTTGTCCAGGTACGGACCGGGCACCAGTCCGGCCACCGAGGGCACGGTCGGCCCGAGCCCGCGCGGGTACTGCTCGGTGACGACGATGGGCGACTCCAACACCTGCCAACCGCGGATGAGCCGCCGCACGTTGCGCAGCACCGGTGCGAACTCGGCCATGGCCGGCACCAGCCGCTGCTGCACGTCGATGACCACCAGCAGGCCCCGCGCCCAGACCATGCCGCTAGCCTCCGACATAGTGGATGCGGTTCATCTCGGTCTGCATGTCCACCAGGCGCCGGAAGGTGCCGCCGGTCTTGTTCATCAGCTCGTCGTGCGTGCCCATTTCGGCGATGCGGCCCTTATCGATCACCACCAACCGGTCGGCATGGCGCAGCGTCGACAGCCGGTGGGCGATGGCGAACGTGGTGCGCCCTTTCACCAGGCGCCGCAGCGCGTCCTGGATCTGCCGCTCGGTCTCGGTGTCGACCGAGGCCGTGGCCTCGTCGAGGATGAGCACGCGCGGGTTGTGCAGAATCGCGCGCGCGATGCTGATCCGCTGCCGCTCGCCGCCGCTCAGTCGGTGACCCCGCTCGCCCACCACGGTATCGTAGCCGTCGGCGAACTGCGTGATGAAGTCGTGCGCATTGGCGGCCTTCGCCGCGGCCAGCACCTCTTCAATCGCCGCCTCGGGTCGGCCGTAGCTGATGTTCTGGAACACCGTGCCGTTGAACAGATAGCTGTCCTGCAGCACCACGCCGATGTTCTGCCGGTAGTCACGCTGCGCGATGTCACGGATGTCGTGGCCGTCCAGCATGATGCGGCCTTCGTCGACATCGTAGAACCGGCAGACCAGGTTGATCAAGGTGGACTTGCCGGCGCCACTATGGCCCACCAGACCGATCATCTCGCCGGGCTCCACCTCCAGGCAGACATCCTTCAGCACCGGCTCGTGGGCCTCATAGCCGAAGGTGACGTGCTCGAAGACGAACCGGCCGGCGACGTGGTCGAGCACCACCGGCGTCTCGGCCTCGCGGACGTCCGGCTTCTCGTCGAGCACCTCCCAGACGCGCTCGGCGGCGGCCATGGTCTCGTTGAACCAGTTGAACAACTGGCTGATCCACTGCATCGGGCCGTAGAACAGGAACAGGTAGGTGAGGAACTGCAGCACCTGCCCGGTGGTCATGTGCTGGCCGATGACCTGCAAGCCGCCATAGAACCAGACCACGATGGTGCCGAACTCGATGGTGAACATCAGCCAGGGGAACACCGTGGCGCGCATCTGGTTGGCCGCGGTCCCCGCGTCGGCCAGATCGCTGCTGCGGCGGTTGACCCGCTCGATCTCGCGCGGCTCACCGGCGAACGCCTTGACCACCCGCACCCCACCGAGGCTGTCCTGGAGCACCGCCGTCAGCAGCTCCCAGCGCTGCCACAGCCGGCCGTACAGGATGCGCATCCGCCGGAACGCGGCTGTGGCCAGAGCCAGCATGAACGGCGACGGCAGCACGGTGAAGAGCGTCAGCCGCCAGTTCTCGTAGAGCAGAATCAGCACCACGGCCACCAGCTTGAGCAGGCTGTCGAGCATCATCTGGCTGCCGTCCACCAGGAAGCCCTGCATCGCTCGGGTGTCCTGGGTGACGCGCGACATTACCGCGCCGGTCTGGCGCTTGTCGAAGTAGCGCACGGTCAGCGTCTGCAGGTGCGCGTACAGCTCGGCGCGCACGTCATGGATGACCCAGTAGGCCAGCCAGGCCGAGATGCGGCCCTGCATGACCCGCAGTTGCACGCCCACGATCTGCATGACCAGCATGACCGCGATCATCTGGTAGAGCAGCGTCCGGCGGTCGCCGGTGGTGAACATCCAGGCGACCCAGCGACCGGCCTGGCGCGTCGGATCGCTGGTGGGGGCCAGCACCCGATCGAAGAACAGACCGCTGATCTGCGGTTGCAGCAGTTGCAGGAAGCTGCCGACGACGATCAGCAGGCTGACCGACGCCACTTTGCCCAGGTGCGGGCGCAGGTAAGCGCCGAGCCGCCGCAGGGCATGACGCCGGTTGACGCACACGGGGCACACGTGCGAGTCGGCCGGATACGGCCGCTTGCAGCGCGAGCAAGTCCGGTCGCCGTCGTCAGCGTCCTCTTCGCCGTCCTTCACCTCGCCTTGGCGCCAGTCGTCCAGCCGCTTGCGCACCTTGGCGAAGCGTTTGGCCTGCGCATTGGTGTAGCGCACCAGTTCCAGGTCATCGTCGCCGCGCTCGACCACCAGCGACTGACTGCCCACCAGACCGTCCACGCGCACGGCCCGCAGCTCGGCCAACGGCACGTCGTGGGTCACCTCCGGTCCGGCGCCGTTTGGACCGATGACCAGCACCCGCTCCGGGTCGGCGACCAGCCAGACGCGAGCGTAGCGCCCGCCCGGCCCGACGTCAGCCGCCACGCTCAGCCGCGGAGTGACGCCGTGCTGCTCGACCAACGCCGCCACCTCGGCCGGCAGCTCCTCGTGCAGGCTGGCCGACCGCTCGGCCGCCACGCCCTGGCCGCGCCGGCGACCGAAGCCGAATCCGTGCCCGCCACCGTGATGCGGATGCAACCGCGTCTCCTCCGTTCGGCCGTCACCGGCCGGCCGCCACTACCGCCCGGTCAGCGCCTTCAGCCAGCCTTTGCGGGTCAAGCGCAGATAGGGCCAGTCCGACACGGTCTGCCCCCAACTGAGCGCCACCAGGCCCTGGCCCTGCAGTTCGGCGATGGCCTGGAAGACACTGTCCGTCTCCGTCGTCGGACCGCCGGGCATCCTCGCGTTGATCGTCGGCAGGTCCGAGCGGCCACCGATGGCCGCCAACGCGTCGAGCACGTGCTGCTCCAGGTCCGACAGGTCCGAGTCGCTGCCCAGCTTCTCACTCATGTACTGCTGCAGCGCGGCCACCGAACGAATGCCCTTGGCCACCGGCGTCTGGCGCCACTCGCTGGTCGTGGAGTCGCCGATGCCCTCGCGCCGCACCAGGTCGAACCGCTCCAGCATCGCCAGGATCTGCGCGATATCGCGGTAGGTCGGCCGGGGCTCGGCGTAGCGGAACTGCTCCAGGTCGGCCATCTCCAGTGGCGTCATGGGCGTGAACGTCATAGCCTCCAAAATGGTGATGGCTTGTGACAGGTCCATCGTCTGACGGCTCCTTCCTCAACGCGTCTCGCGCTTGACACTCGGGTACGTGTCGGCCGCCAGAGCAGCCGCCGTCTCAACCCACTGCTCCGGCGGGGCGGTGAAGGCGCGCACCACCACGGTCAGGTCGTACCGCGTGCCCTTGGTGATGACGCCTTTGCCCAGCAGGTGCAAGTACTGTTTGTGGTAGCGGTCCAGGTCCCAGTAGAAAGTCCCGGCCCCGTGCCATTGTGCTCGGTAGACCTCAGGATAGCAGGTCAGCACACCGACTCGCGCCGCATCGTCGTAGATGGCCGACCACTGCACGTCACGGTCGACCTGATGGCCGCCGCGACTGGCGAACGAGCCCGTCAGGCGCTGGCCGTCCGGCAACTGCGCCGCGAACCGCCCGAACGTCGGCTGCCAGCAGTGCATGAAGGCATAGAGCAGCGCCACGGGCTGGTCCTCGATGGCCTCGTAGCGGTGGTGTTCCACCAGACGGTCATCGAGGATGCTGATCTCGGCCTGGTGTCGGAGTGCCGCCAGCCGCGACTGCTTGCGAAGCACAAACGGCGCGCCTTCGTAGCGGCGGCCGGGCACGGGCTCGGCCGTCTCGCCGCCGTGCTCGATGGTCACCGTCTCGACCTGTTCGCGACCGCCCTCGTCATGTCCGGTGCCGATGAACGAGGCCTGCGTGCCCGGCTTCACCGGTCGACCGGTGGCAATCACCGTGCCGTGGAAGCCGTTGGCGTGCGAGACCAGCCGGTCGCGGTAGCTGAGCTGCCGAATCGTCCAGCACCGCGTGCCGTCGAACGGCACCACCCAGTCGCGCGTCGCGGCGGTGACCACGCCCTCGGTGGGCACCGCCGCCAGTCCCGTCACCAGCATTCCGAGCAGGGCCCACATCGCCGCCACCTCGCCGAACCATGGTTTGGCCGACGATCGCGCACCTCCTCTCCGTGCCCCGACCCGCCGCTGTGCCACAGGTTCGTGAACCACCGGACGAGGCCGGACGTGTAAGATAGGCGTGAGGTGGTGGTGATGCCCGTCGTGTTGGCCTGGCTGTTGTCCGCTTCGGCGCTCTGCGCCGGGCCGCCCGGCGAAGCGCTGGCCCACCGGCTGGACGGTGGTCAGCCGGTCCGCTTCGTGTTCCTGGGCGACAGCATCAGCACCGGCATGCACTTGCCGCACCCGAACACCGAGGGCTTCGCCGCCCTGTTCTGCCGCATGGTGCAGGAACGCTGGCCCCGCACCCCGGTGACCACCAGCAACCTGGGCGTGCCGGGCCAACGCAGCGGCGACGCCCTGGCCGGCTTCGACGAGCGCGTCGCGCCGCTCAAGCCGAACTTGGTGGTCTTGCAGTTCGGCGGCAACGACAAGGGCGTCGGCGACGGCCAGGCCAACCTGGCGAAGTACGCCGACAACCTGCGCGCACTCGTGGCCCGCAGCCACGCGGCCGGCGCGGCCTGCGTGATCGTCACGCCACCGATGATGGAGCCGCGGCGCGACATGCCCTTCCCGGCCACGGCTCGGCAGATCGGCGAGCGGCTCCGCGTGCCCGTGGCCGATGCCGACACCGCGCTGAAGCAGGAGGAGAAGGACTACCGCGGCTTCTTCCCCTACTTCATCCACCCGCGCGAGCCCGAACACGCCATCATGGCCCAGGAGCTGTTCCGCGCCTTCAGCGACGCCATCGGCCGGCCCGCCGAGTTGCAGGTAACGCTGCCGCCGCTGGTCACCACGGCCGAGTTGGGCGGCCGCGTGTCCGTGCCCGTCCAGCTTCGCAGCCTCGGCCCCGCGCGCATGGTCCGGCTGCTGGGCGACCGCCCGGCCACCCCGCGAACGCTGCTCGACCTACCAGCCGGCGGCACCGTCGCCGCCGCCGGTGAGTTGGCCCTGCCGCACACGCTGAGCGGCGGGCGGTCGATGGAGTGGCCGCTCTGGGTGCGGGCCGAGAGCGGTCCGCAGACCGCGTTCGCGCTCGCGCGCGCCACCATCGTGCCGCGCCTGACGCTTCCGGCCGCCGGCTCGCCCGCCGCCGCGGTGCCCCTGGCACTGCTCGGCGGTCCGCACCGGACGCTCGGGTTCGACGACTGGAACGGCGATGACGACCTGAGCGCCGCCATCTACCTGGCGGCCGACGCCGAGGCCGTCACCCTCCGCGTCGACGTCACCGACGACCAGGTGACCACGCACGGCGCGCCGAACGGCGACGGCGTCGAGGTCTTCCTCGACCTGCGCGACGACGCCCAGCGCGGCCGGCCCTGGTTCGCGCGCACCTGCGCCACGCTGTTCATGAGCCCACCGGCCGGCAACCAGAAGCCGCTGCTGACCACACCGAACGAGGACGCGCCTGCGCCAGCGCTGCTGGCCATGGTGCCACGCTACGAGGCCCGCCCGCACGGCTACCGGTTCACGCTGGCCATGCCGCGCGCCACGCTCGACCAGGTGGCCGGCCGGCCGGTGACCGCGTTCGGCTTCGACGTGGCGGTGGACGACGGCGATCAGGGCAACCGCCGCAAGACGCAGCTCATGTGGCTCGGCCGGCCCGACAACTACATCAACCCGCGGCGGTTGGGCGAGCTGCGCCTCGACCAGACTGCCGGCCCGCAATCCGTGCGCGTCACGGTATTCTAGACACCAGTTGGACGGAGGTGCTCTGTGGCGCAGCAACTGAGCGGCAAGGTCGCCGTGGTCACCGGCTCGACCAGCGGCATCGGCGCGGCCATCGCGCAGCGGCTGGCCGCCGACGGCGCGCGCGTGGTGGTCAGCGGTCGGCGCGAGGACGCCGGCCAGGCGGTCGTCGAGGCCATCGTTGCCGCCGGCGGCCAGGCGCGCTTTCAGCGCTGCGATCTGCGCTCACCGGACGACTGCCGCGCGCTCTGCGACGCCGCCGGCGCCGCCTACGGCGGCCTCGACGTGCTCGTCAACAACGCCGGCATCTTCCCGCGCGCCAGCCTGGAAGAGACCACGCCTGAGTTGTGGGACGACATCATGGTCACCAACCTGCGCGGCCCGTTCCTCTGCGCGCAGGCCGCGCTGCCGTACATGCGGCAGCGGGGTGGCGGCTGCATCATCAACGTCGGCTCCGGCAACGCCTACGTCGCCGGGCGCTCGCTGCTGGCCTATGGCGTCAGCAAGGGCGCGCTGCTGAACCTGACGATGAACCTGGCCAAGCTGCTCGCGCCGGACCACATCCGGGTCAACTGGCTCACCGTCGGCTGGGTGCTCACCGAGAAGGAGTACGAGGTCCAGGCCGGTGAAGGTCGTAGCGCCACTGAACTGGAGCAGATCGCCGAGCGCCTGCCGTGGGGCCAGTTCAACACGCCCGACGAGTACGGCGCGGCGTGTGCCTGGCTGGCCAGCGACGAGGCCCGTCATGTGACCGGCTGCGAGCTGAACTCCAGCGCCGGGCTGACGGTCCGCACGTGAGGCGCCAGCTCACCCGCGTCGGCGGGTAGCGCAGGCTTCCAGCCTGCGCCGGTTCGTCGGCCGCCTGGCGTCTGCGGACCGCCCTTGCCCACCGGCTGGAAGCCGGTGCTACCCAGTCCTGCCAAGCGCAGAGGCGTCTCCGGAAGGTGGCCGCGGGCCGCTCGCCAACCATGCGTCGACGCCTTGCGCGCGACGGGCCTCCTGGAGCACCACCCCCCATGAAACTGGCCACCACGACCGGCGACTTCAGTCGCCATTCGCAGGTCCTCTCGGAACTCGTCAGGTGCTACGACGGCACCGGATTCCGGTATCTCGACCTGAACCTCTACCGGGCCGTCTTCGCCGGCTCGCCACTGCTCGACGACCGCTGGCAACAGTGGGCCGACGACGGCGGTGAAGCGGCCGCCGAGCGCGGTGTCCGCTTCTGTCAGGCCCATGCGCCGGACGGCAACATCCACGGCTCGGACGACACCTTCGACGTGTTTCTGGGGGCCACGCAGCGCTCCATCGAGATGTGCAGCCGGCTCGGCATCCCGCGCATCGTGACCCACCAGCAGGACATCGGCGGCTACCCGTCGCGCGACAACCGCCGGCTGAACCTGCAACGCAACCGCGAGTTCTTCGCCCGGCTGTTCCCGGTCATGGAACGGACCGGGGTGGCCGTACTCATCGAGAACTCCTGCGACCGGCACGCACCGACACCGCAGCAGAGCCCGCGCAACCACCCCTCGACGGCCGCCGAGCTGCTGGAGCTGGTCGAGGCGATCGACCACCCGCTCCTCGGCGTCTGCTGGGACACCGGCCACGCCAACATCCAGGGCGTCGACCAGTACCGGAGCATCGTCGAGCTGGGCGGCCACCTGCGCGCCCTCCACATCGCCGACAACTACGGCGACATGGACTCGCACGTCGCGCCGTTCCAGGGCACCACCAACCTGGACGCCGTCATGCAGGGCTTGCTGGATGTCGGGTACGACGGCTACTTCACTTTCGAAGCGTGCCACATCCTCCGCGACAGCGGCGTCTGGCCCAACTACCGCCGCGAATGGCAGTACCGCGGCGAACAGGTGACTCGACTGATGGACGTTCCGCTGCCGCTCCGACAGCAGGCCATCGCACTGCTCTACCAGATCGGCCAGCACATCCTCACCGAGTACGGGTGCTTCGAGGAGTAGTCGGCCATGCTGGCGCGCCGCTCGGCGCGCCAGCAGTGTCGGCTTCGGCTCAGCCGCCACTCAGGCCCAACAGGCGCCCCGAGAGCGTGTGGTACCAGACCACATACGCCCGCCCGTCCAGACGCAGCCGCTCGCCCGGCGGGCTGTCGGGCAGTTCGGCGCGCCAGTGGCGCAGGTACACCGAGTCCCCGGCGAAGGTGTAGAAGTGCTCCGTGAGCACCGCATTCTCGCCCACCGGATCCTCGATGCCGATGCCACGCAGGCAGGTGAAGCGCCGCTCGCCGCAGCGCACCTCAGCGGCTCCGCGGCCGGTGTAGTAGGTGGGCTCGACGCCCTCGGGTGCCGCCTGGCGCCAGCCGCCTTCGCCGTCGGGCTGAAGCCAGCCATCATCGGCAATGCGCCGCGGCCAGCGGCCCCAGGCGTCGTCGAAGCCCTCGTCGAGGAACGTCGTCAGGCGGCGCTGGTGGCGCGGGTGGCGGTCCCACCAAATGGCCAGCCACTCCTTGCTGTCCTCGGTCAGCCGCGCGAACATCCGCTCGTGTTTGCCGTACCAGCCACACTCCGGCTCCCAGGTCTCCACGCCGATCTCGACGCCTTCCTCGCCGTGGACCGCGGCCTCGCCCAGGACGTACAACTCGCACACCTCGGTCAGCCGGCCGTCGCGCTCGTAGTTGGCCCAGAGCGCCTCGGCACCCAACTCCGGCGCGATCTCCCAGCCGACCAGCCCGCGGTAGTCCACGGCCGGCGGCTGCAGCGCCAGATCGGTCACGATGACCTCCGGCCGCAACAGCGGAAACGGCTGCGCCAACTGGCCCGCTTCATGTCTCATCGGTCTGCTCCTTCGAGGTCGCCGCCATCGCCCAGCCGCGCAGTCGCTGCCGGGCCATGAACAGCCGGCGCTTCACCGTGCCGGCCGGTGCGTTGGTGGCCGCCGCAATCTCGGCGATGCTCTGCCCGTCGAGATAGAACCGCCGCGCCGCGTCCTGCTCGGCCGGCGGCAGCTCGCCGAGCGCTTCGCTCACCGCCGACGGGCCGTGCGACGCACCGGCCGCACTGTCCAGCCAGGCGGTGACGACGTCCGGATCCTCCGGCGTCGGCGTCCGCCCGCGCCGGCGCAACAGATCGCGTGACCGCTGCCGCGCAATTGCCACCAGCCACGCGCGCACCGCCGCCGGCCGGCGCAGCCCTGGCAGGTCGCGCCAGGCCTGGTACAGCGTCTCGGCCCAGGCGTCCGACACGTCGTCGGGATCGGTCAGGCTGCGCCTCAGCAGCGCCAGCAGTCCGCCGCCATGGCGCCGTAGCAGCGCCACAAACGCCGCCTCATCGCCTCGCTGGGCCTGCTCCGCCAGGGTCTCGTCGCTGCGCGTGTCCATTGCGGGTCACCTGTTGGTAAGGGCGCATCGACCCGGGCAAAGGTTCGCGGTGTGGCCCGGAGAGACAGGTCGGCGTAGCGGCGCGGCCCAGTCGGCCGCGCCCGGGGCAGGAAGTGGCGCCATCCCCTTGGCCGTCTCGACCCCCGCTCAGAACGACAACAGCACCTGCCAGATGTACAGGTAGCCGAGGATGTCCACGTCTTCCCAGACGCGCTGGACCAGCGCCGCGTCGCCCTGGATGCCGTTGAGTTCGGCCAGCTTCTCGGCCCACGGCACGCAGACGCCCGGCGCGCGGTCGGTGGTCGGGAAGCCCGCCAGCGCCGGAGCCGGCGCGGCTGGTGGCGTCGGCGGCACCGGGTCGGCGCGGTCGTAGACGCCCAACGCGCGCGTGATGTCGGTCATCGCGCGCAGGTTCTCCACCTTGGCGTCGTTCTGCACGATGGCCGAGGCATCCATGATGTAGCCGCCGTCACCGGCCACGCCCTCGAGCACCTTGCGGCAGCAGTCGCGCACCTGCTCCGGTGTGCCGTAGCCGAGCAGCACGTTGGGAATGCCGCCGCTGAGGCAGAACTGGCGGCCCAGCCGGGCGTGGACCTCGTAGATGTCGGCACGGTCGACGTGGTAGACGATGCTGCGGTCGGGCAGTTCGGCGAAGTAGTCGAGGTGCGCGTTCCAGTCACCTTCGGCGTAGAACAGCGTCTGGTGGCCCGCCGCCCAGAGCGACTCGATGATCGGCCGCAGCGTCGGCCAGTAGATGGTCTGGAAGTGCTCGTGCGAAACGAACGGCACGCAGCCGCGGTGCATCCAGAAGCCCACGGGCACCTGCCGCTCCGGGTCGGCGCCCATCAGCGCCACCTGCAGCAGATGCGGCGCCAGCGCGCGGCACGCGGCGATGACCTTCTCGGGCCGCTCGTAGAGGTCCATCATCAGACCGATGTAGCCGCGTAGCTTGTCGGCCAGGATGTCGAACGGCGCCTTGAGGATGCCGGCGATGGCCGAGACGGTGCCCGATTCGCTACGCAGCCGCGCCGCCTGCGTGCCGAAGGCGTTGAAGTACTGCAGCATGGCCATGCCGCCCTTGAGGAACGACAGGTTGTGGCGCAGCGAGCTGGCCTGGCCCGGCGCCACCACGTCATGGCTGACCCGCGGCAGCCAGACGTTGAACAGGAAGCCGGTCGGGTCCTCGATGAGGTGATCGTACTCCTCCGGCTGCATGAACGCCTCGCCCTCGGGCGGCTCCAGGTACTGGAAGCCGACTTCCGGCGAGATCTCGACGCCGGGCGAGGCGTAGTAGCGCAAGCCGATGGCCTGCGTCAACCCGGTCCAGACATAGACCATGTTGCCGACCACGGCGTCCCAGTCGAAGTCGGCGGCGCACCGGCGCGCGGCGGCGAAGGCGCACTCGTAGTCCTGGGTCACCTGTTGGCAGGTGTAGCCGGCGTACTTGGCGGTGAACTCGGCCACGAACGGCCGAATCGGCACCCGATCCGGCCGCCCGTTGCGCATCGCGGTGACGTAGCGCGCCAGCCGCTGCTGGTAGAGGGTCTCCATGTCGGCAGTCGTGGGCATTACGGGCTCCCTTGGCTAGGGTGGGCGGCACGCCAGAGACACCGTCAGTTGCGATGCCGGTGCCGCGCGATGATCTCTGCTTGCAGGTCGCGGCCGAGGCTGGTGAAGCGCGCCGAGAAACCGCCGACGCGCACGAACAGGTGGCGGTAGTCGTCGGGCCGCTCCAGCGCGGCGCGCAGATCGGCCACGCTGGTCATGTTGCCCTGGAAGATCTGCCCGCCCTGCTGCACGAACGCCGCCACCACCGCCTGCACCAGCGGCTCGGTGACCCAGTCGGCGTCCAGGTCCCACATGGTGGTGGCCCCGCCGCTGACCAGCTCGGTCGGCAGCGACAGACACGAGCCCATCGAGGCGGTCAGCCCCTGCGCCATACCCGCCGCCTGCGGCGTCAGGCCATGCCCGATCGGTTGCCCCGCCCGGCGACCATCGGGTGACGCACCCAGGCTGCGGCCCATCTGCGGCGCCCAGACGAAGGTGAACATCATCGGCTTGACGCGCCCGCCCCAGCGCGTGCGCCAGTCGTCGAAGATGCCGCACACGCTCCGCAGCACGCGCGCCATCATGCCGTCGGCGCCGGCGTCGCCCAAGCCGTACTTCGGCAGCGCCTGCAAGCGCCGGTGCAGCCGCTCGTGGCCGACGAAGTCGGCGCGCAGCGCCGCCAGCAGTTCGTCGGCGTCGCAGAAGCCTTGCTCGAACACGGCCTGCTCCACCGCGTAGAGCGAATCGGCCACGTTCTGGGCACCCAGCGGCGCCCCACCGTAGTCGGCGTAGCGCGCCCCGCCGTCCTGCAGCGACCGACCCCGCTCCAGGCAGTCGCTGACCATCACCGATTGCAGGAAGGCTGGTCGGCACCGCGCCATCTCGTCGCAGTAGAGGTCGAGCTGGCGGAACTTGGTCTGTAGCGCCCGGCGCGTCTCGCCCTCGTACAGCGACCACAGCTCCTCGAAGCCGGCGCAGTCACGCAGGCCGCCAGGTACCGCCAGCCGCGGCTGGCCCGTGGTCAGGCACTCGCCACCGGTCAGCACCAGTTCGAGCGTCTTCGGCAGGTTGTAGGTGAACGAGAACAGCAGATCGGAGTTCAGACCGTGCGGGCTGAGTTCCATGCAGCCGCCGCACATGTACATCGCCGCGTCGGCCTCGGGCATGCGGCCGTCACGGGTCATCGCCGCGATGATCGGCTCGTCGGCGAGCAATTGCGCGCGGTTGCCGCCGGTCAGCAGATAGCGCGCACAGCGCTCGCGCCACGCGGGCGGATTGGCCGCGCTGACCCGCGTGTAGACCGCCGGATGGGTCAGGTCGAGCTGCTCGAACACGTCGAGGAGCAGCCAACTGAGCGGACTGACGGCGTCGGCCCCATCGGGCCCACGACCGCCGAGCACGATGGTGTTGACGTTCCCGTCGACGGCGTGTATGCGCTCGTCGAGCTTGATGAACAGCTCGGCCACCAGCTCGCCGGCGGACTGTAGCGTCTCGCGCCCGGCCGCCAGGTCGTCGCGCAGGTAGGGCCAGAGGAAGTAGTCGAAGCGGCCCGGACTGTTGCCACCGTAGGGCACCTCGTACATGACCGCCAGCCACTGGAACCAGAAGCTCTGCAGCGCCTCGTGGAACGTGCGCGCCGGCTGCGCCGGCACCCGGGTCAGCAGCTCGACGGCCTCGGCCAGCCGCTGCCGCTCCAGCGGATCCGTGGCGGCGGCGCGTTGCGCGCAGAGGGCCGCCACATGGCACTGGTTCCACTCGAGCATCGCCGTGAGCAGGATGCCCGCGCCTTGGTAGAACGACCGCGCGCGCTCGTCGGCCGCCGTCGCTTCGCGCTCGCGGACCGTGGCCAGCAGGCCGTCGGCCCCTTGCGCCAGCAGCCAGTGCCAGTTCCAGGCGATGTGGCCGGGCGCGCCGCCACCGTCGATGAGGAACGACTCGCCGCCCGGCGGTTGCCGGACCAGCGCGGCCAACTCAGGCACCTCTGCGGCAGTGCGCTGCTGGGCGGCGATGACGGCCGAGTGCTCGGCCCACTCGCCGCTGTGCCACTGGGGATCGGCGCCGCCGTAGACCAGGCCGTGCAGGCGCTCGCCGGGGAACAGCCGCACCGGCTCCGCAACCATGGCCGCGGCCAACGAGCGTGCCTGCCGTTCAGGCAGCGGCAGTTCGGCCAACGGACCGAAGTAGGCCGCTGTCTGGGTCTCGTGCCGCTGGCAAGCCGGTGGCTGCTGGGCGCGCGCCACAGCGGCCGCGGCCAGGTCTCGCAGGCGCGCCGTGATGCTGAACGTGCGCTCGGGGGCAACCGCTGCAACGGTCACGGTCGACTGGCCCATGGCCGGCTCCTTCGTCCGCCGGCCATTCGCCACCCAGCGCTGCGCACCTGCCCTCCGGCTGCGGTCACTTCGTCAAGGCCCCGTCGGTCGGCGCCGACAGCACCGCGCGGAGCGTGGCGGCCAGATCGGCCGCCAGGTATGGCTTCTGGTGGAACGCCGCCAGTCCCTGCCCGACCAGATCGCGGGTGGCTTCCTGCTCGTCGTACCCGCTGGTCAGGATGATCCGCGCCTGCGGCGAGAGCTCGCGTATGGCGCGGAACACCTCGGCCCCGCTCATGCCCGGCATGGTCAGGTCGAGCAGCACGCAGTCGATGTCGTCGCCCTGCTCGCGCCAAGTCGCCACGGCCTCGGGTCCGCTGCCAGCCGGGATCGGCGTGAAGCCCATGGTCGCCAGGATGCGGCCGGCGACATCGCGAACCAGGTCGTCGTCGTCCACAACCAGGATCTTGCCGCCGTCGCTCCAGGCCGTCAGCCCCTCCGGTACCGCCGCCGGCGCCGACACTGGCCGATCGGTCGCGGGGAACAGCACCCGGAAGGTCGTGCCGCGCCCGGGGGCGCTGTCCAGCAGCACCGTGCCGCGGTGTCCGCGCACAATGCCGAGTACCGCCGCCAGGCCCAGGCCACGACCAGTGAACTTGGTGCTGAAGAACGGGTCGAAGATGCGCTGCTGCGTCTCCTCGTCCATGCCGACCCCGTTGTCAGCCACCTCCAGCCAGACATAACGGCCCGCTTCGAGCGACTCGCCCGACCACGGACTGCGCAGCGTCTCGGCGGTGCACCAGGCCTCGCCGGTGGCGATGCTGACCAGGCCATGCCCCTTGACTGCTTCGGCGGCGTTGACCACCAGGTTGAGCACCACCTGCTGGATCTGCGACGCGTCGGCCAGGACCGCCGGCAGCCCTTCGGCCAGGTCCATCTCCAACTGGGCGGTCTTGGCCGTGGTGGCCCGCAGTATGTCCACCATCTGGCGCACTTCGACGCTCAGATCGACCGGTTCGTCCACGAAGCGCCCGCGACCCGAGTAGGCCAGCATCTGGCGGCACAAGCCAGTGGCCCGCACGCCGGCGGCAATGATGTCATCGATGCTGGCCTGCGCCTCACTACCGTCGGGCACCAGCAAGCGCGCCAGGTCGGCGTGGCCGAGGACAACCGCCAGGATGTTGTTGAAGTCGTGAGCCACACCCCCGGCCATGAGGCCCAGGCTCTCGAGCTTCTGCGCGTGCAGCAGTTGGCGTTCGAGGGCCAGACGCTGCTCCTCGGCCTGCTTGCGTTCGGCCATCTCGGTGGCCAGTTGGGCGTTGCGCTGCACCACCTCGGCCAACGAGATGCCGATCGGCACCAGCACCAGCAGCAGAAAGGCAATGGACCAGGCCCGCGCGCGGCGCAGCAGGCCCTGCTGCTCACGCAACGGCCCGGCCAGGTAGGTGCCCGTGCCGAGGAAGCAGCCCAGCTCCGGTATGCCGATCACGAACGTCAGCTTCTGCTGGATCTCACCGCTGCCCGGCACCGGGTACAGGTAGGTGACGAAGCCGCCCTCCGGCTGGCGCTGCGCCATGGCCACCAGTTCGCGGATGATGTACTTGCCTTGGGTGTCCACCATGCCCCACTGGTCGGTGCCCTCGAGTTCGGGACGGTACGGCTGAGCCCAGAGGTAGCCGTCGTAGGTGCCCATGAACACGTAGTTGAGCCCGTTGCGGTCCACATAGAGCATGCGCCGCACGTGCTCGGCGGCCTGGCGGACGGCCTCAGAGCGGTCCAACTCCTGGTGGTCGACCCGATGGATGATTGGCGCCAGCGCGGCGCGTGAGATATGCACCAACTGACGCATGCGCGCGGCCTGCTGCGTCTGCGTCAGTTCGGTGACCTCCTGCATCCAGCGCCCGAACATGAGCAGGAAGCACAGCACGATGGCGCCCGCGCTGACCAGCACGCGAACCACCGGCCGGGCGAGTCGCCCCGCCTCGCGATGCTCTCTCGTAGCCGACATGAACACACTCTGAACTGAGCATCGGCTCAGGTTAGGCCGGCTTTGAGCAGATCCTGAACATCCACGATACCTAGCGCGCGGCCGTGCTCGTCGACGACGCTGAGATTGTCGAATTCGCGCGGCTGCATGATGGCCAGCGCCTCGGTGGCCAACCGGTTGGCCCCGATGGTCGTCGGGTTCGCGGTCATCACCGCCCCGATCGGCTTGGTCAGCAGGTCGGCGCCGTCGACCTGCAAGTGGCGGCGCAGGTCGCCATCGGTGAAGATGCCGACCAGCTTGCGGTCACCGTCGACCACGTTGACCACGCCGCGAATCGGCGAGCGCGTCATCACCAGCAGCGCTTCGGTGACCGTCGCCTCCGTGGCCACCACCGCGTGGTCGCTGCCCGAGCGCATGACGTCGCCCACGGTCAGCAGCAGGCGGCGCCCCAGGCTGCCACCCGGATGGACGCGCGCGAAGTCCTCGGTGGTGAAGTGCCGCGCCTTCATGGTGGTCATGGCCAGCGCGTCGCCGATGGCCAGCATCACCGTCGTGCTGGCCGTGGGCGACAGATTGTGCGGACAGGCCTCGCGCTCCACGGCGACGTCGAGGATCACCTCGCTGTGCCGGCCGAGCGTCGAGTCCGGCCGGCCGGTGACCGCGATCACCGGTGTGCGCAGGCGCACCAGCGCCGGCAGCAAGGCGGCGATCTCATCGGACTCGCCGCTGTAGCTGAAGGCCAGCACCACCTCGCCCGGCTGGATCATGCCCAGGTCGCCGTGCACGCCCTCGGCCGCCGAGACGAAGATGGTCGGCGTCCCGGTGCTCGACATGGTCGCGGCGATCTTGTGGGCGATGTGGCCCGACTTGCCGATCCCCGTGGCGATCACCCGCTTGTCGGGCCGATCGAGGATCAGTTGCACCGCGCGCTCGAACTGCGTCTCGTCGAGCGAGCGCTCGACTGCCGCCAGCGCCTCCAACTCGATGCGCAACACCTCATGGGCTGTCGCCAACCAGCCGCTGCTCATACCGTCGCCTCCCGAATCCGCATCACACTCGTCAGCAGCGCCTCCAGCTCGTCGAGCGGGACCATGTTCGGTCCGTCGCACAGCGCCTGGTCGGGCGCGTCATGCACCTCGAGGAACAGCGCGTCCAGCCCCACGGCCGCCGCCGCCCGACACAGCGGCGCCACGTACTGCCGTTCACCGCCGCTGGTCTGGCCCGCCGCCGAGGGCAACTGCACACTATGCGTGCCGTCGAAGCAGACCGGCCAACCCAGTTCGCGCAAGACCACCAGCGAGCGCATGTCGACCACCAGGTTGTGGTAGCCGAAGCTGCTCCCGCGCTCGGTCAGCATCACCCCGGTCGCACCGCCATCGAGCAGCTTCCCCACCACGTTGGCCATGTCACCGGCCGCCATGAACTGAGCCTTCTTGACGTTGACCGGCTTGCCGGTGGCCGCGGCGGCCAACAGCAGATCGGTCTGGCGACAGAGGAAGGCGGGCACCTGCACCAGGTCGACCACAGCGCCCACCGGGGCGGCCTGCCAGGGCTCGTGGATGTCGGTGGTGGTGGGCACGTTCAGGTCGCGCCCCACGCGGCCCAGCAGGTCCAGACCGGCCGGCAAACCGGGCCCGCGGTACGAGGACAGCGAGGAGCGGTTGGCCTTGTCGAAACTCGCCTTGAGCACCAACGGCAGGCCCAACCGGCCGCAGATGGTCACCAGCCGTTCGGCGATGGCGCGCAGTCGCGCCTCGCTCTCCAGGACGCACGGCCCGGCGATGAGACACAGCGGTTGACCGGCACCGATGGCGATGCGGTCACCGACGAGGACAGTCTTCATGGGCCGAGTATAGCAGCGCGAGGCGCCCGGTCAACGGCCCCCGTCCCACTCCGACAGGTCGAACAGCCGGAGCTGGTCGCGGTCCGGATCCTCGCGCCCTTCGGCCAGCGCCAGCAGTTGGCCGGCGCCGGCGGCGGTCAGCCGCGCCGGCCGCCAGAGCAGCAGATCGTCGGGCCGATGCTGCCGGCGGCGGCCCTCGGCCGCCTGGCGGTTGCGGTTGGCATAGCAGTAGACGCACCCGGCCGGACAGGTGTCGTAGACGCCGATGTCGACGCTCTCCCAGCAGCCGCAGGCCTTGCGGTGCGCCTTGCGCGGCGCCGTCAACGGCCGCCCGGCCACACGCTCCAGCCGTGCCAGATCGACGCACGCCGCGTCGGCCAGGCCCTTGCACAGCAGCGCGCGCTGCGCGCAGACGCTCAGGCGCAACCCGTGCGCCGCCGCCATGGCCGTCAGCTCCAGCAGCAGCTGCTGCTTCCACTCCGGCTCCGGGTCAAGGTAGGTGAACCCGCCGGCCGCCGCCGCCCGCTTGAGGTTGCCATTGGTCTTGCGGTACATCTGCGCGAACGAGACCACCACCTCGTCGGTGGCGCCGGCCAGCGCAGCGCAGAGGCTGGCGAACTGCCGACGGTGCCAGTCGGCATCGGTCAAACTGGTGATCACGATGGGATCGTAGCGCCAGACCACACTGGCCGGGCCGAAGCGCTCGGCCAGTTCCAGGCACCAGCCCACCGCGCGCTCCTGCGCCGGCACGTGGGTCTCCAACTCGCGCGGGTAGCCGACCACGCCGTACTGCACGACGAACGGCATCTGGTCGTCGCGCAGGCGGCGCAGGCTGCCCATGAACGGCGCGATGTTGCGCGTCCAGAAGACGTAGCCCTGCACGTCGGGCGCGGTCAGCGGCACCTTGCGCAGGCCGGCATCGAACGGGTTGGGCACCAGACACCAGCCGGCCTGGTAGCGCCGCTCGAACCAGGCGGCGTAGAAGCTCGGCAGGTCGGTCCGGTAGCTGGCCGAGATGATCACCGCGGACCTGCTCAGAGCGCCGCCAGCGCGGCGATGAACTCCGGGCTGGTGCCGCAGCAGCCGCCGAGGAGGCCGGCGCCGGCCGCCAGCCAGGTCCGCGCCAGCGCGGCGAACTCCTGCGGCGGCACCGGCCAGACCGGCGCGCCGTCGCGGATCTCGGGCATGCCGGCGTTCGGCTTGACCAGCACGGGCAGCCCCGGAGCCGCTTCACGGTAGCCGGCAATCACCGGCAGTACCACGCTCAGGTCATCACCGCAGTTGAGGCCGATGACATCGGCGCCGGCCTCGCGCAGCACGGTGGCGGCCTGCGCCGGCGAGACGCCCATCATCGTGCGGCCGCCGGTGCCGTAGGTCAGCGACGCAATGATGGGCAACTCCGTGACCGCGCGCGCGCCACGGACCGCCGCCTCGATCTCCTCGATGGCCGCGAAGGTCTCGCAGACCAGCGCGTCGGCGCCGCCGGCGGCCAGCGCCGCCGCCTGCCGGCCGTAGGCCGCCGCCACCGCCTCGGGCTCGAGCGTGCCGAGCGGCGCCAGGAACTCGCCGGTGGGCCCCATCGAGCCGACCACCCAGCGCTCCTCGCCGATGCCTTCGCGGGCCAGTCGCGCGGCGAGCTCGTTCAGCTCCTCGAACCGCGGCCCCAGGCCATGCCGCTCCAGCCGCCAGGGATTGGCCCCGAAGCTGTTGGTATAGACCAGGTGGCTGCCGGCGGCGGCGTAGTCGGCCGCCACGGCCCGCACCGCGTCCGGATGCGATAGGGTCCAGGCTTCGCTGCACTCACCGCTGCTCAGGCCACGAGCCTGCAACTGCGTGCCGGTGGCCCCATCGGCCAACAGGTGCCCGCCGGTCGTCAGCCGTTCGCGCAAGTCGACTCGCTTCGCCACCCTCGTCTCCTGATGACCGCCATTCTACACTGCTTCATCGAACAGGCGGTAGGGCTCCCACTCCGGCTCGTTCTCGTAGATCCAGCGGTAGTAGTCACGGTGCGCCAGGTCGGCGGCGGCCGCCTCGTCGATGATCACCCGGCAGTGCGGGTGGAGCTGGAGCGCGGTCGCCGAGATCATCGACGTCACCGGGCCCTCGACCGCCTGGGCGATGATCTCGGACTTCTCGCTGCCGGTCGCCAGCAGCAGGCAGCGCCGCGCTTCGAGGATGGTGCCGACGCCCATGGTGATGGCCCGGCGCGGCAGGTCCGCCGGCGGATCGAACAGGCCCGCGTTCTGCTTGAGCGTCTCAGGGCTCAAGGCTTTGGCGCGGGTGCGCGAGTACATCGCCGAGAGCGGCTCGTTGAAGCCGATGTGGCCGGTGCGCCCGATGCCCAGCAGTTGCAGATCGACGCCGCCATGCTCGGTGATGAGCTGCTCGTACGCGGCGCACTCGGCCACCACGTCGCGCGCATCGCCGCGCGGCAGGTGCGTGTTCCGCAGGTCGATGTTCACCCGCGAGAACAGGTGCCGGAACATGTAGTAGTGGTACGAGGCCGGATGGTTCGGCGCCAGGCCGAGGTACTCGTCCAGGTTGAACGTGACCACCAGCGAGAAGTCGAGACCATGGTAGAGATGCCGGTCGACCAGGCGCTGGTAGACGCCCTCCATGGTCCGCCCGGTGGCCAGCCCGAGCACCAGCCGCGGTCGGTCCTGCACCGCACGGGAGACCAGCGCGGCTGCCAGGTCCATGGCCGCCTCAGCAGTGGGCCGGATGATGACTTCCATGGATATCCGGTTCGCCGCTCGGCGGCACACTCCTGCTCGTAAAGCCGGGCCACCGCCTGGCTGGCGGTGGCCCGGTGGCTGTACGTGGCTGTGGAGTCCGATCAGAAGTCGTCGAGCCCGTCACCCAGCGGAATGACCGACTCAGCCTCGGAGCGGGCCGCGGTGCGAGCCACGGGCGCTACGGCCCGCTTCTCGCGAACCGCCGGCGCAGCCGCGGTGCGGCGGGCCGGCGGCAGCACTCGCGCCGCCGGC
>CAZHGD010000037.1:0-51672 GCA_964531735.1 uncultured Fimbriimonadaceae bacterium | reverse complement strand
CCGCAGCCGGGCGACCCAAGGGTCGCCCCTACGGGACAACGTCACCGGCAGGCTGGCTAGAGGACTGGCCGCCGCGGCCTGGTATAGTGGGGCGGTGGAGACCGCACCATGTGGCGTTCGATGTGCGCGTTGGCCGCGGTGGCCGTGACCGCGGCGGTGGCTGATAACGATCCGTTCTCGCGCGGACGGTGCCGCGAGCTGTTCATCTCGGGCCTGCCCCAGGCGCCGGCCGACCTGGCCGCCTGGGCCGCGGCTGGCGTGACTTGTGCCTACGGCGCCAAGCCGGCCGAAGCGCGCGCGCACAAGCTGAGCACGCGCGGCTGGTTCACGCTCAACTACATGGACAGTCGCAGCCACGACGAGGCCTGGATCAGGGCTCGCGCGGCCATCCGCGAGGACGGCAGCTACCTGCGGCCGTACGATCCGCTGTTCCCCACCGTCGGGCAGTTCGGCTGGAGCGCCTGTGTCAACAACCCGCTCTGGCTCGAGACTGCGCGCGAGTTGTTCCGCGGCCTGGCCCAGGCCGGCCACGACGGCGTTCACGTCGACTTCGCCAGTCACTACGAACCGTGCTTCTGCGCCCACTGCCGCACCCGCTGGACCACCTTCGCGCAGGGCCGCAAGCTCGCCGCCACCGAGTTGGCCGCCGCCGCCAAGGCTGCTGACCTGCCCACGCGTGCCGGCCTCCAGGAGTTCCGCATCCGCTGCGTGATGGACTTCCTGGCCGACCTGCGCCGCACCGCCCGCGCCATCCGACCGGTGTTCGCCCTCGACGGCACCTACCACCAGGACAGTGGCTCCGCGTACCAGTGGGCCTACGGTGACCACTTCGACCTGATGTGCATCGAAGGCACCACGCACGGGCCATTCCCGCCCGAAGGCACCCAACTGCCCTGGCTGAAGGTGGCCCACGCGCTCAGCGAGCACGACGGGCGCCGGCCGGCCGCCATGTCGGTGACCTACCACCTGCTGACCGACGCCAAGGGCGAGATGCACCACGGCCGCATGGCCGCCGACCGCCTGCGCGTGGCGCTGGCCGAGATCGTCAGTCAGGGCGCGGTGTCGTGGCTCGGTCTGGGCGGCCCAAAGACCGGCAACCTGCTCAAGGAGCACCAGTCCATCGTCAAAGCCTACTACGCCCTGGCCCGCGACCTGGAGCCGGAACTGGCCGAGGCGCAGGAGCCGGCCGAGATCGGCCTGCTGTTCTCCGCCCGCTCGTACCTGATCTCCAGTTCGGTGCACCGGCAGTGCCTGGCCTTCGCGCACACGCTGCAGAAGGCCCATGTGCCCTACCGCGTGGTCTCCGACGTGGGCCTCGACACCGCGCGCCTGCGCGACCTGTCCGGGCTGATCGTGCTCGACGCGCCGGCTCTGTCCAACGCGGCCTGCGCCACGCTGGCGGAGTGGCTGCGCGGCGGCGGGCAGGCGCTGGTCATGGGCGCCAACACGGCGCGCTACGCCGAAGACTGGAGCGACCGCGCGCCGCGACCCGAATGGGCCGTGCCGCCGGAGGGCAAGGACCCGATCCGCCGCCGACCGGTCGGCAACGGGGCGGTCAGCTACTGGGTCGAAGACGCCTTCGCCGGCGCCAGCCGTGGCGCCAACCAGGTCGTGTCGCTGGCCCAGACAGCGCCGGCCAAGCTGGCCATTGAGGGCTGGAGCAAAGCCGAGGAGGTCGGCGGCTCGCCCGACGCGGGGTACGCGTTGTACGTCGACCTGCAGCACCAGGACGGCTCGCCGGTCTGGGGCCAGGTGGCGCGCTTCCGCACCGGCACGCACGACTGGGAGTTCCAGCGGACCATCATCAGCTCCGACAAGCCGTTCAAGTCGGCTTCGGTCCACCTGCTGTTCCGCAACCACTCCGGCCGCGCCTGGTTCCGTGACGTGCGGTTCGGCGTCTGGGACGAGCAGAAGCAGCAGATCACCCGCAATCTGCTCAACCCGGTCTACCACCTGCCCAAGGGCGAGCACCTGGCCGCGGCCGGCGCTGACGCCAAGGGTGCCGTCTGGTCGCCCTACGGCGGCGGCTACGAAGTCGAGAACCTGCTCGACCTCGGCCTGTGGGTCCGCTGTGACGGCTCGCAGACCATCGGCATCCCCTCGATGGTCACTGCGCCGGCGGCCACCGAGGCGCGCCTGCTGACCGTCCTGGCGCCGTTGCGCGCAGCACAGCCGCTGGTCACACTGACCGGACCGGGCAGCGACCGGGTGACGGTCGACCTGCAACGCGCCGGCGAGCGACTGCTGGTCCACCTGATCAACCACGGCGCCGAGCTGCACCCGCAGCTTGGCGAGGCAGAGCAACAGGCGCAGGACCGCACCACGGCCACCAGTGAGCTGGTCCTGCGCGTCCGGGTACCCGGCATGCGCCTCGATCCATCGCGGGCGCGCGTCCGCGTGCCCGAGGGCACCCTCGACGCCCGCGTGGCCGCGCATGGCGAGGGCCTCGAAGTGCGGCTGCCGGGCCTCCGGCAGTACGCCGTGGTGCTGGTGAAGTGAGCGCCAAGCCGGCGCGCGCATACCGGGCCGATATTGGGGACGCCACCCATATTTCGCAGATTTGGCGCGCCAAATATGGGTGGCGTCCCCAGTATCTTAGCGCGAAATACGGGTGGCGTCCCCAGTATTGGCGTGCCTGTTACTGGCGGCCCGCTGTCGAGCAGCAGGGGGTGGCAGAGGAGCGAACGAACGATGGCGGTACGGATCGTCTGTCTGGATGGTCACACGCTGAACCCGGGCGACAACCCGTGGACGGCGGTCGAGCAGCTCGGTGAGCTGACGGTCTACGACCGCACATCGCCGGGGCTGATTGTGCCGCGGGCGACCGGCGCGGACATCCTCCTGACCAACAAGACGCCGCTGTCAGCCGACACGCTGGCCCAACTGCCCGACCTCAAGTTCGTCTCGGTGCTGGCCACCGGCTACAACATCATCGACGTGGCGGCCGCGCGCGCACGAGGCGTGATCGTCGCCAACGTACCGGCGTACAGCACCGCGGCCGTGGCGCAACTCGTGTTCGCGTTCATGCTGCACTTCTGCCACCGCATCAGCCATCACGATGCCTGGGTCAAGTCGGGTGAGTGGAGCCGGCATCCGGACTTCTGCTTCTGGGACGGCGCGCTGACCGAGCTGGCCGGCCAGACCCTCGCGGTGATCGGCTTCGGCCGGATCGGGCAGGCCACGGCGGCGCTGGGTCATGCGTTCGGCATGAACGTCATCGCTCATGCGCCACGTGCCAAGGAGCCGCCCGCCTGGTCGCCGTTCGCGTTCGTATCACGGCGCGAGGCGTTCGAGCAGGCCGACTTCCTCAGCCTGCACGCGCCGCTGACCGACGACACGGCCAACCTGGTGAACCGCGAGACGCTGGCCTGGATGAAGCCGACGGCCGTGCTGATCAACACCGGCCGCGGCCCGCTGGTCGATGAGGCGGCGCTGGCCGAGGCGCTGAACGAAGGTCGGCTGGCCGGCGCGGCGGTCGACGTGGTGACGGTCGAGCCGATTCGCGAGGACAACCCGCTGCTGACCGCGCGCAACTGCGTGATCACGCCGCACTTCGCCTGGGCCACCCTGGCCGCGCGTCAGCGGCTGATGGCGGCGACGGCGAGCAATGTCGCGGCGTTTCTGGCCGGTCGGCCGGTCAACCAGGTGAGCTGATCCGGCCGGCGAACGGGCGCCCCAAAAAGAAAAAGAGCAAGTGGTAGTGGAGGCGCAGGGGGGAACACCTCCGGGGGGTCCACTTGCTCGAACACAGAGTCTACCACTGGGGATTCGGGGCGTCAAGCCCCGATCACGAATCGTGCGCCGTGGCTTCGCGCAGGCCACTGGCGCCAAACCGCTCGCGGTAGGCCACCAACCAGGCCATCGCGCCACCGTGCCAGGTCAGCCAGGCCAACGCCGACAGCACCATCCACAACGCCGCCGCGGCACACACACCGGCGCCGATCCAGGTCGGCCCACGTCCGGCTGACTGCACCACCAGCCACACCGGCACCACCACCGCCATCAGGGCCAGCAGCGCCGGCAGCAGCGCGGTGGAGAGCAGCAGGCCCAGCCACACACTCCACTCGGCGCGCGTGCTGTGATAGCTCTCGCTGCACGCCAACCAGGCGTCGCGCCCGCCGAGCACCACCAGCGGCAGACTGAACACGAGCACCGGGGCCAGGAAGAGCAGCACGCCCGCCACCGGCCCACCTGCGGCACCGGCGAGCAGCAGGCCGTGCAGCGTCAGCCACAACAGGACCAGTTGCCGCCAGGTGCGCCGGAACAGCGGCAGCCCATGCTGCACCAGGCTGCCGGCGAACTCGCCGGTGGTGACCTTGTGCGCCATGAGCAGCAGGCGACCACAGAGCAGCCCGCCGCCGCTGGCGAACAGCCAGGCGCCGACGGCCAGACTGACGGCCAAGGCGAGCAACAGCAACGCCGGCGCCTGGCTGCTTAGGTCGGCGGCGACGAAGCTGAGCCCGCGGCGCCCGGCCTGGGCCAACGGCAGGCCGACGGCCAGCCCGGGCGGCAGCAGCATCAGGAGGCCGGCGAGGGCGTCGAACACCGCCCAGGCCGGCCAGTCCTCCAGGGCGAGCTGCCACGCCTGCCGGCGCCAGACAGTCAGCCGGACGTAGGGGTCAACCCACGGCTCGTCGGCCAGCACCGCCCGGTCCAGTAGTTCGGCGCCACCCGGCAGATGCGGGTCGAGCGCCAGGGCCTGTTCGAGGTGCCGCCGCGCGGCGGACGGCTCGTCGGCGGCCAAGGCGAGTTCGCCGACCAGCGCGTGGACCGCGGGGTCGTCGGGACAGGCTTGCAGCGCGGCCTTGGCGCGTCGTTGCGCGTCGGCCAGGTGACCATCGGCCCGTTCGGCGTCGACCTCGGCCAGCAGCACCGCCGCGGCCTCGCGCCGCCGCGCGGCGGCCGCCGGCGGCTCACCCAGGCGCCGCAGCAAGGCCTCCGCGGCCGCATGATCGGGGCGTTGGTGCAGCGCTCGGCGCAGCGCCTCGCCGGCCGCCGCGGTCTCGCCGGTCCGGATGCGCAAGAGCCCCAGTACGAACAGCGCGTTCGGGTCGTGCGGCGCGAGCTGCAGCCAGCTCTCCACCGCCACGATGGCTTCGGCCCACTGTCCGTCACCGCGCAGCCGGGCCGCGGTCGCGACCAGCTCGCGAAGGCGCTCGTTCGGCATCCCGCTACGCCCCTGTCATTGGCGGCTAGCCGCCGTCGGCCGGCGGCACCAGGCCGAGCAGACCATGCAGGATCTGGGCCACGCCCTCACCCAACGCCTGCAGGTCGTAGCCGCCCTCCAGCGCCATGACCACGCGCCCGTCGCAGAGCTCCTCGGCGGCCGCCACCACGCGCTCGGTCATCAGGCGGAAGCCCTCGCTGGTGATGCGCATCTCGCCGAGCGGGTCACGCTCGTGGATGTCCTGGCCCGCCGAGACCAGGATCAGTTCGGGCGCGTACTGGCGCATGGCCGGCAGCACCACGTCGTCGATGATGCTCAGGTACTCCGGGGTCCGCCGCCCGGCGCGCAGTGGCAGGTTGAGCGTCGTGCCTTCGGCGCCGTCCATGCCGGTCTCGCTGGCATCGCCGCTGAACGGGTACCAGGGCGACTGGTGCAGCGAACAGAAGAACACGCGCTTCTCGGCGTAGAACGCCTCCTGCGTGCCGTTGCCGTGGTGGACATCCCAGTCGAGGATGAACACGCGCTCCAAGCCCAGCTCCAGCGCCTGGCGTGCGGCGATGGCGATGTTGTTGAACAGGCAGAAGCCCATGCCGCGGTTCGGCCGCGCGTGGTGGCCCGGCGGGCGCGAGGCCACGAAGGCGTTGGTCAGCTTGCCGTCGAGGACCGCTTCCAGACCGGCCAGCAGCCCCCCGGCACTGAGCAGCGCCACGCGGTAGCTCTGGGCGCAGATCGGCGTGTCCACGTCGATGTCGCCGCCGCCCTGAGCCGCGGTCTGCCGCACCTGGTCGATGTACAGCTCGCCATGAACGCGGCCCACCTCGGCTTCGGTGGCCGCGCGGGGCGGCAGCAGCTCCAGGGCGCGCAGCGTCTCGTGCCGCCCCACCGCCAAGGCGATGGCGCGCAGACGGCGGGCCTGCTCAGGATGCAGAGGTCCGGTGTCGTGCAACAAGTAGTCGTTGTGAGTGACCAGACCCGTCGCCATGCTCGTGTCTCACTCCACTGGCTGCGCCGTGCATCCTTCCACGGCCGCCAAGGCCTGTTGCAGCGCTTCGGACCAGGAGGCGGCATAGCTGTTCGACAGCCGCAGACGACGGAACTCCTGGCCCTGCTCAAGCCACAAGACCACCGGCGAATCGCCCGGGTGCGCTTGCAGCGCCTGGGCCACCGCCTGCAGCCGTTGTGACAGACGGTCGCCGAGTCGCACCCGCACGTTCACGGCGGCATAGCTGCCGAACAACGAGATGACCTCGGCGCTCGGACCGCCATAGCCATGGTGGTGCCCGTTGCCGTTGTCGCCGCCGTTGGCCTCGTCCACCGGGCCCGTGGCACTGGCCGCGGTGACGGGGCGACGAACCGCAATTGGCCCTGCCGCGCGCCGGACCTTCTTCCAGTCGGCGGCTTTGACCAGGCGGTCGACGATCACATCCGGCGAGCCGTTGCCGCCACCGCGCGGGTCGGGCCGGCCGATCTTGCCCACCACCACCACCACCTCGCCCTGCACGGCCACCTCGCGGAGCTTCTCGTAGGTCTTCGGGAACAGAATCACCGTGGCGCTGCCGCGGCCGTCGTTCAGCCGCGCCTTCATCATCTCGTCGCCCTTGCGCGTGGTGATGGGGTAGCACTCCTCGAGCAGGCCGGCCAGGACCACCTCGGTCTCGGGCGACAGGTCGCCGATCTCGCCGGACACGTGCAGGTCGATCTCGATGGGCTTGAGCTGCGCCAGCATCTCGCCGAGCGGGTTCTCGAACAGGACCAGCCCGAGCAGTTCGGTATCCATCTCGCGCAGCTCGTCGCGGCTGAACTCGGGGAACGGCTTCAACTGTGGGGCCATGACGTCGATGGCGGCGCTGTCGTCCATGTCGGCGAACAAGCTGGCCTGACCCGACGCGGCGTCGGCCTGGGCGCGGGCCGCCGCCTCCCAGATGGTCTCGTAGCCCTCCTGCAACTGGCGCCGATTGCCGAACGCACGGCAGGCACCGGCGCGGATCAGCTTGTCGAGCGCCGCTTTGGGCAGCACCTTCGGATCGAGCCGGCGGCAGAAGTCGTACAGGTCGGCGAACGGCCCGCCCGCCTGCCGCTCGGCGACAATCGCCTCGGCCACGTTGATGCCCACCCCGTTGATCGCCGCCATACCGTAGACAATGTGGTCTTCGTGGACCTCGAACATCGGGCCGCCGGTGTTGACGCACGGCGGCTGCACCTCGATGCCCATCTGCCGTGTGTCCTGGACGAAGTTGACGATCTTGTCGCGTTTGTCCATCACGCTGGTGAGCTGGGCGGCCATGAACTCCAGCGGGTGGTTCGCCTTCAGGTAGGCGGTCCAGTAGGCGACCACGGCGTAGCAGGCGCTATGCGCCTTGTTGAACGCGTAGCTGGCGAAGGCCTCGATGTCCTTGATGAGCTGCTGCACCACCTCATCGCCAATGCCACGCTCCGCCGCCCCGGCCGCGAACTGCTTGAACACCTTGGCCATGGCGTCTTTGTCTTTTTTGCCCACGGCCTTACGGATCTGGTCGGCCTCGCCCAGGCTGAACCCAGCCAGGTCGCGGCCGATCTGCATCACCTGCTCCTGGTAGACGATGATGCCGTAGGTGGTGTTGAGGATCGGCTCCAGCAGCGGGTGGAGGTAGACCACCTGCTTCTGGCCGTGCTTGCGCGCCACGTAGTCGGGAATGTACTCCATCGGGCCCGGCCGGTAGAGCGCCACCAGCGCCACGATGTCCTCGATGCAGTCGGGCTTCAGGTCGCGGCAGACGCGCTGAAACCCGCCGGACTCCAACTGGAACACACCGATGACGTCGCCCCGGCCGATCAGCTCGTAGGTTTTGCGGTCGTCCAGCGGCACCTGGCGCACGTCGAAATCGGCCGGACCGCTGTTCTGCCGCACCATGCGGCAGGCCTCGTCGATGACGGTCATCGTCCGCAGGCCGAGGAAGTCCATTTTCAGCAGGCCGATCTTGTCGATCGCGCCCATGTCGAACTGCGTGACCACGTCCTCGCCGTTGGACACCCGGCAGAGCGGCACGTAGTTGTCCAGGTCCTGCGGCGCGATCACCAGCGCCGCGGCGTGGATCGAGGTGTGGCGGGTCAGGCCCTCCAGGCGCAGCGCGTTGTCGATCAGCTCGCGCGTGCTGGCGTCGCCGTCGTAGCGGCGCTTCAGCTCGTCGACCTCGTCGAGCACCTTGGCCAGCTCGACGCCCGGCTTGTCGGGCACCAGCGCGGTCAGCTCGTTGACCTGCGGAATCGGCATGTCGAGCACCCGGCCGACATCCTTGAGGGCCGCCTTGGCGCCCATGGTTCCGTAGGTGATGATCTTGGCGGTGCGGGTGTGCCCGTACTTCTCGATGGTGTAGGCTACCACCTCGTCGCGGCGCTCCGGCGGGAAGTCGATGTCGACGTCCGGCGCCGACGGCCGTTCCGGGTTGAGGAACCGCTCGAAGAACAACTGGTACTGCAGCGGATCGAGCTCGGTGATGCCCAGCACGTAGGCGACCATGCTGCCGGCGGCGCTGCCGCGTCCCGGACCGACGCGGATGCCGCGGTTCTTGGCAAAGTCGATCAGGTCCCAGACGATCAGGAAGTAGGCGCTGTAGCCCTTCTTGTCGATGACCTCCAGCTCGTAGTCGAGCCGCGTGCGGATGGCGTCGGTGAGCGGGTCGTAGAAGCGGCGCACGCGCTCGTAGACCACCTGGCGCAAAAAGCTCGTGGTGGTGTGTCCCTCGGGCACCGGGAAGTCCGGCAGCTTCAGATCGCCGAAGGTCAGCTTGACGTTGCAGCGCTCGGCGATCTCGCGGGTGACCTTCAGCGCGTCCGGGAACTCGCCGAACAGCGACCACATCTGCTCGGCGCTGCGGAAGTACAGCTCGCGACTGGACATACGGAAGCGGTCGGCGGCCGAGCGGAGGCAGCCGGTCTGGATGCACAGCAGCAGGTCCTGCGGCTCGGCGTCGCTGTCCTTGACGTAGTGCACGTCGTTGGTGGCCACCAACGGAATGCCCGTGGCCCGGTGGATCTCCACCAGCCCCAGGTTGGCCTGAGTCTGCTCGGGCGTGTGGTGGTCCATCAGCTCCAGGTAGTAGTTGCCTGCGCCGAACAGCTCTTGCCAGTAGAGCGCCACTTCCTTGGCCCGCTCGAGCTGCCCGCTGAGAATGAGCTGCGGCACCTCGCCGGCGAGGCAGCCGCTCATGGCGATCAGGCCCTCGTGGTGGGCGGTGAGCAGCTCGCGGTCCATGCGCGGCTTGTAGTAGAAGCCGTGGAGATAGCTGTCCGAGACCATCTTCAGGAGGTTGCGGTAGCCCGTCTCGTTCTCGGCCAGCAGCGTGAAGTGCGAGAGCGACTTCTCGCCATCCTTGCCGGCGCGACGAGTCTTCTCGAGACGTGAGCCGCCGTCGGGCACGATGTACGATTCGACGCCGAGGATCGGCTTGACGCCCTTCTTCTCACAGGCGTTGTAGAACGCGACGGTGGCGAACATCGAGCCGTGGTCGGTGAGCGCGACGGCCGGCATGTCCCAGGCGGCGGCGGTCTCGGCCACTTCGGTCACCCGGCTGGCACCATCCAGCAAGCTGTACTCGGTGTGCAGGTGCAGGTGGACGAAATCGCTCGCGCCGGGCATAGGGGCTCCTTGGGGCATTATGTTGACGATGGCGGTTTGAGTGTAGCAAAGCCCCGGGCGACGGGCAAGCCGCCCTGCCCCTTGGTGGCTACCGCAGCTTCAGGATCCAGCGCACCAGTTCGGCGCGCGTCTGCGCCAGATCGGCCCCGTCGGCGTCCATCGTGGCCAGGTACTCCTTGGCCGCTTGAGCCTCCGTCGCTTTGGTCGCGGGCGCCTGGGCCATCGCCTCTTCCAGCGTGGTCACGTAGCGCACGTCGTCCACCGCCTCGCGGAAGCCGGCCCACTGCACCGTCGGCACCACACCGTTGACGGTCGGGTAGCTGAAGTTGTGGTCGCGGTAGGTCTCGTCGTCGAAGTCGTTCCACACGTGGTGGAAGCCGTGCTGGTAGGCATAGTCCATCGCGCCGTCGAAGCCGGCTTTCCAGAGCAACAGGCCGAAGTTCCGCCGGTAGGTCTCCGGCAGCTCCTCGCCCACCTGCGGGTTGGCATAGCAGAACGCCAGGGAGCCCACGCTGTGCCACTTGGCCGCCTCCGCCGGGTCGGGCCGGCCGGCCAAGACCGCCAGGTTGAGGCGCTTGCCCATGGCCTCGAAGGTCTTGTGGTAGCACGCCACGAACGTTCGCCCGCCCGCCGCCTGGACCGCCTCCCAAGCGGCCTTCTGCGCCGTCAGCGCGTCGCCGGTGGCCTCGTCTTGGCCGTAGTAGTAGAGCGTGTCGTAGCCAAACCGTCGGCAGAGCGCGGTCCACCGTTGATGGTCGGCGCGCAGCGCGGCCAAGGTGGCGGCGTCGGCGCTGCTTCCCGTGCCCCGCCCGAGGTTGAAGAACGGTCCGCCCGGCAGGCCCACCTCGCGGCGGATCTCCAGCGCGCGCGTCAGGAGTCGCTCATCCCAGCCCTGGTAGTTGGTGGGATAGAGCACGCCGTGCGCCTTCAGATCGGCCATCTCGGCGCGGTACTGCTCTTCGGAGCGCAACTCGGAGTCGATGCGCGGCTGGCCGTCGGGCGCCAGACAGGCGCGGTAGTAGATCGAGTAGAGGAGTCGCGACGGGCGTAGCTCGAACGGGTGGACCGTCACTGTCAGGTCGATGGTCTGGCGACCGCCGTCCCAAGCGATGGTCACCGCACCGCGGTAGTCGCCGGCCGCGGCGTCGTCCGGCACATGGACGGTCAGCCAGTACTGCCGCAGCTCCTCGGCGCTGAGCGTGGCTGGTTGCAGTGTGGCGGCGTCGAGGGGCCGAATGCCGGTCAGGTTGTCGCTGGTGGGGCCACTGCACAACCGGTAACTGGTCTGGCCTTCGGGCGCGGTATGCCGCAGGTAGTTCTGCTGCGCCTGCTGGTCGACCCGGACCAGGGCGTCATCCTTGAGCAGCAGTTCGGCCGTGAGGTGCTTGTGATGCAGGTCGGCGATGCCGTAGCCGGCCTGGTACCAGCACTTGACCTGGCGTACGTCGACGGCCGCCGCCGGAATGGTCCGCTCGCCTTGCTTCAGGTCGGCGGCCTCGACGCGCAGGCCCTTGAGCGGCCGCAGGGCGTAGGCCACGAGAGTGACCGCCTCATACTCGCCGCGACAGGCGGACAGCGCCAGCGAGTCGGCCGGCGGCGCCGGCAGCGGGAAGCGCCCGAGCACCGGCGGGTTGTTGGTGACTGCCGGCGCGGCGAACAGCACCAGCGGACGGTCCGCCTGCTGCGCGGCGGCGACTGCGCGGAGCGTCGCCGGGCCGTGCTTGAGCAGACCCACCGTCTGCTCCAGCACGCGCTTGTCGGACGCGTCGACATAGCCGCGCTTATCGGCCGCCGCCAGCCGCTGTCCGGCTTCGGTGGCGGCGGCAGCGAACACCTGGCGGTAGCGGGCCAGGGCCGGCTGCTCGGGCAGTTCGGCGATCGCGGCCTGGGCCGCGGCCAGTTCGCGCCGCCAACCCTCCAGCCGCTGGCGCAGCCGCGCCCGGGCGGCCTCGAACCGCGCGGCGGCCCAACGCTCATACGCGGCCACTTCGGGCGCCTCGCCGACAATGCGGACATCGTCGACGTAGACGATGGCCCGTTGACCGGCGCCGCCCAGGATGAACAGTCCGACGCGGTCGAGCACCACGCCCACGTCCTCGGGCCGCACGTTGGCGGTATGCTGCGGCAGGACGCCGCGGGCAATGGCTTCGCCCTCGGCGCGCAGGTCGATCTCGACCGGCTTCCAGCCGCCGGTCGGCCCGGCGAAGGACTTGGCCGGGCTGCAACCGCTGTGGTGCGTCGGCGGGAACACGAAGTTGGTGCCGAAGCCGACTTGGGCGGTCGTGCCCGCCGCCACCCAGACCTGGGCGGTGAGTTTGAGCGGCGCGGCCACCGGCAGGCGGAACGGCAGCGCGAAGTAGTGGTAGCTGCCGCCCTTGAGCTCCACATCGAGCTTGAACGAGCGGCGACCCTCGAAGGCCTGCTCCTCGGTCGGGCCGTTGCTGCGCTCGACCGACTCGCCGTTCTTGGCCCACTGCGGCATCGGTGGGCCCTCGGTCTCCCAGCCTTGGTGCAGGTTGACCGCTTGCCGCGGCAGGTCCGGCGCCAGGAGCGACAGTACGCCAAACAGGAGCACGGGAGCCATCGGATTGCCTCCACCGGTCGGACCGGTCTTGGCGAGGCGCTGGGCACCTCCTTCTGATGGTCTCCACGGTCGCCCAAAGCAGCGAGGAGGTGGCCGGGGCCACCTCCTCGCGAACGACCGGGCAGAGACCGGCCTGGAGCCGTCAGCCTTTCGGCCGAATGCTCAAGAACAGGTTCTGGACTTCTTTCTCGTTCTTGTCGAGCGCCTCGGGACTGGCGAAGGCCGTGAACAGCACCGGGTTCTTGGCCTTGACGAACAGCACCAGCCACTTGACGTTCTCGCCCTCGACCTTGCCGGTGCCCTCAATGCCCACGGCGGCCAGGCCGTTGATCTCCAGCTTGGTCGGCTTGCCGACCACCTTGGCGTCCTTGATGATGCCTTGCAGTTCCTCGATCAGGTCGTCGACCGCCTTGTCGAACTCCTTGTTCTCCACCGACCAGCCGTCGATCTCGATGCCCTCGTCTTTCGAGGTGATCTTCAGCACGTCGTCCTTGATCTCGGTCTTCCAATTGTCCGGGACGTCCAACAGCAGGCCGGCCTTGACGAACTCGAACGTCTGCTTGGCCAACGCCGGCGCCACCGCCAGCGCCAAGCCCGCCAGCGCCACCCACACCAACGACCGGCGCGTCCTGATGGTCATGACTGCAGCTCCTTTCGCCTGTTACCCGCCGGCGCCCAGCGACTCGCCGCGAGGCGCCTACATCAGCCGGCGGGCCTGGACAACCGCCCAGGCCCGCCGGTTCGCATCGCAAGTCAGTCAAGCCGGCGGATCGCCAGCTTGCCACCTCAGCCCTTCGGGCGGATGCTCTGGAAAATGCCCATCACCTGGTCGGAGTGCTTGTCCAGCGATTCCGGCACGGCGAAGGCCAGGAAGAACACGGGGGTCTTGGCCTTGACCATCAGCACCAGCCACTTGATGTCGACGCCCTTGATCTTGCCGGTGCCCTCGAGCCCCACCGCCTTGAGACCGTTGATCTCCATAGGCTTGGGGTCGCCCTCGACCTTGCAGCTCTTGACCACCTTCTCCAGTTCGGTGCCCAGCGCGTCGGCCGCGGCATCGAACTCCTTGTTCTGGACCGACCACGCGGTGATGGCGATGTCTTCGTCCTTGGTCGACATCGTCAGCAGGTCGCCGTCGATCTCGGCCTTCCAGCCATCGGGCAGGTCGAGTTGCAGGCCGGCCTGCGTGAACTCGTAGGTCTCCTTGGCCAACGCCGGCAGGGCCGCCACGGCCACTACCGCCAGAGCTAGATACATCCATGAGCGAATCGTCTTCGGCATCATCGTGCCCTTCTCCATCTGTCGCAGCGACCCAAGTGTATCGGTAGTCGTGCGTCGCAACTTAAGTGGCCGGTCATCCGACGCTCTGCCGGCATTCGACGACACTCGGTCGGTCCCGGTTACGCCCGAGGTGAGATCGGCTGTCAGCACCGGCCACCAGGGAAGGTCCCGGCCGTCGGCGCCGAACCAGGCGGTCAGTGAGAACACCGCCGATGATGGTCTACATTCTGACCGATCTCGAGGGAGCTTGTCAGGTTAACCGTTGGTCACAGACTCGGGTCGACGACCTCACGCCGGCCAAGCAACACGCCATGGGGCGGCTGACCGACGAGGTCAACGCCGCCGTCGACGGCGTGCTGGACGTCGACTCGACCGGCGAGGTGGTGGTTCTGGACGGTCACGGTAACGGCGGCCTCGACTACGCGCGCCTGCACCCGCGCGCCCACGTGATTGCGCGCGGCCGCGGCCTGCGGTCGCCCTATGGCCTCGAGCGCGGCTGCGACGCGTTGGTCTACATCGGCCAACACGCCATGGCCGGCACGCCGGCGGCGCCCCTGTGCCATACCATGTCGTCTCGGACCGTCGAGTACTACCGCCTCAACGGCCGCGACATCGGCGAGTTCGGGCTCCATGCCTACACCGCCGGCGCACTCGGCGTGCCGACCGTGTTCCTGTCGGGCGACGACAAAGCCTGCCTCGAGGCTTGCGCGCAGGTGCCCGAGATCGTCACCGTACCGACCAAGCGCGGACTCGACCTGGAGCTGGCGCTGCATCGCCCGGTGGCCACGGTGCTGGCTGAGATCCGCGCCAGCGTGGCCGAAGCCGTGCGGCGGCGCCGTGACATCGCGCCGTCGGTGCTGCCGGGGCCGTACCACATGGCCGTGCGCGTGCGGCCCGATTGCAGCCTCGACGGCTACTTGCGCCGTAGTCCCAGCGCCCGTCAGACGGGCGCGCGCACCGTCACCCTGACCTCCGACCGCCTCAACGCCCTGTTCGTCGACTGACCCGCCGAGGAGGCGCCCGATGAAGTTCTACATCCTGACCGATCTGGAAGGCCCGTGTCTCGTCAACCGCTGGGAGCAGACGCGCGTCGATGAGGTCACGCCCGACAAGCAACTGGCTATGACCATGCTCACCGGCGAGGTCAACGCGACCGTCGATGGCATCCGCGACGTCGACCCGACGGCCGAGGTGGTCGTCTGGGACGGCCACGGCAACGGCGGCATCGACGCCACGCAGTTCCACCCGCAAGCCTGGCTCATCGCCCGCGGCGGGCGCATTCGCGCGCCCTACTGCCTCGACGAGACCTTCGACGGCCTGCTCTTCGTCGGCCAACACGCCATGGCCGGCACGCCGGAAGCGCCGCTGGCCCACACCTACTCGTCCAAGACGGTGGAGTACTACCAGCTCAACGGCCACAAGCTGGGTGAGTTCGGCTGCCGCGCGGTGATGGCCGGTACCTTCGGCGTCCCGACCATCTTCTGCTCGGGCGACGACAAGGCTTGTCTGGAAGCCCGCGCGCTGGTGCCCGACATCCGCACCGCCGAGACCAAGCTCGGCCTGGCCATCGAGCAGGCGATCCACCGTCCGGTGGCCCAGGTCCGCGCCGACATCCGCGCCGCCGCCGCCGAGGCGGTCCGCAGCCGCAAGGACATCGCGCCGGTGGTCTGGCCCGGCCCCTACCACATGGAAGCCCGCGTGCTGCCCGACTGTAGCCCGGACGGCTACCTGGGCTACGGCAACTGGGTCAGGAAGCTCGACGACCGGACGGTCGAAGCCACCGTGGACGATATCTGCGCCTTGTGGATCTGACTCACCACGCCAGAACCACGCACTGTCCCGAGCGCGGCCGCACGATGAGCGTGCCCAGCGCGGCTTCGGTGTCGGCCTCCTGGCCGGTCTCGCCGGTGTAGGTCCGCGGCTGGTGGTCGTCCCAGCGCACCGGCACCTTGCCGGGCTCCGCAGCCGGATTGAAGACCACCGCCACGCGGTCGCGGCCGCCCCAGGAGACGACCCAGCCGGCGTCACCGGCCAGCGGCTCGAAGTCGACCGGCACCGACGTGCCTTCCGGGCCGAGCCAGGCGGCGTAGACGAACCGGTCGCCTTTCTTGGCGCCCTGCGGCAGCGGTTGGGTGAGCGACAGACCGGGCCAGGCGCGGTCGAGCGGCGTCGTGTAGTGCGGCACCGGCTCGGACGATGGGGTGCCGAACGACTCGAGCAGCTTGACGCGGAGTGGGCCGCACTGCCACAGCTCGCCGGCCGCCTCAATCGGGCCGGGCCCGAGCGCCAACCGTCCGATGACCGCCACGGCCGGCGCATCGGCCAGCGCCTCGAGCACCACGCGGCCGACGATGCCTCGCGGGCCGGCGTACCAGGTCTGGGTCACCTGCCACGGCGTGTCGGGCGTCGCCGGCGTCGGATAGCCGTTGATGAGGCCCGGCTGCAGCCGATAGCGCGCACCCACCGCACAGCCGACGCCGGGCTGCAGAGCCAGCCCGGTCAGGTCGTTGATCTGCGAGAGGAACAGACCGGCCGGCCGTTTGGCGTCGGTCTGGACCTCGATGCGGGCGCCACGGAACGCCGCCAGCAACGGGCTGGCCGCCTTCGGCGCGGTCACCAGGCCGCCCACGAACGTGTTCCGCAGGCCGCGACCCTGCGTCAGGCCGTAGTACCAGGAGCCCTGCCGCCCGCGTAGACCGCGGATGTTGGCGTCGGCCAGCACGACCTTGTCCGCCGGCGCCTGGCCAGCGGCGAGACCGGGCCAGTAGGGCGCCGCGTAGATGGTGGCCATTTCGGCATCGCTCGGCGCGCTCCGCTCCAGGACGCGCTGCAACAGGTACTGGTTGCGCGCGTCGCCGGTGGCCCCGGCGGCGATGATCAGGCCCTCACGCCAGGGCAGGCCCCAGTTCTGCTTCCACCAGACGTCGCTCCACGACTCCGGGTAGCCCTCGGCCGTGCAGACCAGCGGCCAGTAGTTGGCCGTGGCCTTGAGCTGCCGCTTCATCTCGGCGTCGCCGGTCAAAGTGGCGTACCGGCCCAGGATGACCAGGTTGAGCGAGTGGTAGATCGGCGATTCCATCTCCTGCCCGATGTAGTGCCAGCCGCCGTCGGGCAGCAACTGCTCGCCGATCTTGCGCGCCATATCGGCGGCGGCGGTCTGGTCGGCCGGCCGCTCGTAGAGCAGCGCCGAGAGGGCCATGATCAGCACGTAGTAGGCGTCCTGGTTGACGTAGAAGCCGCCCGTCTTGCCCCAGTCCCAGTCGACGCCGCCCCGGTAGGCCAGGCGCTGGTGGTCGATCTGCTTGGCCAGTCGATCGCGCCAGCGCGGCCAGGCGGCTTCACCAGCGGGCAGCCGTCGCAGATAGCGCACGGCGTCCAGGAGCGGCCCGAGGATGAACCGGTTCGTGTTCGGGTCGCCTTGCTTGCCGCACTTCGGGTACCACCAACTCGGGTCGCCGGCCTCGGCCAGCAGCCAGTCGACCGTCGCCAGCGCGCCGTCCACCAGATCGGCACGCCCGCGGTGCGGCGATTCGAGTGCCGCGGCGGCATAGGCCAGCGCCAGCAGATGCTCGGCGACCCCCCGGTAGGTCCAGGCACTGGTGACCGGCGTCGGCGGGGCGAACTTCGGCTGCGCCGCCTGGTACCGTTTGGCGTTGAGCAGGAGCAGCGGATTGCCCTTGGCCGCCAGCTCCGCCCAGGCTTCGCGGTTGCTTTCGAGGCTGTTGGTCAGCCGGAGGGTGATTCCCGGCTTGGGCTGCACTTCGAACTGGTCGAACCAGATGGTCAGCCCCGGCGCCAGCGGCGGCTGGCCATAGCCTTGCGCCCGGAACGCGATCCGCGTGGCCTGGTCCAGCTCCGGCTGGTAGGCGCGGCCGAAAGCGGCCACGCGCAACGTGACCTGCCGCCAGCCGGCGAAGTCGAGCGGCACCGCCTGGTTGAAGTAGCCGCCCGGGCAGCCGGTCAGCAGCACGTTGAGCTTGAACGGCAGCGGCTGCTCGAGGTGCATCCAGAACCGGATGGCCTCCACCTGGTGGAAGCCGGCCAGCAGCGCCGGCGAGTCGACCACCGGTTGGCGGCCGGCTTGCCACCGCAGCGCCTCGGTTGGCTGGCCCTCGCGCGCAGGGCCCTTGGCCGGTGCCAGCAGGGGTGACCAGGGCTCGTCGCCGACGGCCACCGGCAGCAACGGCTGGAACGGGGTCTGGGCCTGCGCCACCGCGCAGGTCAGCAGCAACGCCAGGGCAGCAGCCACGAGACACCTCCCGCCCGGCCCGCAGGGGCACGGTGTGCGGGACGGTTCGGCACGCTGGCCGACAGTCCTACCGGGGCACCTTCCGGTCCACGCCCACCGCGTCGGCCGCGAGCATCGCGCGCAGCACCTTCTCGGGCGTCATCTCGCCCGCCTCGTGGTGGACCGACTGACCCGGCGCGCAGGCCAGTGCGGCCGCCTTCAGCAGCTCGGCGCGGTCCACGCCACCCAGACCGATGTCGGCCAGCGTGGTCGGCAGTCCGACCGACTCGCAGAACGCGTAGACGGTGGCCACCTCGTCCACCGGCGCGTCGGTCAGTTGGAGACCGGCGAGGACGCCGAACGCGACCTTCTCACCGTGCCAGTAGGCGTGCGTCTCGGCCAGGCCGGTCAGGCCGTTGTGGATGGCGTGAGCCGCGGCCAGGCCCGCACTCTCGAAGCCCAGGCCGCTGAGCAGGATGTTGGCCTCGACGATGTGCTCCAGTGCCGGCGTGACCAACTGCCGGTCACAGGCCGCCTTGGCCGCCGCGCCATAGGCCAGCAGCGTGTCGTAACACAGCCGCGCGATGTGCAGACCGACGGTGGTGCTCAAGCCGCCGCACTCGTTCGGCGATTGCGTGCGATCACACGAGCGCGCCTCGAACCAGGTCGCCAGGGCGTCGCCCATGCCGGACACCAGGAACCGCGTGGGCGCCGCGGCGATGACGCCGACGTCGACCAGCACCGCGGCCGGGTTGGCCTGCTGGTAGAACACGGTTTCGTAGACGCCGTCGCGGCTGTAGAGCACGGCGCAGCCGCTGCAGGGGGCGTCGGTCGACGCGATGCTCGGTACGACGATCACCGGAATGCGCGCGCGGTCGGCGGCGATCTTGGCCGTGTCGATGGTCTTGCCGCCGCCCATGCCGACCAGCACGTCGATCTGCCCCTGCGCGATGACGTCGGCCAGCCGCCCCAGCTCGTCCTCGCAGCACTCGCCGCCGAAGTGGTCGATGCCGATGCCCGCGGCGGCCCAGTCACAGCCGCACTGGGGCAGGGCGTGACGCGCCGCCGACGGCGAGGCGAGGATCAGCCCGTGCTGGCCCAGCGAGTGGATCAGGGCGGGCAGCTCGCTCAGCGCTCCGACGCCTTGGAGGTATTGGCCCGGGAATACGGCCTTCTTCAACATCGACTACTCCTGCTCGCGCCGCACGGTGGTGTCAGCTTGGCCAGTATACACGCCGAGCGGGTCGTGCTGAACCCGGACCGGCGGCCGAGCGTCGCTGAAGGCGACCGGCGGCCGGAGTCGAACCAACCGGCGACGCGGCCGCGGCCGGCGGCAGGAACGGAGCAGAGCATGGGCAAGCAGTTGGCCTGGGGCATCCTGGGCACCGGGATGATCGCCAAGTCACTGGCTCGCGCCATCAACGAGTCCACCACCGGGTCGCTGGCCGCCGTGGCCAGCCGCGGCGCGGACAGCGCCGCCGCGTTCGCTGAGCAGTTCGGCATCGCCAAGCACTACACCGGCTACGACGCGCTCCTGGCCGATCCCCAAATCGACGCGGTCTACATCGCGCTGCCGAACCATCTGCACGCCGAGTGGTCCATGCGCTGCTTCGCCGCCGGCAAGCACGTGCTCTGCGAGAAGCCGCTGGCCAGCAACCACAGCGAAGTGATGGCCATGGTGGAGGCCGCGCGCGACGCCGACGTGTTCTTCGCCGAGGCCTTCATGTACCGCTGCCATCCGCAGACCGCGGCGTTGGCGGAGTTGGTCCGCAGCGGCGTGATTGGCGAGCTGCGCGCGATTCATGCCGTGTTCTCGTTCAACTTCGGCGACCAGCCCGCCAACGTGCGCTCGCAGCTCGGCATGTCCGGTGGTGGCATCATGGACGTCGGGTCGTACACCATGTCGATGGCGCGCTTGCTGGCCGGCGCGGCGCAAGGGCTGTCCACGCCCGCCGAGCCGGTCGAGGTGCGCGGCACCGCGCACCTCAACCCCGTCGGCGGCGTCGACACCTGGGCCACCGCGGCGGTCAAGTTCCCCGGCGACATCGTCGCCACGCTGCTCTGCGGCATGCAACTGGGCGTGCCCGCCGTGACCGAAGCCTACGGGACCAACGGCCGCTTGGTGGTGCGCAACCCGTGGTTCCCCGGCACCAGCGACGAGAGCGCGGCCATCGAGGTGTACGTCAACGGCCAGGAGCCGCGCACCGTCCACGCGCCCGGACCCAGCGGCCTCTACACCATCGAGGTGGATCACGTCGCTCAGCGCCTGGCCGAGCGGCAGTCGGCCTATCCGGCCATGGACTGGGCGGACAGCCTGGGCAACGCCAAGGCGCTCGATCAGTGGCGGCACGGCATCGGCCTGACCTTCCCCTGCGAGACGGCCGAGGGCCTGACGCAGACCGTCTCTCGCCAGCCGCTGGTGGTGGCCGCGGGCGACCGCATCCCGGCCGGCCGCATCGAGGGCGTCGGCAAACCGGTGTCGCGCATCATCATGGGCACCATGCAGCATGTGCTGGGCGACCTGGCCAAGACCCACGCCATGCTGGACCGGTATGTGGAGTGCGGCGGCAACGCGCTCGACTGCGCCTGGGTCTACGGCTCCGAGGAGCGCGTCGGCACCTGGCTGCGCAACCGCGGCGTGCGCGACGACCTGGTCCTCATCGCCAAGGGCGCCGCCACTGTGGACGCCACGCCGGAGCTGTGCAGCGCGCACCTGTTGCAGTCGCTCGAACGCATGGGCGTCGACCAGTTCGACGTCTGGATGATGCACCGCGACAATCCGAGCGTGCCGGTGGGCGAGTTCGTCGACGTGCTCAACGACCATCTGACGGCCGGCCGCATCACGGCTTTCGGCGGCTCCAACTGGTCGACGGCGCGGCTCGCCGAGGCCAACGCCTGGGCGGCCCAGCACGGCAAAGTCGGCTTCGCGGCCAGCAGCCCGCACTTCTCGCTGGCCCACTGGAACGAGCCGATGTGGCCCGACTGCATCGCCGCGGTCGATGCGGCTTCGCGCGCGTGGTACCAGCGCACCCAGATGCCCTTGCTGGCCTGGTCGTCACAGGCCAACGGGTTCTTCGCCGGCCGGTTCCAGCCGACCGACGCGGACCATCCCAAGCTGCGCGAGATCGTCCGCGTGTGGTTCAATGAGGGCAACTGGCAGCGCCTGGAGCGGGTCGGCGAGTTGTCGGCGAACCTCGGCGTGACCGGCATCCAGATCGCCCTGGCGTACGTGCTCTGCCAGCCCATGAACACCTTCGCACTGGTCGGGCCCGAGAGCCTGGCCGAGCTGCGCGGATCGTTGGCCGCCCTGGCCTTGCAGTTGAGCGAGGATCAGTTGGCCTGGCTGGATGAGGGCTAGGCACCTGGCGCCGGAGCCAGCTACGAGGCGGCGCGGGTGGCGGCTGCGGTTGCTCGCCGCCACCGGGTGTGGCAGACTCCACCTGCGGGGGCAGGGCGGAGGACTGGCATGGACGCCAAGTGGTGGAACCCCCTCGTGTTGCTGGTGATCGCGGGCCTGTTGGCGGCCCACTTGTGTGCGGGCGGTGCCCGCGACGTTCGAGCGCAAGGCTACACGCAGTACATCGTGGTGCACAGTGACCCGCTGAAGCTGGACAAGGACATCAACGCCAAGGCCAAGCAAGGCTGGCGAGTGGTGACCATGACGGTGGCGCACCCCACCGAGCAGTGCAGCTACTGGGTGATCATGGGTAAGTGACCCGCACGCCCTGGGCAGCGGTTCGCGCGAGCCGCTGCCCAGGGCCAACGAGTGGCTACTTGCCCATCTTCTTCAGCGCGGCCAGGCTTCGCGACGGAATCGCGAAGTCGTTGCCGTGCTCATCGCACTCCTCGACCACGTACCATTCCACCGGATGATCGTTCTCGCACAGCGAGAAGACCGTCGGCCAGTCGGCCTGGCCTTCGCCGATGACCGAGCCGGCCGGGCCGCCGAAGTCCTTCAGGTGGACCGTGCGGGCGCGACCGGGGAACTTGCGCAGCGTGCCGATCGGGTCACCGCCGCCGTTGGCGCAGTTGCCGATGTCCATCTGCATGATGACTTCGGGCTTCGTCTGGCTGAACAGCAGGTCCCAGGCGATCTCGCCGTCCACCATCTCGAAGTCGAAGCCGTGGGCGTGGTAGCCGGTGAACAGCCCCAGCGGTGCGAGCTTGTCGGCCGTCTCGTTGAGGATGCCGGCCAGCTCCTTGATGCTCTCGCGAGCACTCATCCGCGGCTTGTCGGCCGCGATGATCAGGAAGCGGTTGCCCAGCGTCTGGTTCAGCTCAATGGTCCGCTGCAGGTTGTCGCCCAGCAGCGCCCCGGTGGTCAGGTGGATACCGCAGCAGGTCAGGCCGTGGTCGTCGAACCACTGCCGCACCTGCTGCACCGGGTGGCCCAGCCACTCCAGCTTCTCGCCGTTGTAGCCCCACGGCTCCGCACCCACATAACCCACCTTGGCGCACTCGGCCAAGGCCGCCGGCAGGTCGGCCTGGCAGGCGCCGCGCACGGCATAGAGTTGTAGCCCAATCGGGATCTTCGCCATCGTTCGGTACTCCTCACGCGGCCGCAGCCGCGGCGGTCACTGCCGTGGCAGTCACCAGCCGATTCACCGGCCGGTCGCCGGACCCTCCCTGGCGACACCGCGGTGCCTGGCACCGGGCCGCGGGCGCGGGTGCGGCACCACGGTTGGTGGCGAGCCGCTCCGGTGCGGCGCCGTTCGGCGAGGCGCGCGCCAGGCGCGCGCCTCGGACTGGCGATCCGGGCGCGGCGGCTCTGACTCCGCCCTGGCCGGATGGGCCGCGCGCCTTGGCACAGGCCGGCTCCGATGTTATGATGCCGGGGCACCCGGAAGGCGACATGAAACGGCGGGCGGCGCTCGGTTGGTTGCTGCTGACGCTTTCGGCAGCCGGCGCGCAGGATGTGTTCATCGGTGGGCGCGTCGAGCTGGAGGCCAGGTCCGACCGCCGCGTGCGGTGCAACTTCGGGCGGCTGGCCGGCATCGACCTGACCTTCTCCAAACCCGGAGTCATCGACGCCTATTGCGACCTGTCGCTGGCCGGCGGCCGGGCCCGATTGCAGGAGTTCTACGTGTCGCCGCCGCAGGTCCGGCCGTACGTGCGGCTGTCCGCCGGCCGGTTCCTATTGCCCTACGGCGACCCGGGCACGAACGTGGTCGACCGCTACGTCGATGGTGGCCGCGACCTGTTCGACACCTACCGCGGCTACCGGCGCGGCAACGTGTTTCTGGACACCGACGTCAACGGCGTGCGGCTGAGTCGCGGCTTCGGCGCGGTGCAGCTCGACGTGGTGGGCGGGTCCACCGACGACGGTGACGGCCTGGCGCAGGCGCGGCTGTACGGTCGTTTTCTTGGCGCGCGGGCCGGTGTCTCGTCCTATGTGGGGCGCGACGGGCAACGCCGCTTCATGAAGCAGACGGCGCTGCACCTGGCCTATGGCGGCCATGGCGTCGACGCCGTGGGTCAGCTCTACACGGGGCGGGCCACGGGCGGCAACCACCGCGGCTGGGTGTACCGCGTCGGCTACCGGCTGCCGTGGGTGCCACTGGGTTTGTTCGGCGCGCAGACGCTCTATCGCGACAGCGTCATCGCGCCGGTCACGTCGACGCGGGTTGGTGCGGAGTACCGCTTCGACGCCCACTACCGGGCCGAGGCGCGCTACGAGTTCAACAATGCCCCGCGGCCGAACCGCGACAACCGGTTCGTGCTGCAGGCGACGGCGGTGTTCTAGTCGCCGTTGGCCCGGGGCTGAGGTGGTGTGGTGAAGAGCGGAACTGATAACGGCTTCCGGGCGCGCGGTGTCGAGTTGACGTGCGGCCGCTGCCAGCGCGCCCTGGTGGTCGATCTGGTGGTGGTGGCCGACACCGCCACCGAACCCGAGTTGCTGGCGCAGGTGGCCGAAGGCGGCCTCAACCGCTTCGAGTGCCCGACCTGCCACCATCGCTTTGGGGCCCCGACGCCCGTGCTGTTCCACGACGCCAACCGGCGCCGCGCGCTGGTCTTCGTGCCGGCGGCCCTCGGCGACCCGGAGCCACTGGTCAACGGCCTGCTGTCGCGGTACCTGCGCGGCGCCGGCGAGGCGATGCCGGGCGACTACCTGCTGGAGCCGACCATCTACCGCGACACCGACGAGTTCGCCGCCGCCCTGGCCGGCGCCGGTGACCTGGCGGCCGGCGGCGTGCTCCATCCGCGGCTCAGCGACGCGGCCGACTGGTGCCGCGAGCGCGGCGAGGCCAACCCGGCCCGGTTGCTCGACGCCCTGAGCGACGTGTGCGACCTGCCGCAGCTCCTGGCCGCGCTGAATGAGACACCGGAGCTGGTCGACCCCGCGGCGCTGCATCAGCTCGAGCATCTGGCCGCCGAGGCCGAACAGGACCGCGCGCCGGAGCTGGCCGAGGTGTTGCGCGATGTCGCCGCCATGCTGCGGCTGCACACGCCCGAGCCGGACGAGGACGAGGAGACCGCCGAACTGCGCGATCAGCTTGCCGCCGGTGATGTGGAGGCCGCGGCCGAGTTCCTCGAGCCGCCGGAGCGCGAGGGCGACGAGGAGTTCGAGCGCGCCATGCTCAACGCGCTCGAGCCCGACGAGCGCGAGGGCTTCACCGAGCATGCCCGCCTGTTCGGGCATCTGGTGGACGAGATGATCCGGTCCGTCACCCCGGAGTCGCTGGACGAGGCGGATAGCCCGCCCATGGCCGAAGCGTTGACGATTGAGGGCCTGGAGGAGCTGTTCGCCGCCGACACGCTGGATGCGGCGATGGACGTGCTCGGCCGCTACCCGGCCCTGGTCTCGCGTGAGGCCGTGCTGCAACTGCGCCGCGCCGAGGCTCGCGCTCACGATCTCGGTCACGAGGCGGTCGCCAACCACCTGTCGATGTTGGTCCACACGATCTACATCGCGGCCGAGGACGAAGACGCACTGGACGACGAGGTGGACGATGAGCTGGACCAGTGAGCCGGACGACCTGGGTAGTGACCTGCTGGCCGACGTGCCCGAGGGCCACCGGGCCGGCTACGTGGTGCTAATCGGCCGGCCGAACGTCGGCAAGTCGACGCTGGTCAACGCGCTGGTGGGCGAGCGCGTGGCGCCGATCTCGCCCGTGCCGCAGACCACGCGACGGCGCCTGCTCGGCATTCTGACCCGTGACGACGCGCAGATCGTGTTCGTCGATACGCCGGGTCTGCACACGCCCGAGCAGCGCCTGGGCCAGATGATGGTCGAGGCCGCCGATCAGGCACTGGTGGACGCCGACCTGGTGCTCTGCGTCACCGACTGCACGCGCGCGCCAGGCGCCGAAGACCAGCTCGCCATCGACCGCGCGGTGGCCTGTCGGGTGCCGAAGTATCTGGTCGTCAACAAGACCGATGCCGGCGGCGCCACCGGGTTCGCCGAGGCGTTTGCCAACACGCCGGGCCTGGACGCGGTCTACCGCACCTCGGCGCTGACCGGCGAGGGGCTGCCCGAACTGCTGGCAGCCGTGGTCGCCGCGCTGCCCGAGGCCCCGCCCTACTTCCCTGCCGACCAGATCACCGACGCCTACGAGCGCGAAGTGGCCGCGGAGCTGATCCGCGAAGCAGCCCTGACGGCGCTGCAGCAGGAACTGCCCCACGCGGTGGCCATCAAGGTCGAGGAATGGTCGACCCGTGACAACGGTCTGCTCTACATCAGCGCCTTGCTGGTGGTGGAGCGCGAATCGCAGAAGGGCATCGTCATCGGCCGCCAGGGCCGGATGCTCAAGACCATCGGCACCCGCGCCCGTACGTCGCTGGAAGGCTGGCTCGAACAGCGCGTCTACCTCGACCTGAAGGTCAAGGTCCTGCCGAAGTGGCGTAAGGACGAGAAGGCGCTCCGCTGGCTCGGTTTCACCAAGGGCTCGTAACACCACCGGGGCGACTTGCGTCGCCCCGCCGCCCTGCGCTACGCTGGATCAGGAGGTGTTCGGCATGGGCAAAGCACTGGCTGCCGACCGCGTGGTCACCGCTGCCGACCTGCTCGCCATGCCGGCCGACGGACAACGTCGCGAGCTGATTCGGGGAAGGTTGGTGACGATGCCGCCGGCAGGTTATGAGCACGGGGCCACCGGGATGGTGATCATGGGTGAGGTGGCCCACCACGTCCTGGCCCACGCGCTGGGCAGAGTCTTCATGGCCGAGACCGGTTTCCAGGTCGAGATCGACCCCGACACGGTCCTCGCGCCCGACGGTGCGTTCATCGCGCGCGACCGGCTGCCCACCGACGCCGTGGCCGGCTTCGGCACCATCGTGCCCGACCTGGTCTTCGAGTGCGCCTCGCCCGGCGACTCGCGCCGGCAGGTCGAGCAGAAGGCGAAGCTGTGGCTGGCCGTCGGCGCCAAAGTGGTCTGGATCCTCTGGCTCCGCCAGCGGCAGTTGCACGTCTGGCGCGCCGGTGCCCAGCCGTTGGTGCTCGGGCCCGACGACACGCTGACCGGCGATGACCTGCTACCCGGCTTCGCCCTGCCCCTGAGCGCCGTCTTCGGCTGACGGCTCGCGCCCGCTGAACCACTCGTCCAGGATGGTGTAGGTCACCGGGATGATCAGCAGCGTCAGCGCGGTGGACAACAGTAGTCCGCCGATCACCGCGATGGCCATCGGCGCGCGGATCTCGGCCCCCTTGCCGATCTTCAGCGCCACCGGCGCCATGCCCATGATGGTGCTGAACGTGGTCATCAGAATCGGCCGCAGCCGCCGCACGCCCGACTCGACCACCGCCTCGTGGCGGCGCACGCCTTGCCGGCGCAGATGGGCCATGTGGTCGATCAGCAGAATCGCGTTGCGCGTCACGATGCCCAGCAGCAGGATCAGCCCGATGCCGCTGACGATGCTCATCGAGCTGCCGGTGACCACCAGCGCCAGGAGCGCGCCGGCAATGGCCATCGGCACCGACAGCAGAATCGTGAACGGGTGCACCAGCGAGTTGAACAGCACGGCCATGATGGCATAGACGAGGAGTACCGCGACCAGCGCCGTGTTGATCATGTAGCCGGTGCTGGCGGCGAGCGTGTCGGCATCGCCGCGCCAGCCCCAGCGCAGGCCGGGAAAGCGGGTGTGGGCCGGCGCCGGGCGGCCTTCGAGCTGCGCGCCCAACTCGGCCATGATCCGCTCGATGCGCTGCTGCGCCTCGCCGAGCGTCAGCGACGGGTCGAGATAGGCCTTGAAGTTGAGGTCGCGCAGGCCGTCGCGGCGGTCGATGCGCGTCGGCCCGCGACCCTCGCTGATGCGCGCCACATCGGCCACGGTCACCGCGCGCTGGTCGGTCTTGCCCACCGGCAGTCGCGCCAAATCGGCGGCGTTGCGCCGGTCGTCCTCGCGCAGACGCAGGCGCACCGGCACCAGCTCGCCGCCCAGGCTCATGGTGACGTCGGCCTCGCCCTCGATCGCGGTGCGTAGTTCGCGGCCGACGGCGCCGGGGTAGACGTACACCTCGCGCGCCGTGCTGCGGTTGAGTCGTACCTGCACTTCGGGTTGGCCGAGCCGCCAGGACAGGTCCGGGTTGAGCAGGCCCGGCACCTTGTCCAGGCGCTTCATGATCTCGTCGCCGAGCGCGGCCATCTGCTCCAGGTCGCGGCCGTAGATGCTGAAGTCAATCGGCGCGCCCGCGCCGCCCCAGCCGTGAACGGCAATTACCTGCCAGCGTGCGTCGCCCAGGCCGGACAGTTTGCGGCGCAGCTCGGCGGCCACCGCGGCGTCGCTACGCCGGCGCAGGCCCCGCCCGCGCAGCAGCACAGTGTCCAGCACGGTCAGGCGATCGCGCAGTGTGACGTTGATCTGCGCGTACTGCGGACCCAGGCGGCTGACCACGCCGAACCCCGCCTCGGTCTTGCCCAGCGTGGTGAACAGCGTGCGCACGTCGCGGTCCTGCGCAATGATGGCCTCGGCGCGCGCGACCATCTTCTCGGTGGCGCTGGTGGCGCTGCCGGCGGGCATCTCCACGTTGACCTGGATGGTGCTGAGGTCGGCCGGCGGCACGAAGTCGGTGCCCAGCAGGCGCGCGGCCAGCAGGCCGGCCAGCAGCAGGCTGCCCCAGCCGCAGGCCAGGGTCACGCCGCGATGGTGCAGGACCCATTCGAGCACCTCGCGGTAGCGGTGCTCCAGGCGTTCGTAGAGCTGGTCGCCCTGCGCCTCGCGCGGGCCCAGCGGACGCCAGGTGTACCACCACGCCGCCAGCATCGGCACCAGAGTGTAGGCCGCCAGCAGCGACAGTGCCGCCGCCGCCGCCACGACAAACCCGAAATCACGGAAGAACTGCCCGACCACGCCCTGCATGACGGCGATGGGCACGAACACGGCCAGGTCGAGCAAGGTGGTCGAGGTGTCGGCCAGCGCAATGTCGTTCCGACCGTGGAAGGCGGCGTCGGGCGGCGCCTCGCCGCGCTGCAGGCGCCAGGTGATGGCCTCCAGGCAGACGATGCTGTCGTCCACCAGGATGCCGACCGACAGCGCCAGGCCGAGCAGCGTCATCTGGTTGAGCGTGTTGCCGCCGTAGCCCATCAGCGCGAAGGTGCCGACCAGGCACATCGGGATGCTGGTGGCGACGATGACCGTGCCGCGCCAGTTGCGCAGGAACAGCAGCATGGTCACCGAGCAGAGAATGACGCCGGCGATGATGCTGGCGTTGACGTCGGACAACGCCTCGTGGACGGTCTCGGAGGTGTCGCGGGCGACCAGCACCTCGACATCACTCGGCAGCCCCGCGGAGAGCGCGGCGGCGCGCGCGTCGCGGGCAATCTGCACGGTGTTGCCGCGGCCTTGCTTGCTGATGATGACGCCGACGGCCTCGCGCTGTTGCAGGCGAATGCGCACGTCCGGATCGACCGCCACGCGCCGGATGGTGGCCAAGTCGCCCAGACGCAGGGCCTTCGACGGCTCGCGCGCCGGCGGCTTGCGTTGCAGACTCGCCGCCAGCGCGCCGGGATCGAAGCTCGGTGGCACCGGCACGTTGGCGATATCGTCCAGGCTGGTGAACTCGCCCATCAGGCGGACGTTCACCTCCTTGTCGCCTTGCCGCAGCCGGCCGCCCGGCACATCGCGGCTGGCGCCTTTGAGCGGGTCCAGCAGGCTGCTCAGCGTCAGCTTCTGCGCGTGCAGCTTCTCGCGGTCGATCTCGATGGCCACCTCGCTGCGGCGACCGCCCAGCACTTCGACCTCGGCCACGCCGGCCACGCCGCGCAAGCGCGGCTTGAGCTGCTGATCAGCCAGGCGCCGCAGCTCTTCCAACGGCCGTTGGCCCACCAGGCCGAGGAACAGCACCGGCTGAGCGTTGATGTCGAGCCGGCTGAAGCCCGGCTCGCGAACGCCCTCGGGCAGGTTGGCGCGGATCCGGCCCACGGCTTCGCGGCACTGCTCCATCGCGCGGTCGATGTTGGTGCCCTCGCGGCACTCCACGTACAGGTAGCAGAAGCTCTCCTGCGAGACGCTGAACACATGGTCGACGCCGGAGACGCCGCGGACCGCGTCCTCAATCTTCTCGGCCACCAGCGCCTCGACGGTGCTCGGCGCCGCGCCCGGATAGATGACCGTGATGATGACGTTCGGCAGCTCGGCCTGCGGGTTCAAATCGACCGGCATGCGCCGCCACGCCGCCGCCCCGCCGACCATCAGGGCCAGGGTCAGCAGCACCGTGAGCATTGGTCGATCAATGGCGACGCGAGTCAGCCACATGGCGTTTCCGTGGGTAGAGCAGTCGGCCCGGTGGCGACGAGCGGCCGCCTTCCGACGGCGCCATTATCGCGGAGGAGCGCCGCGAAGGCAAGACGACCCGCGTCTGGGCAGCATTGGCAGACTTGTGCATCATAATGTCCTCTGGTCAGTGTCGGCGGTCGTGGACACGGCCGCTGGCCGGAGAGATCCGCATGTCCTTCCACGTGTCGTTGCCGTTGGCGGAGCGAGTCGCCCTGGCGCCGTACCTGGAGTCAGTCACGTTCGAGGCGGGCGAGCGAATCTTGGAGCAAGGCACGCCCGGCGACGAGTGCTACCTGCTCGACGAAGGCCGGGCCCGTTTGGAGCTGCACTCGGCCGAGTACGACACCGACGCGGTGCTGGACTACCTGGAGGCCGGGCAACTGCTCGGCGAGTTCAGCCTGTTCGATGGCGCACCGCGGTCGGCGAGCGCCTATGCCGATACCGCGGTGTCGGCCCGGCGGCTGTCGCGCGCGCGGTTCCAGCAGCTCTGCGGTGAGCAGCCTTCGCTGGGCAACCTGCTGCTGACCTACATGGCCCAGGACTTCACGCATAAGCTGCGGCACATGGACCAGCGCCTCGGCGAGTTCATCCACCGCGGCCAGGCGCCGCTCTGGGTGGACGAGATGGTGGCGCGCGCCGCCGCGGCACAGGCCGAGTTCGCCGACTGGCCGGAAGAACGGGTCGACGCGCTGCTCGGCGATCTGGCCCGGCAGGTGGCGGCCCAGGCGACCAGCCTGGGCGCCGACGAAGTGGCCGAGACCGGCCTGGGTGTGGTCGAGCACAAGGTGCAGAAGATCGCGCTCGCTTGCCAGCAGACGCTGGACCTGCTCCTCGGCCAGTGCGCCGCCGGCCCGCGCCGCGCCAGCCTCGGCGACCAGGTGACCGAGATCCTCTGCCCGGTCGGCGTGGTGGTGGGCCTGATCCCGCTGACCAACCCGGTACCGACCGTGGTGTTCAAGTCGCTGATCAGCCTCAAATCGCGCAACGCGCTGATCCTGAGCTGCCATCGCAAAGCGCTCGGCGTGGGCGGTCGCGTGGGCGCGCTGATCCAGGAGGTGCTCCGCGCGCACGGGGCCGGCCCGGACCTGGTCCAGTGGATCCGCGAGCGTGGCAGCCGCGCCACCACGGCCGCCTTCATGACCCATCCGCGCGTCTCGCTGATCCTGGCCACCGGTGGCCCCAGCATGGTCAAGGCCGCCTACAGCTCCGGCACGCCGGCCATCGGTGTCGGTGCCGGCAACGCACCGGTCTGGGTCTGCGCCGACGCTGACCCGGTGGCCACCGCGCGAACCGTGATCGCCTCGAAGAGCTTCGACAACGGCGTAATCTGCGGCTCTGACAACAACCTGGTCGTCGACGACGCGGTCCACGACGCGTTCGTGGCCGCATTGCAGGCCGAGGGCGCCGTGGTGCTCGGCCGCGACGAGGTGGACCAGTTCACGGCGCAGGTGATCGACGCGCCGACGGCGCACCTGCGCGCCGACTTGGTCGGCCGCTCGCCCGAGCACATCCTGCAGGTGGCCGGCCTGGCCCCGCGGCCCGGCGCGCGGCTGATCGTCGTGCCGGTCGACCGCGCCGACGTTGGCGGCCCGTGGGGCCACGAGAAGCTGGCGCCGGTCATCTCGCTGTTCCGCGTCGGCGGCGAGGCCGATGGACTGGCACTGTGCCACCGCATCCTCGCCAACATGGGTGCCGGACACACCGCCATCATCCACACCTTCGACAGCCGGCTGGCGCTGCGCTTCGCTCAGGAGATGCCGGCCAGCCGCGTGCTGCAGAACTGCGCCGGCTCGACCGGCTGCATCGGCGTCGGCAACGGCCTGCAGCACTCCTGGACGCTCGGCTGTGGCACCTGGGGCGGCACCTCGACCACCGACAACATCGGCTACGCCCACCTGCTGAACATCAAGCGCCTGGCGCCGGCGTCAGCGGTCACGGCCGCTGCCGCGCGCGGCTAGGAAGCGGGCAGACCAGGGCAGTTGCGCCCCAAAACTGGGGCCGTCACCCACCAGACGGCAAGCGAGGTGGGCCACGCGAGGGTCCCGATCGCGGCAGCGCGGAAATCTGGTGTAAACTGGGGACGTCACCCACAAAACGGCAAGCGAGGGGGCCATGCGAAGGCCCCCGATCGCGGCAGCGCGGAAATATGGGTGACGTCCCCGGTTTTGCGGCGGTCGTCGGTGCGGAGCGGGCGCCGTGCGCGTTTGACCGGCCAACCGGGTCTGCTATAATGCGGCCGACCGGGGCGTTGCCGTCGCGGCCTGTCGCGGCGGGCCGGCGTGGCGTCGACAGGCTGGCAGAGGTGGCGCCGGGTCCGCCGAGGACGATTGCATGCCACACGGAGTGTCCGGCGACGCCAACGACCAGGCCGCCGCTTTGCGCGCGCAGATTCTGGACTTGGTCACCGCCTACCACGAGGCGGCGTTCGCGCCCCAGACGTTTGTGCCCGGTCAGACCCATGTGCCCGTGTCGGGCCGGCACTTCGACGACACCGAGATCCGTCTGCTGGTCTCCAGCGCCCTCGACTTCTGGCTGACCGCCGGACCTTACGCCGAGCGCTTCGAGCGTGAGTTTGCCCGCTACTACGGCGTGCGCAAGGCGCTGCTGGTCAACTCCGGCTCGTCGGCCAACCTGGTGGCCGTGGCGGCGCTCACCGCGCCGGTCCTCGGTGAGCGCCGCCTGGCGCCGGGCGATGAGGTCATCACCGTCGCCGCCGGTTTTCCGACCACCGTCAATCCGCTGCTGCAGCACCAGTTGGTGCCGGTCTTCGTGGACGTCGAGTTGCCCACCTACAACCTCGATGTGCGCTACCTGGAAGCGGCGCTCTCGCCGAAGACCAAGGCCATCATCGCGGCGCACACGCTGGGCAACCCGTTCCGCGTCGACCAGGTCAAGGCCTTCGCCCAGGCGCACGACCTGTGGCTGATTGAGGACAACTGCGACGCGGTCGGCGCCACCTTCGGCGGCCAACTGACCGGTACCTTCGGCGACCTCGGCACGGTCAGCTTCTATCCCGCGCACCATCTCACCATGGGCGAGGGCGGCGCCGTTCTGGTGGACAACCCGCGCCTGAAGGTGCTGGTGGAGTCGTTCCGCGACTGGGGCCGCGACTGCTGGTGCGAGCCGGGCAAGGACAACACCTGTGGCAAGCGCTACGACTGGCAACTGGGTGACCTGCCCGCCGGCTACGACCACAAGTACACCTACGCGCACATCGGCTACAACCTGAAGGTCACGGACATGCAGGCCGCCGTGGGCCTGGGGCAACTGCCGAAGCTGCCCGGCTTCATCGCCGCGCGGCGGGCCAACTTCCAGCGGCTGCACGAGGGTCTGCAGGACCTGCAGGAGCACTTCTGGCTGCCCGAGGCCACGCCGGGCAGCGAACCGAGCTGGTTCGGTTTCCCGCTGGCCGTGCGGCCCGAGGCCGGCTTCCAGCGCGAGGAACTACTGCGCCACCTGGGGCAGCGCAACATCGGCAACCGCCTGCTGTTCGGTGGCAACCTGGTGCGCCAGCCGGCCTATCGCGACGCGCCCAAACGCGTCATCGGCGATCTGGCCAACACCGACTACGTGATGAACCAGGTGTTCTGGCTCGGGGTGTATCCGGGCCTGACGACGGCCATGCTCGACTACGTGATCGAGTCGTTGCACGAGTTCTGTCGCGCGCTGTAGCCGCGAGGGCTCAGTCCACGCCCAGCGTCTTGTGGACCAGCGCCATGGCAGGCAGGTTGGCCGGTCCATAGCGCGCGCCTGCAGCGTGGTCAGCAGCCGGTCGGTCGAGCCGTCGCTGCGACCAGAATGGCGCAGTCGATGCCCAGCCGGCCGAGACCTGCAGACCACTCGGCGAGCACTACGGCGCCCGACTCCGGAATGCTGCCCACCAAGGACAGGCGCCCACTACGTGCGTCCGCCTCGGCCGCCAGCCTATTTGCGCGTGAACACCGCCACCTGGTGGTACCGCTCATCGCGCACGTACTTCTGGCCGATCAGGTCGACCAGTTCGGATGGCAGCCAGGTGAAGTCGACCATGGGCTGCCCGGCCTCGTCGGCCCTGACCAGGAAGATGAGCGTCCGGAAGCGAGCTTCGTCCCAGCGCGCCACCATCTCCAGCTTCCGCGCCAGCGGGTAGCCGGTGCCCGGATGCCACCACTGAGGCAGTCCCACCGGCGATGGCACGCCGAAGCCCGCGTACAGGAACTCCAGACGCGTGCCGAAGAACAGGCCGGTGGTGCCATGGGCGGCAGTCGCCTGCCTCGCCTCGTCAATCGCGCGGCACATCAACGGGCTCGCACGAAGATGCCGGAACAGCGGCAGGTTCGGGTGCTCCAGCGGTTCGGCCGTCCACTGGTAGAACATGTTGTACCCGATCTCTTCGATGCGCCGCCGCGACGCGCCCTGGGCCAGCCCGCTGAACATCAGGATCACGGCCAGCGCCACGAACCAGGCGCCTGACCGAGCCGCCACAGGTCGCTCCGACCATGGCTGCTCAGCGCGGATGGCGAACAGGTAGGTGCCGAGCCCCGCCACCAGCACCGCCGCGTCGATGTGCTTGAGGTCCATGTTGGTCATCGCGCCGTACCAGGCCACCAGGCAGGAACCGGCGGCCATGGCCAGCAGGCGCCGGCTGGTCGGGCTCTCCGACCGGGCAGCCAGCCCGGCGCGCAGAATGCCACCACCGGCAACGGATAAGCACAGCAGGTAGCCCACCGAGGCCAACTTCTCGAACGGCAGGTGGTGCCCGCCAAGCACCGGTATCCAGCGTGCGAACATGAACGGCGTGCGGGCCAGGTCGACAAACGGTGCCCCGAAGGACGGGCGGCCGCGCCCAGCCGCGCCGGCATAGGCGGTCAGCACCTCGCCCACCCCGAAACCGTTAGCGGCAAATGACAACAGGACGAGCGCACCGCTGAGCAAGCTGGCTGCGAGGCAGACGCCCGCCGTGCGCCGCTGACTGAGCAAGACCACCGTGGTGGCGCCGATCAGCAGCGCGGCTGTGTTCGGCTTGGCGACCGCTACCAACGCCAGCGACAACGTGTAGGAGACCATTGCCAGGCGGTCGTCCGGTGCCTGGAGCAGCAGCATGGCACTCCAAATCAGCAGGCACGCCACCAGCATCGTCAGCGGGTTGTACCAGAGGTAGGCGCAGAGCACGCTGAACTGGACGTGACAGCACAACATCAGCAGCAGCGCCACGACCGCGCTGCGGACCAGGCGCACCAGCAGGGCGTAACCCCACCACAGCGTGACCACGGCGATCAGCGCGTTGACGTGCAAGAAGGCTTCCCAACACGGCCCCCAGACCACCATCGCGTACTTCGCCAACAGGAAGAACAGTGGCGGCAGCGGGCATATGAAGTCGAAGTACGGCCGTTGGCCCACATACTGACGCCAGGCTGCATCAACGAGCACGCTGTTGTCGGCGCCGCCAAAGTGGAATGAGCCACACCACTCGACCAGCACCACCAGGAGCAGGCTGCTGGCGGCCAGGGCGGCGAATACCACTTCGCGGCGCGGCGCAGCCACCGCAGGTTCCCAGGCCCGCGGCCACAGACGTGCCAGGCTGAAGGCGGCGGGAAGCGCAGCCAGCAGGAGCGTCGCGCTGGCCATCAGGTAGTGCAACGTCCACAACGGGCGCCCGGACAGCGTGCGGCCGCCGAGCGCGACGCCCAGCGCGACGGTGGCCTGATACCCGCTGGCGGTGCCCTGCCAGACCAGGGCCACCAAGCCGACGGCGGTCACCAACAATCCGGTCCACAGAGCGCGGCGCCCTGCCATGGCGGTCCTCCGGTCCCTCGGCCGCGGGTCCTGCCGGCGCGGGGCCTCACCGCGCCGCGGCGGCGCCGGTTCAGGTTGCCGCTGGCCGGAGGGAGTATAGCACGTGGCGGCGGGCTGTCAGCCCTGGAGGCGTCCGTGGGCCACGGTTGCGGGACTGCGGCTTCGCGGGTAAGATGGGCGCCGGGATGGAACGTTGCTCCGGCCGACGCCGTCAGCAACTGTCGCAGGCTGGCCGCGCCGGGCCGTTCGGTGCTCCTCGCCTCGCTATCAGACACCGATGCCGTATCGCCGTGGCGACACCGGGCGTTCGGTCTGTGCGGTGTGCGGCACGACGTCGGTGGCATCGACGATGCGCGGTCCGCTGACGTGGCGCGGTCGTGCCCCAGTGCGGTGGAAGGACAGGTATGAAGGTCTCCGATTTCGTGGTTGACTACCTGGCTCGTCGGACGGGCGCTCGCCATGCCTTCATGCTCTCAGGCGGCATGGCGATGCACCTGGTGGAGAGCTTCGGCACGCACCCCGCCTTCACCGTGGTGCCGATGCACCACGAGCAGGCAGCCGGCATTGCCGCCAGTTGCTACGCCCGCGTGCGCGAGTGCACCGGCGTGCTGATGGTCACCGCCGGGCCGGGCGCGCTCAACGCCGTGACGCCGTGTGGCGGCGCCTGGATGGAATCGGTGCCGCTGGTGGTGGTCTCGGGGCAGGTGTCGCGCGCCAACGGCCGCAATGGCCAGGCCGTCCGCCAGCGGGGCATCCAGGAAGTCGAGATCATCGACGTCGTTCGCTCCATCACCAAGTACGCCGCGAAGATCGAGGACCCAGGCACGCTCGTCGCGCACCTGGCAGCCGGGCTGGAGGCGGCCACCAGCGGGCGGCCCGGACCGGTCTGGTTCGACATACCGGTCGACGTCCAGGCCCTGGACCTGGACCTGCCCGAACTGGACGGGCTGACTGGGTCACCGGCCGCTGACCGAGCCACCACGCCCGCCGAGAAAGCGGCCGTGCAGCGGGTGCTGGACCGCCTCGCGGCGGCCGAGCGACCACTCCTGGTCCTCGGTGGTGGCGTGCGGCTGGCCGGGGCCGCCGCGTTGGTGCCAGACTTCATCAAGCAGCTCGGGGTCCCGGTCCAGACCTCCTGGAACGGCATGGACCTGGTCGATTCCGCTGACCCGCTGGTCTACGCGCGCGCGAACGTCTTCGGCCCGCGGGCGGCCAACATGATCTTCCAGAACGCGGACTGCATCCTGGCGATCGGGGCGCGGTTCGGCATCCAGCACACCGGCTACAACGTGGCGGCGTTCGCCCGCGGTGCCCACCTGATCATGGTCGATGTCGACGAGACCGAGATGGACAAGCCCGGTCTGCGCGTCGCCGAACGCGTGGTCATGGACGCGCGCCGCTTCATCCAGACCGCGCAGGCCCTGCTGCCGGCCACCCAGACACGCGACCTGGCGAGTTGGCGCGAGCACTGTGACGGATTGACCCGGAAGTACCCGCTGGCGCCGTCCTTCGACGAAGTGCGCGCGAGCCCATACATCGACCCGAAGTACTTCATCACGCGACTCGCCGAGGTGCTCCCGGCCAACGCGGTGTTCCCGTTCGGCTCGAGCGGCATGGGCCACACCATCACCGGCGGCATCTTCAAGACCAAGCTGGGCCAGCGCGTGTTCACCTTCAAGGGCCTGGCGGCCATGGGCTATGGTGTCCCGTGTGTGGTCGGGGCCGCGTTCGCCGCCCCTGACCGACCCGTGTTGACCATAGTTGGCGAAGGCGGGCTCCAGCTCAACCTGCAGGAGTTGCAGACCATCCGGCACTGGCAGTTGCCGACCAAGATCATCGTCCTCAACAACGGCGGCTACCACTCGATCCACATGACCCAGCGCGGCTTCTTCAAGGGCCATTTCGTCGCCTCGGGCCCGGAATCGGGGGTGTCGTTCCCGCCGCTGGCCAAGCTGGCCGAGGTCTATGGCTTCGCGTACCACGACCTGCGGTCGAACGACGACGTCGACGCTGTGCTGGAGCGCTTCCTGGCCGAGCCGGGGCCGGCGTTCCTCGAGGTGTTCGTCGACCCGGCCGGCCTGGTGGGGCCCCGGATCGTCAACACGACGCAGCCGGACGGCTCAATCGTGTCGCGCCCGATTGAGGACATGGCGCCGTTGCTCGGCCGCGACGAGCTGCAAGCGGACATGCTGATTCCGCTGGAGGACGCCTGACCGGCACGGCCCTTCGTCAGTCCGCGCGGTGCCAGGCGATGGTCCGCCGCACCGCGTCGGCCAGGCCGAGGCCCTCGGCCAGGCCCAACTCCTCGCGTGCGCGACGCGTGCTCGGCACATAGCGGCTGGGCGGCCGCGCCGGGTCGGGCGTCTGCGCCACTGTCACCTCGGGCCGCGGCGCGAAGCACGCGGCCACCACCTCGGCCGTCTCGCGGATGCTCACCGCCTCCTCCGCGCCGACGTTGTAGGCGCGGCCGCCCTCGCCGCGCACCAGCAGCGTCCATAGCCAGATGGCCAGATCGGCCGCGTAGAGGTAGGACCGGTACGGTGTGCCGTCACCGCTGATCCGCAACGGTCCGCCGGCCAGGCCGTCGCGGATGAAGTTGCCGATGGCGAAATGCAGGTCGAGGGGCAGGTGCGGACCCACGAACGCGTAGCACCGGGCGATGACGGCCGCTCGGTGGTGCTGTTGGCCCCAGGTGGCACAAAGGAACTCGCTCACGCGTTTGCCTTCGCCGTAGGCGCTGCCCGGCGCGAGCGGGTCGGGCGCGCCGAGGTAGTCCTCACCGACGTGCGTCAGGTCGCTGGGTTGGCGGCCGTACACCGCGCCCGAACTGGTCAGCAGCAGTCGCTCGGCGCCGGCCTCGGCCGCCAACTTCAGCACCTGCTCTGTGCCCGCGACGATAGTCTCGTACATGAGCAGCGGCTGCTCACGGTTGAGCGCGTCGCTGGCCTCGGTGGCGGCGTGGATGACGTGGCTGAAGGCGCCGCCTGGCGGCGCGAAACCGCGGACATCGCCGCGCACCAGCCTGATGGCCCGATGCTCCGCCAGATGCGGCGCCCGCTCACCGAAGCGTTCGGGCGACCGGGTGAGCACGTGGGCCTGCACGTCCACCGCCAGGTGGTCCAGCGCCCAGGTCAGGCTTTCGAGCAGCCAGCAGCCGAAGAAGCCGGTGCCCCCAGTGATGAACAGGCGCGCACCGTGCAACTCGGACAGCACGGCCGACGCCCGGTCCAGCAGGTAGTCGCGATCCGCCACCAAGGTCCTGGCCACCAACGCTCTCCCGGGCCGGCGCCGCCGCCGCCGCGGCATAGTCTAGCACGGCTCCATCTGGGCTGTGCCGCAGGGCCTGCGGACCGGCCTGCCGGACACCGGCCAGCGCCTCCCAGGCGGCTGCGCAGCCGCTTGCCGGGGGGGCGGCCGGGTTGACAGTGAGGGCCTCGTAAGCTATAAGGGGTCGGTCGGGACAGCGGCTGCCGTATCCACCAGAAGCCGAAGACCCCCGAAGGGAACCTTGTATGTCGGGGCCCAAGCCGCTGCTGTCCATCGTGGTGCCAACCTATCAGCGTCTGCGCGAACTGCAGTCCAGCTTGCCGGGTCACCTGGCCATCGTGGACGCCTTGGCACCCGAGGTGGAGCTGCTCGTCTCGGACAACTGCACGTCGGACGGTTCCTGGGACTACATCCAGACCACCTGCGCCGGCCATCCCGGTGTGCGGCTGCGCCGCGAGCCGGTCACGGTCAACAGTGAGACGCACTTCTACAACGCCTGCTCCGAGGCCGATGGCAAGTACGTCTGGGGCATCGGCGACGACGACGAGGTCTACCTCGACGCCGTGGCCGAACTGCTGCCGGCGCTGGCCGACACCGACGAGCCGATGATCTTCATGCCGTTCGACAGCACGGCTGAAGGTTGGCAGATGCTGGCCGCCCGAGAGGACTTGGTGGATGACGGGCAACCGCTGCGCCTGCGGACGCTGCCCTGCCTCAGCGCGAAGGGCGTCCAGGTGGCCCTGGCCATGCAGTACCGGTCGGCCAACCTCGGCCACCACAGTGTCTACCCGGGGCGGATGAAGAACTACGAGAGCGTCTGGTACAACAGTTGGACGGTCTGGGCGCCTTGCTTCGACACCATGGCCGAGCGGGGCACCTGTACGATCGTCACTCGCCCGATGGGCTACGCCAACCGCTGGCAGAACATCGGCAACGACTGGACCTATTTCCCGGTCTTCGTGATCGGCTTCGTCAAGACCTGGGCCGCCACCGCGCCATCCCCGCTGAAGCAGGCGCTCATCCCATCGGTACGGCGAACTGTCCTGGCCGGCCTGTTCTGGGATCCCAAAGACGAGTGCGTCTGGTGGCACACGCCCAGTCTCCGGGCGTTCGCGCGGTCGGTGCTGCGGGCGGTACCGCGCTTCCTGTCCGTCCTGCGCGTGGCGCCGACCATCGCGCTTACGTGCCCGCTGGCGGCCTGGGACAGCTTGGCGAGGCGCCGAGGCAGTCAGGCCCATGGGTACTGATCCGGCCCGGTGCGAGCGGCTGCGGCACGGCGCAGAGGGGCCTCGGTATGCGGTCTGAAGAGACGCACGCGAAGGGCGTCGTTCGCAGACTGCTGATCCAGGGCATGGGGCTGTTCAGTGGCGCCACGCTGTCGTCGCTGAGCCTGGGCATCACCAGCCTGGTCGTCAGCCGCGCCCTGGGACCGACGGCCTTCGGCACCTGGGGCGCCGCGTTGGCCTTGGCGCTCATGTCGCGAGCGTTCCTCAGCTTTGGCAGCCCCGAGCCCCTCGGTTTCGAACTCGCCGCGGCGCGCCAGAAAGAGAATGCCTGGCACCTGCGGCTGGCGCTCTCGGCCACTTGGTGGACCGACCTGACGAGTGCGGTGCTGTCGCTGCTGGTGGCTGTCGTGGGCGCCTATCTGGTGACGGGGCACAGCGTGGTCGGACGCCAGGCGCTGCCGCTGTACTGGCTGGCCGGTGCGGCCAATGCCTGCACCGCGTTCTACGCGCTGTGGTTCACCGTCGCCAGGGAGCAGCGGCGCTACCGGTTCATCGGCCTCTGCACGGGTGCCCCGGGCGTGGTGCAGGCGCTGGTCATCGCGGTCCTGTACCTGACCGGCCGCCTGTCGCTGTTCACGGTGGCATTGACCTACTGCCTGACGCTGGGTGTCCTCAAAGGCGTGGTCGAAGCGGTCAGTCTGATCGGCACCGTGCGCAGCGTCTATCGCCTGCCGGCCTGGCCGCTGGCGCCGTGGGTCGTCTGGCGCCACCGCCACGAGTTGGACACCTTCTGGCGCTTCCTGGGCGCGTCGTGGGTGTCGTTGTCGGTCGGTGGGCTGTCGGGCACCGCCGATGCCGTCTGCCTCAGCGTCTGGGGCCACAGCGCCGCCGAGGTCGGCTTCTACCGTCTGGCGCGGCAACTCGCCGAACTGGCCAACGCGCTGTCAACCAGCCTGGGCCACGCAGTCTACCAGGACTTCGTCGAGATGCACGCGCGTGGCGAGACGGCCGCCATCCGACACCGGCTCCGGCGCCTGCTGATCTGGGCTGTGCCGGTGGCCGTGGCGGTGGTGGTGGTCAGCAGCGCCGCCGCTGTCTGGGTCATCCCGGCCGTCTTTGGCCGTGCGTTCTCCGCGTCCGTGCCGCTGTTCGCTCTGCTGATGGTCGGCATTGGGGCGCGGCTGGCGGCGTTTCCCGCGGTGCCGTTGCTCTCGGCGCTCCGCCGCTATCGGTTCGGCCTGCTGTGCAACGTCGGCCTGATCCTGCCGGCGCTGGCGTTGTTACCGCTACTCGCGTCGCATGGCGCCTGGGTCGTGGCGGCGGCCATCAGCCTCGATGTCACCGTGGTCTACGTGGCCTTCACGGCCGGCGCCTTCCACTACACCCGGCCGTCCGCGACCGGCCACGAACCGGCGCCGGACGCCGAGGCAGCGGCTCGGGCCGACACTAACCGCTGAGCTGGCGCAGGCCCAGGTTGGCCACCGCCAGTGACTATGGCCGGCCCTGCGCGGCCCGTGCGTCGATCAGTGGCCGTTCGTGGCCCGGTGGTGCGACAACCAGGCCTCGTAGACTTCGAAGTAGCGATTGGCGACCACCGCCAGGTCGAACCGGGCGAGCACGCGCTGCCGCCCGGCGGCGCCGAACGCCGGCCAGCACTCACGTTGAGCCAGGGCCTGTTCGCTGGCCGCGACGAGCGCCGCGACCTCGCCGGGCGGCACCAGCCAGCCGGTCTCGTGGGGTACCACCACCTGCTCGGCCACGCCGACGCGCGTCGAGATGGCCGGCAAGCCCGCCGACAGTGCCTCGAGCAGCACGATCGGGCCAGCCTCGAACTCCGACGTCACGACCATCAGGTCGGCCGCGCGCACCAGTTGCGGCATGTCGCGGCGCGCGCCCAGCAGTCGCACCCGCTCCGTCAGGCCGAGCGTGGCGAGGCGCGCCTCCAACTCCGGGCGCTGGGGGCCTTCGCCCACCACCAGCCACTGCAGCTCCGGATGCCGGGGCGCTAACTCGGCCGCCGACGCGACCAGGGCCAGGAAGCCCTTCTCCTCGACCAGGCGGCCGACCGACAGCAGGACCACCTGACCGTCGGCCAACCCGAGTGCCTGCCGCGTGGCGGCCCGCTCGGCCGGCTCCGCGGCCGTGAACACCGCGCAATCGACGGCGTTCGGCACGCTGACCAGTCGCGTCGCAGGAATGTGCCAACGGGTCCGGACCGACTCGCAGACAGTGTCGCCGGCCGCGATGCCGACGTGCGCCAGGTACCGCAGGCAGAACCGGGCGGCCCGGCGCTCGAGCGCCGACCAACCGATGCCATCGACCACGGAGTCGAGGTTGCTCACCACCAGTGGCACGCGCGCCAGGCGCGCCAAGATGGCGCCGTAATAGTTGCCGACGTTGAGGAACCCGTGGAAGATGTCCGGCGAGAACGACCGTAGCGCGCGCCACAGCTTCGGCACGCCCCCTTTGCGGAACGGGCCCGGATGGTCGAGCGACTGCCATTCGACGCGCGGATCGAGTTGGTCGGCCCAGAAGCCGCCCGGGATGGCGGTGACGAGGTGGACCCGATGCCCGCGCTCGGCGGCCGCGTTGCTGAGCACTACCGCTACCCGCTCGGCGCCCCCCATGTGGAGGCTGGGTATGCAGTACATGATACGGCGAGATGCCATGCTCAGACCACCGAGACCGCTGCTGGAGTGAGCGCAGTGTACCACGGGCGGTGAGCGCCAGCAAGGCGGCTGAGCCGGTGCGGCGGGCCAGGTGAGCCACCCTGGCGCCGGCGCCACGGCTTGGCCGTGAACCCTACGTGACGGGTCTGCCGTGAGGAGTCATAGCCCAGGCCGGTATACTACCATCACCGCTGGTACCGTCTGATGGCAGCTCAGGCCGCACCGGCAGTCCGCGAGCCGGCGGCACCGACGCGGGCGGCCGCTGGTGATGGACGGCGCGGCGGTGTGGAGACGCACATGACGGGATCGCCACAGCGGGGCACTGGTGAGCACGTGTTGGTGGTGGACGACGAACCAGGACTGCTCCGAGCCATTGCCGGCCTGCTCCGACACCTGGGTTACCAGGTCACCACCACGGACGACGGCGCCGCCGCCCTTGCCTGGCTGACGGCCTCGCCGCATGAGTTCGACCTCGTACTGACCGACCAGACGATGCCGGCCATGACCGGAGCCGACCTGGCGCAACAGGTGCGTGCCCGTCGGCCGGAGCTGCCGATTGTCATGATGACGGGCTTCAGCGACCTGGTGGGCCAGGACACCGCTCAACGCATCGGCTGCCGCGAGATGATGGCGAAGCCGATCACCATGCGGGTCCTGGCCGACACCATGCGGCGCGCGCTCAGCCCGCTCGAGTAGAGCACCGGAGGCCAGCAAGGCATCTATGGCAGGTCAACCGATGTGGTTGGTGGTTGACGACGCGATGGCGGCTGCGGCGGGCGACGCCGGGCCGCTGACGCTGAGCCGGCCCGACTTTGCCGAGCGCGTCGGGCAGTTCGACGGCGCGCCGCCGGACAAGATCATCTGGCAGGGCGCGGTGGACGACGACGTGCGCCGGCTCTGGGCACGGGCGCGGGCGCGCTGGCCGGACACCAGTTGTTGTGGTGCGGGACGGCCGCGGTCGGCAGCGGCCCGCTGTTCGGCCCCGGTGGCTGGCTGGAGCTCGTCGAGCAACTCACCGAATCGGCGCTCCTGGTCGACGGCGACTGCCGGGTCTGCCACGCCGGCCGGGCCGTCCTGGCACTGCTCGGCCTGCGGCTGGAGGCACTGCTGGCCACGCCGTTCGATCTGGTCGTCAACGGCGGGCCCACCACGGCCCTGATCGCGCGGGCCGACGGCAGTTCGGCCACGGTGGTGCTGGCGGCCTCGCCGCTGGGCGGCAAGCGGGCCGGTTGCGTGGTGACCGTCCTCGAGCTGCCCCGGGCCGACGGCCAGACGCTCCAGCTTCTGCAGCGGCAGCGTGACGTCACCTGCCAGTTGGCTGGCGTCGCGACCATCGACGCGGCCCTCGATGTCGCCCTCGCCGTGGCCGGCGAGCTGCCGGCCGTCGAGTGCGCCGGCGTCTACCTGGCCGCGCCGGTGCCCGGCTGCCTGCAACTGGTCCGCCACCGCGGCGTGTCGAGCGAGTTCGCCGAGGCGGCCCAGTTGATCCCGTCGGAGCCGTTCGCGTCGCCGGTCCTGCCGCAGACCAGTACGGCCTCGATGACCGTGGGCGTTCGGGCGACCGAGTTCCATGCCCGCATGTCGGACGCCGCTCGGGCCGAAGGCATGCGTGGCGTCGTCTTCACCACCATCACCAACGGCGAGTCGGTGCTGGGCCTGCTGATCGTGGCGTCCCGCCAGCACGACCGGTTGCCCACGGAGGCCCTGTTGGCCGCCGAGTCGCTGGCCGCGCAGGCGGGCGTGGCGCTCGACCGTCTGCGTGCCGAGGCGCAGCGGCGTCGCCATGAGGAGCGCTATCGCCTCCTGTTCGAGCAGTCGGGCCAGTGCATCCTGATGGCGCGGGCCGATGATCGTGGCACGGTGCGGATCGTCGAGGCCAACGCCTCGGCCGCCGCGATGCTGCAGGCGACACCGGCCGAGTTGGTCGGCCGCGACCTGCTGGACTTTGCCCCGGCCGGCCGCCGCGACGCGTGGCAGACCCAGATCGAGCGCCTGGTGACCGGCGAGCGCATCCGGACCGAGATCGCCCGCCCGCTGTCGAGCGGCGGCGAGGTGCCGCTCGAGATCGAGGCCGGCACGGTGCACTTGGCCGAGGGACCGCACATTCTGGTCTACGGCCGCGACGTCAGCGAACAGCACCTGCTGGCCCAGGAACGCCTCGCCAGCGAGGAGCGCCTGGCTTTGGCGCTCCACGGTGCCAATCTGGCACTCTGGGACCTCAACCTGGCCACCGGCCGCGCGTCGCTCGATGACCATCTGGCGGTGTTGCTGGACTACGAGCCGGGCGAGCTGGGCCGGTGGGTGCGGGGCCTCGAGCCGCTGGTGGCCCGCCCGGACAGAGCGCTGTTCCGGCGCGCTCTGAGCGCCCACCTGGCCGGGCGCCAGCCGATGTTCGAGGCCGAACTGCGACTGCTGACGAAGTTCGGCGGCGAGGTGTGGGTGCTGGCGCGCGGCCGCACCGTGGCGCGAGACGAGGCCGGCCAGCCGCTCCGCCTCGCCGGGACGTTCCTCGACATCTCCGCGCGCAAGCGCTCCGAGGAGGAGGCGGAGCGAGCCGGCAGCTTCCTGAAGACGCTGCTCGACCACACCTCCATGCCGGTCCTGGCCAAGACCGTCGATGAGGGCCGCATCGTGCTGTGGAACCGCGCTTGCTCGGAGGTGGTCGGCGTCAGCGAGGAGAACGCGCTGGGCCGCACCGACTTCGACCTGTTCCCCCGCGAACAGGCCGAGGCCTTCCGACAGGGCGATCTGGCCGCCGTGGCCAAAGGCAGCCTCACGCTCGAGCTGCCCGTGGCCAGATACGGTCGCCATGATCCCCTGTGGTTGCGCACCACCAAGTACCCCGTGCTCGACGAGGATCACCGGGCTCGGTACGTGCTGGTGCTGGGGCAGGATGTCACCGAACAACGGCGCGCAGCTGAAGCCAACCGCCGGTCGAAGCACCAGGAGGCCATCGCCGAACTCGGGCAGCGGGCCCTGAGCGCTCGCGGCCTCGACGAGCTGTTCGCCGCGGCGCTCCGGCTGGTCACGGCCTCGCTGGCCGTGGATTGCACCGCCGTGCTCGAATGGCAGGCCGAGCGTTCTCAGCTAGCCTTGGTGGCCGGCTCGGGCTGGAGCGGGGCGCCGGCGCAGGAGGGCGGCACGGACGGGTCATGGGCGGGACCGCCGCGCGCAGCCTTGCCGTCTGAAGCGCCGGTGGTCTGTGATGCCCGCGGGCCGTCGGTCGCACCGCCGGAGTGGTTTGTGGCCGAGGGTCTGGTCGCCGGCGTCAGTCTGCGCATCAAGGGACCCGAACGCCCCTTCGGCGTGCTGATGGCCTACTGTCGGCATGCGCGCACCTTCGATGACACCGAGCTGGAGTTCCTCGACACGGTGGCCAACCTGCTGGCCACCGCGGTGGAGCGGATTCAGCTCGAAGACGCCCTTCGCGGCAGTGAGCTGCGCTACCGAGCGCTGGTCGAGACCGCGCCCCAAGGCGTGATCAACATCACCAGTGAAGGCCTGGTGGTGCTGGTCAACACCGAGGCGCAGGTGATGTTCGGCTATGATCGCGAGGCGATGCTCGGTCAGTCGGTCACCAACCTCGTGCCGGCTCTGTTCGGCCGTCAGGTGGAGAGCGATCTGCCGTCGGCGATTGAGCGGGCGGCCCACCGCGGCACCGCGCCGGTGGAGACCCAGGGCCTGCGCCGTGACGGCGGCCGGTTCCCCGTCGAGGTGCGCCTGGGTCGCGCCCAGTCTGGTGGTCTGGTCAGTCTGCTGGTGACCGACATGACCGAACGCCGCCGGTTGGAGATCGAGCGTCGGCAGGCGCAGAAGATGGAGGCCATCGGCACCCTCGCCGGCGGCATCGCGCACGATTTCAACAACATCCTCGGCGCCATCAGCGGCTACGCCGAGCTGGGTCTGCTCAGCGCGGAAGATCCGGCGCTGGTCGAGTACCTGACCGAGATGCTGAACGCGGCGCGTCGCGCCGAGGAGCTGGTCAAGCAGATCCTGACCTTCAGCCGGCAGACAGAACAGGAGAAGCGGCCGTTGCACGTCCGCGCCATCGCCGGCGAGGTGGTCAAACTGCTCCGCGCGTCGCTACCGTCCACCATCGACATCCATCTGCGGGCCGCGCCCGACTGCGCGCCCATTGTGGCCGACCCGACGCAGATCCATCAGGTCATCATGAACCTGTCGACCAACGCCTACCACGCCATGCGCGAGTCGGGCGGCCGCCTCGATCTGGAGCTGGTCAACACCATGGTCGACCCGGATCTGGCCGCGCGCGTCAGTGGCCTGCGCCCCGGGCCTTACGTCCGGCTGACCGTCGCCGATACCGGTCACGGTATGAGTCCAGACACCATCGGTCGGATCTTCGAGCCGTACTACACCACCAAACCGCTCCGCGAGGGTACCGGACTGGGCTTGGCGACGGTCCATGGCATCGTGGCCGAGCACGATGGCGCCATCGAGGTGGTCAGCACGCCGGGCGTCGGCTCGACCTTCCGCATCTACTTCCCGGCGGTACCGGAGGTCGTCGCCGAAGACACCAGCGACTCGCGGCCCGAGCAAGGGCCCGGCGGACGAGTGCTCCTGGTCGACGACGAGCCGGTCTTCCTCAAGGCCATGCGCGGTCTCGTGGCACACCTGGGCTACGAGGTGGAAGCCACCACCAGTAGCACCGACGCGCTGGCCGCACTGCAGCACGACCCGGACGGCTACGACCTGCTGCTGACTGACCAGACCATGCCGGACCTGACCGGCGGGCAGTTGGCCGCCGAGGCGCTACGGCTGCGGCCGGACCTGCCGGTGGTGCTGATGACCGGCTACAGCGACATCATGAACGCCGAGGTGGCCAGCGAGCTCGGCATTCGCGAGTTCATGCTGAAGCCGGTCAGCCGCCACACCCTCGCGGAGGTCCTGGCACGGACCTTGCGGCCGGCGTCCTCGTAGGTTGGCAGCCCGTCGTAGTTGGCGTAAGATCAGTCCGGTCCGGCCGGCGCGGCCGGGCCGGGACCATACGCCACCATGCCGTCCACTACCGCGGCCCGCTGGGTCGACATCGACAACGTCCGGCTGCGTCTCTCGCATCCGGACGAAGTGCCGCTGACCTGGGTCGGCAACGAGGAGCTGGTCACGCAGCTCCTGGCCTGCTGGTTGGTGATCGACCCGGCCGACGTGCCGCTCAACCCGCGCCTCCTCGGCAAGCCGGGCGTCGGCAAGACCACCTTGGCCTACGCGGCGGCCAAGCGACTCGGCCGCGACGTCTTCATCTTCCAGGCGACCATCGACACGCGCCCCGAGGACCTGTTGGTCACACCGGTCATCGGCGCCGCCAACGAACTGGTCTACGTTGCCAGCCCACTGGTCTCGGCCATGGTCACCGGCGGCATCTGCGTGCTGGACGAGGGCAACCGCATGAGCGAAAAGTCGTGGGCCTCGCTGGCGCCCTTGCTGGACCGCCGCCGGTACGTCGAGAGCATCATCGCCGGCATCAAGATCCCCGCCCATCGCGACTTCCGCATTGTGGCCACCATGAACGACGACGCCAGCACGTTCGAGATCCCTGAGTACATCCACTCGCGCCTGCAGCCACAGATCCTGATCGACTTCCCCGAACGCGACGACGAGCTGCTGATCCTGAAGGACAACCTGCCGTTCGCCGACGAGGCGCTGCTGAACTACGTGGTGGACTTCCTGCAAGCGGCCCATCGCAATGATGAACGCTACACGGTCCGTGACGGCATCAACATCGCCCGCTACGCGCTCAAGCTGGCGCATCAGGCGCCGCAAGACCTGGCGCCGCTGATCGCCGAGGCGGTGCGGCAGATCCTGGGCGAGGAGGGGCAGGGCTACCTGCCGTAGCACCCTTACCCCCGCCGCGCCACCTGCACGCGGCCCTTGCTGGCCACCGCGACCAGACCCGCCGCGGTGGCCAGTTCGCCCACCGGGCAGTACGACCGGCCGCCGCGTAGCTCGGTGGCCAGTTCTCGCCCGCCGACCACCACATGCGGCGGCTGCCAGACCAGCGGCACGCCGGCCAGGTCGCAGAAGGCCCGCGCCGGCGCCCAGTTGCGGCCCGCGCGCTTGAACACGCCACCGACCAGCTTGCCCAGCACGTAGACGGCATCGGGCGTCTGCTCGGTCTCGGGCACCGCAGTGTCCAGCACGTCGGCCCAGCGGACGAAGGCGATGCCCGAGCCCACGCGGCGGCTGCGCCGGCAGACCTCGTAGCCCTCGCGGCTGCCGTCATCGTTGGTGTTGCCTTCGATGGTGCGGACGGTGCTGCCCGACACCTCGGTCACCAGGCCGGTGTGGCTGGCACGGTAGACCCCATCGACCGTGCTGTAGGTCAGGAACTGGTCGCCGCGCTGGGGGCCGGAGCTACGGTACACCCCATGCTGCTTGCCCCAGGACTCGACCGACGGGCAGTAGGCGGTGCGGACCATGGCGTTGGCCACACCGGCCGCCTTGCAGCCCTCGTCGAGGCACCAGTAGACGAACGCCGCGCACCACGGGTTGCCCGGGCTGCAGCCGGCCCGCTGGAGGTAGGCGTTGACCTCCTTGCCGGTGTTGCTGCGGCCGACCTCCCGCACGCCGAGTTGACTGACCGCCTTGGCCAGGACGGCTTCAATGAGCTTGCTCATTGGGCCAGCCCCTCCTCAATGGCGTCGTCGAAGTTGGCCCGCTCGCCGGCAGGGCCGATGCGCTTGGCCACGGTGTAGAGCCCGGTCGCGCCGAGTTCGACCGGCGCGTCGTTGGCCACGATGAAGCCGACCGGGGTCAGCAGCCGGACCGTACGGACGAATATGACCCCATCGGTAAAACCCTTGGTGCTGATGAGGCCCAGCGACACCAGCAGCCCCAGGCCCCAGGGGAGCTTGTCGAGTAGCCCGCCGCGCGCGGCGAAGCGCACGGCGTAGATGCCGCGGTGGCCTTGCGGCCAGCGGCGGAAGGCGTCGAGCCAGGTCATGATGGTTGTCTCCCACAGATCAGCAGTGCCCGCCGCACGTCGTCCAGCAGCCGGACCCCGTGCGCTTCGGTGTCGCCAGGCGCCCCGACGGCCACGATCTGGACGGTGCCACTGCGGAGCAGTGCGCCAACCGCGTCCAGCAGCAGGCTGTGCCGGGCGCGCAGCAGTTCCAACTCGCGGCGTTGCGACTCGTCGGCCGGTGCGGCGCAGACGACACCAGGCGACCCATTGAACCCAACGTGACCGACCACCACATCACTCATTGTCCACCTCGCATCTGCCCAATCCCGGCCAGCAGCCGCCGCACGAAGGCGGCGGCGCGTCCGACCGGGCTGTCATAGCTCACCTCGAGCCCGGCGACCGTCTCGGGCCGCGTGGCGTCGGTGTAGGTCTCCACGATGTAGCTGCACGGGTCGGTGCAGAGCCGCCCGTCAACGCCCGTCAGGCGGCTAGAGCAGGCTGGGCAGACCACCTCGCGGCAGTACGCGCAGGGCTCAGCGTAGGCGTCCTCATAGCCGCACTTGTGGCAGGTGGTCATGGACGCGCCTCGCGGTACCGCAGCACCTCGGCCAGTAGCTCGGTGGCTATCTGCTCTAGCTCGGGTACCGCGTCGGCCTGCTCACGGAGCCAGTAATAGCCCGTGGTCCGCACCTCTGACGGTGGGCAGACTCCCTCGGGTAGGTGATGCTCGCGGCAGGCCGGGCATCGGGGGCACGACAGAATGGCCTTGATCTCCCGTAGGCGGCGCTCAGTCATAGTCTCACCTCGCGCGCGAGCCACCACAGCAGCCGGACACCAACCACGCCGGCCAGCAGCAGCCAGACGGCAACGCGGTCGAACCGGTCCAGGTGGGCGGTGGTCATTGGTCATCCTCCCGCGGCCACGAAGGCCGTCGCGCGCTTGCCGTGCCACTGCGCCGCCATCGCCGCGTAGACCTGGCCGCACCAGGTGTTCAGGTCGGTCGCCACGGTGGCTTGCGTCGGGCTGCCGCCGGTCTCGGTGGCGGGGTACTCCAGCACCGTCGTGTGCGTGGTCTGGTAGCCCAGCACGGTCTCCAGGAGCAACCGTTCGGCGCCGGTGACCTCGGTCAGGTGGCCGGCCACCAGCGCATACGGGTTGAGGCGCATAACGACCTGATAGCGCCAGGTGCCCTCGCCGTCGCAGGCCCCGTCGAAGCCCACGTGGCACATGATCAGCGTGTCGATCAGCACGTCCATACCAACCCCTTTCTAGGCCCAAGCCTCGCGCCAGGTGACCGCCGCGCCGAGCTGCGTCAGGTTGCCCGGCGAGCCGGTCTTGGTGAACTCCCAATACCAGCCGAGCGGCGGCGTGGTCGCACTCTCCAGCAGCACCGCCGAAGCGCTCGACTCGTAGCGCGCGCGGTTGGCGGTGCGGATGATGTTGGTGGTGAGGATGTTGGTGTAGCCGGTGTAGCGCAGCAGCCCCAGCGTGTAGTAGTTGCTGGCGTCGCCCGAGGCCGTCTCGGCGATGACGGTCAGCTTCTCGACCACCATCCGGTCCAACACCGATGGGATCGGCCAGGCACACCACCAGGTGCGCACATCCGAGATCGGCAACTGGTCATCGTCGAGGGCCATCGTGTAGAGCTGTCGCGGACCTTTCCAGACCGCCAGCGAGCTGTCATAGCTCCACAGTTGCGCGGTGTCTTCGATGACGCGGTAGCCGTTGAGCAGGGCGCCGCCGTTCCAGTTGGCGGTAGCGCGCAGCGTGGCGCGCGTGCCGGCCAACTCCAGACTGCCCGGCGACATCTGCTTCCAGGTGCCGGGCGTGCCGGCGGTGGTGCAGAGCCACATCGCGCCGGCCAGGTCAATCCACAGGTCGCCGACCTGGGAGGCGGTGCCGGTGCTGTTGGCCGGCGGCCCGAGCAACGCCGACGAGCGGTTGGTGTCGGCGACCGCGGTGCGTTGGAGCAAGCCATCGATGATCTTCACGCGGTCGCTGGCGGTGACGGCGCCGGAGAAGGTGCGGTCGCTGGCGATGGTGGCCGGCAGCCAACCGCTGTCGAGCGTGCCCCCGGCGCCAGCCTTCGGGATGGCGTTGGCCGCGGCGGTGGCCGTGGCGACTTCATCGGCGCCGCCGTTCTGGTGGCTCGTCTTGTGCGCCTTCGGGTCGCGCGTGTCGGACAGGCGGCTGTCGTTGCCCGCACAGGCCGCCGTGGCCGCGGTGCCG
>CAZHGD010000036.1:0-51715 GCA_964531735.1 uncultured Fimbriimonadaceae bacterium | reverse complement strand
GCCCGTGCTCCCATCCGCGCCGCGCTGGTTCGGGTCGGCGCCGTGTTGCACCAGCACCTGCGCCGCGGCGGCCTGACCGCCGATGGCCGCGGCGGCCAGCGGCCAGAGGCCACACAGCTCGTCGATCTGCGCCACGCGCTCCGGCTGCGCCGCCGCCAGTCGCGCGACCTCCGCCGTCTGCCCGGCCAGCGCCGCCACGTGCAACGCCTCATCCGCCGTCACGGCCAGTAGACAGCCGCCCAGACCGGCGTTGGCCCAGTTGCCGTCGCCACCGGTGTCCACGAGCACCGTGACCGACTTCGCGCCGCGTAAGTCGACAGTCAGCAGCTTCGGCGGCTGCTTGCCGAGCATGATCCCCGTGTCGGCCCTGAGTTTGCCGTCGACCTGCACGTAGAACCGCAACCGGCCATGCTCGCCGTTCGAGTCCACCACGCCGGCAGCCAGGCTCAGGCGAGTGCCCCGACCATTCAGCCGCACGGTGTACTGGCTGTCGCGGTCGTGGCTCCACAGGCCGTGAACATACGTCTGGCCGCCGAGCTTCACCGGCGCGTCAGGCCAGGCCGGATCCGCCGCCTTGATGGGTGCCTGCGGTCCCTCTGCTGCCGGCAGAGCCTCCAGCCAGACCGACTGGACCGGCGCTTGGGCCGCCTGGAGTTGCCGCCGCACCTCATCCTCGGCGCGGCTCAGCCGCTCGACCAACCGGCTCTGCTGGCGCTCGACGGCCAAGTCGAGCGGTGACCGGCCCGCGCTGTCGCGCGGCGCCACCGCCCCGCCCGTGGCCAGCAAGGCCGCCGCCACCTCGTCGGCCCCGACGTAGGCCGCGTTGTGCAACGGCGTCATCCCGGCGCTGTTGGCCGCCTCAGCGTCGGCCCCGCGGGCCAGCAGCAGCTTGACCACCTCGACGCGCCCACCCGCCGCAGCCCAGTGCAGCGGCGTCGCGCCGTGGTCGCGATCCGGCCGGTTGACTTGGCCTGGGTTGGCATCCAGCGTGCGCTGGACCGCGGCCACGTCGCCGGCGTACGCCGCCTGCCAGATGCCCGCCGCTCGCGGCTGCGCCAGGGCTGGCCGCGCCAACCCGAGCAGCAGCAGGCTCACCCACAGCTTGGCATATCGGTCCATCGGTCCCCCCGTCAGAGCCACCACACCGGGTGGCCGGGCGTCTGTTCGTGACCTGTGCCACCATACCACGACCGGCCCGTCGATCGGTTTCGGGCCGATTACGGAACGCCCCCCGCGCCGGCCCGCCACTCGCCCCCAGCCCGCCGCCTCATTCTCGCGCGATCCCCGTCAGGTCCGGCGCGTCCGGCTCCGGCGCGTAGTCGGTGAACTGGAAGCTGTACAGGTCGGCGTCACGCACCTGGAACTGCACGCGCACCGGCCGGCCGGCCAGCGGACGCACGTCACCGCCAGCGGTGCGCCAGCGGACCGTGTGGCGGACGGTGTCGCCCAGGATCTCGGGACAGTCGTCGAGCGTGTAGCCTGCGATGGGTTGTCCGTCAGCGTCGAGCAGGCCCACGCGCACGCCGCCGGCCGCCGACGTGGCCAGGTTGAGCACCAGGTTGCCGCCGTCGAAGACCACCGGCTTCGTGACCAGCTCGCCGCCGGCCAGCGGCGCGGTGACCGAGACGAAGCCGTCCAGCCGGACCGTGTAGCGCCGGAAGGCCACGTGGGTGCCTTCCCAGTAGCCGTCCGAGGCGTACAGCGAGATCTCGGGCGGCGCGTCCTCCACGTCGGCGGACGTCTCGACCATGCCCCAGGCCAGGTAGTTGTCGCCATAGACCCAGCTCCCGCGTTGACGCGGGCCGGGGCGCAGGAACGCCTCGGGCCAGCGCTGGAACTGGCGGCCGTCGCGGCTGCTCATCAGCACGGTGTCGGTGACCGCCGCGCCATAGCGCGCCGCGTGCCGCGCGCGGCAGAGGCGTTCGTCCAGACCCGGCAGGTCATACAGCGGTGCGGCCCAGTCGCGCTCGACATAGCGCGCGGGGAACCCGAGCAGGACCTGCGGCGCCCGGTAGTACGGCGCGATCTGGTTGGTGTAGAGCTGTTCGGACGGGACGCCCGGGTAGTCCAGCCAATCGGGCGGCGGGAAGTGCCGCGGGTCCGGCGAGGCCGCGGTCAGAATGTCGCGGCAGCCGTCGCGGAAGCCACGGTGGTACTCGCGGTACTCGCGGCGGACCGGGTCCCAGAACATCAGGTTCTGGGAATCGAACGCGCCCTCGGTGCAGAACGGCTCGCGCGCGGCCAGCTCGAACCGCAGGCCGTCGGGCGACTGCAGCAGGAACAGGCCGTTGGCCTGCCAGCCGACGATGACGACCTTGTAGCGGGCCTCCGGTGGGCAGTCGGGGTTGTCATCGCGAAGCACCGCCGCATGGGCCGGGTCGCAGGCCACCGCGGTGACGGACTCGGGCGTGAGCACGATGTTGTTGGCGCGCGAGCCCTGGTACTCGACCAGGCCCAGCTCGGGCCGGCGCCAGGTCAGGCCGTCGTCGCTCTCCGCGTAGCAGAGCAGCCAGGGATGGTCGGCGAGCGCCTCGGTGGCCGGGCCGCCGTCGCGGTAGTGCCCGGTGTGGTAGTACAGCCGGTAGCCGCCCGCGACCGGCACCACCGAGGCGTAGCCACAGGCGTTGCCCTCCCAGGGCGCGTCGGTGCGGAAGACCACCTCGCGCCGCACCGGCTGGTGCAACTGCCGACGCGCGCCACCGGTCAACGAGCCGATCAGGAAGTCGTCGACGAACAGTTCCAGCCGCGAGCCGAGCGACACGACGTCGTGCGACATGGCAAGACCCTCCGACAGGTTGGCGATGATGGCGGCGCTACGCTCGGCGACACGCTCCAGCGTGCCGGGCGGCCGTGCCGCCGCCGCGCTGCGCCGCGGTCCGAGCGGATGAGGGTGTCACGATCAACCAGCACCCGCCGCTCCTCTCATCCGGTCAGGCGTCGAGCCCGGAACGGAACACGGCCACCCGCTCGGGCATCGGCGGCGGGTCGGCGTCCACGTCGTCCAGCCGCACGTTGGCGCTGTTCAGGATCGCGATGGCGTGCTGCCAGTCGCCGGTGGCCGCGTCCCAGCGCACGCGCAGCCCGTCGAGGTGCATTCCGTCCACCTGGTGGAGCAGTAGTCCCGAGGGCACCCCGCGCGTGCCGCCGCCCGGATGGGCCCGAGCGGCGTCGAACGCCGGGTCCACCTCGCCGCCGGTCAGGTGCAGCTCGATCTCGTGCAGCCGGATGTCGGCCACCCGGTGGCCGGGATTGCCGCCGAAGTAGGAGCCTTGGCGCCCGCGCAGGCGGCAGTGCGCAAAGGTCAGGTGCTCGATCGCCGCCGGCGGCTTGGCGTGGGGCCCGAGCAGCAGGTTCATCGGCATCACGGCGTCGATGGTCAGGTTGGCGAACGACAGGTTCTCCAGCCGCGCCCCGTGCTTCGACCGCTCGGAGTAGCAGGAGACGATGCTCAGCCCGGTGCGCGACTCGTGGATGACCAGGTTGCTCAGCGAGCAGTCGCGCACCACGCCGTCGCCCACGCCCACGCGCACGGCGTTGCAGGGCGAGCTGAGCACGCAGTTGGTCACCACCACGTTGGCGCAGTCCTGGGCGTCGGCACCCAGCGGCGCCGAGTTGGCGCGCAGCGTGAGGCAGTCGTCGCCCGTCTGCACCAGGCAGTCGCTGACGGTCACCTGCTGGCAGCAGTCGAGATCGATGCCGTCACCGTTGGCGGTCTGCGGCGGGTTGGTGATGCGCAGCCCGCGGAGCTGCGCCCGGGTGCAGCCGTGCAGGAACAGCGTCCAGTACGGGGCGTTGATCAGCGCCACGTCGCGCACGACCACGTCGCGGCAGCAGCAGAAGAACACCATCTGCGCCGGCCGCTGGCCGCGGATCGGGAAGTTGCGCGTCTTGCGCCAGTAGCTGCGCGTCAGCTCGCCCTCGGGCAGCGGCTCGAAGAAGGCGGCGCTGTTGCCGTCGATGGTGCCCTCGCCGACGATGGCCACCTGCTCCTGCCGGTAGGCGATGAGCAGGTGCGCGCCGGTCACGTTCTCCACTGAGAACACCCGGTTCTCCGGGAAGACGTCGTCGGCGTTGTAGTCCTCGCGCCGCGGGCTGCCCAGCACGGTGGCCCCGGCCCCCAGGTGCAAGGTCACGTGGCTCTTCAGGTACAGCGTGCCGGTGAGGTAGGTGCCCGCGGGGACCAGCACCGTGCCGCCGCCGGCGACGGCGCAAGCGTCCACCGCCCGCTGCAGCGCCGCGGTGTCCAGCGTCTCGCCGTCACCCACGGCGCCGTAGGCCCGCACATCGTACCGACCCCGCGGCTCAGCAGCGGACATAAGCTTGCTCCTAACGCGCGGTCAGTTCGGCCAGCGTGCCACCGAACACCAACTGCTCCTGCTCGGCGGACAAGCCGATCGAGCGCATGACGGCCAACTCGGCCTCGTACCGGGCGAGCGCCGGAGCGCGGCCGCTGAGGTGCGGCCAGTCCAGCCCATACACGGTCCGGTGGGCGCCGGCCTCGGCGATGGCATCGGCCACCAGTTGCCGGTGTTGGGGCTTGGCCAGCCCGGTCAGGCCGGCGTAGACGCCGCCCTTGCGCCAACTGGCGCCATGGTTGTAGACCACGGCCAGCGCCTGGTCGAAGAACCCGCGGCCGATGCCGTCGGACACGCCCATGTGCTCGATGATGACCTTCAGTTGCGGGTGGCGGTGCACGATGTTGTCGATCAGCAGCGGCTGGTAGTCCTCCAGCCGCCCGCCGTGTACCCCGGTGTGGAACAGCACGAACACGCCGAGCTCGGCGGCCAGGGCGTACATCGCGTCACAGGCCGGCTCGTCGATGCGGAAGCCCATCACCGGCGGGTGCGTCTTGATGCCGACGAAGCCCTTGCCCACATACTCTTCGACCAGGGCGCACGCCTGCGGGTCCTTCGGCGACACGGTCACCAGCCCGCCGATCTGAGGGTAGTCCTGCAGGTTGCGCCAGAGCCAGGCGTTGATCTCCTCGCCGGCCAGGAGTTCCTTGGTCTTGGGTCCCCAGAATGGCGCGATGGCCAGCGTCCGCTCGATGCCGGTCTCAGCCATGAAGCGGGCCAGTTCGGGCAGCGTGCCCAGCTCGGGCTGCTCGGGGAAAGCCCCGTGCGGGAAGATGTGACAGTGGTTCAGGTACATGCGTACGGCTCCGTGAGGCCGAGCGTACGGCGCCCGGCGTCGGTTCTAGCGTAGGGATTCCAGGCCGGCGATCGCAGTGTCGGCCCACAACTGGCCGGTGCCCAACGGCGAGCGCACATGGCGGCAGAGGCGCGTCTCGTAGCTGCCTTCGCCGAGGGCGCGGTCGGTGGCCACATAGCCCACGGTGCCGTTGGCGATACCGATGTTCATCGTCTGCGCATACGGCGAGCGATCCTTGATGTCCAGGCCGATCTCGGTGAACACCTCGCCCGGCAGGCCGACGATGCCCAGCTCACCGATGCGCAGCGCGTGGATGGGCACGGGCCACTCGCGCGGCCCCTCGGTGCACAAGACGACCTCGCGCGCGTAGAGCCACTCGCTGTCGGACCACTTCTCGCCGCTGCGGTAGAGCGCCTCCGCGGCGGCCAGTTCCTCGGCGCTCGGGTAGCGCGCCACGAAGTTGACCTGCGTCAGCGTGGCGCCGAGCGGCACGTCGGCGCGGAAGTCCTCTTCGCGCAAGCTGCTCCAGACCCGCCAGGCCTCGCCCGCCACCACATTGGCGACACGCTCGATCTGGAAGGTGTTGCCGCTGCTGACACGGCTCGGGCGGGTGAAGTCCAGGTTGTTGACATCACCGAAGGTGCCATTGCTCAGCGGACAGACGAAGCTGGCACCGGCGCAGCGGTTGAGCGACCGACCAAAGGCGGCGAAGTAGTCGGCGCAGATGACGTTGTGGTCCTCGCGCACGCCCACGTAGTGCAGGCTGAGATTGCCCAGCGCAGCGATGGGCGCGCCGGCTGGCGTGCGCAGGACCAGCAGCCCGAGCTGCGGATCGGTCGGCGCGGCCGGCCGCACCGCCTCCGGGTTGAGGTGCCCCGGGTTCATCCGCACCGAACCGTCCTTCATGTGCCAGCGGCGGTTGTGGACCTCGCCGGGGCACGCTCCGGCGCCGTGCGCCACTTGGGCCGGCTGCTGGCGCACCAGCGCCAAGGCGAAGGCGTCGGCGATGCGGCCGGCCACCCACTGGGCATAGCCCTCCTCGGCCGGCGTGCCCAGCGCGCCGGAGATGGCCGGCCCGGTGTGCGTGTGGGTACCCGCGATCAGGATGTGGTCGGCCGGCACGCCGGTGCGTTCGGTGATCAGCGCTTTGGCCGCGTCAACCACTGCGGTGGGCACCACGATCAGGTCGCAGATGATGAACCCGAGCGTGGTCTCGCCGTCGCTGAGCGCGATGGCCTTGGCCTGCAAGGGATCGACGATGCTGGTGGCGATCCGGTCGTTGAAGTAGCCGACCAGGTGCGCGCCCAGGCCGGGGGTGATGTCGAGCTGCGCGGCTCCAGCCGTCAGTTGTGCCAAATCAGGTCTCCGCTGCGCACAACGGCCGGGTTCGTGCTGCCCGGCCAGTGACCTTCGCGCTGGGCCCTATGGCGCCACGGCGCGGTACGCCTTGACCGCCTGCAGCCGCACGCGGTAGTCGCCGACCGCGTGCTCGTCGAAGGCGAAGCGCACGCGATTGCGACCGGGCCGCAGCGCGGGCGCCTGGCCGGTGGGCTGGCAGCGCTCGCGCACGCGACCGTCGCGACCGTAGACCAGCGCCGGCCCTTGACCGTCATAGGCCAGCCGCTCGCCGGCACTCAGCGTGGTCGGAAACAGCAGCGGCTGGCCGTTGATGCGGAACACCGGACGCTGGATGCCGCCCACGTCGCGCCGGACCTCGATCTGGTCCAGATAGCAGGTCACGGTCCGGCCGGCCGGCAGGTTGTTGTAGTACACGATGAGGTACTCGACCTGGGCCAAGTTGAGCGTGGCGCCGTCGCCCAGCGCGAACTCCAGGCGCCGCCAGCCGCTGAAATCGATGGGCGTGACCAGGTCCTGCCAGGCACCGGCGACATCGCGCAGTTGGAGCTTCAGCGATTCGCCGCCGGCGTCGCCGTGGACCCACAACCCGAGCCGAGCGTAGCTGGCCAGGTTGAGCGCCGGCGCAAAGCGGCGCCCTCTGGCGCACCAGCCGGCCGCGTCATTGCGCGTGCTGGTCGCCCGCAGGCGCAGGCTGCCCTGGCCCACCTTCACCGGGTCGCCGACCCGGTCGAGCGAGACGGTGACACCGGGCTTGGCCGCCACCTGGTTGTGCTCGCCGTCGAACACGTAGCGCCGGTACTGGTTGTCGGGCGTGTCGGCGAAGCCGGCGGCGTCCTCGCCCGTCTCCAGCACCATCCGCTGGCCGGGCCGGTCGTTGCCCGGCGGCGCCGTGGCGCGATCCACGGTCAGGTCGACGCAGAGGGCCGCGGTGCCGGCGGCAACCACGTCCCACTCGTTCTGCTGCCCGTCGAGCGCGCCGATGGTGCGCGGGTCGTCATACTCGGTGCTCAGCAACCGGGCGTCCACCTGCCCGGCCGGGTTCCGGCCGCTCAGGGGAGTGCCCTGGCTGATGAGGGTCACCTGCGCGCGGGTCCGCACCGGGGCCGAGCCCTCACAGGTGAAGCGGACCGCGTTGTCACCGGTGGCCAAGGTGGCGCCGGCGCCCTGCGGCGTCACCCGCGCGACGACCTCGCCGCGCTCGTCGCGTACGACGCCCGCGGCCCCGCCCTCGTACTCGACGAACTGCCCGCTCTCCAGCGTCACCGGGAAGCTGAGTGTCTGGCCGCCGACGGTCACCGTCGGGTTGCTCAGCTTGACCTTCAGCACCGGCAGCGCCTTGACCGGGCTGACGAAGCAGCGGACCGGCTCGCCGACCGGCAGATCGTTGGTGTAGAGGTTGAACGCGCCCACGCGCCCGCGGACCAGCGGCGACCGGCCGACCTCGCACGCACCGCCGTACGGCCAGAGGTAGTCCTGGTGCCGCTGCGCGTCGCGTTCGCGCAGCAGCAACTCGAAGTAGCGCCAGCCGGTGAAGTTGACGTCCACGTAGTGGTCGTCCCAGGCGGTGTAGTCCTCGCGGTTGTTGTTGAGCTGGAAGTTGAGCAGCTCGCCCTTGCCGTCGCCGTAGACCCACACGCCCAGGGCGCCGCAGTGGCTCATCTTCAGCGGTGGCCCGAACGCCTGGCCCAGCTTCGTCCAGGCGCCCCGGCGCGCGCCCGTGCTGTTGGTCGCCGTCAGGCAGCCGCTCACTGTGCCCGGGCGAGCCGGCTCGGCGGCCGTCGTCAGGTCCTGCTTCACGCCGGGCGCTGTGGCCCGGGTGGCAAACTGCTCCGGCCGGGCGAAGTCGGCGACCAGCACGGCCTCGGGTGAGTCATACGGCTGGCAGGCGTAGAGCGCCTCGATGCGCACCTTGACCGGCTGCGCGGCGAAGCGGTTCCGCACCGTCCAGGCTGGCGTCCCATCGTCGAGCGCGGTCACCTTGTGCGGCGCGTAGTCGGTGGGCCGCAATTGCCAGGCCCCATCGTCCGCCTGGCCCAAGCGGAACTGCGCGCCGGGTTGGCGCAACTGCTCCAGCACGTTCGGCGCAAAGTACCGCGCCAGGCGCAAGCGCTCGTACCGCCCCAGCATGGTCAGGTACTCGTCCTGCCGCGCGTTCGGCGGCGCGGCCCCGGCGCCCACGCCTTGCAGCGACGAGGAGTGGTCCCAACCCAGGCACTTGCCGGCAAAGTACTCCATGTCCTCGGGGAACATGCCGGCATGGTCGACGCTCGGTCCGGTCACCACCCACCAGCCCATGTGGCCTGGCAGCATTTCGCCGGTCGCGTGCGTGGCCAGGCTGGCGCAGTGCAGGTCGTTGAAGCGGTTGAAGCCCCACACCGGATGGTCCCAGGCGCCGACGCGCGAATGGAACGGCCAGGCGCCCCACGAGCCGGAGCTGGACTCCACCAGCACCCGCCCTTTGAGCCGGCCGAAGATGGCGCGCTTCATGAGCGCCACCGCATGGGACGTCCGCATGCCCTCGGACCCATCCAGGTAGATCATGTCGAAGCCGCAGGTGTTGTAGACCTCGGCGATGCACGCGGCCAACTCGTCCACGAGGGTCGTGTTCTCGTCGGGCATGTAGCACTGGTAGCTGGCCACCAGGTGCGCGGCCGCCGCGCCCTGGGCGTGGGCTGCCCGGCGGGTGCGCCAGTGTCCGCGCGTGCAGCCGGTGAACCCGTACGGCGGCTGCGACGAGATGCCGCTGTAGGCGATGATCTCGTCGCCGATCTGGATCGTGTTGCCGGTGCTCATGTCGCTCCAGAAGGTCTCCAGACCTTCGGGGCGTTCGACCGTCGAGATGACCTTGTCGTCGGGACCCACCGCGGCGGCGAGCGTGAACCGGGCGTCCTTCGCCAGCCGTGGGTCGGGCACCGGTGAGACCCAGGGGTCATCCACCTGAATGCAGCCGGTCAGCGTGTGCATGCCGACCTTCAGGCCCGCCGCGTGCAGCTTGGCCACCACCTGCTTGAGGCCCGCGAGGCCGTGCGGGTAGAGACTGGGGTTGGGCTCGTAATGCCCCATGGTGCGCCACCACGGGCAGAGGTGGATCTCGGCAAAGCCGCCGCGTCGGCCGAGCGCGATCCACTCGTCCACATTGGCCTCGGAGACCACGGCGAACAGGTACGAGCCGCGGTTCTCGGGCGCGTCGAGCGCGAACGGGCCACCCAGCGGCGAGTAGGGCAGTCCGCTGGCACGGACCACCTCCTGCAGCACCGGGCGCACCTGGCGGTGCGGACACCCGACCAGCGCCGTCTTGGCGCCCACCAGGCCGTAGCGGCGCTCGCAGCGCGGCGAGAAGACCGGCTGCTGACCGCCGTGCAGGCCCACCTCCACCTGCAGGTTGAGCGGTACCACCGCCGTGGCGAACTCGCCATCGGAGGCCCAGGCCACCGCGGCGCTGGACTGCTTCGCCCCCCTGACCGCCACGCTGCCCAGCACCACCTCGGCCACGGCCGCATCGCTGACCGACAGCAACTCGAACACGAAGTAGCGGTCCCGGTTGGTGACCTTGACCTGCGCCGTGACGCCCGAGCGGCCGAACTGGAGCGTGAGCTGGCCGTCGCGGTAGGTGCAGGACGACGGGCGGTAGCTCGCCCCGCCCGTCCTGATTGTGGCGAAGTCGACCGACGGCTGAGCGCAGTGGTCCTGGCCCGTCGCCTTGTCGACCAGGCCGACCACGCGGCCGCGGGCGTCCAGCGACAACCGCAGCAGCCGGTTGTCCAGGACCACCGCCGGCGTCGGCGGCGCGACGGGCAGCTTCTTATCGACCGGTTCACCGGCCGGCACCGGCCCGTGCGCGGTGGCGCCGGCCTGGTAGCCGGCCAGCACCTCGGCCGGCGTCAGCGCCCGGTTATAGATCTTCACGCCGTGGATCAGGCCGGTGTGACAGGTGCGCGGGTTGTGCCAACTGCCGATCTGCAGTTCACCGGCGCACCCGACGGGATAGTCCCACTTGGCCGAGCCGACCGGCCGGCCATCGACATAGGTGCGGATCGCCGGTCGCGCGAAGGTGGCCACCAGGTGGTACCAACGCCCGAACTGGAACTCGCCGAAGCTCGCCGAGGTCTCGGCCCAGTCGGGGCCGGTCAGCGGCGCCTTGCCGGGCTTGCCCATGCGGAAGGCGCAGGCGTTGTCCTGCACGAAGATGAGGAAGCCGCCGGGATCCCAGGAGCCGGTCGAGAGGATGTTCGGGTAGCGCCCGCTCTTCTCCCAGTAGACCCAGGCCTCGACCGTCAGCGCCTCGGACCCGTCGAGAGCGGCCAGGCCCGGGATGGCCACGCAGGCGTCATGGCCGCCGAAGTGCAGGGCCGTGCCGAACCGGCCGCGCACCCACTCGGCGCCGCGCACCTCGCCGTCGTGACCGTGGCCCGAGCGGTCAGCGACCACGTCGCCGGTGCCCTCGTCAAACCGCCAGTCGCCCAGCAGGCCGGCGGTGTCCGCCGCGCGGCCCATCGGCGCCAGCAGCAGAACCGCCAGCAGCAACAGGGACAGACCCGACCAGGTGCGGTTGGCCACAGCAAGCCTCCTCGGCGCGTTGCCCCGCGGTTTCACCGGTCGCGGCGGGATCCCTCCGCGACCGGTGCGCGTCACCTCGTCGTCAGCGGCCGACGGACGCTACTCGCCCAGGGGGTGCGCTCGCTCGACCAAGGGCAGCGCGACCGCGCTGCCGCTGAGGGCCGAGGCGTAGATGCCCTGGAGCATCTCCTGCGTGCGGCGCGCGTCGTAGGCGCTCGAGTTCGGCTGCCGGCCCTCTTCTATCGCCTGCAGCAGATCCCAGGCGGCGAACCGGCCCGCCTCGATGAACAGCACCGCCGTGGGCACACTCTCGCGGCCGCAGACCGAGTAGTCCAGCGGCTCGGCGCCCGGGATCACGCGGTCCTCGGTCACCGGCACGTCTTGGTAGCTCGACTCGTCCTCGGGCGGGCCGGGGTAGCGGCTCAGCCGCAGCTTGGCCGCGGGCGGCGCCAGGTCCTTGAACCGCAGCGACAGCGAACCCTCGGTGCCGCTGACGGTGACGCCCATGTGGATCACGCCGGTGGCCGGGTCGAACAGGCCGCGCCGGCTCTCGAACAGACCGCGCACCTCGTTCGCGAAGCGGAACGAGGCGAAGATCGAGTCGCCCGCGGCCGGGCCGATGGGCTCCACCGTCTTGTCGCGGTCGGTCGCGACAATCGGCCGGCCCTCGGTGGTCACCTCGGCCCACACCTGCGACGGCGAACCGAACAGGCAGGTCTCGTAGTCGAGGATGTGCGTGCCGAGGACGATCAGGTCCTCGCCGCCGCCGCGATGGTCGCACTTGCCCCGGCCGTAGACGGTTAGCGGACGGCCGATGGCGCCCTCTTCGACCAGGCGCTTCAGCGTGCGGAACGGCGGTGCGTTGCGGCAGGGGTGGGCCATGCCGATGACGATGCGGTGTTCCTCGGCCAGCGCCACGATGCGGTCGGCCTCGGTCAGCGTCGCGGCCAGCGGCTTCTCGCAGTAGATGTGGCAGCCCGCCTCGGCGCAGGCCTGGATTTGCGCCAAGTGGTCGTAGGGATGCCGGTTGCAGAGCACCACCACGTCCGGCGCGCCATCGGCGAGCATGGCTTCGAGCGTCGGGTAGTGTCGCTGAGCCTGGGTCAGGTCCAGCTTGTCGGCCAGGTTGTCGGTGTTGGCGTCGGCCAGGCCGATCACCTCGACATCGGGCAGTCCGCGGAACGCCACGTGCATGCCGTGCAGCCCCAGGACCATCTGGGACATATCCTTGAGAATGCCGACCCGCCAGTGTCTGCTCATCCTTCGGGCTCCTTTGCGGCTACGCCATCGCGCCGACGCTGCGGCCGCCGTCGATCACGAAGTTCTGACCGGTGACGAAAGCGGCGTCATCGGAACAGAGGTAGAGGATCATGGTGACGATCTCGTCGGGCTCGGCCGCGCGGCCGAGGCGAGTGGCCATGTTGGCCATCTCGGGCCGCGTCAGGACTGGGCCGGGCGAGACACAGTTGGCCCGCACGCCGCGGGGCGCACCGACCAGCGCGAGCGACTTGGTCAAACCCACGATGCCGCGCTTCGCCGCGCCGTAGTCCACGCATCCCGAACCGGTCACGCCGTCAACCGAACCAAGGCTGACGACGATCCCGCGCCCCTGCGCCATCATCAGCCCGAACACCGCCCGCGCGAACAGCACGGCGCCCTTCAGATTGACGTCGAGCCCCCACTCGATGACCTCGACATCCTGCTCGTACCAGGGCACCGCGCGCCCCTTGACCCGGCTGGATGCGCCGCCAGCGCAGTTGAGCAGGATGTCGACCGAGCCGAACCGCGCGACGGCCTGGTCGACCGCGGCGCTGATCTGCTCGTACGACCGCACATCGACCGGCACCCCGCAGGCTTCGCCGCCGGCGGCGACGATACGGTCGGCGGCCGCGGCGACCGCCTCCGGGTCGACATCGGTGAGGACCACTCGCGCGCCTTCCTCAGCCAGTCGCTCGGCGCTGCGCAGGCCCATGCCTGACGCCGCGCCGCTGATGATGGCCACGCGGTCCTTGAATCTCATGACGGCTCTCCCTGCGAGACGCCCGGCCGCGCCGGGCAGGTTGGGTTTCGATACGGGCAGTCCGGTTACCTCGCCGGCCTCGTGCCTAGCGCAGCGGGCCAAGGGTGCGGCCGCCGTCGATCAGGTGGTTCGCGCCGGTGATGTAGCCGGCCTCGTCCGAGGCCAGGAAGGCCACCAGCGCCGCCACCTCCTCGGGCTCGCCGCCCCGGCGCAGCCAGGTACCGCGGGTCCAGTCCTGCGGGCCGTCGCACATAATGGCGCCGGGTGAGACGCAGTTGACCGTGATGCCGTACTCGCCCACCTCGCAGGCCAGCGACTTGGTGAACGAGATGATGGCGCCTTTGGCCGCGGCGTAGGCGGTCCAGTTGGGCAGGCCGCCCACCCCGGCGATCGAGCCGAAGTTGAGGATCCGGCCAGTGCGCCTCGCGACCATGTCGGCCAACACGGCCTGGGTGCAGATCATCGTGCCGTGGACGTTGACCGCGAGGATCCACTTCCAAACGTCCTCGGGAGCATCCTTGAACGGCGAGGTCTTCGGCCCCATCAGCGTCGCGCCGCCGGCGTTGTTGACCAGGATATCGACCGGCCCAAACCGCTCGACGGTGCCGGCGACCATCGCGCGGACCGCGTCGGTGCTGGTGACGTCGGCCTCAAAGGCCGCCGCTCGGCCACCATCGGCGACGATCCCATCGGCGACGGCCTGGCCGCTTGCGTGGTTGATGTCGCCGATGGCGACCAGCGCGCCTTCGCGGGCCAACCGTGTGGCCACCGCGCGACCGATGCCCGCCGCCGCTCCGGTCACCAGCGCCACTTTGCCGGACAGGTTCATCGCGGCTGCCCCCAGACTTCGTACCCGGCCGCCGCCAGCAGGACCTCCTGCGTCAGCAGTTCGTGCTCATAGGAGTAGGGGTTCACCAGCTCGCCGCGGATCACCGCGGCCAACTCCAGCAACTGCGTCTCATAGCGCCCGTGCATCACGCCGACATCGACCAGGTGGGTGCCGGCCGCATACTCCGGTGTGTCCTCCAGCAGCGTCAGCCGCACGTGCAGCGGATCGGTGGCGTAGCGGTCCCAGGCCTTCTCCAGCGGGTAGATCTCGGCGGTGCCCTTGGTGCCGCAGATGATCAGCCGCCGGTGCTTCATGCCGTCCACTTCGGCCACCGAGGCGCGCACGGTGGCCGTGGCGCGCGGGTATTCCAGTACCGCCAGCCCGTTGTCGTTGAGGCCGTCGCCGCGCGTCTGCTTCTGGAACGAGTGGACCCGGTCGGGCCGGCCGAGCAGGGCGACGACCAGATCGACCAGGTGGCTGCCGAAGTTGTACATCGCGCCGCCGGCGTAGTCGGCCAGGAAACGGCGGTAGGGGTCACCGTCCCAGCGGCTCATCACCACATGGACCTCGAACACGTCGCCCAGCCAGCCCTGGCGCTGCGCGTTGAGGCAGAACTGCACCGCCGGATTGTTGCGGTACATGTAGCCGAGCTGGAGCGCCAGGCCACGGGCGCGACAGAGGTTGACCAGCCGCGCGAACGGCGCGAAGGTCTCGCCGCCGGGCTTGTCGAGGTGGAGGTGCAGCCCGCGCTCCGCGCACCGGATGGCGGTGTCGGCCAGCAGCGGCATGTTGGTTTCGACGGCCACCGCCTGCAGGCCCGGCACGGCGAACAACTCCGCCTCGCTCATCGATGGCACGCCGTCATACGCCTTCTGGTCATACCAACCGGGACTCGGCTCGGCCACCACGCCGACCATCTCGAACTGCTCCGGCAGGTTGCGCAAGGCCAACATGATGCCCGACGCATGTTCGTGCCCGACGCCGATCTGGCCAATCTTGATGCGACTCATGGTCGTCGCCCCCCGCCGCACGCACACCCCAGCGACTCACACCCGCGCAGACAGCATCCGTTCATCAGATCCTCGCAACGTCAGCGGGCACGCAGCACCAGACCGGCTCCGCACCCCCAAGCCCCAGTTCGGCACCGGCCGCGGAATCCTCCCCCTCCGGCCATCCGCCCGCCAACAGCCAGCGCCGCCACCCAAACAACCAGGGACGTCACCCCTATTCCCATGCCCGCGGCAGCGACATGAAACAACCAGGGACGTCACCCCTATTTCCATGCCTGCGGCAGCGACATGGTGCGGCATGCGCCGCCGAAATACGGGTGACGGAAACAACCAGGGACGTCACCCCTATTTCCATGCCTGCGGCAGCGACATGGTGCGGCATGCGCCGCCGAAATACGGGTGACGTCCCTGGTTGTTGGGCCGCGCTCGTTCTGGGGCGGCGCGGGCCGACTAGCCTGCCAGGAGCTGCCGCAGCACGTACGGCAGAATGCCGCCGTGGCGGTAGTACTGCGCCTCCTGTGGTGTGTCGATGCGGGCCAGGGCGCTGAACTGTACCGTGCTGCCGTCGGGCCGCGTGGCGGTGACCGTCAGCGTGCGCTCACCGGTCAGGCCGCTGTCAATCAGCGCCGCCAGGCCAGCGACAGCGATGATCTCGTGGCCGGTGAGCCCGAGGCTGGCCGCCGTCTGGTCCGCCACATACTGCAACGGCACCACGCCCATGCCGAGTAGGTTGCTGCGGTGGATCCGTTCGAAGCTCTCGGCGATGACCGCGCGGACGCCCAGCAGCTTCGGCCCCTTGGCGGCCCAGTCGCGCGAGCTGCCCGAGCCGTACTCCTTGCCGGCCAGGATCACGGTCGGCACGCCCTCGGCCTGGTAGCGCATCGCCGCGTCGTAGAGGCTCAGTTGCTCGTCGCTGGGCAGGTGGACCGTGTAGCCGCCCTCCACGCCGGGCACCATCTGGTTGCGCAGCCGCACGTTGGCGAACGTGCCGCGCATCATCACCTCGTGGTTGCCGCGGCGCGAGCCGTAGCTGTTGAAGTCCTGCGGCTCCACGCCCAGCTCGCGCAGGTAGCGGCCCGCCGGGCTGTCCGGCTTGATGCTGCCCGCCGGCGAGATGTGGTCGGTGGTGACGCTGTCCCCCAGCACGGCCAACACCCGTGCGCCGGCCAGGTCGGTCACCGCCGGCGGCGACAGCGGCAGGTCGACGAAGAACGGCGGGTGCTGCACGTAGGTCGAGGCGGCGTTCCAGCGGTAGGTGTCGCCGACCGGCGCCGCCACCGCCTGCCACTGCTCGTCGCCGGCAAAGACGTCGGCATAGGTCCGCTCGAACATCTCGGCCGCCAGCGACGCGCTCAGGGCGTCGGCCACCTCCTGGTTGCTCGGCCAGATGTCTCGCAGGTACACCGGTTGCCCGTCACTGCCGGTGCCCAGCGGCTCGGTGCGCAGATCGACATCGATGCGGCCGGCCAGCGCGTAGGCCACCACCAGCGGCGGCGAGGCGAGGTAGTTGGCGCGCACCTGCTGGTGGACCCGGCCTTCGAAGTTGCGGTTGCCCGACAGCACCGAGGCCACCACCAGGTCGCCCTCGTCGATGGCCTTGGCCACCTCGGCAGGCAATGGCCCGCTGTTGCCGATGCAAGTCATGCAGCCGTAGCCGGTCAGGTCGAAGTTGAGCGCGTCGAGGTAGGCCGTCAAGCCGGCCTGGTTGAGGTAGTCGGTGACCACCTGTGAGCCGGGCGACAGGCTGGCCTTGACCCAGGGCTTCGCCTGCAGGCCGCGTTCGACGGCCTTCTTGGCCACCAGGCCGGCGCCGAGCATGACGCTCGGGTTGGAGGTGTTGGTGCAGCTCGTGATGGCCGCAATCACCACCGCGCCGTGATCCAGCGCGAAGCCGGCGGCCGGCACGGGGGTGCCGGCGCGCTTGCCGGCCGCCGCCAGGGTCGCGCCGAACGATTGCGGCACGTCGCCCAGCGTGACGCGGTCCTGCGGCCGCTTGGGCCCGGCCAGCGAGTGCTCCACCTGGCCCAGGTCCAGCTCGAGGATGGTCGAGTACTCGGCCGGCGGCGCGTCGGGGCCGGCGAACAGGCCCTGTTCTTTGGCGTAGGCTTCGACCAGCGCGACCTGCTCGGCCGGCCGGCCGGTGAAGCGCAGGTAGGCCAGCGTCTGCTCGTCGATGGGGAAGATGCCACAGGTGGCCCCGTACTCGGGGCCCATGTTGGCGATGGTGGCGCGGTCGGCCAGGCTCAGGTGCGCCAGGCCCGGTCCGAAGTACTCGACGAACTTGCCGACCACACCGAGCTGGCGGAGCAGTTGCACCACGGTCAGCACCAGGTCCGTGGCGGTGACGCCCTCCCGCAGTTCGCCGGTCAGCTTGAACCCGACCACTTGTGGCACGAGCATCGAGATGGCCTGACCAAGCATGGCGGCCTCGGCCTCGATGCCGCCGACACCCCAGCCCAGCACGCCGAGGCCATTGATCATGGTGGTGTGCGAGTCGGTGCCGACCACCGTGTCAGGATAGGCCCAGAGCGCGCCGTCGCCGCCGGGTTGGGCCATGACCACGCGGGCCAGGTACTCGAGGTTGACCTGATGGACGATGCCGGTCTCCGGCGGCACCACCCGGAAGTTGGCGAACGCCTGCTGGCCCCAGCGCAGGAACTGGTAGCGTTCGGCGTTGCGCTGGTACTCCATCGCCTTGTTGGCGGCGAAGGCGTCGGCGGAGCCGAACTCGTCGACCTGCACCGAGTGGTCGATGACCAGCTCGACCGGCTGCAGCGGATTGATGCGCTTCGGGTCGCCGCCGAGGCGGCTCATGGCGTCGCGCATGGCCGCCAGGTCGACCACCGCGGGCACGCCGGTGAAGTCCTGGAGCAAGACGCGCGCCGGCATGAAGGCAATCTCGCGCGCCGGTTCGGCCGCCGGGTCCCAGTTGGCCAGCGCGGCGATATCGTCGCCGGTCACTTCGCGGCCGTCTTCACGCCGGAGCAGGTTCTCCAGCAGAATGCGCAGCGCGTAGGGCAGCCGCGCCAGGTTGAAGCCGTGCTGGGCCAGCGCGTCGAGGCGCGCGATGCGATAGGTCGCCTCACCCACACGCAGACTGCCCTGGCAGCCGAAGGTGTCGCTCATGGTGCCTTGCCTGTTCTGTCAGCCGCGAGGGGTCCGGCCGGTGCGGCTTCGCAGGGCATTCTAACGCCGCCGCCGCTAGTTGGCCAGACGGGCCTGCCGGGGCTTCAGCCACCGCCGTCGCGGCGATCCAGCGCCTGGCGTACGCGCTCGATCAGGCCGGTGGGGCTGAACGGCTTCGGCAGGAAGTCGATATCCGGGCGGACCACGCCCTGTTCGCTGATGATGCTCTCGGGGTAGCCCGAGACGAACAGCACGCCGATCTGCGGCCAGCGCGCCCGCAGCCGGTCGGCCAACTCGGCGCCGCTCATGCTGGGCATGACCACGTCGGTGAGCAGCAGGTCGAACTGGCCGTCGAGGTCGTCGGCGATCCGAATGGCCGCCGGGCCGTTGGCCGCCTCGGCCACGTGGTAGCCTTGCGCCTCGAGCAAGCGTCGCGACAACGTGCGCACGCTGTCTTCGTCTTCGACCAGCAGGATGGTCTCGGTGCCGCGCAGGTCAGGCGTGCGCCCCGGCGCCGTCGCCACCGGCAGCGGGGCCTCGGCGGCCAGCGGCAAGTAGATGCCGAACACGGTTCCGCGTCCCGGGGCGCTATCGACGGTGATGTGGCCGGCGTTCTGTCGGACGATCCCGTAGACGGTGGCCAGGCCGAGGCCGGTGCCCTCACCGGCGGGCTTGGTCGTGAAGAACGGCTCGAAGACGCGCATGCGCGTTGCTTCGCTCATGCCCACACCGGTATCCTCAACGGCCAGCCGGGCGTAGGGCCCGGGGGCCAGGTCGGGCGCGGCGGCGAGGTCGGCGGCCGACAGGTCGGCCCGCTGCGTGCGGATGGTGATGCAGCCGCCCTGTGGCATGGCGGCACGGCTGTTGACGACCAGGTTCATCAACACCTGCTCCACCTGACCGGGGTCCATGAGCACCACGCACGGCTGCGGGTGGAGCGCGCAGGTGAGCTCGATCCCTTCGGACAGCAGGCGGCAGAGCATCTTCTGCATGCTGCTGACCACCTCGTTGAGGTCGAGCACGCGCGGATCGGCCAGTTGCCGCCGGCTGAAGGCCAGCAACTGGCGGGTCAGGGCCGCCGCCCGATCGGCGGCGCGCCGCGCCGTCTGCAGGTCTTCGGCACCCATGGTGCTCATGCCAGGTGCCTCGCGAGCCAGATCGATGTAGCCGATGATGGTGGTCAGCAGGTTGTTGAAGTCGTGCGCTACGCCGCCGGCCAACTGCCCCAGGGCTTCCATCTTGCTCGCTTGGCGGACCTGCTCGGCGAGCCGCTCGCGCTCGTCTTGAGCGTGCTTGAAGGCGGTGATGTCGCGGGCGGTGGAGAGCACGGTCTGCACCGCGCCGTCGGGGCTGAATTCTGGGAACAGGCGCCAGTCGAGCAGCAGCTTGCCGCGTGGCCCGGTCATCTCGATGGTGTTGACCAGCCGCTCACCGGTGCGGAACACGCGCCGCAGCTCGGTCTCCACCAGGGCCGCCTCGGCGTCGCTCGCCAGGGCCGCCTCGCCGATGGTGAGCCCGTGGCACGACTGCGGCGTCCGGTCGCTGAGGAGCCGCACGGCCGGGCTGATGTAGACGATGCGGCAGTCGGTGTCGAACCGCGCGACCAGGTCGTCGGAGTGCTCCGTCAGCGCGCGGTAGGCCGCCTCGCTCTCGCGTAGCGCCTCGACCGCGCGGCGGTGCGCGGTGATGTCGCTGGTGACCGTCGCGAAGCGGCCGGCCACCGGCGAAAAGACCGTCACGCTGAAGTGCCGGTCCAGCGGCTCGAAGTAGGTCTCGAAGCGGACGGGCTCGCCGGTGTGGGCGACCCGCGCGTAGGTCTCCAGGTACGGGGCCGTGCCGGTGCCGTAGAGCTGTGAGGCCAAGGCCCCGACCGCGTTCCTGACGCTCACGCCGGTGGCGCTGGTGAAGGCCGGGTTGGCGCTCAGGATGCGGTAGTCGCTGGGCAAGCCGCGCGCGTCGTAGACGATCTCGTGCACCACCACGGCCTCGGTCATGGCCTGATAGAGCTCGCGCAGCTCGGCCATGCTGTCCTGCAGCGCGTGGATCGCGCGGACCCGGTCGGTCACCTCGACCAGGAAGCCCAGGAAGCGGTCGGCGTCCAGGCTGACTGCGGTGACCTCGACGAAGCCCTCGCCGCCGTCGGCGGTGCAGTAGACGAACTCGCCGGAGTGCCGGCCCAGCCGGCGTAGCGTCTCGAACCACTCGAGCGCCTGCCCATGGACTTCCGGCGGCAGCAGGAGCGTGAAATGGCGTCCGCGGCAGACCTCGCCGGTGATACCGGTGCGGGCGGTGACCTCGTCGTTGCTCTCGACGATGCGGCCGGCCGAATCCAGGACGATGATGCCGCCGGGGAAGCTGGTCACATAGGCGCGGTGGCGTTGCTCACTCGAGCGCAGTTCGGCCTCGGCCTGGCGCTCCTCGGCCGCCTGCAGCACCAGGGCGACCTGGGCGGCGATCGCACGGGCCATGGCCCAGTCGTCGTAGCTCCAGTGGTGCGGGCCGCCGACGTGCTCGTGGCAGATCACGCCGAGTTGGCGGTCGCCGATGCGGATCGGCGCATCGAGCATCGCCCCGATGCCCAGCGGGCGGCAGTAGCTGTCGTAGATGCCGGCCACGCGCGGATCCGTGGTCGTATCGTCCACCGCGACCAGCAGCTCGTCGTCCATGGTCGCCTCGTAAGCGGCGAGGTCGCCGGGCACCACCTCGCCACGCGTGTGCCGGTCCGTCTCACGGTGGTAGAGATCGGCACAGCGCAGCGAACCGTCAGGCCCCTCGCTCAGCCAGATGCCGCAGCGCTCCACGCCGGTCGCCGCGGCCATGGCTTCGGTCAGCCGCGGGAGCGCTTGCGACAGGTCGCCGGACCAGACCAGCGGGTCACGCGCCAGGCCGGCGAGCACTCGGTTCTGGGCCTGCAGCACCTCCTGGCTGACCTGCAGCTCCTCGGTCCGGGCCGCGCGCCGGCGCAGCTCCTGGGCGGTCGCCGCGAGCAGGTCGCCGGCCGCGGTACAGGCCGCCGCCAGCGCGTCGTCGCCGGTCACCGGTGGCGGCGCCGCCGCGTCGCCGGGCGTGGCGGCCCGCAGGTATTCGGCCACCAACGCCAGGGGCCGCCAGAGCAGTCGCTGGCAGGCCCACTGCACCGCGACCACGCACAGCACGGCCAAGCCGGCGAGGGCGATGGCGACGGTCTGGAGCCGCTGGCGCAGCAGCACCAGGTGGCGCGCCGGGGTGCTCGTCACCAGGCACAACGCCGGGCGGCCGTCGAGCCCGGCCAGCACCGCATAGCTGGTCAGTACGGTGGCCTGCCGGCGCGTGACCACCAGCGGCGCCGGGCCGGCGGCGTTCAGTTCCGCCCGCACGTCGACCGGGACACTGGCATCCTCGACCGGCTTGGCTGCCACCGGCCGACCGGCCTGATCGGCCAGCCGCGCGGCCAGTCGGCCGGCCAACCGCTGCCCGAGCAGGACCACGCCGCCGGCGGGCCGACCGGACTCGCGCACCGGCTGCGCGGCCAGCAGCCAGCAGTCACCGTCGGGCAGTGTCAGGATGCCCGTGGTGGGCTGCGCCGCCCGATGGCGACCGCTCAGCGCCGGACGTTGCAGCAGGTGGCGCGTGATCGCCGGGTCGAGTGGCCGGGCCGTCCGCTGGTCGCCGTCGAAGCGCCGCGCCACCACGGGCTGGCCGGCGGCGTCGAGCCACAGTTCGAGATCGAACCAGTGCAGTTCCGAGGCCGGGTCAGGCGCGCCGGACGCGACGTGGGCGGCCACCAGGGAGAGCTGCGCCAAGGCGTTGTTGACGGCCCGCACGGCGGTCTCGGCGTCGCGATGGCTGTCGGCCTGGTCGCCGGCGCGCGCCTCGCGCCAGCCGAACCAGCCGAGCCCGCCGAGCAGTGCCGCCGCCTGCACCAGCAGCGCGCCGACCAGCACCAGCCACAGGCGCGTGCGACGGCTTGGCCGCCGGCGCCACCGGCGGCGGTCTACGCTGACCTCACCCGAGCCCACCTGGTCCGCCATAGTGCCTACCTGTCGCCACGCTCGGCCCTTGCGGGCCCGCTGGACCGCACTCAGTGCGGGAATGACAAGTACTGCTGAGTGCCGCTGATGGTGCCATACAAGGCCCAGCCCAGGGGCACCACGTAGTCGCCGAGAATCAGCCCCAGGAAGAAGGGCAACGCCTGGCGGTAGGCGGCCATGCCGCCCATGCGGAGCACGACCACCTTCGCCAGCCAGGCGATCAGGAACGGCGTCCACATGTAGTCCATCGACACCGTGGTGCCCAACGCATAGCCGATGGGATGCAGCGGCCAGGCCAGGATCCGGCTGCGGGCCACCACGAGGGCCGTGAGCAAGGCGCCGCCGCAGGCCACGCCGGCGAGTCCGTATGGCTGCGGCGGATTGCCCTTCAGCAGGTTGGCCAGCAGGTCGAACGGCTGTCGGCCCACCTGCGCCGGCCACCGGCGCGTCAGCGCGCTGTCCACGCCGTACTGGAAGTAGACATGCAGATGCGCCCACAGGCCGGCGACGATGCCGATCACCGTGGCCAGCACCAGCGCCGCCTGGAGCGGCCGGCGCCGGCCGCCGTCGTCGGGCAGCAGCCGCATGGCCTGCAGGTACTGCGGCATCGCTGCGTCGCGGAAGTCGAGGTCGAACGGCATCAACCAGGCGGCGACCGTGCTGGCGCGCGGGTTCAGCCGGGACGAGAGCGACGACTGCAGCACGACCTGGTAGGGCGTCAGCCGCGGCGACAGGACCCAGCCCGAACCGGTCTCGCTGACGATCCGCGAGCAGCCTACGGCGTAGACCACGTAGACCAGCAGCCAGCCGGCGCCGACCCAGGCCGGCAGGCCGAACCGCGCCCAGAACACGAGCAACAAGCCGAGGCAGGCCAGCGCGCCGAGCACCGCCGTCTGGTTGAGGCTCGCGCCCCGCCGCACGATGGCCGACAGCTCGTGGCGGGAGCGCCAGAGCGCGATACCGGCGAGCGCGGCGAACGCGCCCACGCCTTGCTCGGGCAGATAGGGGAAGGCGCCCGACCGCAGGGGCGAGTCGCTCCAGCCGAGGTTGACCGAGACCAGGCCGAACAGCTTGATCAGCAGGTACCAGGCCCAGCACGAGAAGGCCACGTCGAGGGTCAGCAGGAACCCGATCCCGATCATGAACGGGTAGAAGCTGAGCACGAACGGCCGCAGGGCGCTCAGGGGCCGAGTGGTCCAGGACTGGTCGATGCGCAGCGCGTCGGCCGGCTTGACCAGGATCTCGGGCACCGCCGGAATGTGGTAGTGCAGTCCGTTGACGCAGTCGACGAACGCGGCCAGGCCGAACCCGAGCCAGAGCAACCGGTTGCCCCAGACCGCCGGTGCGCCGCCGTCCCGCGACACCTCCAGCGGCAGGTAGGTCAGCGGGAAGGTCAGCCGCTCACGGCTGACCCACTGCTCGCGCAGGAGCTGGCCGACGCAGAGACCCAGTCCGGCGAGCAGCACCATGAACGCCGACCAGACGCAGAACGGCCGCAGCACGGCCTGCCAGTTGAGCGCCTGGTAGAGCGAGGAGTGGCCGCGATAGAGGTTCTGCACGACTTGAGGCGCGCTGATGCACCAGGCCCGCGGCAGGTACTCCTGGAACGCGGCGTAGCCGTTCTCGGGGGTGGCGTAGTAGCTGGCCGAGCCGAGCGTCGGCACGATGAACTGGCACCAGCCGATGCCGCCGACAGCGGTGGCCACGCACTGCATGACGTAGATGAGCAGCAGATCATGTTCGGCGAGGGCCAGCCTCGAGCGCAGCCGCCGCAGGCCGAGGTTCAGCACCACCAGCCAGAACAGCACGAACACCGGCCCGCGGAGCAGCGAGGTTTGGGTCCATAGGCAGGCTTGGGCGACGATGTACGCGTAGACGCCGAACAGCGTGGTGGGCGGAATGAGCAAGGCGCCGAGCAGCAAACCGCGCCAGGGGAAGGCGTCGCAGCGGTCGGTGTGGGCCATCGAGTCGGGTGCCTCACCGCGGATTGTAACGGCGTGTGGGCCGTGAGGCAAGCGCGTGCCCGGCTGGCGCCGATCATTCGTGGCCGCTCGGCAGGCATCGCCCGCGGTGGCGCGAACGCCCCGCGCGGAGAGCTGTCATGCTGAACCGGACCGACGTTGGTACCCTCCGCGACCTGGCTGGACAGGCGGCCGAGATTGCCGCGTTGCCGCAGCAGGAGGAGAAGCGCGAGCTGTGGCGCCGGCTCAACGCGCGGCAGCCAGTGCGGCCGATGGTCATGATCGACCAGGTCTGCTGGAACGAGATGGCCCGTGGCGACGAGTTGGTCATCCGCTGCACCGATCCCTGGTGCCAGTACTACGAGGGCGAGTTGCGCCGGACGCTCTACCAGTGGCGGCACTTCGCCGTCGACATGGTCGTGGAGCCGTTCATTCGCGTACCGCTGGCCATTCGCAACACCGGCTTCGGCATTGGCATTCGCGAGCAGACCGCCGTGACCGACCCGACCAACTCGGTGGTCGGCCACAGATTCCTCAACCAGTTCGAGACCGAGGACGACCTGGCGCGCATCCAGATGCCCCAGGTCAGCCACGACGCCGACGAGACCGCGCGCCGCCTGGCCATCGCGCACGAGGTCTTCGACGGCCTGCTCGAGGTGCGGCCGTGGGGCGCCGATCCCTACCTGTCGCTCTGGGACCCGATTTCCACCTGGATGGGCGTCGAAGGCGCTCTCTACGCTCTGGTGGACCGGCCCGACTACATGCACCGGTTGGTGGGCCGCCTGACCGACGGTTATCTGGTCATGCTCGACCAGCTCGAAGCGCAAGGTCTGCTGTCGGGCCCGCAGAGCCTGATCCACTGCACCGGGGCCTGGACCGACGAGCTGCCCGCCGATGGGTACGACCCGGCGCGGCCGCGCGCCAAGGACATGTGGATGTTCGGCTTGGCGCAGATGTTCTCCACCGTCTCGCCGGCCATGTTCAAGGAGTTCGAAGTGGACTACGCCAGCCGCATCTGCGAGCGGTTCGGCCTGGTCTACTACGGTTGCTGCGACCCGCTCGACCGCAAGATGGCCGAAGTGCGCCAGCTCCCGAACGTGCGCAAGGTCTCGATGAGCCCGTGGGTCGACGAAGACCGCGGCGCGGCCGAGATTGGCGGCGACTACGTCTACTCGCGCAAGCCGACGCCGGCGCTGCTGGCCACCGACGGGTTCCACGCCGATCAGGTGCGTGAGCACCTGGCGGCGACGCGCCGGGCCTGTGAGGCGCACGGCTGTCCCCTGGAGTTCATCCTGAAGGACATCAGTACCGTGCGCTACGAGCCCGAACGGCTGACCGCATGGGCGCGTATCGCCATGGAGGTCGTGGGCGCCAACTGACCCGACCGCGGTGCGGACACGCCACCACCGACACGGAGCACCACCGATGGCTCATCGCAACTTCTCGATGATCGACTACTTCAACCAGATGGCCGAGCACTGGGTGCCGCTGCTGAGCTTCCGGGGCGACAGCCGCGCCGAGTTCGACGACTGGCAGGCGCGCGCCCGCGAGCGGTTCTTCGAGCTGCTCGGCGAGTTCCCGCAGCCGGTCGCGCTCGAACCGGAGATCATCTACTCGGTCGAGGAGGACGGGCTCATCCGCGAGCGGGTGATCTTCGACTCCGAGGAGCACATGTCGGTGCCCTGTGTGGTGCTGCGGCCGGCGAGCATGCCGGCCAACCGGCAGAACGCCGCCATCCTGTGTAGCCACGGCCATGGCGAGTACGGCAAGGAGCCGGTGGCGGGCAACCGGAGCAGCGCCGGGCTGGCGGCCAACATCGACGCGCACTGTTACAACTACGGCGAGCTCATGGCCCGCGCCGGCTATCTGACCATCTCGCCCGACCTGCGGGTGTTCGGTGAGCGCGCCGACGGCGGCAACCCTTATCCGGGCCGCGACAAGTGCAATGTCCACTTCCTGCGCGGCGCCATGTGGGGCGTCTACACGCTGACGCTCAACATCTGGGACATGAAGTGCTGCGTGGACTATCTGCAGAGCCGCGCTGAAGTGGATCCTGAGCGCATCGGCATGATGGGGCTGAGCCAGGGCGGCACGATGACGACGTTCGCCACCGCGGCCGAGCCGCGGATCAGGTGCGCCGACATCATCGGCTACCTGAACCCCTGGAAGAGCTTCGCCATCAACCGCGCCAACTGGTGTGGCAGCCAGATGGTGCCGGGCATCTACAAGTACTTCGACGTGCCGGACATCGCCGGCCTGATCGCGCCCCGGCCGCTGCTGATCGAGATGGGGATCCACGACACCTGCTTCCCCATCGAGGACCAACTCGCAGGCTTCGCGGCGCTGCAGAAGATCTATCGGGCGGCCGGCGTCGCGGCCGATCTCTGGCCGGAGGTGCACCCCGGTGAGCACGGCTTCGCCAACCACCGGGCGCACGAGTTCTTCGCGAAGTACCTGTAGCCGTCGCCACGCCCGACCCGCCGGGCCGGCCAGGCCATCGGTGCGGCAGTCACCGCGGCTGGCCCGCGCCGCGCAACCGGCGGGACTTGCCAACGCACGCGAACGCCGTGGCAGGTTCGGCCCCACGCCGGCCGTATCCGCCGTTGGGAGCCCCCACATGTCGCCGAATCTGATCGGCGCCTATGGCGCCTGGGCCGCCTCGTTGATGGGCGATGCGCCGCGGCCCTTCTCGTTCCGCCATGAGGCCTGGACCGACCTGGATGCCTGGCGCGCGGCGGCCCGCGCGCGGCTGGCTGAGCGGCTGGCCTCACCCGCGCTGGGCGCCGCGCCGGCGGTGACCGTCGAGCGCGTTGGCGAGCATGAGGGCCTGCACGTCGAGGAGTTGTCTTGGCAACTCCCGATGGGTCCGCCGACGCGCGCCTACTTCCTCAAGCCCGCCGGGGCGACCGGCCGGCTGCCGGCGCTGTTGGCGCTGCACGACCACGGCGGACTGAAGTTCTTTGGCCGGCGCAAGATCGCCGACGTCGGCCAGCCATTGCACCCGATCCTGGCTCGTCACCGGCACGACGGGTATGCCGGCACTGCCTGGGCCAACGAGATCGCCCGACGGGGCTATGCCGTGTTGGTGCCCGATGCGTTCCCTTTCGACAGCCGGCGGGTGCGCCTGGCCGACGTGCCGGAGGTCATTCGCGGCGGCCTGACCGATCCCGGGCCCGACGAGCGCGAGGACGAGGTCGCCGCCTACAATGCCTGGGCCGCAACGCACGAGCACGTCATGGCCAAGTCGCTGTGCTGCGCCGGCACCTCGTGGCCCGGCGTCTGGCTGGCCGAGGACCGCATCGCCCTGGACCTGCTCTGCGCCCGTGACGACGTGGACCCGCCGCGGGTCGGCTGTGGCGGGCTGTCGGGTGGGGGCATGCGCACGGTGTTCCTGGCCGGCACCGACGACCGCATCCGCTGCGCGGTGTGCGTCGGCCTCATGACCACCTGGCGCGATTGCCTGCTGGCCAAAGGCTACACGCACACCTGGATGATGTTCGTGCCCGGTCTGCCCCAGGACTTCGACTTCCCCGAGATCCTTGGCCTGCGCGTGCCGCTGCCGACGCTGGTCCAGAACTGCAACGAGGACGGGCTGTTCACCCTCAGCGAGATGCACCGCGCCGACCGCATCCTGGGCGACGTCTTCGCCAGGGCCGGGGCCAGCGACCGCTACCGGTGCTCGTTCTACCCCGGTGGCCACAAGTTCGACCGGCCGATGCAGGCCGAGGCGTTCGACTGGTGGGACACCTGGCTGCGGTGAGGGCCGACACGGTGAGCGGCCGGCGAAGCGAGTTGCCGCCGCGGTCGGCCCGTGCTCAGCCGGCCAGTCCCAGGTTGAGGAGCCGGTCGGCGTTGCGCCAGCAGATCTTGTCCAGCGCCTCGGCCGAGACCAGCTTCTCCTCGCGCAGCTTGCGGAAGTAGGGCACGATGGGCAGGTCTTGCGGGTCGTTGGCGATATCGGTGCCGAAGTAGAGCCGGTCCTGGAACTCCTCGAGGAAGCCGTAGCCGAACTCCGGGTCGCGGCTGATGGCGTTGAAGCCGCTACCGGCCGACAGGTCGCCATGGAGGTTGGGGTACGCGCGCAACAGTTCGACCACGCGACCCGGTGTGACCGGGCCGGTCGGATAGGCGCCGCGCTGCGCCGGGTCCACGTCGGCGCTGATCTCGGCCCAGAACGTCTGCGAATGGGCCAGCAACGTCAGCTTGGGGAAGGCCCGCAGGACCCGTTCCAGGCGCGGCAGGCCGGGGTCGTCGACACAGCCGTAACAGCCCTGGCTCTGGTGGCCGACGTGGAAGGTCAGCGGCAAGCCGATCTCCTCAACCTGGGCGAAGAAGTTCAGGTTCAGCGGGTCATCGAACGGCAGGTTGGGAATGTACTCGCCGATGCCCTTGCCGCCCATGGCGACGAAAGCGCGTAGCATCGGGCGGAAGTCGCTGTTCGGGCTGTTGCCCACGAACCGCGGGTCACAGCCGAAGAACGGGACGATGCGGTCGGGGTACTGCGCTACGATGCCCAGCGTCTCCTCGGGCGTGACGATGGTGTAGCGGAACTCCGGATTCACCACGGACATCAGCACCGCGTGCGTGATGCCGGCGGCGTCCATCATGGCGATGAGGCGTTCGGGCGTGGGATACGCCGAACCGTTGGGCCGGGTGAGCTGCGGATGCCGCGCCCGGCAGCAATGCACGTGGATGTCTACCAGCATGGTCTGGCTCCAGTGGGCGATACGCCCCAGGGGGCGATGTTCCTCGGCCGCCCGGCGGCCAAGGCCAGACGGACCAGGCGGTGTGGTAGCATGGGCCGACGAGGAGCACGCTGATGCGCCAAGCCTGGCTCTTGGCTCTGCTTGCCGCCGGCGGTCTATGCGCGGCGGCCCCGGTGGGTCCGTCGCCCGACGGCCTGGCGCTGGTCGGTGCTGACGGCCGGCCGCTGGCGCTGCGCGGCGCCAACTGGGGCTGGTGGGACTGCGTCGAGCCCGGTGACGCGCGACGAATGCGGGACGCCGGCGCCAACCTGGTGCGGATCGCCTTCTGGTGGACGAAGATTACCAAGCCGGGCACTGACGAACTGGGCGGCGAGGGACTGGTGCTGCTCGACTCGATGTGCCGCTGGGCTGACGAGGCCGGGCTGTGGTTCGTGCTCGACTGCCACGAGCCGCCGGGCGGGTGTGCTCCGGCGCCGTACTGCTTCGGCGGCAAGAACCTGCTCTGGCGCGACAGCAACTACCAAGCGCAGTTCCTGCGCCTGTGGTCGCAGCTCGCGAGGCGCTATCGCCACCACGACCGCCTGCTGGCCTACGAGCTGATGAACGAGCCCGCGCCGCCGGACGGTTACACCAAGGCCGAGTACCGCGGTCTGTGTCTGCGGGCCATCGATGCCCTCCGTGCCGAGGATCCGGAGCGGCTGGTGGTGGTCTCGGGCTGGCAGTGGAGCGATGTCAGCGGCCTGACCGACGACATCGTGCTGCCGCGCCCGCGGCTGCTCTACACCTTCCACATGTACTCGCCGGGCGAGGTGACGCATCACGCGGCCTCGTATCCGGGCCAGACCCGGACCGCCAGCCAGTGGCTCGGCAACTCACCGGAGCGCTGGGGTGCCACGGGTGATGGCGACTGGCAGTTGCTGGAGAAGAGCTTCGCGGTGCCGGCCAAGGCCACCCGCGGCACGCTCATGCTGCGCTCAGACACCAACGGCGGCACGGCCTGGCTTGATGACGTCGAGTTGAGCATCGACGGGCGCCCGACCGACCTGGGCCGGAACACCGCCTTCGACGCCAAGGCACGCGACCGCGGCTGGAAGCTGGAACGCCAGACGGCCGGGCGGTTTGCGTGGGATGGCCAGGAAGGGCACAGCGCGCCGGGCAGCCTGCGCATCGTCGGCACGGACTCCTACAACGCCTGGGTGTGCGGCACTGACCTCGCGGTGCAGTCGGGCGCCAAGTGCGTGCTCCGCTGCTGGGTGAAGACCAAGGCGGCCACCGGGTTCACCTACCCGATGATCGCCTGGTTCGCCGACACCACCGAGCCGGTCGACCGCGCCTGGCTGGAGGCCAAGATCCGCCCGGCGATCGCGTTCTCGCGACGCCACCGCGTCCCCCTGTACTGCGGCGAGTTCGGCTGCTCGCAGAGCAATCCGGACGGCTCGGGCCTGCGGTGGCCGCGCGACGTGGGTGAGATCCTCAACCGGCTCGGCGTGCCCTGGACCTACTGGAACTGGCGCGAGACGACCGGCCGCGGGAGCATGGCCGCGTGGGTCAAGGACGGCGGGCAGTATGTCTCGCAGCAACCCCTCGCCGCGCTGCTCGGGCAGCTCTGGCGAGGCGAGAACCGATGACGAAAGGGCTGTCATGACCACGTCTCGCTGCGCTCGGGTCGTCTGGCCGGTGCTGCTCGGTCTGGTCGGCGCCGTTGCGGCGGCCGAACCGATTCTGATCGTGGGCACGAACACGCTCGCCGACGCCGCGACCCTCAACGCCGCCATTGCGGCCAGCCCCGAAGGCGCCGAGATGGTGCTGCGCGGCACCTTCTTGATCAACCAGACCATTCGGCTGCGCGGCCAGCGCGCCTACCGCGGCGAGAGCCGTGCGGGCACCATCCTGAAGCAGGCCGACGGTGCCGGCTTGCCCGCCCTCCTGGCCTCGTCGGTCTGGCTGGACAACCAGGAGTGGACCGACGCGCCGACGGCGGTGCGGCACCTGACGCTCGACGGCAACCGCCAGGGCAACCCCGGCGCGAGGACCGCCGGGTTGGTGCTCCGGTCGTGGCTGACCTCGGTGGAGGACCTGACCATCACGAACATGGGCAGCGACGGGTTGCGGCTGACCAGTCTGAGCGCCAACGGCACGCGGCTGAAGAACACCCAGGTCAACGGCCGTATTGTCGGCAACTTCGTGGAGAACTCGGGCCGGCACGGCATCTTCGTCGAGGACCCAGGCAACTCCGTGACCGATTGGACGCTGAGCGACAACTGGATCGCCAGCTCCGGCGCCGACGGCATCCACCTGGACAACGCCGCGGGCTGGATGGTCACGCGCAACCACGTCTACGGTGTGCCGCACGACGCCATCTACGCCCACCGGCTGTTCGCCACCACCATCAGCGACAACTACCTGGAAGGCTTCGGCGAGACCGACGAGGCCGGCGTCTGGTGCGGCATCCGCGGCACGGTGCAAGGCGATTCGGTCTCGACCATCGCCCACAACCGCATCTTCGGCTTCGGTGGCGAGAAGCAGGTCAAGTCCGAGTACCGCTACCTGTCGCTGGCGGTCAACTACGGCGCCGGCCAGGTCGTCGTGATGGGCAACGGGATCCGCGGCGCCGGCACGCCCCGCAGTGTCGGCCTGCACTACCAGGCCGCCGACCCGCGCCGCCTGACGGTGGTGTCGGTCGGCAACCTCATCGCGGGCACGCAGACGCCACGCGTCATCGTGGGTGGCGTGACGGTGTCGGCGGGCCAGTAGCGCCGGGCCAGGCTCAGAGCTTGGGTTTGAGGAACAGCACGTCGGCGTAGTCGATCCAGCCGGCGCGCAGGTCCATGCGGAACCAGCCGTCGGTGTTCATCGGGTGCATGCGCGTGGCCGAGCGCGGGCCGATCTCCTTCAGGTCATACTCGGCGAAGCTCTGCCCGCTGTCGGTCGAGATGATGATCCCGGTGGCCATCGGCGAGGCCGGTGCACAGTGCGCGGCCAGAATCACCGAGCCCTCGATGATCATGTTGCCCGACTCGACGCCGGGGTTGTAGAGCAGTTCGTGCTTGGCGGGGTTGGCCAGGTCCTCCGGCCGGCAGCGGAAGATGCCGCGGTCGAACGGCTCGCGGACGTTGGAGTCGCTGATCCAGTAGATCCAGCCGTCGACGAAGTTGATGCCGCCGGCCTTGTAGCGCGAGTTCATGCGGTCGGAGACGATGCACTGCCAGTCCCAGTGGTCGGTCGCGGCCGCGTAGGTCCCGCGGAGCCAGTGGCACTCGAAGCCTTCGGGTTTGTCGTGGTCGCCGGTGCAGGCGTAGAACGCGTCCTCGGCCGGGTGATACGCCACCGCGTGCATGTGGCGGGCGATCAGCGGGTTGTCCGGGTTGCCCAGCGGCGTGCCCGTGGTGCCGCCGCCGCCTGAGCCGTCGTCGCGGTTGTAGGGGTTCTGGCCGAAGGCGTAGGCGATCTTCACGGTCTCGCCGTGGTCGGCCGAGTAGTAGATGTTGACCGGCGTGGCGCCGCCGACCACGTTGCAGTAGTTGCCCCAGGCCAGCAGTTCGGTGCCGTGGTAGTCCCACGAGCTGACATGGGCCAGCGTATGGAAGTACCAGCCCGGGTGGTCCGGATTCTGCGGCGTGTGGGGCAGGTACGGGCTGCCATCGCTGTCGCGCACCGTGATCGGCTCGCACGTGCGCAGGTTGTCCCGGCTCAGGAACAGCTCGGTGCGCGTGCCGAACAGCACGTTGCCGTTGGCGAAGATGTGGCTGAACTGCAAGTTCTGCGCGTCGGCGAAGTCGAGGCCGTGCGGCCAGGTCCGGCCGTTGTCCTCGGACAGCAGCAGGCGTCCGGCGACGCGCCCGAGCGCCTTGTTGGCGCGCTGGAAGTCGATGTAGACGCCCTCCGGCTGAAGCCGGTACCAGAAATGCTCGGTTTCACCCATCTGCGGCTGCGGCATGATCAGACACTCCATCTCAGATCCGCAGGCGCCCTTCTCCAAGGGTGGCCGCGGACCTGCCGCGAATGGGGCATCGGCGCGTCGGATGTGATACCCTCAGCCCGCCGCAGGAGGCTGGGACGAGGTGTCGCCATGACCACCGTTTCGCCGTCGTCCGTCGTGTTGGCTTGCGCGCTGGGCGCGCTGCTGCTCGCTGCGGGCACTGCGGCTCCGGCGCCCACTGGGCGCACGTTCACGGCCAGCGCCTCGGGCGGCTCGCTGAAGGCCGCGCTGGCCGCCATCGGCGGCGAGCCGGCGACGCTGCAGGTCGACACGCGCCTGAGCTGCGACGCACCGGTCATCCCGGCCCACGTCGACCTGCAGGTGCCGGGCGGGTCCGTCGTTGACCTAGGTCCGACGCCGCTGCGCCTCGACGGCACCATCACCGCCGGCGGCTACCGCGTCTTTGGCGGCGGGGGCGCCGTCACCGGCCTGCGAGACCCCTGCCCCGAGTGGTTCGGCGCCGGAGGGCGGGGCACCACCGACGACACGGCCGCCGTGCAGCGCGCCATCGACTCGGTCGGCGACCGGCCGGGCAGCCGGCTGATCCTGTCCGGCAAGTATGCCGTGACCAGCCTGGTGGTGAGCCGCTTCGGCTTCACCATCCAGGCCGAGAACGCCTGGCTGGTGGCACGGCCGGGCGCGGCGGAGTACCTGCTGCGCTTCGCGCCGTCGGCGCACTCGGCGAGCATCACCGGCAACCTGTTCGTCGACCTCGACTACAACCTCGGCTATGGCTGCGCCATCAACGTCAACGCGCGGCACTTCACTGCCCACAACGTGTTCATGTGGCGCTGCCCGCTCGGCTGGCTGATCGGCGACCGCCGGTGGGCCACCAGCGGCATCGCCGGCGACGCCGAACGCGGCGACAGCGAGATCGAGGTCTTCGGCAGCTCCACGGCGCACTGCCTGCGGGCGGTCGAGGCCGTCGGCGCCAACACCATCGTCAAGTTCACCGGCTGCCTGCTCTACTCCTACCCCTGGACCCTCCGCGACGGCGATCCGCGCAAAGCCGCCTGGGAAGCCGCCGACTGCACCACCATCCGGGCCATCGGTGCCCTGATCTACATCGACAGCGGCGCCATCGCCAACTTCAGTACCAAGCCGCTGATCGATGTGCAGCCAGTCCAGACTACGAGCCCTGAGTACTTCAGCGAGTACGGCAAGGTGTTCGTCAACAGCGCCCACCTCGAGGGCGGCAACTTCTTTGCCGCGACCAACCCGCGCGGCATCAAGTCCTCGGGTCGCAGCAACAGCCTGAGCCTGATCGGCTGCAACGGCTACCTCAGCTCCGACAATCCGGTGGTGACCACCGATCCGCTGTTCGCCGGTGGCATCCTCATCCAGCACTGCGGCTTCTACCGCGCCGGGCGCAAGAGCGTCATTGCGGTGATCGGCAGTCGCCAGGCCACGGTCAGCATCGACACCGGCTCGTTCTTCGACGACTCGCCAAAGGGCCTCAACGCCGTGCGCGGTGGCACGCAGAAGTTCGCCGGCCGGCTCATTCTCTGCGCCCAGCGCTCGGCGCAGGCAGTCGCGCCCGCGGGCGAGATCGTCCGGTTCGGCACGGTCGCGCAGTTGCCCGACGGCGCCGACTTCGAGTCCTGCTACGACCTGGCCACCGGCGTCTTCACCTGCCCCTACGGCGGCTTGGTCAACGTGACCGTCCGCGCCGCGCTGGCCGTCACCAACGGCCTCGCGGCCGACACCGGCGAGGTGGCCATCCTGAAGAACGGTGCGCCGGTGTTCATGCGGCCCTATGCCGGGCCGGGCGCGCAGCTCGACTACACCATTCCGGTGCTGTCGGAGGGTGACCGCGTGGCCGTGCGCTGGCGCCCGAGCGCGCCGCGGACGCTGGATGGCGGCGTGGGCAACTGCCTGCAGATCAGCGCGAGCCGGTACTGACCGGCTGTTGTCGCCGCAGCCGGTCAGAGGTACTGGTGCCGGATGTCGCGGAACTGGTCGATGAGCTGCAGAAAGACCTCATAGACACTCGGGTCGAAATGCTCGCCGCAGCCCTCTTCGAGAATCGCGAGCACCTTCGGCTCGGGGTAGGCCGACTTGTAGGGCCGGCTGGACGACAGCGCGTCGTAGACGTCGGCCAGAGCGACGATGCGGCCCTCGATGGGGATGTCCTGTTTGGCCAGCCCGTGCGGGTAGCCCCGCCCGTTCCATTTCTCATGGTGCGTGTCGGCGATGGCGGCCGCGGCCTCGAGCAGCGGGTTGTCGGCCTGCGCCAGCGCCTGCCAGGTGCTGGGCGTCAACTGCGAGCGCATGGCGGCCGACGGCTCGCTCAGAATGGCCCGGCCAATCCCGCAGTGCTGGCGGATCATCGCCCACTCTTCATCGGTCAGCTTGCCCGGCTTGAGCAGGACGCTGTCGGGCACGCCGATCTTCCCGATGTCGTGCAGCGGCGTGGCAACCTGGAGCTGCCGCACCTGCGTGGCCGGCAGGCCCAGTGCCTGGGCCAGCAAGCGCGCGTATAGGCCCACCCGGATGACGTGCGACCCGGTGTCCTCGTCGCGGAACTCGCCGGCGCGGGCCAGCCGCCAGATGATGTCGAGCCGTGACTGCTGGAGTTCGGAGGTCCGCTCGTCGACCAGTTCGCTCAGGTGTCGTTCCTGGTCGTACAGCCGCAGATGAGTGCGCACGCGGGCCTTCACCACGGGCGCGCTGATCGGCTTGGTCAGGTAGTCGACCGCGCCCAGTTCGAGCCCGCGCGATTCGTCCTCCACCTCGCCGAGCGCGGTGACGAAGATGACCGGGATGCGTCGTGTGCGGTCATCCATCTTGAGCTGGCGGCAGACCTCATAGCCGTCCATCTCGGGCATCATGATGTCGAGCAGGATGATATCGGGCGGCTTGGCCGACATGGCGATGGACAGCGCCTTCTGGCCGTTGCTGGCGGCCTTGACGCGGTAGTCGCCGCGCAGGATCTCGCTCAGAACGGTCAGATTGCCCACCGTGTCATCGACCACCAGGACGGTGTGCTGGGCTGCGGTCTCACTCATCTTGACTGCCCTCCGTGCGCTGTGGGTTCAGTGTCGCAACCATCGTGCTAAGCTGCTGCAGGGCCGACTCGAAGTCGAACGCCTGGGCCGCACGGGCCACCTGGTCCAGGGCCGGCGCGTGGGCGGTGTGTGCCAGGCGCTCGCCAAGTGCCTCGATGGTGTCGAGGGCGGCCGTGTCGTTGTCCAGCAGCAACTGGCGCAGCTCCTCCAGCAAGGGCGCCACTTGGCGCAGATCGGCCGAGGTGGCCGGCGCTGCCTCTGCCGGGAGCGTCGACCTCAGTTCGGCCACCGCCGCCAGCAGCGGGGCCAGCGCCTCGGACAGCGGCGCCAGCAAGGCCCGGGCGTCGTCCGTGCGGCGCTCCTTCAGCGCGGTCTCCACCGCCAGGGCCGCGGTCCTGACGGCCTCGGCCCCAACCGTGCCGGCCAGGCCCTTCAGCGTGTGCGCCAGTCGAACGGCGCCGGCGTCATCGCCGGCCTCGACCGCGGCGCGGATGGCCGCTGGGGCGTCGGCCTGCTGATCGGCGAACTGCTGGAGCAACCGCTGGTAGACCGCGACACTACCGCCCAGCCGCCGGAGCGCCGCGGACACCTCGACGCCCGGCAGTTCTGGCGCGCCGCCAGTCGTGGCCGGCGGCGTGCTCACTGGCCGGCCGGCGGTCGCGCTGCGCGTCCAGCGGCCCAGCGTGCTCAGCAGTTCAGCGACGTCGATCGGCTTGGCCACGTGGTCGTTCATGCCGGCGGCGAGGCACTGCTCGCGGTCACCGGCCATCGCGTTGGCCGTCATGGCGATGATTGGCAGCTCGGCCAGACGGGGGTCACGCCGGATGGCCCGAGTCGCCTCGTAGCCGTCCATCACCGGCATCTGCACATCCATCAGCACGGCGTCGAACGGCGCGCTGCCGGTCGTGCCGTCGGCCGCGCCAGTGACCGCTGCCACGCCTTGCCGGCCGTCATTGGCTACGGTGACGTCCACGCCGGCTTGGCTGAGGATCTCGACGGCGACCTCCTGGTTGACCTGGTTGTCCTCCACCAGCAGGACCCGGGTACCACGCAGATCAGGCGCCACGACGGCTTCGACCTGACGGTGGGTGCGGACCACGGTGCCTTTGCCGAACACCGACATGATGGTGTCGAGCAAGGTCGAGGGACTGACGGGCTTGATCAGGAAGGCTTCGAGCCCGGCCTTGGCGGCCTGCTGCATGATCTCCTCGCGACCATACGCGGTGACCATGATGACCACCGGCGGCGTGGTGATCTGGGCGTCGGCGTCGATGCGGCGCGTCGTCTCGATGCCGTCCATGTCCGGCATGCGCCAGTCCATGAGTACCAGGCGGAACGGCTCCTGCGGATCAGCAGCCACCAGCGCGGCGATGGCCGCGGGCCCGGAGTCCACCGCGGTGACCTGGAAGGTGAATGACTTCAGGATGTCGGTGAGGATCTCCCTTGCGCGTTCGTTGTCGTCGACGACCAGCACCTTCAGGCCTTGCAGGTCGGCCAGTTCCTCCCGTGGGTGCCGGGTCGGCGCGCCGACCTGCCGTCCGACCTTCACTGTACAGCGGAAGGTGCTGCCGACGCCCGGCCTGCTGGTCACGCCCACCTCGCCGCCCATCATCTCGACGAGCCGCTTGGCAATGGCCAAGCCCAGGCCCGTGCCGCCATACTTCCGGCTGGTCGAGGTGTCGGCCTGCGTGAACTCCTGGAACAGCTTGCCCACCTGCTCCGGGGTCATGCCGATGCCGGTGTCGCGCACCTCGAACCGGAGCACCAGGTCGGTCTCGGTCTGCTCGAGCACTGCCACGCCGATGGTGATCTCGCCCTGGTCGGTGAACTTGATGGCGTTGTTGATGAAGTTGATGAGCACCTGTCCGAGGCGCAGCGGATCGCCGACCACTCGGGTCGGCACCACCGGAGCGACTTCGAACAGGAACTCGAGGCCCTTCTCCTGGGCGCGCAGGCTGAACATGTCGGCGAGGTTCTGGAGTACGTCCTCGAGGTCGAAGTCGGTCTCCTCGAGGTCCAGCCGGCCGGCCTCGATCTTCGAGAAGTCGAGGATGTCGTTGATGATGCCGAGCAGTGCCTTCGAAGAGCTCTGGATCCGCTCCAGATACCCGCGCTGGCGCGCCGTCAGTTCGGTCTGTAGCGCCAGATGCGTCAGTCCGATGACCGCGTTCATCGGAGTCCGAATCTCGTGGCTCATGTTGGCCAGGAAGTCGCTCTTGGCGCGGGTGGCTGCCTCGGCGGCGTCGCGAGCGTTGGCCAAGTCGCCGCGGACGCGCTGCTCGTCGGTGATGTCGCGAGTTACCACCACCGCGTGGGACACCACTTCTCCGGTCTCGCGGTACGGGTAGTAGATGACCTGGCAGTACCGCCACCCGCGCGTGCCCAGCTCGATCCAGGCCAGATCGGTGACCGTCTGTCCGTCAAAGCACCGCTGGAGCTGCGGTGCGATGGCGCTGTCTGCCGCCGTGTGCCCCCAGACGTCCGGCACGCGCCGGCCGATCACCTCCGAACGGGGCCGGCACACCACCGCGCACCAGGCGTCGTTCACCGCCTCGTAGGCCAGCGCGCGGCTGATCACGCTCATCGGGTCCTGCACCGAGTTGGCGATGAACTCATAGCGCCGGGCCCGCTCCTCGGCCTCGCGGCGCTCGGTGATGTCACAGGCCAGGCCGTCTACGGCGACCACTTCGCCCGCGGGGTTGCGGTGCGCCCGCTCGAAGACCTCGAGCCGCCGGGTCGAGCCGTCGCGGTGGCGCGCATCGATCTCATAGCCGGCCTGCTGCTCGCCCCGCAGCACGGCCTCGCTGGCGGCCCGAGCGACCACGTTCTGCGGGGTGTCGAGCAGGAGGGCCTCGTAGTGCACGAGGAACTCCTCGGGCCGGTAGCCGAGGGTCAGTTCGACGGCCGGACTGACGTCGGTGAAGACGCCGGCCGCGTCGGTGCGGTAGTAGAAAAACGCGCCGCCGAGCCCGTCGACCAGCTCAATGAAGCCGCGGCGCTGCGCCTCGGCCAAGGCGCGCTCGCGCTCGCCCAGGGCTTCGGCCAGCCGGTTGAACACCTCGGCGATGCGCTGCGCCTCCCGCGGACCTTCGTCGGCCAGGCGGACGTCCCAGTGACCGGCGGCCAACTGCTGCGCCCCTTCGGCCAGCCGGTCTATCGGCGCCAGCACCACCCGAAAGGCCGCAGTAACCACGAACAGCACCAGCACGATGGCACTGCCCAGCGCGAGCATGGACGACCGGTAGCTGCGGGTCACACCGGCGAGCACGGTCTGTTCTGGAACCGCGGCCACCAGGGTCCAGCCGGTCTCCATCAGTCGCCGGTGGTAGACCAGATGGGCGCGACCGTGACCGCCTGGCCAGCCGGGCACCGTCTCGAGGCCCTGGCGCTCAGCCAGCAGACGCTGTGCCAGACCGGCCGCGTCGGTGGCGCCGTCACTCCTCAGGTAGTCATCCAGCCGTGTCATCAGCAGCTTCGCGTTGGGGTGGCAGAGGATGGTCCCGCGGGCATCGACGAGCACCATCGTGGCGGCCAACTCCGAGTCGCCCAGACTGCTCAGCCGGTCGAGTGGCAGGTCGATCGTGGCCACGCCGGCGATGCGGCCCTCGACGCGGAACGGCGCAGCGTAAGTGACCATCAGGATGTTGCCGGCGCCTTCGTCGAAGTACGGCTCGGTCCAAGCGGGTCGGCCCTCGCTGACCGGGCGCGTGAACCACTCGTGGCTGCCGTCGGTGTAGTCGTAGGCCTCCTGGCCAATGTCCATGGTCGCAATCGCCGACTCGGCCCGGTAGGCGTATGGAGAGAACAGGCGCCGGCCGGCTGGCGACAGGCCTGGCCGCCAGGCCAGGGCCGAACCGAACACGTCCGAACTGATGGTCAGGTTGCGTCGCACGACCCGGTAGGCTTCGTCAGCCGGTAGCGCGGCGTGGTTCTCGACATACCCGACGGCGCCGTCGGCGACTTGCGCGGCGCCGCGGCATCGCGCGTCGAGTGAGCGGGCCGACAGCTCACAAGCGTCGCCCAGCCGCGACTTGAGCTGCTCGATCACCTGCGCCTGCAGGCGCTCGCGCGCCGCGAGCAGCACCACTGCCACCACCGCCAAGGGGATGACGGCAGACAGGGTGAGCCGGCTCCGCATCGACCAGCGCATCCCAGCCTCCTGCGACGTCCACAGCCCGACCCACGGCACCGACCGGCCCTGACACGCCGGGCGCCGGCCGCTTGTCCCGTTGTAGCGGCCGGCCCATACGTTCGTCAAGCGGCATCGCCGCGCGCCGGCCCCGCCCCCGGGCCGCGGCCGCGGTCCAGTGGGCCGGCCGCCTACTCCGCGGTTACGAGCACATCGTCCACGTCGACGGTCCCGTCCAGATGCAGCGCGAGGGCCAGCAAGCGGTCGTCGGTGACCGGCTGAGTGGCCTCGATCGGTGTCCAAGCGGCGGACTCGATCGTCTGGTCCTTGGCCACGACAGTGGTCAGGAACTGGTACGGCTGGCGCTGGTACTGGAACGTGGCCACCCACAGGCGGCCGCGGCCGCGGGCCTGGAGTCGCACGCGAACCTGCCCGCGGTACTCGGCGGCCAGGCGGATGAACTGGAAGAGCCAGCCGCGGCCGCGGTAGAAGCGCTGGCCGGAGGCCGCGTCGCCCGAGACCACCGTGGCGGTGCCGCCTTGAGTGAACGACCAGTGCGTCGGCGCGAGGTCGTCGGGGAACGTCCAGCCCGGCGCCTTTACCTTCTCCGACGCCTTGACCGTTTCCTCGAAGTCGCCGTTGCGCAGCAGTGGCGTGCCGCCGAAGACCAGCGGCCGGTAGGCGTCCAGCCCGTGGAACGCGCCGTTGCTCCAGGAACTGGCCTGGCTCGGGGGGCCGTCGACGAGCTGCCGGTTGCGGCCGACGTTGACCTTCCACGTCTCGCCCTCGCGCAGAGCCCGGCCCAGCGGGCCGGTCGGAACGCGCGCTTCGACCACCCAGCGGTCGGGCAGGATCGCGGTCTTGATCGCGGCTCGACTGTCGAAGGTCAGGTCGGCCGCCGTGGCCGAGGCGTTGAGCGCATCGTAGACGGTGCCGCGCGGATTGACGGCGATCTGGGCGTAGCGGCCCGCCATCCCCGGGGCCACCAGGAAGAACTCGACCGTGCTGTCGCCCCAGATGCGCGGTCCGTCACGCTCGGTCGCCAGCGCCTTGAGGCGGTCGGGCGACGGCTCCATCGCCTCCACCGCGAAGTACAGGTGGTCGGTGTCGTAGAGCACGCGAACAAAGGTCTGCGGGTCGGCCGGGCGGCCTTGGACCGTGACGAAGTTGGTGGTGTAGGCGGCCTGCCGCCAGTCCGGCTCGTCGAGACGGCCGTCGATGGTGATGGGCCCGCTGCGCCGCGCGGCGTGCGTCTCGCGCGGCCGAGTGGCCAGGTACTGCTGGTGCGCGCCGATCCAGCTCCAGGTCAAATGGTCGCGATCGCGCTGCACGCGCCGCCGGATCAGCGCGTCGGCGGCGGCGAGCTGGTCGGCTCGCCTCAGGAGCGCCTCGAGCCGCGCCTGCGCGCCGGGCCATTCGAGGCAGGTGCCGAGCCCGCCGGCGCCGTACACGATGTCGCCGGGCGTCTCCTCGAAGATGCGCGCCAGCAGCTCGCGGTAGGGCTTCATCGCGGGCCAGGCCGGGCCGTAGTACCGCGAGCCCAGGTCTTCGGTGGCCTGGGCGACGTCGGTGGTGATGTCCCAGCCGAGCATCGCGGCCAGGTACACGGCGGGCCACTGCGCCAGCCAGGACTCGCGCGTCGCCCGGTTGTCCCAGGTGGGACCGAAGGTGCCGTCCGGCGGCGCGATGGGCAAGCGGAAGCCGGCGAGCCCGAGCCGGTGGTAGTACTTCAGGTCGCGGCAGTAGACGCGCTCGAAAGGCAGGTACGGCGGGTCACCGGGGAAGACCTCGTTGTACTCGCGCACGGTCACCGGGCGGCCGCCCTGGACCCAGCCCTTGAGCATGTCGCGGAACTTGGCGTTGGCCGGACAGTGCGGGTCGTCCAGCGCGTGGCGGTAGCAGCGGTGATGGACGCAGGCTTCCAACGCCAGCCGCGGGTCCAGGGCGACGCCGGTCGGCGGCAACTGATAGTTCTGGTAGGCCCAGGCCCACAAGTTGGCGTTGGGGTGCGTGGCCCAGACGCGCTGGGCGACGGTGTTGACGAAGGTGGCGTAGCGCGTGCTGATGCGGCCGGCCGCCTTCTCGTCCGGCGGGTCGAGCCGCGTGCAGGCGTCGCACTGGCACCAATCGGTGGCGTCGTTGTTGCCGATCAGATAGCGGCCGCCGACCGGCTGCGCGTCGAGCTTCTGGGCGATGCCCGCGGCCATGATCTCGGCCACGCGAGGGTTGGTGGTACACGGCTGGTAGCGGTAGTCCTGGCGCTTGCGCCGGCCGTCGAAGAGGCCGAAGTACTCGGGGTGCTCGTCGAACAGCTGGTCGCTCAACAGGTAGGCGAAGCAGTGCCCGCCCTCGTCCAGGCGCACGCCGCGCGGCTCGGTCTCGGCGCGAATCTGCGGGTAGACGTGCTTCATGGTGTGGATCGGCAGGCCGTTGCGCAGCATCCAGTCCCAGGTGGCCACGGTCCGCGAGTTGACGTTGGCGCAGACGAAGCTGATCTCGCGGTAGCGGAAGCTGGGGTTGCTGACCGTGACCTGCTCGGGCACCGTCACCGTGGGCTGCTGCGGGCAGGATTCGCCGTCGGGCCCGGGGTGGAACCACCGCAGGCCGGCGTACCGCTTCAGCAGGTGGTAGACGCCGAACAGCACGCCCACCGGCTCGCGGCTGAGGACGCGCAGACCGGAGCGGTCGGCGGCGATGACGAACCCGTCGTCGCGGAGCTGCGCGACCTCCGGCGGCAGCCCCGTGGCGCTTGCCGCCACCACGGTGAGGCGCACCGGATAGAGGCCCTCGATCGGTTCGGGCGCGATGGCCAGCGTCGCGCCCGACACCTTGGCCAGGTACCGGGCCAATTCCTCGGCCGCGTGTCGGAGTACCGGCCCGGTGTTCGCCGGCAGGACGATGCTGGCGGCCGGCCGGCCGGCGGTGGCCAAGGCGTACTCGGCGGCACCGGCCGGACGTGCGGCCAGCGCCAGCGCTACGGTCAGCGTTTCCCAGAGCCAGCGGCGTCCCATCGCAGCTCCCCTTCGCCAACGCGCCCGGAGTCAGGCGCCGGTTGGGCGGACCACTACGCCACCGCCGCGCGGCGACCTTCTGGACCGGCCGCTGGGCCCGTACGACGGCGTGCGCCTGAAGGCCGAGCGATAGCCGCCGGGTGTGCTCCGCAGGAGATCGGCGGCGGCGTGGCCAACCGGTTGCGAACCATGAACCGCTCCGACCCTGACGCCGTGCTCTCACTATTCCACCCGTTGCTGGCCGACTGGTTCGCCCGGCGCTACGCCGCGCCGACCGAGGCGCAGCAGTTGGCCTGGCCGGTGATCGCCGCCGGCCAACACGTGCTGGTCACCGCTCCCACCGGCAGCGGCAAGACGCTGACGGCATTTCTGTGGAGCCTCAACCAACTGCTCTGCGGTGCCTGGCCGCTCGGCGGCACGCGGGTGCTCTATGTGTCGCCGCTGAAGGCGCTCAACAACGACATCCAGCGCAACCTGCTGACGCCGTTGCGCGAACTGCGGCAGGTGTTCGAGGCGGCCGGTGAGCCGTTCCCCGACTTGCAGGTGCTGACGCGCTCGGGCGATACCGAGCCGGCCGAGCGGCGCCGGATGCTGCGGCGGCCACCCGAGATCCTCATCACCACGCCGGAGAGCCTCAACCTGCTGCTGTCGGCGCGGTCGTCGCGGGCCAACCTGACCGGCCTGGCGACGGTGATCCTCGACGAGATCCACGCCGTGGCCGACAGTCCGCGCGGCACGCACCTGATCACCGCGGTCGACCGCCTGGTGCCGCTGGCCGGCGAGTTCCAGCGACTGGCGCTGTCGGCCACCGTCCGCCCGTTGTCGCGCATCGCCGAGTTCATCGGCGGGCGCCGGCTGATCGCGGGCGGCGAAGAGCCGGTGTATGAGCCGCGCGAGGTCGCCATACTGCAGACGCCGGGCAGCAAGGTCTACGAGACGGCCGTACACTACCCGGTCGGCGACCGCGACCTGGCCGAAGGCGGCAACTTCTGGGAGCAGGTAGCTGCGGCGGTGAAGGAGGTGGTGCAGGCCAACCGCTCGACGCTCGTGTTCTGCAACACACGGATGCTGGCCGAACGGCTGGCGCACCTGATCAATGCCGGTGAGGCAACGCCGCTGGCCTTCTCGCACCATGGCTCGCTGTCGCGCGAGACGCGCAGCGTGGTGGAAGCCCGCCTCAAGGCCGGTGAGCTGCGCGCGATTGTGGCCACCGGCTCGTTGGAGCTGGGCATCGACATCGGCGCGCTCGACCAGGTGGTGTTGGTGCAGACGCCCCACGACGTGGCGGCGGCGATCCAGCGCGTCGGCCGCGCCGGGCATGGCGTGGGCGAGGTCAGCCGCGCCGTGTTCCTGCCGACCAACGGGCGCGACCTGCTGGAAGCGGCGGTGATGACCCGCTGCATCGACCAGCGCGACCTGGATGAGACCGTGCTGATCGAGGCGCCGCTGGATGTGCTGGCACAGGTCATCGTCTCCATGGTCGGCGTCGAGCCGTGGACGCTGGATGGCCTGTTCGACTTCCTGCGCACCAGTCGTCCGTACTGGTCGCTGACGCGGCGGCAGTTCGACCTGGTGGTGGCCATGCTGGCCGGACGCTACGCCGAGACGCGGCTGCCGGCGCTGCAGCCGCGCGTGGTGGTCGATCCGGCCGCCGGCACCATCGTGGCGCGCGACGGCGCGCTGCGCGCCGTCTACCAGTCGGGTGGCACGATCCCCGACCGCGGCTACTTCGCGCTGCGGCACGTGGGTGGTGCGCGCATCGGCGAGTTGGACGAGGAGTTCGTCTGGGAGCGCCGCGTCGGCCACGAGTTCGTGTTCGGCACGCAGACCTGGCGCATCGAGCAGATCACGCACAACGACGTGCTGGTGACGCCGACGCGCAGCACGGGCATGGCGCCGTTCTGGCGCGGCGAGCCGAACGACCGCGGCGCGCACTTCAGCACGCAGGTGGCCGAGTTCCTCGAAGACGCCGAGCGCAGCCTGGACCGTGCCGACTACGAGGCGCGGCTGGTGGCCGACCACCGCTTGGACGAGCCCGCGGCCATCGCGCTGCAGCGCTTCTTGCAGACGCAGCGCCTGGCCACCGGTCGGGCCCTGCCGCATCGGCACCATCTGCTCATCGAGCAAGTGGACCTCGACGAGGGCACGCCGGATGCCACGCGGTTCATCCTGCACACGCTGTGGGGCGGCAAGCTCAACCGGCCATACGCCATTGCGCTCTGCGCGGCCATCGAGGAGCGACTGGTCACTTCGGCCAACGCCTTTGCCGACGACGAGTGCATCGTGCTCACCGTGGCCTGCGAGCTGTCGGCCGCAGAGGTGGTGACCGCGTTGGGTCCGGATGACCTGGAGCGGCACCTACGCGCCCGGCTGGAGTCCAGCGGCGTCTTCGGCGCGCGGTTCCGCGAGTGCGCGGGTCGCGCGCTGCTGCTCACGCGCGGCAGCCCCGACCAGCGCATGCCGCTGTGGCTGACCCGCGAGCGAGCCAAGAAGCTGCTCGAGGTGGTCTCCCGCTACGGCGACTTCCCGCTGCTGGTGGAGACCTGGCGAACCTGCCTGCAGGACGAGTTCGACCTGCTGACGCTGCGCGACCGGCTGGCCGAACTGCACCGCGGCGCCATCCGCTGGAGCCATGTCCACACCAGCGAGCCGAGCCCGTTTGCCGGCAGCGTCATCTGGTACCAGACCAACGAGCTGATGTACCTGGACGACACGCCGCGCGCCGGCGGCGGCGGCCTCGACCAGGACCTGCTGCGCGAAGTGGTCTTCTCACCGCACCTGCGGCCGGCGCTGCCGCCTGACGTCTGCGCGCGGTTCCAGACCAAGCTGCACCGCACGCATCCGGGCTACGAGCCGCGTAGCGCCGACGAGCTGGTCGAGCTGGTGCGCGACCGACTGCTGGTGCCCGAGGACGAGTGGTTGGCGTTGGTCGGGCGGCTGGACTGGGTGCCGTCGCCCGCCGGCCCGCCCGGCGAGGTGGCGCCTGGACTGAGCCGGGTCGCGCCGCCGGGTGCCCGCTGGCGCAGTGTGGCGGCGGTCGACAACCTGCCGCGCCTTCGCGAGCTGTGTCCGGGCGACTGGTGGGTCGAGATGCCGGGCCCCGAGCCGCGCGACCGCGTCCTGCCGGCCGACGACAGCGATCCGCTGGTGGAGGCACTGGGCCAGTGGCTGCAATACTACGGGCCGGTGCCGCCGGCCCGCCTCGCCGGCACCTTTGGCTGGAGCGACGAGACGACCGAGGCGGTCTTGTCCGAGCTGGTCGACTGCCGGCGGATCGTGGTGGACCAGCTCATCGCGGGCGGCCCACCGGTGGAGGTTTGCGACGCCGACCACCTGGAGCGCCTGCTGCGTCTGGCGCGGCGGCAGGCGGCGCCGAGCTTCGAGCCGCTGCCCGTCGATCACCTGCCGTTGTTCCTCGCGCAGCACCAGGGCCTGACGGCCGCGGCCACCGGCGCCGCAGCGCTGCCCGGAGCGTTGGACCACCTGTTGGCCTGGCCGGCGGCGGCGGCGGCCTGGGAGACCGAGCTGCTGCCCGCGCGCGTGGCCGACTACCGGCCGGGCTGGCTCGACGAGTTGGTGCGGACCACCGACCTGATGTGGCTCGGCTGCGCGGCGGAGCAGGTGACCTGGGTGTTCGCCGACCAGTTGGAGCTGGTGCGCGAAGGCGAACTGGCGGCCTTGCCCGAGTTCCTGGCTGACCTGCCGCCGCGCGAGCTGGACTTCACCGCGCTCAGTCTGGCGGCCGGCAGTCCGGCCGCGGCGGCCCAGGCGCTCTGGAGCGCCGTCTGGCAGGGCTGGTTCACCGCCGACAGCGCGGCGCTGCGGCAAGGTGTCCGCGGCGGCTTCGGCCCGCCTTCGAGTGGGCCGGTGAGCACGCCGCGCGGCTCGCGGTGGGCGCCGAGCCAGCGCGAGCCGGACCGTTGGCGGCGGCTCGCTGTGCCGGTCGCCGAGGCGGACGCGCTGGCCGAGCTCGAGCAGGCCAAGGAGCGTGTCCGCCTGCTGCTGGACCGCTACGGCGTACTGTTCCGCGAACTGCTGGAGCGCGAGCTGCCGCCGTTCCACTGGCGCGGGTTGTTCCGCGCGCTACGGCTGATGGAGCTATCGGGCGAGTTGGTGGCCGGGCTGTTCTTCGAGGGTGTGGCCGGCGTCCAGTTCACCGATGCCGCCGGTCTGGAGCGCCTGCGGCAGCCGCTGGCCGAGGACGCGGTGTACTGGCTGTCGGCGACCGACCCGGCCAGCGCCAGCGGGCTGCGCCTGGAGGGGCTGGACGGACTGCCGGAGCGGCGTAGCGGCAACACGCTGGTCTACCATGGCCGCGCGCTGCAAGTGGTGGTGCGGCGGAGTGGCCGCGAACTCGACATCCGAGTGCCGCCCGACCATCCGCGGTTGGCCGACTACCTGGCCTGCCTGGGGCAGTGGCAACACCGCGAGGTGGAGCCGTTGGGCACCATCACCATCGAGACGATCAACGGGCAAGAGGCGCGCCGCAGTGCGTATGTCGACGTGCTGCGCGGGCGCTACCGCTTGTCGGCCGGCTACAAGGGCGTGCAGATCTGGCGCTGAGGCCACAGCGAGGCGCTGGACCGCGGGCGTCTCGCCCGCCGCGATGAACCAGGCTCACGGGCCGGAGGTGGGCGAGACGCCCGCGGTCCAGGCTGGCTGCGGCGAGACGGCAACCACTGCCGAGCGGGCGTCGCGCCCGCTCAATCGTCCTGCGGCAGGCGCTCGCCGAGCACGAACCGCTGCGCGCGGCCGAGGGCCATCAGCGGGAAGTAGTGCCGGTACATGTTGTAGTTGATCATGAACCCGCGGCCGAGCTCGGTGCCTTGCGGCAGTGTGGCGCCGGGCTTGCTGAGGTCCACGCGGTGCCCGACGCCGTAGCCGGGGAAGCCGGTGCCGGTGTACTGCGGCTCGTCCCAGGTGCCGTCCTCGCGCTGCGTGCTCACCAGGAAGTGGAGGCCACGGCGGACCGCCTGCTCGTAGCGGCGCGAGCCGACCGCGAGTAGCGCCATCAGCGCCCAGCCGGTCTGGGAGGCCGTGCTCTCGCCGACGCCGCGCTGCGACAGGTCCATATAGCTGGCGCAGCTCTCGCCCCAGCCACCGTCTTCGTTCTGGTGGGCGACGAGCCAGTCGGCGGCCTTGCGCACGTACGGCGCGGACATGTCCTCGCCAACGGCCTCGAGAGCCGGCAGCACGGCGCCGACGCCGTAGACGTAGTTGACGCCCCAGCGCCCGAACCAACTGCCGTCGGCCTCCTGCTCGGCCTTGATGTAGGCCACCGCGCGAGCCACCACCGGGTCGCGGAGGTCACGGCCGAGGTTGCCCAGGGCTTCCACCACGTGGGCGGTGACGTCGACACTCGGCGGGTCGAGCGCTTCGCCGAAGTCGCAGAAGGGGATCTTGGCCACCCAGGCGCTGGTGTTGTCCTTGTCGAAGGCCGCCCAGGCCCCGTTGCGGCAACGCATGCCCAGGACCCAGTCGAGCCCGCGCTCGATGGTCTCGCCCGGAATCAGGTCGTAGCCAGCCGAGTCCCGCAGGCGGGCCAGCACGGTCAGCACCACCGCCGTGTCGTCGACATCCGGGTAGGTGTCGTTCTCGAACTCGAACGCCCAGCCGCCCGGCCGCGTGCGCGGGATGCGGACCTGCCAGTCACCCGGGCTGTGGACCTGCTGGCCGACCACCCACGAGACGGCGCGCCGCACGGCCGGCGTGGTCTCGCAGTCGTGCCCGCAGTCGTTCATGGCCATCAGCGCCAGCACCGTGTCCCAGACCGGTGACATGCAGGCCTGCACATAGGTGCCGCCACCGCGCTCGTAGGCCCAGCGGTGGTCGAAGGCTTCGAGGCCCTTGGCCAGCACGGGGTGGTCGGTGGCGTAGCCCTCCACGTTGAGGGCCATGAGCGAGTAGACCCACGGCGGCTGAATGCCGCCCCAACACCCGTCGGCTTCCTGGCGCTCGATGATCCACTCCAGGCAGAGCTTGACCGCCTCTTCGCGCCCGGGATGGCAGCCGATGCGCCGGAGCCAGCCGACGGCGCGGTCGACGATCAGGAACAGGCGCTCCCAAGAGCACCAGCCGCCGCGCTTCGGCATGGACGTGTCCATCGCCTCGCGGCCGGCGGGGAACAGCTCGTCGAGCCGGCGCTCAGCCGGCAACGGGCGGGACACGCGGCGGGCCGAGAGGATGCTCAGCGGGATCATCGTGCCGCGCGCCCAGCTCGAAAACTGGTAGAAGTTGAACGGGAAGTACTTGGGGAAGAGGATCAACTGCGGTGGCAGCGTCGGCGTCCCTTCCCAAGGCCACTCGCCGATGAGCGCCAGCCAGTACTTGGTGAACACCCGCACGCGGGGCAACCCGCCGTGTGCGAGGATCCACTCACGGGCCAGCCGCAACGGGCGGAACTCGGCGTCATAGCCGGCGGCGCGTAGCGCGGCGTAGCACTCCACCGTGGTGCTGATGTCGCCGGCCTGCGCGCCGTAGTAGTTGGCCCACGACCCGTCGGGTCGCTGGTTGTCGAGGATCGCGCGGACCACGCCGGGGTACTTCGGATCGTCGACGACGCCCAGGAAGTGCATCGCCAGAATCCACTCCGCCTCCATCGTGCAGTTGGATTCGAGTGCCCCGTACCACCATCCAGCGGCGTCCTGGCGTTCAGTCAGCCAGTCTACCGCGCGGTCAATGGCCACATCCAGCGAGCGATTCACTTCGAAGGCCAGGACGGCTGCTTGTTTCTCCAGTGCCACCTACTCGATACTCCTTCGGTCCAGTAGGCCCGGCCGTAACATCGAGCCGGACGGTTGGCCTCAGTGCCGACGACCGGCGAGCCCAGCGCCCGCCATTCGCCGACTTCGTCTCGTTCGATGCACCTCGCCTCTGCAGCCATCCTCAATGGATGGGCCTTGCGCAAAGCGCCAACACGTTGCCACAACAATTCGTCAACGTCAAGATCAGCATCTTGTCAGAATCCGGGTTTGGCGCCGCACACGCGGAATCCTCCCGGGGCCGCCTCGCGGAGTCGCGGCACGATGTGCGTGAGCGCTTGGGGACCGCGTTCGACCAGGATCCAGCGGCGCCCGAGTCGGGCCGCCGCGGCGCCGGTGGTGCCCGAACCAGCGAAGGCGTCCAGCACCAGTGCCCCCGGCTCGCTGTACACCTGCAGGACGCGTTCCAGCAGCGCGCAGCTCTTCTCGGTGGGGAAGTCGCAGGTGAAGCCGTAGGCCGAGAAGTCGTCCCACAGCGTGTCGAGACAGCGGCTGTCGGACGGCGGCACCCAGTGGGCGACCTTGCCGCTCGGTTGCAGGCGAAGATACTCCTCGCAACTGCCCCGGGCCCGCCACCAGTCCACCAACGGTCCTTGCCCTTCGAGCCGATAGCGCTGGTAGTGGCCGACGGCCTTGGCCGCCCGTTCGCGACACCATTTCCATTGCCCGCGGGCCGGCGTCACGCCGAACAGTTCGTAGCGCATCGTTGGCCGGTCGGCGGTGCTCCAAAAGTCCTTCCAGTAGCCCTCCGGGTGCCGCGCGCCGTCGGGTTTGGGCACGGTGGCCAGCGGATAGCGGCGGGCCGGCTCGCGCGAGTAGACCAGCAGCACGTCGTGCGCCAGCGGCAGCGCCGCCACCTGGTCGAACTGCCGCTGCAGGTTCTTGGTCACGCGCTTGACCACCACGCTGTTGCGGAAGTTCTGCGGGCCGAAGATCTCGTCGAGCAGGCACCGCACGTGGTGTACCGCGTGGTCGTCGAGGTGGACCACCAACGTGCCTTGCGGCGACATCAGGGCCTGCAGTTGCTGCAGGCGATGGTGCAGCAACGAGAGGTAGGTGCCCAGCGACAGACTGTCCGGGTAGTGCTCGAAGCGCCGGCCGGTGCGGAACGGGGGGTCGATGTAGACGAGGTCGACCTGCTCGGCGTAGCCTTGCTCCAGCAGCGCCTCCAGCGCGAAGGCGTTGTCGCCCCAGATGAGCAGCTCCTCGCCGTTGCCCACCTGTTCGAGCTCGACCAGGCGGGACCCGGCCAGCGCCGCGGGCGGCAGGTGGCGCACCCGTTGGTGCTCGTCCACCAGCACGACTTGGGTATCGTCACGGCCCGGCCAGTTCAGGCGAACGGCTTCCGGGCAGCGGTCGGGTTGGGTCTCGATAGCGGCCATGTCGCGCTTTGACACCGCTGGTGGCGACAAGTGGCGGCGGGGCCGGCCGAGGAGGCCGGTACCCAGCGGCGAAGTGCGGCCCGGAGGCCAACATGCGTGCTCTGGTGCTGACCGATCTGAAGCGGGTGGCGGTGCTCGACCGGCCCGCTCCCCAACCCGCGGCCGACGAGGTGGTGCTGGACGTCAGCGCCTGCGGGATCTGTGGCTCCGACGTGCACGGCTTCCTGGGTGAGGAGCCGCGGCGCCGGCCGGGACTCTGCCTGGGCCACGAATGCGTCGGCCGCCTCGCCTCGCCGCATCCCACGCTGGCTCAGGGCACCCGCGTGGCGGTCAACCCACTGCGCACCTGCGGCGTCTGCGGGCACTGCCTGGCCGGCCGCACCAACCAGTGTCCCAACCGCCGCCTGATCGGCCTCGATCAGGTGCCGGGCGCGTTCGCCGAGCAGGTGGCGGTGCCGGCCGCACAGGTCTTTGGTCTGCCCGACAGCGTACCCGACGAACTGGCTTGTCTGACCGAGCCGTTGGCCTGCTGCGTACACCTCATGGCGCTCGCCGGCGCGGCGCCGTTCGCGCGCACGGCGCTGTTCGGCGGCGGCACCATGGGCTTGATGACCGTGGTGGTGGCGGCGCGTCTGGGCTACCGCGTCACGGTCATCGAGCCGTCGCCGGGCCGGCGGCGCATCGCCCTGGCCCTGGGCGCCGAGGCGGCGCTGGAC
>CAZHGD010000035.1:0-52256 GCA_964531735.1 uncultured Fimbriimonadaceae bacterium | reverse complement strand
CCCCGACCACCGCGGCGGCGCGCCGGTCGGCCCGGTGGCTTGCTGAGGGCAGTTCAGGCCGTAAGCCGCCGGGCCTCAGGGCTCGTCGAGGGCGGCGCGCACCTGGGTGGCGAGCACGTCTCTGGAGAACGGCTTCTGGATGAAGTGCACGCCGGGCTCGAGGACACCGTGGTGGGCGATGACGCTGGCGGTGTAGCCCGACATGTAGAGCGTCTTCAGGCCGGGGCGGTGCGCGGTCAGCAGGGCCGCCAGCTCGCGGCCGGTCATCTGCGGCATGATCACGTCGGTCATCAGCAGATCGATGCCGCCGGCGTGCGACTGCGCCGTGGCCACGGCGTCCTCGGGGCTGGCCGCGGTGAGCACTGCGTAGCCTTGCCGCTGCAGCATGGCCCGGGTCATGTGCAGAATGGCGCGTTCGTCTTCGACCAGCAGGATGGTCTCCTGCCCGCGCGGGCCCGCGTGGGCGCCATGCTCGGCGGTGTCGAGCGGGCCCCTCTGGTAGCGCGGCAGGTGGATGCGGAACGTCGTGCCGTGGCCCGGCTCGCTGTCGACGCTGATGTAGCCATCGTTCTGCTTGACGATGCCATAGATGGTCGCCAGGCCGAGGCCGGTGCCGCGGCCCATCTCCTTGGTGGTGAAGAACGGCTCGAAGATGCTGGCCAATGTGGCCTGGTCCATACCGCTGCCGTCGTCGCTCACCGCCAAGGTGGCGTACTCACCCGGCACCGCGCCTTCGTGCTCGGCGCAGTAGGCCAGGTCGAACTCGGTCGGCGACGTCTCGATGGTGACCTTGCCGCCGGCGGGCCCGATGGCGTCGCGGGCGTTGACACACAGGTTGGCCAGCATCTGGTCGATCTGGGAGGGGTCCATCTTCACCGGACCGACGTCGTGGCCGGGCAGCCAGAGCAGTTCGATGTCCTCGCCGATGAGCCGCTTGAGCATCTTGAGCATCGGCTCGACGGTGTCGTTCAGGTCGATGACTCGCGGGGCGACGGTCTGCTGGCGGGCGAAGGCCAGCAACTGCCGTGTCAGGCTGGCCGAACGCATGGCCGCCTGTTCGATCTCCTCCAGCGCTTCGCGCAACGGATGGCTGGGCGCCAGGTCTTCCAGGCACAGTTCGGCCTGACCCAGGATCACCGTGAGCATGTTGTTGAAGTCGTGGGCCACCCCACCGGCGAGCCGGCCCACCGCCTCCATCCGCTGCGCCTGGCTCAGTTGCCGCAGCAGGCGGCCGCGCTCCTCCTCGGCCCGCTTACGGTCGGTGATATCGCGCCAGATGCAGTGGTAGACCGGTTGGCCCGCCACGTCGAGCAACTGCGCGGTGACGTGGATGTGCCGCAGTTCGCCATCGCGCGTGCGCTGGAGCGTCTCGAAGTCGGCCTGGCCGGTGCGCATCACCGCCGCGATGTGCTCCTTGGTCTGGGCGGCGGTTTCCACGGCTTCGACCTCGAAGATGCTCAGCCGCGCGAACTCTTCGCGCGTGTAGCCGAGTTGCCGGTGGGCGGCGGCGTTGAACTCGAGGAACCGGGCGGTGGGCGGGTCGATCACCACGATGCCGTCGGGCGACTGCTCGAACAGGACGCGCCGGCGGGTGGTCTCGGCAGCCAGCGCCTCTTCCGCGCGCTTGCGCTCGGTGACGTCGACGATGTGCGCGATGGCCATCCGCCGCGAACCGTCGGGGTTGTGGATCCACTGCGCCCACACCTGCCCCCAGACCACGCTGCCGTCCTTGCGCAGGTAGCGCTTTTCCAAGTACGGCTCACACGGCTCGCCGTTCATCCGCTGGCGGATCCACTCCTGGCTGGCCGCCTCGTCGTCCGGGTGGGTCACCAGGCCGATGGAGTTGCCCAGGAACTCCTCGCGCGTGTAGCCGAGCATCTCGCAGAGCAGCGGGTTGACCGCCAGGTAGGTCACCCCATCCGGACCCACGATGCTCATGCCCGTCGGAGCGCCGTCGAAGGCGCAGCGGAACTGCTGCTCGCTCTGGCGGAGCGCTTCCTCGGCCTGCTGGCGCAGCGCGACGTCGCCGTCCGCCGGCGGCGCGTCGAGACACCAGAGCGTCTGGCTGCCGTCACCCAACACCAGCGGCGTGGCGGCCAGGCCCAACTCGGCGACCGTGCGTCCGAGCACGTCGTCACGGGCGGTGCCGGTCGCCTGGAGCCAAGCCGCGTTCACCGCGACCAGCCGCCCCGAAGCGGTCGCGGCCAGGGCCATGGCCTGGGCGCTGGCGTGGAAGCAAGCCCGGTAGTCGCCGCTGCTGGATCCGGTGTCCATTGATCACCATCGACCAACCAGCCACCAACCCCGCGAGTACCGGCTGAGTCTAGCGTCGCGCCACCGGCCCATCAAGCCGGTCGCGTCACCTGCCGGCGACATCGGCGATCGCGGATCACCATCCGCGGCCCAGCACCACCAGTCGCAGCCCGGCGAAGCCCGGTGGCACCGCCAGCTCGAACCTCAACTGGCCGCCGGCGGCCTGCCGCGGGCCGAGATCCTCGTCGTGCCCGCGCTCGAACGGGTGGACCACGGTGGCCGGCACGCTCGCGGGCAGCCCGGCCTCGCGCGTGTCGACGGTGACCGCCACGCGCGCCGTGTCGCCGAAGTTGAACACCGGCACCACCACCGCGCCGCCGACCTGTTCGGCGAAGCAGACCACCGGCCCGCCGTCGCGATGCCACGCCGGCGTCACCACGCGGTTGCTGAGGAGCAGCGAGGCCCGCCGCATCTGCCAGGCACACTCGATCGCCCGGTGGACCCGGTCGTCGAACGGGCCGACCGTGCCGGAGGTCGTCGGCGTGAAGCCGAAGGCGACACACAGCGCCAGGTACTTGTCGTCGTTCTGCCAGTAGAGCGGCAGCATGGTCCGCTGCGGCGTGTGCAGTAGCTTGGTGTCGAAGCAGAACTCCATGGCGTTGCGCCAGGGATCGGCGGCGCCGAAGTAGCTGCACTCCAACCAGTACAGGTCGCCGAACGGCCAGCACTGCGAGTTGAGCAGAACCGCCCGCGACGGCCCGGTGCCGTGCACGGTGTCCTGCTGCGCGCGGTAGAAGCGGTTCCAGTCGTCGGACAGAATGGGCCGGCGCGCGCGATAGTCGGTGGCCTCCACGGCGCAGCCGCCGTCGCAGTAGATCCAGCCGGGATCGTAGGCGCGGCAGACCGCCTGGAGGCGCGCCAGGTAGTGCTGCCGCCAACCCTCCGCCAGCGGATTGAACCAGTACATCGCCCCGGCGGCGTTGTCCTTGAACCCGCTGTCGACGGGCCTGCCGTCGGCGCCCTGCAAGGCCCACTCCGGATGCTGGCGGTAGGCCGCGGTGAGCCCCTCCAGCAAGCAGCCCTGGAAGTACAGCCCCAGCTTGACCCCGGGCTCGCGCTGGAACTCGGCCACCCGCGCCCGCACGTACTCGGGCGTCATGATGGCCGTGCCCATCTCGTTGGCGAACGGCCGGTCGGTCTCGTAGTCGCCATCGAGCGACCAGGCGAAGACACCCAGCGGCACGGTGCGGCCGGCCAGCTTGCGCGCGGTCTCGTGGGCCTGTTTGAGCTGCGCGGCGTCGGTGTCGCCGGCGGCGTGCCAGAAACCGCCCAGCGCGGCCTGCGTGGCCCACTGCGGCACCGGCCGCTCTTCCCAGGCGCGGTGCTCGGGCTGTGCGCGGTACCAGCGCCAGGCGTCGAGGTAGTCGCCCGGCGTCAGCAGGTAGTGCGCGGTGGCCGAGACCGGCGCCGGCTCGCCGTCGAGCGTGTGGTAGAGCAGGAACGACCAGCCCTCCGGTGTGTAGGTCAACGCGTGCGGGCTGCGCACGCCCCAACTGGCCATGACCGCCGAGGGCATGACATGCTCGCCGCGGACCGCCCAGCGCCAGTGGCCGACGGCCGGCGCGCCGGGCTTGAAGGCCACCACGAAGCGGTTGTCCCAGCCCGAGCCCGAGACGATCGGTTGCGTGATGGACGCCGCCGGCCGGACGCCGAACAGCTCGGTGGGCGGTGCTGCGTTCCACGACTGACGCGGCGTGTAGTAGGACGAGCCGGTGCGGTAGGCCGGCGCCAGTCTGACGACCGACCGCACGCGCAACTCGCCGCGCGTGGTCAGCGGCGCCGTCTCGACCGTCTTGGCCAGGCAGGCACCATCGGCCGACAACCGCCAGGTCTTGGTGATGGTCAGGCCGAGCTTCGCGTTGCGGCAGTGCAGCACGAACTGGCCGGGCGAGGGACGGGTCCAGATGACCGCGTCGTCGGCCTCGGTGGCCCGCTGCTCGCCACGGTCGGTGAGCAGCAGGTACTCGTCGGCGCAGTCGGCCAGCAGCGGCACACCGCGTTCGGCGGCGAGAAGGTTGCCGTGCGCCGTGGAGATGGTGAACCGTGCCACCGGCGACGACAGCACCACCTCGGCCCCGACGGCCGGCCCGCAGAGCAGCAGCGCGATGGCGCCGCGTTGGAGGCTAGTCGAAGACCAGTTCATCAATCGCCGCCGCCTTTCCATCGGTTGTGGCCAGGATGCGCAGTCGCCATCGCTCGCTCGTCACCGGCTTGAGGGCCAGTTCCGCAGGAGCCGGGCTGCTGTTGCCGGTCACCCGACCGACCTCGACCCAGGCGCCCGCCTGCTGCGCCTCGACCACCAGGTCACGGGGCGTGCCCTCGCCGGGCAGGCCCTCGGCCGACCGCGACCAACGCAGCCGGTGGAGCGTCACCGCGCGCTCGCAGGCCAGTTCCAACCAGGCTTCGCCGGGCGCCGCCGCGCGCCAGCACGACTCCTCGCCCAGCCGGCCATCGAGCACGTGGTCCGGCCGGTAGACCGTGGTCTGCGCCGTGCGGGCGGTGACGATGCGGGCCGTCCGGGCCAGGTTGGTGCCACCCGCGTCCAGCACCTGCAGCTCGTCGAGCGCCACCCGCGGTCCCAGACCCGGCGGCTGGCCCTTGGTCACGGTCAGCCGCACCTGCCGCGCGGTCGCCGGCGCGAAGCGGTCCTCCACCACCATGCCGGTGACCGGGATCTCGCCGGCGCGGTACCAGTAGCCGGTCCGTTCGGCCACGGTCCGCCAGGTGCTCCCGTCGAGCGAGACTTCGACCCGGTAGTCGCGCGGGATCTCGGTGGCCTTCACCACGACAGCACCGGTGAGCGGCCGTCCGTCGCGGCTCCAGCGGATCGCGGTGACCTCGGCCGGCGCGGGCAGGTCCACTCGCGCCCAGACCTGCTGCTCGCCGGCGTCGAGGTAGGCCGCCTCGCCGTAGCGCCCGTCGTGCAGCGCCGGCACGTCCTCGTCACGGGTCACCGCGGGCGCGGTGGAACTGGCGGTGACCTTGGCTGGCACGCCGCCCACGCCGCTGGGCAGGCGGTGCGGCAGGCGCGCCGTGGGTGGCACGAAGCCTGGCCGGCCGGCGTACAGCGGCCGGTCGCTGAGCCGCACCTCGTCGATCAGGCTGCTGCCGGCGGCACCCCACAGGCCCGGCGCGCCGATGCGCAGCGGCCCGGCGGGGCGAGTGAGGTGCATGGCGTTCGGGTAGGCGCGCTGCGCCACCAGCTTGCCGTCGCCGAACAACCACTCGCTGTGCTCGGTCCAACTGGCCGCCAGATGGTGCCACTCGCCGGCCTTCCAGCCGAGCTTCTCGGCGGTCACCATGACGCAGTTGTCGGTGCCGTCATAGATGTTGAAGGCCAAGGTGCGCGCGTCGCCCATGCGGCCGTGGTGGTACAGGCACAGGCTCTGCCAGTGGCCGCCGGTCAGCTTCAGATAGAGAAAGCTGTGGTGGTCGCGGTCCACCTGCCAGTCCCAGGCCGACTTGACCCAGCACTCCACCGTGCCTTGCGAGAAGTCGGCGGCGGGCGACACGGGAATCTCGATCACCTGTGACGGATCGCCCACGCGGCCGGTGTCCAGGGCGCGGCCAGCGGGATGGACCGGGCAACCGGTGCCCGGCGCGCTGAGCTGCCAGCCGCCCCGCGCGGTGCGCTCGCCGAAGTCGTTGACGTCGGCGTCGACGCCCTCGTCGAAATGGCAGATCAACTGACCGGCGCCGGCCGGCCCGGCCAAGAGCAGGAGAGCAGCGAGCAGAATCGGCATGGGCGGCTCCCGCCGGCGGGTTCCCGCTCGCGGCGTGGACTCCTGCGCCGGGAAGGATCGGTGCCAGGCGGCCGAACTGGTCGGGCTGGAGGGTGTGCACCGATGACCTCGCGCGAACGGGTCCTGACGGCACTGCGGCACGAGCAGCCCGACCGTACGCCGTGTGACTTCTGGGCCGAGCCACCGGCCTGGCAGCGTCTGCTGGCGCATTGCGGCACCGCCGATCGCGACCGCGTGCTCGACGATCTCGGCGTGGACATCCGCCATCTGTCGGCGCCCGCGCCGCCGGACCAGGACCTTGGTGGCGGCGTCTTGCAGAACTACTGGGGCGAGCGGTTCATCTACCGGCCCACGCCCTGGGGACCGCTGCGCGAGGACACCAGCGGCGCGCTGGCCGACGCCGCCAGTCTGGCCGAACTGGAGGCGTTCGACTGGCCCAGCCCCGACTGCCTCGACCGCTCGGACCTGGCCGCACAGTGCCGCCGGCACCCGGACCGGGCGCTGCTCTACGGGTTCGCCGACGTCTGGCAGCGCGCGGCGCTGGTGCGCGGCTGGGAGGGCATGTTCCTGGACATGATCGAGCGGCCCGGCTGGGTCCACAGCCTCTGCCGCCGGTTCACCGACTTCTACCGCGAGGACTACACCCGCGCCGCGGAGCTGACCGGCGGGCGCATCGACCTCTACCTGGTCATCAGCGATCTCGGCTCGCAGCACGCGCCGCTGATGTCCATCGCCATGTTCCGCCAGTTCGTGGCGCCCTACCTCAAAGAGATGGTCGACCTCATCCACGGTCTCGGCGGCCGGGCGATGTTCCATTCGTGCGGCCTGGTGCGGCCCTTCATCGGCGACCTGATCGAGCTCGGTGTCGATGTTCTCGACCCGATCCAGCCGGTTGGTGACGACATGTCGCCCGAGACGCTCAAGCGCGACTTCGGCGACCGGCTGGCCTTCCACGGTGGCCTCGACATGCAGCGCCTGCTGACCCGTGGCACACCCGCCGAGGTCACGGCCGAGGCGCGGCGCTACTGCACCGTGGCCGGCGCGGGCGGCGGCTACATCCTCGGTCCGGCGCACCTGTTCCAGCCCGACGTGCCGCCCGAGAACATCGTGGCGGTCTACCAGGGCGTGGCCTGACGGCGACCGGCCGGGGAGGACTCGGCGAGCCCGGCGCCAACCGCACGGTTGAGGCACGTATCTGATGACCGTTGAGACCAAGGTAACCGACTCCATACTCGACCTGATCGGCAACACGCGGCTGTTGCAGTTGCGCGGTGAGCGCGTCTTTGCCAAAGCCGAATTCCTCAATCCGGGTGGGTCCATCAAGGATCGCGTGGCGCTGGCCATGATCGAGGGCGCCGAGCGCCGGGGCCTGTTGCGGCCCGATTCCATCATCGTTGAGCCGACCTCGGGCAACACCGGCATCGCCATGGCGCTGGTCGGCCGACTCAAGGGTTACCAGGTGCGCATCGTGATGCCCGAAGGCATGAGCGAGGAGCGCAAGAAGATCATCCAGGCGCTGGGCGCCGAGTTGGTGCTGACGCCCGATGCCGAGAGCATCGCCGGCGCGGTGAACAAGGTGCGCGAGCTGGCCGCGGCCGACGCGCGGGTGTTCGTGCCGCAGCAGTTCGAGAACCCGGACAATCCGCGCTGCCACTACGAGACCACGGCGCGCGAGCTGTGGGCGCAGATGGACGGCCGGATCGACTGCTTCGTCGCCGGCGTCGGCAGCGGTGGCACGCTGCAGGGAGTCGGCGCGTTCCTCAAGGAGCAGCGCCCCGAGATCCATGTCGCCGCGGTCGAGCCGCACGGAGTGGCCGCGCTGCTCGGGCACGAGCCGGGGCTCCACGCCATCCAGGGCATCGGTGACGGCTTCGTGCCGGCCATTCTCGACGTCAACCTGGTGGACGAAGTGGTCGAAGTGACCGACGAAGACGCGGTCGGCACCACTCGGCAGTTGGCCCGCGAACTCGGCCTGCTCGTCGGCACCTCGTCGGGCGCCAATGTCTGGGCGGCCCGTCAGCTCGCCCAGCGGTTCGGCGGCAACGTGGCCACCGTGCTGCCCGACCGCGCCGAGCGCTACTTCAGCACGGCGCTCCTCTAGCATAGACCGCGCCTCCGCCTGGCAACCGGTGCCGGCGGACCGCGCAGGAAGGGACCCTCATGACCGGACACGTTGTCGTCGTCGAATCCGTCGGCCAGGCGGTGCTCAAGCCGTTCGAGGTGCCGCAGCCCAAGCCCGGCGAGGTGCTGTTGGAGAACGACTACACCGTCGTCAGCGCCGGCACGGAGCGGGCCAACCTGATGGGCCTGCCGAACACCTCCCTGACGTTCCCGTACTACCCGGGCTACTGCGGCATCGGCCGGGTGATCGCGCTCGGCGACGGCGTGACCAACCTCGCGCTCGGTGAGCGCGTCTTGGCCACCTTCTCGGGCCACCGCTCGCACGCGGTGCAGCCGGCCGCCCAGTCCACGGTGGTCCGTGACGAGCGGGTGGACTCGCTCGAGGCCTCGTTCGTCGCCATTGCCGCCATGGGTCTGCAGGGCGTGCGCAAACTGCGGGTGGAGATCGGCGAATCGGCCATGGTCATCGGCCTCGGCCTGCTCGGCGTCTTCGCGACGCAGGCCGCAGCGCTCAGCGGCTGCATCCCGGTGATCGTCTGCGACTTCGATGCGCGGCGCCGCGAACTGGCGCTGACGCTCGGCGCCGACCACGCCTTCGCGCCGGATACCGAGCACCTGGCCGAGCAGGTCAAGGAGCTGACCTGCGGCCAGGGCGCCAACGCCGTAATCGAGGTGACCGGCGTGGCCGCCGCCCTGCAGCAGGCCCTGGAGTGCGTGGCCCGCGAAGGGCGCGTCGCGCTGCTCGGCTGCACGCGCATTCCCGATGCCAACATCGACTTCTACCAGTATGTCCACAAGCCGGGCGTCTCGCTGATCGGCGCGCACACGTTCGTGCGGCCGCAGGTCGAGTCGCGCCCGGGCTACTGGACCACGCGCGACGACTACCGCACGCTGCTGGCGCTGATCGGTGCCGGCCGGCTGAAGGTGCGGCCGATCATCTCCGAGGTGGTCTCGCCGGCCACCGCCGGGCAGGTCTACGGGCGGCTGGCCGACGACCCGCATCCGCCGCTCGGCATCGTCTTCGACTGGGGGTTGGTGCGATGAGCCGCGTCGGTCATCGCCACCGCGGCAGCGGCCGGCTGGTCGCCGGCCGCACGAACAGGAGTTGTTGATGCACGCCATGCTGGTTGGTGACGGTGGAGCCTTGGTCTGGCGCGAAGTGCCCGATCCGGCGCCGCGGGCCGACGAGATCATCGTCGACGTACGGGCGGCCGGCCTGAACCGCGCCGACCTGATGCAGCGCGCCGGCACCTACCCGCCGCCGCCGGGCTGGCCCGAGTGGATGGGCCTCGAAGTCGCCGGCCAGGTCAGCCACGCGCCGGCCGGTGGCCGCTGGCAGGTGGGTGACGCGGTCTGTGCGCTCCTGGGCGGCGGCGGCTATGCCGAGCGCGTCGCCGTGCCGGCCGACATGGCGCTGCCGGTGCCGGCCGGTCTGTCGATGGCCGAGGCCGCCGCCATCCCCGAGGTGTTCGCCACCGCGTACCTCAACCTGTGCCTCGAAGGTGGCCTGAAGGCCGGCGACACGGTGCTGGTGCAGGCCGGCGCCAGCGGGCTGGGCACCGCGGCCATCCAGTTGACCAAGCTGCTCGGCGGCAAGGTCGTGACCACCGTCGGCTCCGCGGCCAAGGCCGAGTTCGTGCGCCAGCTCGGCGCCGACGTGGTGGTCAACCACACCACCGACGACCTGGCTCCGGTGATCGCGGACTTTGCGGTCGATATCGCCCTCGACTGCGTGGGCGGGCCCGAACTCGGCCACTGCCTCGGGAAGATGGCGCCCGGCGGGCGGTGGATCGTCATCGCGACGCTCGGTGGCCCGCTCACCCAGATCGACGTGAATCTGTTCTTCCGCCGCGGTCTGCGGTTGATCGGCAGCACACTGCGCAGTCGTTCGGCGGCGATGAAGGCCGAGATCCTGACCGGACTGGAGCGCCTGCTCTGGGACGCGTTCGCCAGCGGCGCCATTCGGCCGGTGATCCATGAGGTGCTGCCGATGGCTCAGGCCGAGGCGGCCCACGCCATCCTGGAGAACCGCCAGAACTTGGGCAAGGTGGTGCTCACCATCCCGTAGGCCGGCGATGCGGCCACCAGCCTGACCGGGCCCGACCCGTAGGGGCGACCCTCGGGTCGCCCGGCCACCGGCCACACCCGGCCGCCGGGCGGCCCCGGGCTGCCTACCGTCGTTGCAGGTAGTGCGGGCTCTGGCCGAAGAACATCTCAGCCGACTCCATCACCGTCTCGGACAGCGTCGGATGCGCGTGGATGGTCATGCGCAGGTCGGCGGCCCGAGCGCCCATTTCGATGGCCAGCACCGCCTCGGCAATCAGCTCGCCGGCCCCGGCCCCGGCGATGCCGACGCCCAGCACGCGTTCGTTGTTGGTGTCGGTGATGATCTTGGTCAGCCCGTCACTGCGGCCGATGGTCTGGGCACGGCCTGAAGCGGCCCACGGGAAGCGCGTGATCTTCACATCGCGCCCGCGCGTGCGACACTCGTTCTCGGTCAGACCGCACCAGGCGATCTCGGGATCGGTGAAGACCACCGCCGGAATCGCCGCCGGGTCATAGGCCGTCGGCTTGCCGAGGATGTCGTCCACCGCCACGCGCGCCTCGTAGCTCGCTTTGTGCGCCAGCATCGGCTGCCCGGCCACATCGCCGATGGCCCAGAGGCCGTCCGTAGTGGTGCGGCGCTGCTCGTTCACCTGGATGAACCCTTGCGGGTCCACCTGCACGCCGGTGTGCTCCAGCGCCAGACCGTCGGCGTTGGGGCGACGGCCCACCGAGATCAGCGCCTTGTCGAAGGTGCGCTCGGTGTCGGCCAGATCGAGCCCCGCCAGCGTCACCGTGACCTGCTGGTCGGCGCTCATCGAGAGCACCTTGGTGCCCACCAGGATCTCGGCGAAGCGGTGCTCCAGTTGCTTCTGTAGCACGCCGATCAGATCGCGGTCGGCGCCCGGGGCCAGCCCGTCGGCGGCCTCGACCACGGTCACCTGGCTGCCCAGCGCGGCGTAGACCGAACCGAGTTCCAGGCCGATGTAGCCGCCACCGACCACCAGCAGTGTGCCGGGCACGTCGGCCAGCTCCAGGGCGCCAGTGGAGTCCATGACCAACGGCGACGCCGGAAAGATGCCCGGCATCACCGGCCGCGAACCAGTGGCGATGATGGCCGCGTCGAACTCGACGACCTGCTCGCCGCCGGGTCCGGTCACCATCAGGCTGCGCGCATCGCGGAACTGTGCCGTGCCTTGCCGGTAGGTCACCTTGCGCGCCTTGGCGAGCTGGCCGAGCCCGCCGGTCAGACTGCCGACGACGCTCTCTTTCCAGCCGCGCAGGCGGTCGATGTCGATGGCCGGTTCGCTGAAGGTGACGCCCCAGGCCGCCGCCTCGCGGGCCTCGTTGAGCAGCTTGGCCACGTGCAGGTAGGTCTTGGAGGGGATGCAGCCGCGGTAGAGGCAGACGCCGCCGGGGTTCTCGTCACCGCCGATCAGCGTCACCTGCAGGCCGTGGTCAGCCGCATGGAACGCCGCGGCGTAACCGCCCGGACCCGAACCGATGACCACCAGGTGCTTGACGTCTGCCACGATGCTCTACCCTTCCAAGGCCAGCAGCAACGGCTGCTCGATGGCGTCGATGATCCAGCGGACGAAGCGCGCGCCATCGGCGCCGTCCACCAGGCGGTGGTCGAACGATAGCGACAGCGGCATCATCAGCCGGGGCACCCACTGCCCGTCCTGCCAGACCGGCTCCATCACCGCGCGGCCGAGGCCGAGAATGCCCACCTCGGGGAAGTTGACAATCGGCGTGAAGAAGCCGATGCCGATGCCACCCAGGTTGGTCACGGTGAAGGTGCCGCCGCTCATCTCGTCGGGCGTCAGCTTGCCCGCGCGCGCCTTGCTCGACAGCTCGGTCAGCTCGACGGCGAGTTGCACCATGTTCTTGCGGTCGGCGTCGCGCACCACCGGCACCACCAGGCCCTTCGGCGTGTCGGCCGCCACGCCGACGTTCACGAAGCTCTTGTGGACCACCTCGTTGCGCTCGACATCGAGGCTGGCGTTGAGCACCGGGTGCGCGCGCAGGGCCGATGCCACCAGCTTCAGCATCATCGCGGTGATGGTCAGCTTGCCACCGGCGGCCTCGGCCTTGCCCTTGTAGCGGTTGCGTAGCGCTTCCAGGTCGGTCACGTCGGCCTTGTCGAAGATGGTCACGTGCGGAATGGTGGCCCAGCAGGTGGCCATGTGCGCGGCGGTGGCGCGGCGGATGTTGTTCATCCGCTCGCGCGTCACCTCGCCCTGGCGGCTGAAGTCCGGCAGCTCCACCGGGGCCGTCGGCGCGCCCGCCGCGCGCGGCGCCTGGCGGGCGAACTGCTTGACGTCGTCCACGTCGATGCGCCCGCCCGGCCCACTGCCCACCACCTGGCGGATGTCGACACCGATCTCGCGCGCGAAGCTGCGCACCGACGGCGACGCGAACACCGGGTCGCCCGCCGCTGAGGGCGCCGGCTTCAGTGACTGCTCGGTCCCGGGCACCGGCGGCGGTGCCGGCACGGGTGGGGGCGCGGGCACTGGCGGCGGTGCCGGTACTGGCGGCGGCGCGGGTACTGGCGGCGGCGCGGGCACGCCGGCGGCCGTTTCGTCGATGACGAGCACCACCGCGCCGACCTTGACCTGGTCACCGGCGGCGACGCGCACTTCCGTCACCTGACCAGCCACCGTGGCCGGCACCTCCAGGCCGGCTTTGTCGGTCTCGACCTCGAGCACCGGCTGATCGAGCTCGACCGAGTCGCCCACCGCGACCAGCAGCTTGACCACCTCGGCCGCCTTGACGCCCTCACCCAGGTCCGGGAGCTTGAACTCCGTGGCCATCTGACATCGTCCCTTCGCCGTTCAGCAATACAACGGGTTGCGCTTCTCGGGATCCACGCCCAGCTCGGTCATGGCCCGCGTCACGGTCTCGGCCGGCACCTGCCCGCCCCGGGCGAGGCCGGCCAGCGCGGTGACCACCACGTGGGCGGTGTCCACCTCGAAGAAGCCGCGCAGATCCGCCCGGCTCTCACTCCGGCCGAAACCGTCGGTGCCCAGGCTCAGCAGTGTGCCCGGGATCCATTTGGCCAGGCCGTCGGGCAACACCTTCAGGTAGTCCGACGCCGCCACGACGACCTGCTGGGGATCGCTCAGGCAGGCCGTCACGTAAGGCACGCGCGGCGCCTCGGCTGGGTGCAGCAGGTTCCAGCGCTCGGTGTCCAGGGCCTCCTCGCGCAGGCGCTTGTAGCTGGTCAGCGACCACACCTCCGCCGACACCCCGTAGCGCTCGGCCAATGTCTCCTGCGCCCGCACCACTTCGTTGAGAATCGCGCCGCTGCCCAGCAGCCGCACCGTCGGCTTGGCACGCTTCTTCAGCGGGCCACGCAGCCGGTAGAGCCCCTTGAGGATGCCCTCGCGCGCGCCCTCGGGCATGGCCGGCTGCAGGTAGTTCTCGTTGCCCAAGGTGAGGTAGTAGAAGATGTCCTCCTCGTCCTGGTACATGCGCTTGAGGCCATCCTCGATGATCACCGCCAACTCGTAGGCATAGGCCGGGTCGTAAGCCTGGCAGTTGGGCACCGTGGCGGCCAGGACGTGGCTGTGACCGTCCTGGTGCTGCAGGCCCTCGCCGGCCAGCGTGGTGCGCCCGGCGGTGCCGCCGAGCAGGAAGCCGCGGCAACGGGCGTCGGCGGCCGACCAGATCTGGTCGCCGACCCGCTGGAAGCCGAACATCGAGTAGTAGATGAAGAACGGGATGGTGGCCACCTGGTGATGGGCGAACGAGGTCCCGGCCGCCACGAACGAGCTGATGGCCCCGGCCTCGGTGATGCCCTCCTCGATGATCTGGCCGTCCTTGGCCTCCTTGTAGTACATCAGGCTCTCGGCATCGACCGGGTCGTAGAGCTGGCCGACATGCGAGTAGATGCCACACTGCCGGAACAGGCCCTCCATGCCGAAGGTGCGCGCCTCGTCCGGCACAATCGGCACCACCCGCGAGCCGAGTTCGGGATCGCGCAGCAGCTTCGAGAGCAGCCGCACGAAGACCATCGTGGTCGACACTTCGCGGTCGCCGGTGCCCTCGTAGAACTCCTCGTAGAGACTGCGCGCGGGCACCTGCAGGGAGACCGGCACCGGCCGGCGTTGCGGCACCGAGCCGCCCAGTGCCCGGCGGCGGTCGCGCAGGTACTCCAGCTCGATGCTGCCCGCCGGTGGCACGTACAGCGGCGCGTCGCCGATGGCGTCATCGGAGATGGGAATCGCGAACCGGTCGCGGAAGTGCAGCAGCTCCTGCTCGTTGAGCTTCTTCTGCTGATGGGTGACGTTCTTGCCCTCGCCGGCCTCGCCCAGACCATAGCCCTTGATGGTCTGCGCCAGGATCACCGTCGGCGCGCCGCGGTGCTCGGTGGCGGCCAGGTAGGCGGCGTAGACCTTCTCCTTGTCGTGGCCGCCCAGGCGCAGCCGCCAAAGCTCTTTGTCGGACAGGTGCTCGACCAGCTTCAGCAGGCGCGGGTCGCGGCCGAAGAAGTGCTCGCGGACGTAGGCACCGCCTTCGACGCGGTACTTCTGGTACTCGCCGTCGACCACTTCACCAAAGCGCTTGATCAACACGCCGTCGGTGTCCTTCTCCAGCAGCGGGTCCCAGTCGCCGCCCCAGAGCACCTTGATGACGTTCCAGCCGGCGCCGCGCAGGATGGTCTCCAGCTCCTGCACGATGTTGCCATTGCCGCGCACCGGCCCGTCGAGCCGCTGCAGGTTGCAGTTGATGACCCAGATCAGGTTGTCCAACTGCTCGCGCGCGGCCAGCGTGATGGCGCCGAGCGTCTCGGGCTCGTCGCACTCGCCGTCGCCCAGGAAGGCCCAGACGCGCGCGTCGTTCGGCTCGCGCAGCCCGCGGTCCGACAGGTAGCGCATGAACCGCGCCCGGTAGATGGACATGATCGGCCCGAGGCCCATGGACACCGTGGGGAACTGCCAGAAGCCGGGCATCAGCCACGGGTGCGGGTAAGAGGTGAGTCCGCCGCCAGGCTGCAACTCGCGTCGGAAGTTGAGCACTTGCGCCTCGCTGATGCGCCCTTCGAGGAAGGCGCGGGCGTAGATACCCGGCGCGGCGTGGCCCTGGAAGTAGACGCAGTCGCCCCCACACGGGTGGTCGGGCCCGCGGAAGAAGTGGTTGAAGCCGACCTCGTAGAGGTTGGCGGCCGAGGCGAAGGTGGAGATATGCCCACCGATGCCGTCGGAATGGCGATTGGCGCGGACCACCATGGCCATGGCGTTCCAGCGGATGATGCTCTTGATGCGGCGCTCGATCTCGCGGTTGCCCGGATAGACCGGCTGCCGCTCGGCCGGAATCGTGTTGACATACGGCGTGCCCGAGGTGACCGGCAAGACCGCGCCGTGGTTCTGGGCGTGGATCTGCAGTTCCTCGAGCAGCCGGCTGACTCGCGCCGGTCCGCGGGTCAGCAGGACATCGTGCAGCGCGTCCACCCAGTCGCGCGTTTCCAGGGCTTCGAGCTCATCGCTCGGCCGTTCGGTGTTCAGAGCCATACCATCACCCCGGTCATCGGTTCGGCAGCAAGAGAGATCAGTATGATAGAGCATAAGGCGCGGGCGTGTTACGGTCAGGGCCGGAGCCGCGGCGGGGCCAGGGCAGCAGGCCAGTCCGCAACGAGTGGGTCGAGCGCGGCCTTGGTCGGTCATCGGGGGCTCGACGATTGGCGCGCCGGAGGCGTCGAGTTGGCGCCTTAGCCGACCGTCGGCGGCGTGGTTCGACACCACGCTCGTGGCCGGCACGCCGCGGGTCTGGCTTGTTCTTAGGGCCTGGTTCGCGCTACAATGGGCCACCGCACACCCACGCCGGAGGCAGCCGCGTGGGTCAAAGGAGGCGGGCATGTCTCAATCCGAGGGCGCCCCGAAACGTTCGTTCTTCGATTCCTGGCCGGCGCGCATCGCCGCCATCGCGGTGGCGGTCGCCATCGGCGGCTTCCTCTGGGTGAAGGCGCCCAAGGGTGACAGCGACTCGAAGAAGAAGGGCCCGCCCCCGGCCAAGGCGGCCAAGAAGCTCGTCGAGGGCAACAAGCGCTTCCGCACCGGTGCGATGAAGCACCCGAACCAGGACGACGGCCGTCGCGCCGAGTTGACCGGCGCGCAGCACCCGCACACGACTGTGCTCTGCTGCTCCGATTCGCGGGTGCCGCCGGAGCTGCTGTTCGACCAGGGCCTGGGCGACATCTTCGTGGTCCGCACGGCCGGCGAAGTGGTCGACGACGCGGCCATGGGCAGCCTGGAGTACGCGGCCGAGCACCTGCACGTCCGGCTCCTGGTGGTGCTGGGCCACACCAGTTGCGGCGCCGTCAAGGCCACGCTGGAGAACAGCGAGAAGGGCGGCGAGGTGCCCGGCAAGATCGGCAGCCTGGTGGAGGCGATCAAGCCGGCCGTGGCCAAGGGCAAGGCGCAGCCCGGCGACAAGCTCCGCAACAGCATCGAGGCGCAGGTCCACCTGGTCGTCGAGCGGCTCAAAGGCTCCGAGCCGATCCTCAAGGAGCTGATCGAGAAGAACGAGCTGGAAGTGGCCGGCGCGGTCTATCACCTCGAGAGTGGCGAAGTCGAATGGGTGACGGACGGCGTCGGCGAGAGCACCAAGACCGACAAGACCGAGAAGAAGAAGGGCCACTAGCGCGGCACCAGAGAGGCCTGGCGGCGAATGACATGTTCATCCTGAGTAGCCGCGCAGCGGCGTATCGAAGGACCCGGCCCTGGCGGGCTCGCTCCCAGGGCACCTTGCCGGGCCACCATCGGTCGGTCGGGGCCCTTCGATACGGCCTGCGGCCGACTCAGGGCGAACCAGCCAGATGGCCTGAAGTCACCGTGGTGTGGCACTAGGGCGACAGGGGAGCACGGCATGAGGGTCGTGGTCATCGGGGCCGGCAGTCACAGCTTCGGGCGCGGAGTCATCGCCGATCTGCTGGGCCCCGCCGCCCGGGGTCTGCCCGAACTGGAGATCGTGCTGGTCGACACCGCGGCCGAGGCGCTGGCGACGATGACCGCGCTGGCCGAGCGGCTCAAAGCCCATGTGGGCAGTGCGGCCACGGTGTGGGCGACCACGGATCGCCGCGAGGCGCTGCCCGGCGCCGAGGTGGTCATCACCGCCGTGTCCGTCGCGCGCATGGCGCTCTGGGAGCAGGACTTCCGCGTGCCGCAGGCCCACGGAGTGGACCACATCCTGGGCGAGAACGGCGGCCCCGGCGCGCTGTTCCACGCCCTGCGCAGCTTCGCGCTGGTTCTGCCGATCTGCCACGACATCGAGGAGCTCTGCCCGTCGGCGCTGCTGCTCAACTTCACCAACCCCGAGGCCCGCGTGCTCCACGCCATCGGCCACCTGACCCAGGTTCGGGCGTTGGGGCTGTGCCACGGCGTCTACAGCCTCGAAGCGCTGGTTGCTGACTTGTCCGGCGTGCCACCTGAGCACCTGGAGCTCACCTCCGCCGGGCTCAACCACCTCTACTGCGCGCTGAGCGTGACCGACCGCCGGAGCGGCCAGGAACTGCTACCCGACCTGCTCCGCCGCGTGCAGGAGGACGACGAGCTGTCGCTGCCGCCGCTGTTCCGCGAGTTCGCCCGCTGCTTCGACGTGCTGACCTTCCCTTCCGACGACCACATCGGCGAGTACTACGCCTACGGCACGGAGTACCACGGCCGCAAGTGGTCCTACGGGCGCGAGAGCCGGGCGGTCGAGGCCGCGGTGCCGGCGGCGTCCGAGGTCGAGCGCTTCCTGACCGGCGAACTGTCGGCTGAGGACTTGCTGCGCCCGAGCGGCGAAGCTGCGGTGCCGGTGATCTGCGCGTTGCAGCAGGCCCAGCCGCAGCGCTTCCCCGCGGTCAACGTGCTGAACCGCGATCGGCTGATCAGCAATCTGCCGGCCGGCGCCGCCGTCGAGGTGCCGGCCCTGGTCGACCGGAACGGCGTGCAGCCGCTGCGCGTCGGCGCGCTACCGGAGCCGTTCGCGGCCACACTGCGCACGCAGTGCGAGATCATCGCCCTGGTCACCGAGGCCTACCGCACGCGGTCGCGCCGGCACCTGCTGCAGGCGCTGCTGCTCGATCCCTGCATCCGCAGCATCGGCTCGGCCCGCGCCATCCTCGATGATCTGCTGCGGCTGCAGGCAGCCTACCTGCCGAGGTTCACCTAGATGGAGCTGGTCGTCCGCCCGAGCGTCGAGAGTGTGGCGTCGCACGCCGCCGACATCGTTTGCCGCCTGCTGCGGCGCCAGCCGGCCGCGCACCTTTGCCTGGCCGCCGGCAGCAGCCCACGACCGCTCTACGCCGAGCTCCATCGCCGGGTCGAGGCCGGCCAACTGGCCCTGTCCGCGGCGCGGCTCACCAAGCTGGACGAATGGCTCGGACTGCCGCTGGACCACCCGGCCACCTGCGAGAGCGACCTCCGCGAGCACTTCCTGGCGCCGTTGGGCATTCGCGCCGATCAGTGCCTGAGCTTCGACGGCCTGGCGGCCGACCCGCTGGCGGAGTGCCGGCGCGTCGCAGCCGAGCTGGCGCTGCGCGGGCCGTTCGACCTCTGCGTGCTGGGCCTCGGGTTGAACGGTCACCTGGGCATGAACGAGCCGGCCGACGCGCTCGAGCCGCAGGTCCACCTGGCCGAGCTGACCGAGGTCAGTCGGCACCACAGCCTGCTGGCCAAGCTGCCCGAGCCGCCGACCCACGGGCTGACCATGGGCCTGGCCGAGCTGATGCTGGCCCGCAAGGTGGTGCTCGTGGTGACCGGTGAGAGCAAGCAGGCCGCGCTGCAGCGATTGGTGACCGGACCGGTCAGCACCTGGTTCCCGGCGTCGCTGCTGCGGCTGCACCCGCGGTGCTGGTGCCTGGCCGACGAAGCCGCGGCGGCCGGCCTGACCGGCCAAGCGAACTAAGTAGCCGCTCGGAGATCCTGTCCGGTAGGGACGGGGCCTGGTGTCCGCCCTGTCACTGCCCGGTAGGCGCTTGGTGGCCCGCAGCCGGGCGACCCAAGGGTCGCCCCTACGGGACAACATCACCGGCAGGCTGCTTAGGGCCGGGCCGCGGGCCGTCGCGACGACGTCTAGTGAGGTGACCGCCATGCGAGCGAGCGTGTCCTTGCTGTGGGTCGGTCTGTCGCTGATGTCCGCCGGCGCCCAGGGCGACCGCGCCGTGGTCACCGTCGGCCCGGCCGCGAGCGCACCGGTCATCGACGGCGTCCTGTCCACGGGCGAATGGGACCGCGCGGTGGCCATCACCGGCTTCCTGTCGCCCGGCGCCGGCGCGGTGGCGCAGCCGCCCACCACTGCCTGGCTGCTGACCGACTGGCAGGCGCTGTACGTGGCCTTCCTCTGCGCCGAGCCGGATCCGGGCCGACCGCGCAGCCAGGTCCGCGACCACGACGACCACCCTTGGGAGGACGACAGCGTTCAGGTCTTCATCGCGCCCGAGGACCTGGCCGCCGCCGGCACGGCGCGGATCAACTTCGGCGGCTACGCCGGCGCCTACGACAACTGGTACAGCGACATCCGCGCCTACTACGAGTTCACCGTCAACGGCCGCGGCAGCCGGTCCGAGGCGCGCAACGACGTCCGCGACTGGCAGGCGCCCTGGTCGGCCCACGTCAGCCGCTCCCCCGGCTCGTGGGTCGCGGAGATGGCCATTCCGTGGGCCTCGCTCGGCGTGACGCAGCCGCCCGAAGGCGTGCTCTGGGGGCTCAACCTGTTCCGCTGGCGGCAGCCGGACGGCATGGGCTGGGTGTTCCCCGGTTTCGGCGGCTACACGCCGCTGCCGCTGGGCGCCCTGTGCTTCCGGCGTGACGCGCCCGTGGTGCGCCAGCAGCCGGTGACGGTGCCGCGCCTGGGCGCCAACGAACTCACCTTTGCCGTCAGCAACCCGACCGACCGACCCGTGTCGCTCGCGGCCACAGTGGCCGCCGCCGCGCCCGTCACCCGCACGGTGGAGCTACCGGCGCGGGGCAGCGCCGAACTGCGCGTGCCCTATGAGCTGGCCGGCTACGGTGGCCTGCGGGCGCGCTATGCCGTCAAGCAGGCCGGCACGGTCGCACCGTTGATGGCGGGCTTCGTGCCGCTGGACCGCCCACGGCCCGAGCAGCTCTCGCTGCGGTTCTACGGCCTCGAGCGCCAGGTGGAGGGCACGGTCACACTGCTGCCCGAGACCACCGCCGAGGACGCGGTCTTGCGGCTGCACGCGGCCGGCGGCGCGCCCACCGAGATACGCCTGGCGCTCCGCGGCCAGCCCGGCGGCCGGCTCCGCTTGCCGCTCGGCGGCGAGCCGGGGCAACGCTACCGCGCCGAGCTGCTCGTGCGGGCCGCCGACGGGCGCACCCTCGCGCAGCAGCAGGCCGACTACACCACCGCGGCGCGCCCGGCCTGGCTGGGCACCACTGCCGGTCTACCGCTCGGCGTCCTGCCGCCCTGGACGCCGCTGAAGGTCACCGGCACCACTATCGAGCTGCTCGGCAAGCGCGTCGTCTATGGCGACCTGGCCCTGCCGGCCGCCATCCAGACCGCGGGGCAGGAGCTGCTGGCCGAGCCGCTGCGCCTCGTCGTGGTCGCCGACGGTACACCAGTGCGTTGGCGTGAGCGAACCTGCCGCGTCGTGTCGCAGACGCCGGAGCAGGCGCAGGTGGAGAGCCTGTGGACCAGCGCCAGTGTCGACCTGCGCGTCACCGCGACGCTCGAGTACGACGGCTTCCACTGGACCCAGGTCCGCCTGGAACCGCACGGCCGCGTCACCGTGCAACGCCTGGCGCTGGAGGCGCCGCTGCGGCCCGCGCGCGCGCGGTATGCCTACCAGGGCCACGCGCAGGCCTGTGGCGCGCTCTCGCCGCTGGGCCTGCGGCGCCCGCTGAGCGCCAACCTATGGGTCGGCGACGAGGACCGCGGCCTGGCGTGGCTGGCCGAGAGCCTCGACTGGCTGCGCAGCAGCGACCCCGGCCGGCAGGTGGAGATCCTGCCGAGTAAGCAGGCCACGGTCTGGCGCACGACGCTGATCGACACGCCGACCGAGTTGGCCGCGCCGTACCAAGCCGAGTTCGCGCTGCACATCACCCCGGCCAAGCCGGTCCCGTTGCGCAAGTCGCGCATCTTCCATGGCGCCTACTACGGCCTGGAGAAGGCCCGCGGCGGCGCCAGCCTCAAGCTGCCGTGCGCCGGCAACCTGCAACTGGCGCGCGGGACGCTGGAGTGCTGGGTCAAGCCGGACTTCGACCCGGCCGAGGTGTATGACCCGCAGGTCGACCGGTCGGCGTACAACCGGCAGCTCGCGGTGCTCGATTCCGGCACCGGCTCCGGCGAGCTGCTGCTGCTCTACTACAACGCCGACGACCGCAGCTTCCGCATCATCAAGCGTGACACGCGCGGCCAGTACCCGCTCGTCCTGGGCAGCCCCGCGCGCCTGAAGCCCGGCTGGAACTACCTGGCGCTGTCGTGGGGCGAGCGCGTGCGGCTGCACGTCAACGAGACCACGGTCACCGCGCCGTTCGCCGGCTCGGTCGACGGACCGGGCACCAACGCCTCGCTGCGCTTCGACCTCGGTTGCTACGCGGTGGACGAACTGCGCCTTTCGGCCACGGAACGGCCGCTGGCCGCCGTGCCGGACCAGCCGCTCACCGCCGACGCCGAGACGCTGCTGCTCGACCACTGCGACGGCCTCGGTGCGCCCGAGCGGATCGCCGCGGGCACCGGACTGAGCCGGTCGGGCTGCGTGCAGGTGCCGGGCCGGTTCGGCGGCGCGCTGGCGAGCAACCCCGAGACGCAGCTCGCGCAGATGGCGCGCGAAGGCCAACGCGTGGTCATCTTCCACGAGAACTGGGCGCGCTACCAAGGCCATCCGGACCTGGCGCAGGTGCCCCGGCTCAAGCCGCTGGCCGACGCCTGCCACCAGCACGGACTGCTGTTCCTGGCCTACTTCTGCCAGCTCATGTCCGACGCCGCGCCGGAGTGGCCGGCGCTGGCGGCTGACCTGATGGCGCTGCCCGAGCGCTGCTGGTACCACCGTGACGACGTGAAGCAGGACTGCTACGTGAGCTGCGTCAACGGGCCGTACGGCGAGCTGTTGCTCGACGGCATTGCCAAGCTGGCCGATCAGGCCGGCCTCGACGGCGTCTATATGGACGGCACCACCGTGCCCTGGGACTGCCAGAACCCGCACCATCCCGGCTGTGGTCAGGCTCGCGCCGACGGCACCTACGCGGCCCGGCAGCCGATTCGGGCCACCCGGACGTTCATGAAGCGCCTCCGCAACATCTTCGTTCAGCGCCGCCAGGCGCTGTTCCTCGACGCGCACACCGGCGGCTGCATCAACGTCGCCACGCAGTCGTTCTGCGATGGCTACTACGACGGCGAGACCCTCGCGCGCTACAAGCCCGGTTTTCGAATGGCGCCGGACACGTTCCTGACCGGCTACACCGGCCGGCAGTTCGGCTTCCGCGGCGAGTTCCTGCCGAACCGCCACTCGATGGACGAAGCGCTGGCCATCTCACTGGTTCACGACACGGCCACCCGCGGCCAGCCGGTCGAGGTCGACCGCGCCTGGGCCGACTACGAGGACGACCAGACCCGCTTCATCGGCTACTGGGAGGAGCAGCGGCTGTTCAGCGTGGCGCCCGCGACCGTGCTGGGCAGTCTCTACCTGAAGCCCGACCGCGCGCTGTTGGTCCTGGGCAGCCAGACCGAGGCCGCCACTGAAGTGCGCGTCGCCCTCGCCGGTCTGCGCCGCCGCCTGCCCGCGCTGCAGGCGTGCGACGCCATCAGCCGGCAGGCGCTGCCGATGGTCGGCGGCACGCTCTACCTGTCGATGCCCCCGCGCACCTGGCGGATGATCGAGCTGCGGCCGCCGGCCGCGCGGCAGACGGACCGCTCAGGTGGCTGACAGACCGGCCGCCAGCGCGCTGACGTGGTCGAAGGCCTGCTGGTACTGCTCGGGTGTGTCGAGGTGCTCGAGCAACACGGGCAGGTCGGCCGACAGGCGGGCCACCTCGCGCAGGTAGGCGGCCAGGTCGAGGCAGCCCTGACCGGGCAGGGCCTCGTCGAGGTGGAAACCGCGTTGCGGGCGCCAGATGAGGTCCTTCAGATGGCAGCTCACCAGGTACGGCCCGAGCCGCGCGAAGCAGTCGCGCAGCAGCTCGCGGTGGTCAAAGTACAGCTCGGGCGTGTAGATGAGGTTGACCGGGTCGCAGTGCAGACCGAAGCCGGGCCGGTCGACCGCCCGCAGGAGCGCGAGGCAACTGTCCACGCTGTTCGGCCAGGAGCTGGCCATCATCTCCATGGCGAGCTTCGTCCGCTGCGGCTGCACCTCGTCGAGCAGGCGGCGAGTGAGCACCACCGCCTGTTCAAAGGTGGCCGCGGTCAGATTGTCCGGGTGCGGCGTCCAGCCCGGCGACGGATCGTGCGAGCCGGTGAACGTCAGGCAGCACCGCGCGCCGATCTCGTCGGCGGCCACCAGTTGGTCGCGCACGAAGGCGTAGGCGGCGGCCGCTTGCGCCTCGTCGGGCGCCAGCAGGTTCCGCCAGGCGATCACCTCGGCGATGACCACGTCGTGCGCCGCATAAGCGCGTTCGAGGTCGCGCAGGTAGATCGTGTCGCCCGCCGGCAGTGTCTCGGCCAGCATGGCCGACCGGTAGCCCAGTGCCACGTGCCGGCTGGCGGCCTCCTGCGGATCGTGCGGCGCCTGGATCAGCGGCGCGCCCAGTCTCATTGACCCATCTCCCGGCCGGCCGATCCGGCTCAGCCCTTGGCGCCCGCCGGCCGCGCGGCTGCCCGACGCGGCGGCGGCAGCATGTCCCAGCGTGTCTTGAGGTACGGCTGGAGCACCTGAGCCAGGGCTTTCACCCGCTCGGCCTGTTCCGGCCGCTCGGCCAGGTTGGCCGCGGCCACATCGCCGCGCGAGTGATCGTACAGCTCACGCGCCACCACCTGACCGTCCTTGCGGACCCAGTGCGTGTAGCGCCAGTGGCCCTCGCGCAGGCTGTAGCCCATGACCTGGCCGCGCGGGTACTGGCTGATCGCCCGGTTCTTCCAGCCGGCGGTGCTCCCGCCCAGCACGCCGCGCAGGCTCTGCCCTTCGCAGCCGGCGGGCACTCGCCCGCCGACCAAATCGACCAGCGTCGGGTAGACGTCGAGCATCTCGACCACCGCCGTCGAGCGCTGTCCGGCCGGAATGCCCGGACCGCGCATGAGCAGCGGCACGTGCGTGTCCAACTCGAAGTTGGTATGCTTGCACCACATGCCGTACTCGCCCAGCTTCCAGCCGTGGTCGCCCCAGACGACGACCAACGTCCGCTCGGTCAGGCCCAGTCGGTCGAGCTCGGCGAGCACCTTGCCCACTTGAGCGTCGGTGTAGCTGACGGCGGCGTGGTAGCCGTGGATCAGCTCGCGCGAGCGCGCATCGTCGACCGGACCGACCGCCGGGATGTCGGTGTAGGCCCGCAGTTCGCCCGAGTTGGTGAAGCCGATGTTGGGCGCGTCAACCGGTGGCTGGCGTTCGGGCACGGTGAAGTCGTCGCGCCGGTAGCGGTCCCAGTACTGCTTCGGTGCGCAGAACGGGAGGTGCGGCTTGATGAAGCCACAGGCCATGAAGAACGGCTGGTCCTTCGCCTGTTGCAGTTCGGCGATGGCCGCGTTGGCGATGACGCCGTCGCGGTAGGTCTCATCGGGCACGTCGCGACACTCGGTGGCCGGCCCGCGCGCCGCGTTGTGCAGTGCCGAACCGGTCAGCCCTTTGGCCTGGGCTGCCGCATGGCGGCGCTTGATGTCGGCCGCCACCGCCGGGTCGGCATACTCGGCCGCGGGCGTGGCCGGCAGCCGGTCCCAGCTCCGGCGGTCATCGTTGCCGTGGTGGTAGACCTTGCCCAGCGAGATGGTGCGGTAGCCGAGCGACTGGAAGCACTGCGGCAGCGTCACCACCTCCGGGCGCGTCTGGCGCAGCGGGTGCTCCAGGTCGTAGATGCCCAGCGAGTCCGGCCGCCGGCCACTGAGCACGCTGGCCCGCGACGGCGCGCAGACGGCCTGCTGGCAGTAGGCCTGCTCGAACAGCGTGCCACCGGCGGCCAGGCGGTCGAGATGGGGCGACTGCACCAGCCGGTGACCATAGCAGCCGAGCTGCACGCGCAGGTCGTCGACGAAGACGAACAGCACGTTGGTCCGCGCCGCGGAGTGGCCGGCGCGTAGCCAACGGGGACCCAGGGCCGCCGTCACGGCACCGGCGCCGGCCAGTTGCAGCCAGCGACGACGACCCGGGGCGGCACTCATGAGCAGGCCTCCTTGAGGGCCACGGCGGCGGCCCGCACCGCCTCGGGCTCCAGGCTGTGGTGGACGCTGATGCTGCGCGTGCGGCGGGCCCCGGCCTCGGCCCGTGGACAGGCGCCCGCCAGGTACTGCACGTAGTCGGGCAGCGGCACGCCCACGCTGGTCTGCCGCGCCTGCTGCATCTGCTGGTAGACCACTTCCAGGTAGTTGACCTCGGCGTAGGAGCCCAGCCCGTCACGGACCCAGACCGGGTAGTTCCAGTAGTTCGGCTCCGCGCCGGGGTAGACGTGGGCCAGCTCGATGCCGGGCGCGTCGCGCAGCTCGTCCTCGATGATGCCGACCAGCTCGCGCCGGCGGGCATTGAACTCGGGCAGCTTGCCCAACTGCGCCAGCGCCACCGCCGCCGCCAGCTCGCCCAGGCGGTAGTTGTGGCCAAAGGAGAAGTGCCCGCGCGTGCGCACGCCGCCGACCAGTTCCGCCGCCGGGCGCGGGACACCGAACTGGTACCAGGCCAGGCCGCTGTTCGAGTAGGTCACCGCGCGCTGGTAGACCTCGACGTCGTCGGTGACGACCAGGCCGCCTTCGCCGCTGGTGATGTGTTTGGACTGCTGCAAGCTGAAGCAGGCGACATCGCCCATGGTGCCGGTGAGTCGGCCCCGGTAGCGCCCGTCGTAGCACTGCGCGCAGTCCTCCAGGACTTTCAGCCCATGCGCGCGGGCGACGCTGAGCAGCTCGTCCATCTGGGCGGGCTGCCCGCTGAGGTGGACCACCATCACGGCCTTGGCGCGGGGCGTGATGGCGGCTTCCAGCCCCTCGGGCGAGAGCAGCAAGGTGCGCTCGTCCACATCGGCGAAGACCGGCACGCAGCCGATGGCCACGATGGGCAAGGAGACGAAGATCGGCACGCTGGCCGCGCAGATGACCTCGTCGCCCGGTTGCAGGCCAAGGCCGAACAGCCCGCATTCGTTGGCCGCCGTCCCACCGCTCACGCCGAGGCAGTAGCGCCGGCTCAGATGGTCGGCAAAAGCCTGCTCCAGCCGTGAGGCGAAGCTGTTGTCGCCGGTCCCCCGCCAGAGCTCACCCGCAGCCAGGACCTCGCGCAGGTTGGTCAGTTCCTCGTCGCCAAAACACGGTCTGCCCATGGCACACCACCCTTTGCGCGGTGGGTTGGTCAGACGCGCCAGGACACCTCCGGCGAATCGGCGGGGCTTCACCGACCGGACCGGCGCCCGCCCGTCAAGCGCCCGGCACGGGGCTCACCGTGACGTCGTAGCCGTTCTTGAGCGCCACCTCGGCCACCGTGGCCGCCACGGTGGCGGCGATGCTGGTGCAGTAGGCTTTGCGCTCCGGCTGCTGGAAGTCGCCGTAGGGCGCCACCAGCTCGTTGCAGATGAAGATGCCGGTCAGCCCCGAGGCCAGCCGGCTGTGGCACAGCTCGCGGAACTCGATGATGGCCGCGGTCAGCGCCTCCGGCAACGGGGCCGACGGGTCGTCCGGCGCGAACATCTCGCTGAGCACCATCTCGCCGGCGCGCACCGCGCCGCAGGTGTGCTCGCCGGTCAAGCCGCCGCGCCGCAGCGTGGCGTACGGCTTCGGATTGCACCCGAAGGTCTCCGCCACCGCGACACCGCAACTGCGGTGCCCGGTGAGTTGCCCGATGTACAGGGCCTCCGCCGTCGCGCGCGCCGCTTCGACCTGTGCCAACTGCTCTGTGGTCATGCCTGCTCCCCGTCCAACGGCCTCAGCGGCGCCGTATCGTGGCCAACTCCACTTGGTCGCCCACTCCGTACTGCCAGACCGACACGATCTTGCCGCCGAAGTCCTTGGCCAGTTGCGCGGCCGGTGTCTTCTCGGTCAGCAACACCGTCGATGATTCACCCTTCAACACTCCCGCCACCCTCGCGTGGTGCCGGCCGTCGCTCACCACCGCGCCGGCATAGGCGCAACTGCCGGCGATGACCTGCTGCGCGGCGTCTAGCCGCGCGCCGCCATACAGCAGGTAGGCGCCTACCGTCAGCCGCCCGTCGCTGGTGGCCGTCACCGGGCCGCGCGCCAAGAGCGGCGTGCCGGCCAGGTCGGCCACCCACTGGTCGCCCTCACGGCGAACCGCGCGGATCCGCATCATGCCGCTCCGTGCGGCGTTGTACACGCGCAGGTAGCGGCCGGGCATCAACTGGTCCGCCAACGCCGCGTCGCCTGTCACCGTGACCTGGTTCGCCGCGTAGTCGGCCGCCGTCACTCGCCCGCGCGCCCAGCCGTCGCGACCGCCCACGCGCGTCTCGCCGTCATTGTGGCGCACCGTGACGCCCAGCGCGCGCGGCGCCGTGCCGCGCGACGGCCCGGTCGGGCGCTCGATCTCGATGACGTCGCGGCCGCCCGCGCGTGACACCGTCAGCGTTAGCGGGTCGTTACCGGTCACCCGCACGCCACTCACCACCGGCTGGCCCGCGTGGGTGTCCAGCACCGTGACGAACCGCGTGGCCAGCCCGGGCGGCCCGGTGCGCCGCGCGATCAGGTAGTCGAGCCGCCAGTCGGTCGGCCGCGCCGGCGAGCGCCCGTGGCCGGCGTAGACCGTCAACGGCCCGTCGACCGGCACCAGATGCAGCCGCAGGCCCTCGCCGCCGGGCAGACCAAACGACTGCGCGAACACCGCCGGCTCCCCGATGGTCGCGCGGCGGAGACCCGTCAGGTAGCCCGGGAAGTCGTCGCGCTGACGGCCCCAGCGGTCCGACCAGCGGCCGAACTGCGGCACGGCTTCGCCGGCCAGTGTGCCGGGCTGCGGCGTCCAGTGCACGTCCGCGGGCAGGACCATCGGCACCTGGGGGCCGTGCCAGCTCTGGTCGTGCTGTTCGCCACCGCGCACGTCGAACACATCGACCGTGTAGAAGGTCTCCGGCGACACCCCCACCATGACCACCGTGCGCTCGAACGTGTCGACGCCTTGGGCGGCGCGGCGCTGGGGCTCCCAAGCCGCCGGGTACGGGTCGTGCGCCACGGTGAGCACGTGCAGCCCCTCGGTCTCGGCCAGCAGCCGGCAGAGGCCACCGCGCCAGCCATAGGCGAACTGCGTCTCATCGACGGTGACCGTGTTGTGCGCCAGCGAGTTGGCGTCCCACTGCGTACGGTTGGCCCAGCCGAACGGGTAGCCCAGGTCCGGCAGGTAGCTCAGGCCGTGCGCAAACAGACTCAGGAACAGGCTGTCCGCCTGCCAGTGGCCCAGCAGCGAGCTGTAGTTGACCGACACCGCTCGGGCCTGGTCACCGTCGCCCGTCTCCAGAATGGCCTGACCATAGCCGTCGAGCAACCGCGACCGGCGGGCCAGCCGCGATTCCGTCTGCCGCAGCGCCGCTTCCAGCGCCGCCAGCGGATAGGGCTCCCACAGCTCGCCCGGATAGAGCTTGCCGTCGGGCGCCACGCAAGCGCGCGCGTAACGCGGACTGCCGGTGCGCTGAAACGCGTACAGGTTCTCGCTCGACAGGTACGACGCCGACTGCCGGCCCACGCGGCGGGGCGCCAGATTGCCGCCGCAGTCGCCGATCTCCTGGATCCAGTAGTCCAACATCCGCGAGTCGATGAACCAGTCGTAGACCGCCAGCGCCTTCCGCTCGCCGAACAGGTCGGGGTAGCGGTCGACCGGGTAGCGTTCGGGGTGCCGTCGGCGGACCTGCTCCATCAGGCGATTCACCCGCACGAAGTCGAGCTTGATGGCGTTGTACCCGAGGCTTTCGTGCCCGCCACCATCGGGCCACAGGCCGTTGACCATCATCCACGCCGAGTGCCCCGCGCCATGGAAGGCGTAGTCGACCAGGTCCAGCGAGTTCGGATGCTGCGCCGAGTAGTCGTCCATGACCAATGCCACGGCCAGCGCCGCCGCCTGGTGGAAGCCCTCATTGCCGCGAATGTCGCCCTTCAGCAGCGCCTGCATCGCCGGTCGGAAGAGGCTCTCGCGCACGTACTGGCGCAGTGACTCGCCATCGGTGACGGGCAGCCCCTTCGCGCGCACGAAGGCCAGCAGTTCGGCGTCGGCGTCGAAGCTGCCGGCCAGCGCGTCGAAGGCAAAGGCCGTGGCTTCGAGGCAGAAGGTCTCCCAGATCAGGTCGGTGATCATGCCGCCGGTCTTCCAGGAGTAGGTCGGGCTGCGCCCGCCGTAACGCGCGAAGTAGAGCCGGTCGGCGCGATCGGTGTAGTTCGGGTACTCACTGGCCAGCCGGGCCAGCAACAGACTCCCTTTGTGGGCATAGGCGCGGTCGCCGGTCAGCAGCCAGGCTTGCGACAGCGAGCGCAGCAGCGGGATGGTGGTGTTGCCGTACACGCGGTGCGCGTAGTCGCGCAGGAAGTAGTAGGTCACGCCCTCGCGCGTGAAACCGTCGCCGCTGTCGGCATACGGTCCGCTGGTCAGGTCGCCCGCGGCGAAGTGGTTGCTGGGGTACCACTCGTGGCCGATGGGGCACTGCAACTGGTACGGATGCCCGATGGGATCGACGCCCCACGGGTGGAACGCGTTGTGCTGCCGGACGGCCAGGCCGTGCTGCGGACAGCGGGCCTCGGACTCGGCGGGGAACACGCGCGCGATGCGCGTACTCGGCTGCAGCGTCCAGATGAGCTCGTCGGTCTGGGCCGCATAGGTGTCGGCCGGCGCATACTCGCGGCCGATGTAGTAGCGATCGGCGTCACCCTTGCGGATGCGACTGAGGACCGCCTGGCCCCAGGCGTGGCGGGCGACGTTCTCGCGCCCGACGGCGACACGCTCGGGCGTGTAGTAACGTGGCTCCCAGGCTGGTGCCGCCAGGGCGGCCAGCAGCAGGCCGCCCGAACAGGCCAACGGCCACATTCATCGCTCTCCGCGGTACCGGCGTCAGGGCCGGTACCCGATTTTCACCGCCGACTGGCTGCGCAGCAGGTCGACGCCTTCGAGATACCGCTCGAACGGTAGCTGCGTGCTGCAGAGCGGACGCAGATCGAGCCGGCCGTTGGCAATCTGCCACAGGGCATACTCGGCCGCGCTCTTGCGGTGGCCGCCATAGCCCACCAGGATCAGCGTGTAGTGGCTCGGCGAGAAGGTGTAGTCGTGCCGCTGCACGGCGAACAGCGCCAGGTGCTTGCCACAGCGGTCCATCACCCAGCGCACCGGACCCGGCAGGCCGCAACAGTCGATGGCCACGTCGAACGCCGCGCCCTGCCCGCGGAGCGGAATGCGCTCGGCGGTCTCGGGCGCCGCGGGATCGAAGGCCTCATCGACGATGCCGTGCCGCACCGCCAGCTCGCGGCGGCCGGCGTTCGGCTCGAAGCCGATCACCGACACCGCGCCCTCGGCCCGCAGGAGCTGCGCGGCCACCAGACCGGCCGGCCCCAGCCCGTTCACTGCGGCGCGGCGGCCGGGAATGGCGTTCATCGGCAGCAGGTCCTCGAGGCAGACGCTGACGCACATGGCCAGTTCCAGCGAGGCCACCTGCTCCGGCGCCAGGCCATCAGGCACCGGCAGCAGATTGTCGGCATCGACCAGCACGTACTCGGCGTAGCAACCTTGCCGGTGGTGCCCCTGGTCACGCCAGGCGGCCACCGTCTGGCCAATGGCGAACTCCGGCACCTCGCTGCCCAGCGCGTCGACCACACCGGTCATCTCGTGACCCGGCTGGCCCACCGTATACGGGTAGTCCAGCGTGGCGCCGACGAACATCGGCTCGCCGTTGGCCAAGTGCAGGTCCCACTGCGGGCAGGTGTTGCACAAGGTGACCTTGACCCGCACCTCGCGCGGGCCGGGCTCGGGCTGCGGCACCTCGACCACCTCGGCGCGGCCGGGTCCCATGATCTGAAGGGCTCTCATCTATGACAACTCCCGCCAATCGAGCAACACGCCCAGCGTGTTGCGGTCGTTCGCAATGGCCTGCCAGGCCTCGGCCGCCTGCGTCGCCGGCAGCCGGTGCGTCACCAACGGCAACGTGGTCAGCCGCCCGTCGTGGACCCAGGCCATCGTCTCTTCCAGGCGCTGGCGGGTCCAGCCCGACGGCGCGTGGACGCACGCCTCGCGGAACCGCAGCATCTGGATGTCGATCTTGCCCTCGTTGCCCAGGAACCCGGCGGAGGCGATATGCCCGTTGTGGCGCAGGCGCCAGAACAGCGCTGACACGGTGGGCAGGTGCCCCACGGTGTCGATGATCGCCTGCACGCCTTCGGGCGCCCACTCGGCCACCGCCGCCTCGGCGTCCTGCTGGCGCGAGTTGACGGCCCGATCGTCGGCCCGGGTCACCCAGCGCGCCAGACGCGAGTCATGCCGGCCCAGCAGCATGACCTTGGCACCGCGCTGCTGCAGCGTCTGCGCCGACCACTGGCCGACCATGCCGTCACCGATGACCACCGCCGCGTCGCCGGGCGCGATGACCGGTCGCTGGCCGCAGTTCCAGCCGACCTGGGTCAGCACCAGGCCGCTGTAGGCTTCGGCCGGCGGGCCGCCCTCGGGCAGGACGTAGATCTGGTCGCGGTGGACCGGACCGCAGAACACGTGGCCACCATGGCCTTCGGCCAGCCCGGCAATCCGCGTGATGGTCACGAACACGCGCTGGCCGGCGGTCACGCCGGACTCGGCGCCCGCGGCCACCACGCGGCCGACGCGCTGGTAGCCGGCGACGATCGGGAACGGCGCGGGCTTCTCGGCACTGGCCGGCGTCTCGCCGCCGTGCCGCTCGCCACGCAGGAACGAGCCCTCGGTGCCGTTGGAGATCCACGACCACTCGGTCTGCACCAAGGCTTCGTCCGGTCGCGGCTCGGGCACCTCAAGCGCGCCGAAGCGCACCTGGTTCGGTCCGTCGAAGATGACTGCTGTGGTTTCCATGCTGCTTGCTTGGCCACCGGCCGGCACAGTCCTCGCGCCGCAGTGGACGCAATGTAAACGCAATCTTACAGGCGGCCGGGGCGGGTACTACCGCACCAGCAGCAGCGGAGGGTCACCGATGCCGCACCTCGTCTGGATCGATCGTCCGGCCGTCCTGCGTCTGAAAGTGCTGTTCGGGCTGCTCGCCGGCGCCGTGGCCGTGGGCTGGTGGTTCTGCGTCCGCATGCCCGGCGAGAGTTGGCACGGCGCGCCGCCGCCGCTGTCGGCCGCCCAGCGGCAACTGGCCGCCGACCTGCGCGCCGACCTGACCGTTCTGGCCGGCGACATCGGCGAACGCCACGTCTTCGAGGGCCGCCACCTGCGCCAGGCGGCCGACTGCCTCGCCGGGCGGCTGACGCAGGCCGGCTACGACGCCGCCCGGCTCGGCTACGAGGTGCTGGGTGAGCGGGTGGACAACCTGCAGGCCGAACGCCGCGGCGCGCTGCGGCCCGAGGAGGTGGTGGTGGTCGGCGCCCACTACGACACTGTCGCCGAGTGCGCCGGCGCCAACGACAACGGCAGCGGGGTGGTCGCCACCTTGGCGCTGGCTCGCTGGTTCGCCCACCGCGACCATGCACGGACCCTACGGTTCGTGTTGTTCGCCAACGAGGAGCCGCCGTTCTTCTGGACCGAGCAGCAAGGCAGCCTGGTCTACGCGCGCGCCTGCCGCCGCCGCGACGAGCGCATCGTCGGCATGCTCTGCCTGGAGAGCCTGGGCTGTTACCACCATCACCGCGGCTCGCAGCACTACCCGACCGGCCTGCTCAAGGCGTTCTACCCCGACCGTGGCGACTTCATCGGCTTCATCGGGAACGTCGCCTCGCGCCATCTGGTCCGCCGCGCCATCGGCACCTTCCGCCGCCAGGCGCGCTTCCCGTCCGAAGGCATGGTCGGCACGGCCCTGATCCCCGGTGTCGGCTGGTCCGACCACTGGTCGTTCTGGCAGGCCGGCTATCCGGCGGTGATGGTCACCGATACCGCGCCGTTCCGCGACGCTCACTACCACACCGCGCAGGACACCATCGGCGAGATCGACTTCGACAGCCTGGCCTGCGTCGTGACCGGCTTGCAGGCCGTGGTGGCCGAGTGGGCGGGGTGAGACCGTGTGTACACAAGTGTTGACACTCGGTCGCCTGGGCACTACAGTGCGAGCATGAGAATCGCGGGCATCCGAGAATTGCGGGCGCGCACCGCCGACTTGCTGGGTGGTGCCGAGCCGGTGCTGGTGACGCGGCACGGGCGGGTGTCGGGCCTGTACCTGCCTTTGGACTCGCCCGACAGTCTGCCGTCGGACCTCGGCCGCGAGCTGGCCGCGGTCTTGGGGCGCCATCTGGCCGGCGAACTCGATCGTCAGGGCATCAGTGAGTCACAGGTCGGCGAGGATTTCCGTGCCTATCGACGCCGTCGTCGCTGACGCCAACGTGCTCCTCTCGGCGGTGACCGGGCGAGCTGCGTTGCGAGTCTTCACCGAGTTCGACGTCAGCGTTCATGCCACCGAGTTCAACGTCGACGAGGTGATGGAGTACCTGCCCACCATGGCGGTCAGGTACCGGCTGGCGCCCGAGTTGCTGGCCCTGCAGTGGCGCCTGCTGCCGCTCCATGTCCACCCGGTGACCGACTACGCTCCACTGCTGGATCAGGCGGTCGCAAAGCTCCAGGGCCGCGATGTGGAAGACGCGCACGCGCTGGCCCTGGCCTGCCGTCTGGGCGTGCCGCTCTGGTCCAACGATCGCGACCTGGCCGACCGCGGCGTGGTCTGCCTGCCCACCGCGCGACTCCTGGCGCTGCTCGACGGCTCACCACCACCAAGTGGCTGACCCCGCGCGTTGTCGCCTACAGCGCCGTCGGGTAAGCTCACGGCGGGCGCGGCGGTGTGCGCGTCGTGGAGAGCGCCATGCGGGTGGCCTGTGTCGGGCTGGTCTGCGCACTGGTGGCATCGGCCGCCTTGGCCAAGGAGCCGGTGGTCGAGCACGTGGGCGACGTGACGCGACTCCCCGGACTGGAGCAGTTCGTCTACGGCGGCACCAGCGAGCTGCAGGACACCGTGCTGGCCTCGCTGGTGGGCGTCATGGCCATCCGCGGTGAGCCGGTCAGCTACCACGAGATCCAGGGGCTGTCGGGCATGGCGTTCCGGTTGCTGTACCAGTGGCCGTGGACGCCGGCGGCGCCCGAGCCGCGCGAAGGCTACGACTGCACCCAGGTGGCCGCGGCGGCGCTCGGGCTGGAGTTGGTGTGGCACGATGTGCCCCAGAACAACCCTGCCGCCCTGGCCGAGGCCCGCGCCAAGGCCGTGGCCAGCCTCGACGCCGGCTGGCCGGTGCTGCTCTACGAGCGCATGTGCGCGGTGGGCGTGGCCTATCGCGACGCCGGCAAGGTGCTCTTCTGTCGCCGGCCGGGGGCCAGCAAGCCGGGCTATGAGCCCTTCGCCTGGCCGCTCTGGACGTACGGCCTCGTCAGCCCGGCCCAGACGCGGCCCGCGCGTCGCGACGCGGTGCGGCGGGCGCTGAAACTGGCCGTCGACCTGGCCGAGGCCCCGAAGCACGGCGACTATGTCAGCGGCTTCGCCGCCTACGAGCGCTGGGCCGCCGATCTGAACCACGAAGCGCGCTTTGCCAACCAGCCGGCGAAGGCCCTGGACGGCTGGCTGTGGGTCAACGGCTGGTGCTATGGCAGCCTGCACAACGCGCGCGCCAGCGCCGAGCGGTTCCTACGCGCGGCTGCGCCCGAGTTCGACGGTCCCGCTGCGCCAGCCCTGCGGCGTGCCGCCGATCTGTACCAGCAGGTGCATGAAGCCCTGGCACCAGGCGACCCGTTCCCTTGGGACCTGTTCCCGCAGGACTTCAGACGCAAGCAGAAGACCTGGGACCAGGCCGTGCGGGCCAAGCAGGCGGACAACCTGGTCAAGGCGATGAACCTGGAGATGGACGCCATCGCCCAGGTCAAGCTGGCCCTCGACGCGCTCGCCAAGGCCGGCCGTTGACACCGGACCGACGCCAACTCGCCCGGTGCAGCCGGGGCTACGGCCAGCCAACGGGGTGACCCTGGGAGCGCCGGCGTCTCGCCGGCAGGCCGTTCGCCGCGACCGCGTCGGCCGGCGCTCCCAGGTGATGCGAATCAGTCGGTGCGCTGGCGCGCCGACCAAGCAGCCGTCCGGAGAGCCTGTCCGGTAGGGGCGGGCCTGGTGCCCGCCCTGTCGTAGGCCGGTAAGCGCTTGGTGGCCCGCAACCGGGCGACCCAAGGGTCGCCCCTACGGGACAACGTCACCGGGAGGCTGCTTAGCTGATGCGCGTGCGGCCGGGCACCGCCACGTCCGGCACGGCCAGCGGGCCGAACTCGAGCTTCTCCGGCAGCAAGCTCTGCTTCGAGTTCAGCGCTTGGGTCCAGGTCACTTCCTGACCGGTGTAGCACGACATGCGGCCCATGATGGCCGTCAGCGTGCTCTCAGCGACGTTGACTGCTTCGTTCAGCGGCTTGCCGTCCTTGATGCTCGCCAGCAGGTCCATGTGCTCCTGCACGTAGGCGTTGAGCGCCGTGCCGGTGAAGCGCCAGGGGGCCGCGCCGGTGATGGAGCCGCCCGGATTGGCCCGGCCCTTGGTCCCGATCACGTTCTCGCTGACCCGCGAGGCCGCGCCGGCCTGCTGGCGGCACATGCTCATCATGCGCGCGCCGGTCGGGTACTCGTACTCCACCGCGAAGTGGTCGAAGATGTGCCCGTAGAGCGGATCGGTCCGCACCTGCCGACCGCCCATGCCGAGGCACTTGGTCGGGTGGGCCTTCATGACCCAGTTGACCACGTCCAGGTTGTGGACATGCTGCTCACAGATGTGGTCACCCGACAGCCAGGTGAAGTAGAGCCAGTTGCGGATCTGCCACTCCATGTCGGTCCAGGCGGCTTCCTTCTTCTTGGCCCACAGCGCCCCCTGGTTCCAGTAGGCTTGAGCCGAGACGACCTCGCCGATGGCGCCGTCCTGCAGGCGCTTGACGCACTCCACGTAGCCGGCCTGGTGGCGCCGCTGGGTGCCGGCGACCACCCCGAGCTTCTTGGTGTCGGCCGCCGCGGCGGCCTCCAGGACCATGCGCACACCGGGGCCGTCCACGGCGACCGGCTTCTCCATGAAGACGTGCTTGCCGGCCTCAATCGCCGCCTTGAAGTGCAGCGGGCGGAAGCCCGGCGGCGAAGCCAGGATCACCAGGTCGACCCCGGCGGCCAGCACCTTGGTGTGGTTGTCCCAGCCGCTGAAGCAGCGCTCGGGCGGCGCGTCGAGCTTGTCGCCCAGGCCCTTGAGGCCGTTGCGCGAGCCGTTGACCCGGTCGGGGAACAGGTCGCCGATGGCCACCACCTTGACCGGGATCTTCAGGTTGCCGGCCGCTTCGACCAGGTTGCGCACGGCGTCGGTGCCGCGCCCGCCCGCGCCGATCAGGCCCACCTTCAGCACTTCGGCGCCCTGCGCGTAGGCACGGGTCTGGATGGTCTGGGCCGCCGCCAGTGCCGCCGCTGCGGCCGTCGCGCCCAAGAACCCCCGCCGGGACATGTCCTGCTCCGCCATGCGTTGCTCTCCTGTATCGGCGGCTCAAGCCGCCTTGCTGCACACCAGACCGGTTACGGCTTGACCGGCCGGATCACTCTGAAGCCCACAAATTCCGCGTCGGATAGCCACCACTTGCTCTTCGGCGTGTGCGCGTCGGCCGCCTGCCAGGCCGGCACGTAAGCTTGCCGGGCGCGGTGGCTCACCTCGCTGGCCGCGCTGCGGAACGAACCGCCCTTGACCACATAGGTGCCGTCCGACGCGCGCGCCCACTCGGCCACATTGCCCAGCAGGTCGCACAACCCGAACGCGTTGGCCGCTTTCGTCGCCACCGCGTGCGTCGCCTCTTCGGCGTTGTCCTTGAACCAGGCCACCGCCGACAGGTCAGCCACGCTGCCGTCGCCGCCGGCGCGGCACGCGTACTCCCACTCGGCTTCCGTCGGCAGGCGATAGGTCACGCCCAGCTTCTTCGACAGCCAGGCGCAGTAGCCTTCCGCCGCCTTGGCCGTGGCCGACAGGGCCGGGAAGCCCTGGTGGCCATATCCGCGGTCGGGCGCGCCATACGGCGCCGATGGCCGCGATTCGGCATCGACGCCCTTGGCGATCTGCGCCTCGGTCAGGTCCAGCCGGAACGCGTAGACGTCGAACTGGTCCCAGGTGACCTCGGTGCGGCCCATCCAGAACGGCGCAATCTCGACGGTCTGCTTGGCCCCGCCCTTGGCCGGGTCGGACCACTCGAGCTTGCCGCCCGGCACGGGCACCATGTCGAAGCTGCCCAGGTCGCCCGGTATGGTGGCGGTATACTTGGCCAGGCCACCGGTGGCTTCGGCGGCCTGCGGCCCAGCCGGCCACAGCGCCAAGCCGGCCACAGCGCCGGCCACGCCGAGCCAGGACCACGCGCCCATGCGGTATCGAATCGTCTGTCTGCCCAACTTCATCCTTCCGATCCTGGTGCTGGCCGCAGCCGCCGAGGAGACGCCGCGCCAGCGCTTCGAGTATGCCCAGCTCCACATGGGGGTCAGAACCCGTCTGGTGGTCTACGCCGTCGAGGAGCACACCGCCGTCACCGCCGGATGCGCCGCCTTCGCCTGCTTCGCCGACATCGAGCAAGCCGCCAGCGACTACCGCCCGTCGAGCGAACTGCGCCGGCTCTGCGCGCAGGCCGGCGGTCCGCCGGTGCCGGTCAGCCCGCACCTCTTCTCACTACTGCAAGGTTCCATCCACCTGGCGGTGCTCAGCGACGGGGCTCTGGACATCACCGTCGGGCCGTATGTCGGCCTGTGGCGCGACGCCCGGCGCAGCGGGCGATTGCCGACGCCCGAGCACCTGGCGGCGGCGCGACCGCTGGTCGGCTGGCGCCAGATCGCGCTGGACGAGGCCGCGCGCACGGTCCGCCTGGGCCGCGCCGGCATGAGGCTCGATCTGGGCGCGGTGGCCAAGGGCTACGCCTGCTCGCGAGCGGTGGCCGTCCTGCGTGAGCACGGCGTCACGCAGGCCCTGGTCGAAGCCGGCGGCGATCTGGCCGTCAGCGGCGCGCCACCGGACAGCGCCGGCTGGCAGATTGCCATGGCCGTCGGGCCGGCCGGCGAGGCGGTGGTACGGTCGCTGACCCACGCGGCGGTGGCCACCTCGGGCGACACCGTCCAGGCCGTCGTGATCGACGGCCGTCGCTGGTCGCACGTGGTCGATCCGCGAACCGGTCTGGGCCTCACCGCGCGCTGCCAGGCCACCGTCATCCATGCCGACGGCCTGTGGTCCGACGGCCTCGCCACCGCCGCCTGTGTGCTCGGCGTCGAGGCCGGTGAACGCCTGCTGCGCACGGTGCCCGGTGCTGCCGGCTGGGTCTGGACGCGGCGCGACTGAGCCGCGCGCGGTTACCAGACCGGCAGCTTCGCCGCCGTGCCCGGCGCCACCAGGTACACCGGATCGCCGCGGAGCGCCACCGGACCGGCCGGCAGCTCCCGGCCGAACATGTCCAGCGCGCGCCAGACAGCCCGGTCCACGGTCAGCGGGCTGCGTTTGTTCAGCGCCCAGGTGATGACCACCGTCTGGCCGCCGCTACGGAAGACGAAGGCGTAAGTGCCCTCCGGCGTCGGCGGCGCCGGCTGGACCGCATAGTCCGGGCCGACCAGGGCGTTGAACGCCGCCAGCGCCGCGACCATCTTGCGCGGCAGGCCGTCGTACTCGAAGAAGATGCCGTCGACGCCCTCACTGTTGATCTCGCCGGGGGTGCCGCTGTGGTAGATGATGCGGCGCGTGTTGTTGGCGCACAGGATGGCGTTGAGCCGCACGGTGTAGGCACTGCACAGGCGCTCGTTCGGCATCGGCGACAGCCAACTGCGGAATGGTCGCAGCGGCATGTCGTCATCCGCGTAGTAGGCGCCTTCGGTCCAGTAGAGCGGCAAGTCGGGCCGCCCGACAGCGGCCAGGGCCTGGCGCATGTCGGCCAGGCCGGCCAGCATCGTCTCGGGCCGTGTGCGACCCGGATAGTGGTGGATGCTGACCGCGTCGACCGACTGGGCGCCGCCGCCGCGGATGAACTCGACCATCAGCGCGTTGGGCGGGCACTGGATGCCACCGATGACGAACGCCTGCGGGTTCGCCTCACGCGCGGCCTGGCTGGCCACCCGCAGCCACCGGATGTAGTCGGGCACGCTGTAGCCGTTGCGCTTCGGCAGTGAGTAGCCGGTGTAGATCGGCTCGTTGAAGATCTCGAAGGCGGTGATGCGGCCTTTGAGGTGCGCCACGGTCTGACGCACGTAGTTGGCGAACTCCGCCTCATCACGCGGCGCGGCGGCGACCGCCACGCGCACGCCGTCGGTGGTACTGGCATCGGCTTCGCCGGCTTTGGAGCTCGACCACCGCGCGCTCGGGAACGGCAGCAGGCCCAGCACGTGCAGCCGGTGTTCGCGCACGCGATCGATCTGCGCGTCGGCGCGCTCGAACCGGAAACGGCCCTTTTCCGGCTCCACCTCTTCCCACTTCAGCGACCAGTCGCGGAACCAGCCCAGGCCGAAGCTGCGGCTGAGCTTCAGCAGGTCGGCGGTCGGGTAACCGTGGTTCATGCCGCAGACCGTGTCCTCGCGCTGGTTCGGCTGGATCACCGCCAGGCGGAGCGGCCGCGGCGGGCTGATGTCGGCGCCTTCGGCCGTAACGGTCACGCGGTAGCAGCCCAGCGCGGTAGCGGGCACCAGGAGCCGTTCGTCGACCGCCTGGCCGGCCGGCACGGCGACCTCGCGCCGCCACGGCCCCAGCGGTCGGTCGTAGGCGTCGGTGGCGTGCCACTCGAGCGTCACGCGCCGCTCGGCCGCCGACTCGTTGGCCACCGTGGCCAGCACACCCACCGCCTCGCCCGGCTGGAACAGGCCGCCGTCGGCCGCCGCGCGCAGGCCGACCGTGACCGGTGAGCGCGGCTCGAACGGTGTCGCCTGCGCCGCCTCCTCGAACTGGACGTCATCGACCCAGAGGGTGCCGCGATCGACGCCGGAGGCGGCCAGGTCGAGCCCGATGGCCACATAGAGCTGATCGCTCGGCGCGGCCACCGTCGTGGTGTAGCGCGCCCACTCACCGCGCACCTCGACCGGCTTGTCGCTGCGCCCCCCGCTGCTGTGACGCAGCCGCAGCACCGCCGTCAGCGGGCGCGCGTTCGGTGCCGCCGCCGCCCGCAGCCAGGCCGACAGCGTATAGCGCCGGCCCGGCTTGACGGTGATCCAGCCGCGGTTGGCGGCAAAGATGTTGCGGACCAGCTCCTGCCGTGGGTCGTAGTAGTCGAACCACACCGTCGGCGCGGTCTCGGGCGACAGCGCGATGGCCAGGCTGTTCCGGCCGCCATGCGGCCGGTTGCCGTCGATGGTGCCGTACAGCCGGTTGAGGTTGCCGCCCCAGCCCGGGACATCGGCGATGCTGCCCCAGCCGGCGGCACCGGCTTCGAAGCCGCCGTTGGGCAGCAGGTTGCGCGACGGCAGCGGCGCCACCTCCTCGCCATAGTGCCGGCCGGGCGGCGCGGCCTGGCGCTCCAGACGCACGTCCTGGAACCACACCGTGCCCGTGGACATCCACCAGAGCTGCAGCCGGTTGCGGGTGCTGACCGTCTGCGTGGCTTGGAACCAGAACTCGCAGTCCTGCCAGTTCTCGTCCACCATGGCGCCGTCGCTCAGGCCGCAGTTGCTCCAGTCGGCCATGTTCGAGATGGCCACGTTGACCGAACCGGCCAACACGCTCTCCGCGCGTAAGCGCAGGCGCAACCGGTACCAGGCGCCTTTCTCCAAGCGGATCGTGTCCACCTGGCAGAGCATGGCGTGCGACGCCGGGCCGCTCTGCTGGAATTCGGTGCACTCGACGACCTGGGCCCAGCGGCCGTCCGGCGTCTGCTCGCGGCGCGGCCGCATCTTCACGCCGGTGTCACTCGACAGCGACCAACCTTCGGCCAAGCCCGGTTTCGGCCCGGCGGTCGCGAACGACCCGTTCACCATACCGGCGCCGTCATCGGCCCCCACAGCGGCCGCCCACAACCACAGCAGACACCCAATCATCGCAGACTCCTTCGACCGACGCCTCCGCTCAGAGAGTCACCCGCGCTGCGGGCGCAGTGGTCAACCAGGCGCCGGCCTGGTCGTCGATGGCCAGCTCGCGCGGCTGGTCGTCCACCTTCACGGTCACCTTGGTCACGCCCGCCGGCGCGGTGACCCGCCACACCGCCCGGTCGTCCAGCCGCAGGCCCGTAACCAGCAGCGGCACGTCCCAAGGCAGTGGCGCGGTGCTCAGGCACTCGCGCCGGTCGGCCGCCAGACGGCGGTTGCAGTCCGCCAGCAGGCCGTCGAGCAGCAGCTCGTCGGCCGGCAGCGACAGGTCCTCGGGCCGCTGGTTCTTCGACCAGGGATGCGGGTTCCAGAACAGGATGGTGTCGCAGCCGGCCAGCGCGAGGTGGTAGACCAGTTCGCGGTAGTACGGCGTGTTGGCCACCGTCGCCGGCGGCGACTTCGGCCCGTCGCCGGCGTAGCGCTGCCAGGCGATCCACGGCATGAGGGGCTTGTCCGACGAGCGCTGTAGCGCGCGGAGCGTGTTCAGCGTCAGCAACAAACCGGCGTAGGGCGTGCGGCCGAACGGCTGGCGGCCATCCAGCTTGCGGTCACCCAGTTGGCCAATCCAGGTGTAGAGCGACGGCGCCTGGTGCGTGCCCATCAGGTCGCTCTCGCTCCACTGGAAGTGCCCGTTGAGGTCGGGCACCGCGTTCGCCTCGGTCATCACCTGGCTGCCGTAGTTCGAGCCGAGCAGCGCCGGGAACCAGCGCTTCGCCGGCTGGAACACGCCCGCCTCCAACGCCGCGTCGACCACGCCGGCCATGACCGCGTTCCACTTCAGGTAAGCCTTCTTGCCTGGCCAATGGCAGACGGTCATCAGGTCGCTGAAGCCCAGCTTGCGCGCCAGCTCGGCGAACCGCGGATCGTTCTGGATGGCCCGGTACAGCGGCTCCTTGTCCTGGCCGCCGCCCAGGTGCCAGTTGCTGTAGCCGCCCTCGAAATCGAGGATGAACAGATCCATCTGCCCGCCGGCGGCCTTGAACTCGCCGAAGAACCGGTCGAACCGCTCGCGGTTGGCGGCCGTGCCTTGCTCGGGCCAGACGCCGCGGTACGGCGTCGGCTGCCCGTCCGGCGCGCGGCAGACATCGGCGGGATGACTGAGGAGGTCGCGGTGCAGGTCCCAGGAGAACAGCGCTCGTCGGCCCGGCGCCTGCTTCAGCGACTCGGCCGCCACCTGAGCCGGCTGACTCTGCTGGTTGAACCATACGAAGCCGGTGATGTGCCGGCACTCGGTGGGCACGGGCGCCCACGAGAATGACCGGTAGGGCGGCGCCGCGGCGCGCACCGACGCGCTCAGCAGCATGGCCGCGCTCAGGCCGACGCACAACACGGCACGTATACTGTCCATGGTGCGACCCTCAAGCGGGGTATTCGAGGCCGGCATGGATCTCCTGCGCGCAACCATGACCGAACAGGTGAAGCAGGCCGCTTTGGCCGCCGGCTGCGATGGCGTCGGCATCGCGCCGGCCACGGCGCCGCCGGGCTTCGACCGGTTCGAGGCCGCCCTGGCCGCCGGCTACCACGCGGACCTGGCCTGGCTCGCGCGGCCCGACAGCGTGGCCAAGCGCCGTGACCCGGCGCTGCTGCTGCCCGGCGCCCGGTCGCTGGTCATGGTGGCCGCCGCGTACGGCGGCGCCGCGGCGCCATCGGGCCAGCCGGCGCTCGCGCGCTATGCCCAAGGCGAGGACTACCACCGCTGGCTGCCGGCGCGGCTCGAACCGGTGGTCGAACTGATCGGGCGGCTCGGCGGCGACGCCCGCGTCTGTGTGGACAGCGCCGCCCTGCTGGAGGTCAGCCACGCCGCGCGCGCCGGTCTGGGCTGGGTCGGCAAGCACGGCCTGCTGCTCGACCGGCGGCTGGGCAGTTGGCTGTTGCTGGGCGCCGTGCTGACCACGCTCGACCTGCTGCCCGACGAGCCGCAGCGCGAGCACTGCGGCACCTGCGCGCGCTGCCTGGCGGCCTGCCCCACCGGCGCGCTGGTCGAGCCCTACGTGCTGGACGCGCGCCGCTGTCTCAGCTACCTGACCATCGAGCACCGCGGCACGTTGGCCCCGGAGCTGCGCAGACAGGTGGGTCAGTGGGTGTTCGGCTGCGACCTCTGCCAGGAGGTGTGCCCGTGGAACCGGAGCGACGTCTTGCCCGCGCCGCCGGGCGAGGTGCCGGCACTGGAGCCACCGTCGGTCACCGACCTGGCGGCCTGGCTCTCGCTCACCGAACCCGCCTTCCGCGCCCGCTTCGGCGATACACCGCTGGCCCGGCCCAAACGCCGCGGCCTGTTGCGCAACGCGTGCGTGGTGCTCGGCAATCTGGGCGCGACCGACGCCGTGCCGGCCTTGCGGTCGGCGCTGCAAGACGAGGAGCCCCTGGTGCGCGAGCACGCCGCCTGGGCGCTGGCGCAACTGGGCGAGTCAGTCGCGGGCGACGGGTAAGGCGCGGTCGATGACCATGTCGGGGGTCTGGTCACGGATCACGTAGAGCCAGGCGCCGTCTTCGCGGAGCAGCGCGCCATCCACCGGCTCGGACACCACCTGGCCGGCGCGGTCGACCACGGAGCCTTCGGCGATGCGCCGGTTGAGGTCGTCCACGAACGCCGCGTCGGCCTCGGTCAGCGTCTGCCTGGTCTCGGGGCAGCGCAGAATCTCAAGGAGGATCGGGTCGAGCGGCATGGTCGGCTCCTGGTTGTGGGACCGCTCCTAGAGTGCCGCGTCTGCGCGCCCGCGTCAAGTGCGGACGGGCCGCTTGAGACCCGCGGCGCCACGTGGTACGCTCGCCTGCGGCCGGTTCGCGCGGAGCGGCGCATGAAGCTGAACGTTCTGTTGGTCTCCGATCAGGTGCGCGGCATTCACGGCACCGGCGGGCTGGGTGATGTGGCCGCGGCCCTGCCGAAGGAACTGCTGCGCGATGGCGGACTCGATCTGCGCGTGGTGATGCCGGGCTACGAGACCATCTCGGAGCCGGGCCACGAGCAGCGCTTCGACGACGTCGCCCACGCCGACTTGCCCGTGCCGTTCGGCGACGGCGTCGAGCCGGTGACGGTCTGCCGGTACCGGCTGCCCAGCCAGCAGCCGGGCGAACCGGAGGTGCCGGTCTACCTCTTGCGCGCGGCCCGGTTCGACCGCTCGCGCGACGCCGCGGAGCAGGCGGTGCTGCTGGCGCGCGCCACCGTCGAGTTCATCCGCCGCGAGCGCGACTTCCGCGTCGATGTGGTCCACTGCAACGACTGGCACACCGGCCTGATTCCGGTCTACCTCAACGGACTGCTCGCCGACGATCCGTACCTCGGCCGCATCGCCACGGTCTACACCACGCACAACACCGGCTACGGCTATCAGGGCGCGTTCCCGCAACAGCCCGGCGAACCCACGGCCCTGGAGGTGCTCCAGATGGCCCAACTGCCGGCGCAGACGTACTTTGTCGGCCTGCGCACCCGGTCACTGGAACACCATGGCTGCGTCACGCTGGCCAAGGGCGGTTTCGGCTACGCCGATGTGATCAACACGGTCAGTCTGCAGTACGCGCGGGAGATCCGTACGCCCGATTTCGCCGGTGGCCTGGAGGGCGTGTTCAGCGAGCGCGCTGCCGACCTGTGCGGCATTGTCGACGGTATCGACCCGCACGAGTTCAACCCGGCCACCGATCCGGCGCTGCCCACCGAGCTGCGCTACGACGCGACCTGGCCGGCCGACCAGGTGATCGCGGCCAAGCGCCGCTTGCGCCGGGTGCTGAGCGAATGGCGCGCCGGCAACGGGCTGCAACCGTTCGCCGCGCTCGCCGCCGCGCCCGACGACGCGTTGCTGAGCGTCGTGGTCGGCCGCCTCGCCGAGCAGAAGCTGCCCATCCTGGTCCAGGCCCTGCCCGACCTGCTCAGCTTGGAGCAGTTCCAGATCGCCATTCTGGGCAGCGCCCACCCGGCCGATGCGCCGGGGCAGACGCTGGCCCGCACACTGCGCGACGTCGCTGAGCGCCAGGCCGGCCTGCTGCTCTACGAAGGCTGGCAGCCCGCACTGTCGCACCTGATCTACGCGGCGGCCGATCTGCTGCTGATGCCCAGCACCTACGAGCCGTGCGGCCTGACCCAGCAGATTGCCATGCGCTACGGGACGGTCCCGGTGGTGCGCCTGGTCGGCGGACTGGCCGACACGGTCCTCGACGAGCAGCGCGGCGGTCCGGCGGCGACCGGGTTCGGCAGTGACCCGGTGACCAGCTACCCGCTGGGCCTGAATGATCTGCGGCGCGAGGCCGACGCCTATGCGGCCACGGTCCGGCGGGCGGTGGACACCGCTCGGCGGCAGCCAGCGCGCTGGGCGGAGCTGGTGGGCAACTGCCTCCGCCGCGACGCGTCGTGGGCGGTGGCGGCGCGGCAGTATGCGCAGCTCTACGAACAGGCCGTGGCCCGCCACCGACAGGGCTGGTTCAGCCCGTAGCGCCTGGACAGGAGCCGCCGGTGTACGTTGTGGCCCGACGCCGAACCACGTCCGACACTATCGAGAAGCCAGTCTGGCCCACCAGCCGTCGCCGGCCCTGGCCCCGGCTGGTCTGGGCCGCCTGGTTGGTCTGCTGGCTGGCACCGTTGGCCGGCGCCCAACCCCTGCGCGATGCGCTGCTGCTGGCCGACTGGCGCTTCCAGCCCGGTCGCCTCGGCGCCGAGCCGGTCGCCGCCGAGTGGGTGCCGGTGCGGCTGCCCTATGTCTGGTCGCACACCTGGACTCGCCCCAGAGCCGCCGACGGCACCGGCTGGGCCAAGCTCGATCTGGCCGACCTCGACAGCGGGTGGTACGAGACCGAGGTGGCTCCGCCAGCGGGCTGGCAAGGCCGGCGACTGGTGCTCGAGCTACGCGGCGTGCAGGCCGACGCCAAGGTGTTCGTCGACGGCCAGGCGGTCGGCGAGGTAGCCGGGCCCGATGGACAGGTCGACCTGACCGCCGCGCTGACGGCCGGCCGCCGCGCCGTGTTGCGGCTGTGGGTCACGCGCTGGTGGGCCGGTCTGAACCATGCCCGGGCTCAGGACCCGCTGCGCGACCGGACGATTCGCGCGCTGACCGGCTCGGAGTGGTTCGCCACCGAGGACCAGGTGCGCCGCGGTCTGCCGGCCGGCATCAGTGACGGCGTGTCGCTGCTGGCCGGGCCCGCCGCCGCCACCGTGACCGGCGTCGGTGTGCAGACCAGCGTGCGGCGCGGCGAACTGCGCGTCAGCCTGGATTACCGGTTGGCGCAGCCGCTGCCCGGCGCGCGGTGGCAGGTGCAGGTGACCGAGTTGGACGGGCGGGCGGCCGGTCTGCCGAGTCTGACCGTGCCCCTGGCGGTGACCGCCGCGGGCGAGGCGCCGACGCAGACGCTGGTGCTGCCCTGGGCCCAGCCACGGTTGTGGGAGGTGGGTGACGGCTACCTCTACCGCCTGGAGGTCCGCCTGCTCGACGCTGATGGCCGGGTGATCGATCAGCCGTCACCGGTGCGCTTCGGCTTCCGCGAAGTCTGGACCGCCGGCCGCGACCTGATGCTCAACGGCCATCCGCTGCGGCTGCGGCTGGGCTACTTCACGGCGACCGTGCAGCAGATGCACTTCTTCGCTGGTATGGGCTTCAACGCCATGGAGTTCCAGCCGAACCCGACCGGCTGGTATGGCCCCTGGGGCCTGTTCCCCGGCGAAGGGCTGCAAGCGGGCACGCGTGCGCTGCTCGACGCCGCCGACGAGCGCGGCTGGGCGGTGCTGATGCCGGTGCCCGGGGTCAGCCACCTGCGCGACGCGCTGTTGCAGCCGGAGATCGAGGCGCTCTACCGTCGTGATGTGCGCACCTGGCTGAGCAAGCTGGACCGGCGCAACCGACCGTCCATCCTGATGTGGACCCCGTCGATGAACACGCAGGGCTATCCGGACCCGAGCGGCCTGGGCCGACCGCCCAGCGGGCCGCCGCCGGCCTGGTTCGCCAAGGTCGACGGCATGCTGCACGAACTGGACCCGACGCGTCTGGTCTTCCACCATCAGGGCGGGCAGACCGGCGACATGGAGACCGCCAACCTCTACCTGAACTTCGTGCCGCTGGCCGAGCAGGAGGACTGGCTGTCGGATTGGAGCGCGCACGGGCAGAAGCCGTGGGCCGGCATCGAGCACATGTCGCCGGTGTCGCTCGACTTCTTCAAAGGCGGCGAGGCCTGGTTCACCGAGTACGCGGCCATCTACCTGGGCGACCGGGCCTACGCGCTGGAGCGCGACGAGTACGCCGCGGCGGCGGCGCGGGGCCGGCAACGCGCCAAGGGCCCGCGGGCTGAGGACCTGGCCGGGGCCTGGTCGGTCAACGGCGATCTGGCGCAGGTGGGCGAGTGGACCGGCTACTACGAGCTGACCGCGCTGTTCGTCCGCGCGGTGAACCGGGCCTGGCGGGCGTACGGGCTCAACGGCGGCTGCTTCCCCTGGCTGTTCGACGTCGGCTTCGGCCGGCCGCCGGGCTACCAGCCCAAGTTCAACCACTGGTGGCTCTACGAGGATCTGCCCGGCACGCCCGAGCAGCTCGCGCAGCGGCCGGCCTGGGCCAATCCGCTCTACGACGCCTATCACGACACGATGCAGCCGCTGCTGTGCTACCTCGGCGGTCCGGCGGCGCACTTCACGGCGCGCGAGCCGCGCTATCGCAGCGGCGAGGTGGCCGAACGCAGCCTGATCGCGGTCTGGGACGGTCCCGGCCGCGCGGCGGTGAACGCCGAGTGGTCGCTCAGCCTGGGCGGCCGGGTGCTTCAGCGAGGCACCGAAACGCTCGACCTGGGCCCCGGCGACATCGTCAAGCGGCCGCTGCGGTTCACCGTGCCGACCGTGGCCCAACGGACGGACGCAGAGCTGAAGCTGACCGTCCGCCGCGCCGGCCAGACGGTCAGCAATGACACAGTCGCCCTGGCCTGCTTCCCGCCGGAGCCGCCGGTGAAGCTGACCGCGCGGTGGGGTCTCTACGACCCGGCGGGACTGGCCGGCGAGTGGGCCAAACTGGGGCTGACAGCGCGCGCGGTCGGGCTAGGCGAGAAGCTGGACGACCTGGACGTCCTGGTGATCGGCCCACGGGCACTGACGCACGATGGCGACCTGCCGTTCGACGAAGCCGACCTGCGCCGCGGCTTGCGGGTGCTGATCCTCGAGCAGACCATGGACGGCCTGGCGCGGTTCGGCTTCCACACGCTGGACTCGCGCTCGCGGTATGTGTTCCGGCGGGTCAAAGAGCACGCCGCGCTGGCCGGGCTGACCGATGCCGACCTGGCCAACTGGCGCGGGTCGGGCACACTGCTGCCCGAGACCGACGAGGGCATGAAGCGCTGGGAGCCGTCGCACGGGCCGCACTGGGGCAATGTCGGAACGGTGGCGTCGGTGGTCATCGAGACGCCGACGGAGTTCACGCCGCTGGCCGACTGCGAGTTCGATCTGGCCTACTCGCCGCTGCTGTCGCTACGGTGCGGGGCCGGCGAGGTGGTCTGGTCGCAGTTCGATCTGCGTGGGCGGCTGGGCGCCGAGCCGACTGCGGACAAACTGGCGACCAACCTGCTGCGTTACCTCGACGCGCCGCTGCGCCCCCTGGCCATGAAGATGGTGTGGTTGGGTGACGAGCCGCATGACGACGCGACGCTGGACCCACGGCGTGAGTTTGCCAGGTACTCCGCCGGCAGTCCCGACCTGATTCGTCTGGCGGAGGCGTTCGTGAGACGCGGAGGCACCGCCTATCTGTGGCCGTCCAACAGCTTGCCGGCGGCCATCTCCGCGCTGCCGCTGCCGTGGAAGCTGCCGCTGGAAGAGCGGACGGCGACCCGTGTGGAGCCCGCCAAGATGGGCCATCACCGGTTGTTGGCAGGCGTCAGCCCGGCGCTCGTCAACTGGCGTCGACCGATCACCGGATGGGCGTTCGCCGCCGAGGGCCTGCCACCGGGCGCGGTGCGGCTGCTCGACGGGTTCCTGCTGGTGGTGCCACAAGGACAGGGTCGATGGGTGATCTGCACGCTGCCCTGGGAGCAGTTCAACAAGGAAGGCGTCGGGCGTCGGGCCGCACCGCCCGACATCCGCCTGGATGGCCTACTGGAGCGAAACCTCGGCCGCACGGTGGTGACGGCCGGCGTGGCGCAGGGGCTCGGCCGGCGGGCGTGTGCGCTGATGCGCCCCGTGCGGCAGTGGCAGGTCCAGGCCGGCGAAACCGCGGCTTGGCGTCTGGGTGGCAGTGCCTCGGGCGAGTTGCACCTGCCGGCGGGCGGCCGGGCCGTCGCCTGGGTCTACAGCAGTCGTGAGCGTGAGGCGGCGGTCGGTATCCGCAGCTCGGGACCATTGCAGTTGCGCATCAACGGCCAAAACCTGCTCATCAATGCGGCGATGGGCGACGCCGAGCCCGCACCGCTGGCCGCGGGCTGGAACAAGGTCGAACTGCACGTGGCCGGCCCGGGTGGGCACGTCGTCCTGCGGCTGAGCGACCCAGGTGACCTGCGCGTGTCGCCCACCAGCGAGCGTCCGACCTGGGCCCCGCCGCCATCGCCGCCGGCGCACCTCCGTCCCGAGCCGCGCGTCGCCTATGATCCCTTTGATCTTGGCGCGGAGCTTGACGGCGGCCAGGCCGACCCCTACGCCTTCACCGCCTGGTGACCGGAGACCCCCCATGCGCTGGTGGCTGATCGCGCTACTGCCGGCCCTGCTCGCCGCTGCCGAGAGCGGTCCGGCGCTGCTGGACGACGGCTTCGAGGCTGCCAAGCCCGGTGCGCCGCCGCCGAACTGGGTCTGCTTTGCCGACCCGGGCCAGACCATCGAGGTGGTATCTCAACCCGCGCTCGGCCAGCGCAGTCTGCACTTCGTCCGCGGTGGCGGTTCGGTCTGGAAGCCCATGGTCAGCGGCAGTGTCGGCGGGCTGCCCGAGAGCGGTCTGCGCCTGGAGTACGACGTGGCCGTGGCCGCCCTGGCCGACACCTGGGACGGCGCGTTCCACACCACCTTGCGCGGCGACGGCAACCGCGGCGTGGTCAGCGTGGCTGTCGGCGGTCCCGGCGGCGTGGCCGTGCCCGACGAGCACGGCCGCTGGCTTCCGCTCGACTTCCGCCTCCAGCCCGGTGCCTTCGCGCACGTGGTGATCGTCACCGACCCCATCCGCCAGGGCGCCGCAGGCGCCTTCGACCTGTCGGTGAGCCAGGGCGACGAGCAGCTCACGGTGCCGAACATCCCGTTCCGCCGGATGGGCAGCTATCCAACCACCTGGTGGTACAGCCCGACGTTCCAGCAAGGCGGCGGCACGCCACAGCGGCCACGCGAGGCCTGGCTGGACAACGTGCGGGTGAGCGTGGCCCAGCGCGCCGCGCCCTGAGCGGCCCAACGCTCAGTCAAGCACCAACTGCCGGCCCAGCGGCAGGCTGCCGATCGCGCGCATCTGCATGAAGAAGTCGCCCAGGCTGGTGGCGCCGATCGCCTGCGGTGTGGGCACGAAGGGAATCAGACCTTGCGCGACGGCCAGTTCCTGCACCTCGCGCGGCGCGCCACGCAAGTCCATCGGCCGGCCGTCCACCCAGACGTACCACACCTTCGGGTTGCGGATGAGCAGGTCGTCAGGCGTCCAGGCGGGGTCGAGCTCGCGCAGTCGCAGTCGCGACTTGATGACGCTGACCTTGGCGTGAGCGGTCGAGCCGGCCACGCCGATGGCCCGGGCGAACTGCTCGTAGGTCAGGCCGAAGTCGGGATCGTGGCTGTCCAGGCCGTTGACCCAGGCCACCGCCGCCACGATGCCGGCCGCCCAACTGGCGGGCTGGCCGGTGGCCACCGGCGAGCCATCGCGGCATAGGCGTGCCGCCATCGCCGCGCAGGTGCAGGCAAACGCCGGCGTCAGATGGGCGGCGCAGAACCGGTCTGTGTGCTCGACGATGGCGGCGTAGCGCGGTCGCCAGGCGAGGGGCACGGTGGCGGCTTTGGTGCGCTTGGCCCGACGCTTGGCCGGTTCCTCGCGGCGAAGCCATTCTGCGGCCTGCGGGTGGGCGGCCCAGGCGCGACCCAGGTGGACCCCGGCCCACATGGCCTCCTCGGGACCGCCCAGTCGGAACTCCGTCGGCAGCTCGTCGGGCAACTGCTCACCGCCGACCCAGTAGGCCTCGACCCCCGGGTTGGCCTCGCGGGCTTGGGCCAGCACGTCTCGCGCCGCTTCCTCATCGCCCGCCAGCCAGCTCACCAGCACCTGCCCGTAGGCCCAGGTGACCAGTCGTTCGCCGGGCCAGGCCGCGAGCAGTTCCTGGGCCTCGGCCAGGCGTCCGGCCTCGAGGTATATGCTCAGCAGGCGGTAACGATTCCAGTGGCCGTCGTCGGGATCGAGCGCCAGGGCGGTGGTCAGCCAGTGCGCGCACTCGTCAAGGCTGTCCACGCCCTCCAGGATCATCGTCAGATCCGCGAGCAGCCGTAGGTACGGGGTGAGGCCGACTTCGGCGGGCACCTTGTGGACGTCGTCGGCAGCCATCACCGCCAGCAGCGTCAGCGCCTCGGCCTGCTGAGCGGGATCTTCGAGCCCGCTCAGGATCAGCCAGTGGTTCGCGTCGATGCAGGCGGGATGCAGCGCCAGCGCCTCGCTCAGCAGCCGCAGGTGCTCCTCGGGGCACTCCGCCGCCATGGCCGCGGCGGCCAACTCCAGAGCCCGGCGCCGGTCGGCCAGCGAGACCGGCCGCGAGAACAGATCCGCCGGGTCGTCCTGCCTGGCCCGGGGTGGCGAGGTCTTCCGCTTCGCGCCGTGGCGCGGCCGCTTGGGGTGGTTGGCCATGGTTGGTCTCGGTGGCCGACAGTCTAAGCAGCGATCCCGAGAAAATGTCGCCCAGGCAAGAATCGCCTGTGAGGCAC
>CAZHGD010000034.1:0-52380 GCA_964531735.1 uncultured Fimbriimonadaceae bacterium | reverse complement strand
CCAGGAGGTGGTGAGCGGCGAACCGCACGGCCCACTCGCCCGGAAGCACACCCGCTGCTGCCGCTCCCTTGTCTCCCCGTGCGCACCGCCGTACAATCTCGCTCGGGAGCCGACCATGGCCTTTCCGTCCCACCGGCCGCGCCGGTTGCGGCGCAGCGAGACCTTGCGCGCGATGGTGCGCGAGACGCACCTGCGGGTCGACCAGCTCGTCTATCCGCTCTTCGTGACCCACGGGCACGGCGTGCAGGAGCCGATTGGCTCCATGCCCGGGCAGTACCGCTGGTCGCTCGACACGCTGCCCGCCGAGTTGGAGCGCGTCGCCGTGCTGGGCCTGCCGGCGGTGCTGCTGTTCGGCATTCCCGAGCACAAGGACACCGCAGCCACCGGCGCCTGGCACGAGCACGGTGTGGTGCAGGAGGCCCTGCGCGTGTGCAAGCAGACCGCGCCACAGGTCCTGGCCATCGCCGATACCTGTCTGTGCGAGTACACCTCGCACGGCCATTGCGGCATGTTGGACGCCGACGGGCAGGTGCTCAACGATCCGACGCTGGAGGTGCTGGCCCGCACGGCCGTGGCGCAGGCGGCCGCCGGTGCCGACATCATCGCGCCGTCGGACATGATGGACGGTCGCATCGGCGCCATTCGCGCCGCGCTCGACGCCGCCGGGTTCGACCAGGTGGCGCTCCTGTCGTACGCGGCGAAGTACGCCAGCGGCTACTACGGGCCGTTCCGCGAGGCGGCCGATTCGGCGCCGGCGTTCGGCGATCGGCGCGGCTACCAGATGGACCCGGCCAACCGGCGTGAAGCGCTGCGCGAGGTCCTGACCGACGTGGACGAAGGCGCCGACCTGGTCATGGTCAAGCCGGCCGGGCCGTACCTGGACATCATCCGTGAGGTCCGCGACGCGGTAGCGGTGCCGGTAGCCGCGTACCAGGTGAGCGGCGAGTATGCGCTGATCAAGGCCGCGGCGGGCAACGGCTGGATTGACGAGCAACGTGTCGCCCTGGAGAGCCTGACCGGCATCGTGCGCGCCGGGGCCGACATCGTGATCACCTACTACGCGAAGGATGTCGTCTCGTGGCTGACTTGAAGCAGAGCGCTTTGACCGGCGTCATCATCGGCGCCGGGCACCGGTCCATCATCTATGCCGCGCACGCGTTGCGCCAGCCCGACGAGTTCCGCGTGGTCGGCCTCGCCGAGCCCGATCCGGTGCGGCGGCGGGCCACCGCCGAGCAGTTCGGCATTCCGGCCGAGCGGTGCTTCGCCTCGTCCGAGGAGTTGGCCGCGCAGCCGCAGTTCGCCGACCTGGCCATCAACGGCACCATGGACAAGCTGCACGTGCCGACCACGCTGCCGCTGCTCGATGCGGGCTACGACGTGCTGCTGGAGAAGCCCATCGCGCCGACGCGCGCCGAACTGCTCTGCCTGCTGGCCAAGGTGCGCGCCACCGGCCGCAAGCTGTCCATCGGGCACGTGCTGCGCTACGCGCCCTACTACGTGATGATCCGCGAGCGGCTGGCCGCCGGCGAGATCGGGCAGGTGTTGAGCGTCAACAGCGCCGAGATGGTCAGCTACCACCACATGGCGCTGGGCTGGGTGCGCGGCAAGTGGAACAAGCAGGCGGACCAGAGCTCGTTCCTGCTGGCCAAGTGCTGCCACGACACCGACGCGCTGGCCTGGCTGAAGAGCGGCGTGGCGCCGCGGCGCGTGGCCAGCTTCGGCTCGCTGACCTACTTCCGGCCGGAGCACGCGCCGCAGGGCGCGGGCACGCGCTGCCTGGTCGATTGCCCCATCGAGCGCGACTGCGACTACTCGGCGCGCAAGCACTACCTCGAACAGAACCTGTGGGGAACCTACGTCTGGCACTGTCTGGAGCATCTGGGCACGCCGACGGAGGAGCAGAAAGAGGCGTCGCTGCGCACCGACAATCCGCACGGCCGGTGCGTCTGGCGCTGCGACAACGACGTGGTGGACCACCAGTCGGTGCTGGTCGAGTTCGCCGACGGCTGCGTGGCCACGCACGACCTGGTCGGCGGCATGGCCCGGCCGTGTCGCCGCATCCATGTGCGCGGCACGCACGGCGAGATCGAGGGCGTCATGGAGGACGGCTATTTCGTGGTCCGTCATGCCGACGCGCGCGCCGGGCACGAGTACCGCGAGGAGCAGGTGGCCGTCGACGCCGGCGCGGCCGGTCACGGTGGCGGCGACGAGCGGCTGTTCGCCGACTTCCTCAACGTGGTCGCCGGGCGGCCGGCCTCGCTGTCGAGCACCAACATTCTCGACTCGGTCTACGGCCACCTGATCGTCTACGCGGCCGACGAGGCGATGGCCACCGGGCAGGTGGTCGAGATCGGCGACGTGTCGTGAGCCGCACCGGTTGCCGCACCCGTCGGCGACTCGTTTGCGTCACTTCGGCTTAAGCTTCGCGCCAGCCTCGTCACCTTGGCGTCAGCCGGGCGCCGATTGGCCGTTGATCCGGTCCTCCAGTTCGACTACACCGATGCCGATTGCTGATCAACATGGGCGCCGCGCAGACGGGTTGGCGGAGGTGGTCCATGGAACGGAGACGTCGTGCATTCACTCTGATCGAGCTGTTGGTGGTCATCGCGATCATCGCCATCTTGGCCGCCATTCTCTTCCCTGTCTTCGCCAAGGCTCGCGAGAAAGCCCGGCAGTCGAGCTGCCTGAGCAACCTCAAGCAGATCGGGCTGGCGAAGATGCAGTACATCCAGGACTACGACGGGCGGTTCATGTACGAGGTCTGGTGCAACACCGGCTCGCTGCCGAATGCCTGCTGGGACATCATCATGGTCAACTACGGCGGCCTGATTGTCCCCTATATCAAGAACTCGCAGATCTTCAACTGTCCCAGCCAGAGCGGCTTCGGCTGGGGGCTGAGCCCGGCCTATGGCTACAATAAGCACCTGGCCCGGGCCATCGAGTCGTCGATGACGCAGCCATCGCGCACGATTCTGTTCGCCGACTCCTGCGGCATCCGCTGGTTCCCCTACTCGGTGTCGGGCGCCTGCTGCTTCGGCGGGCAGGCTGAGCACCACCGCATCGGCCAGTGCCAGGAGCGCGACGGCAAGGATGGCCCGCACAACGAAGGGGCCAACATCAACTTCGCCGATGGCCACGCCAAGTGGCTGCCGATCCGCAGCATCCCGAACGAGGATGACGACGCCCAGACCTACTGGCTGCGGGCTCGCTAGCGACGGCCCAGGAAGGATGCAGAGCACATGAAGCAGCGTGTCTCGCCGGCCCTCGTGGCGGTGGCCGTGGTCATGGTGATCGGCCTCGTATGGGCGGTCTATGCGCTGGTGGCCGGCGGCTCCGGTGGGGTGGCCGAAGGGCAGAAGAACCTGCCGCAGCCGGGCCAGTACTCGAAAGGCATGCCAGGCGGCCGGCCACAGTCGGGCGGCATGATGCAGCCCGGCCCCGGCCCGATGCCCGGCATGCGCGGGCCGGGGCAACCAGGTGGTCCGGCACCGGGCACGCCGCCCGGCCCGGCCGGTCAGCCCGGTCGCTGACCGACGGCGGAAACTCATCACCGGGCCGACCGGCAGCGCCGGTCGGCCCGGTCGTTGTCGGTGAGCCGCCGCTACTTCACGTCGTACAGCACGCTCCGCACCCGCTGGCTCAGCCGCCCGTCCGGCGCCACTACGGCGAACCGGATCTCGAACGCGCCGGCTCCAGGCGCTCGAAGGGGACCGGTGTAGCGCGGCGATTGCGGCGTCGGGTTGCTGCCGTCGGTCGTGTAGCAGATGGGTGCGGCGCTGTTCAGCGTCACCGCGCCACCGACGCTGAGCGGCCCCGGCGCCGGGTCGACGCTGACCGGCGCTGGCGACAACGCCTCGATGGAGCTGAGCGAGACATCGTCCAGCAGCGCGGCGAACGGCCCGCTCTGGCCGCGCGTGTCCCAGGCCAGCATGATCTCGCGGATGGTGCGCCCGGCGAACCGGCCCAGCGGGATGTCGACCTTGGTCCAGGTGCCGGCCCGAGCGCCCGGACCGCGCGCGTGGCGGCCCGCCACCGTCGCCGTGTCGGTGTCGCGCAGCACAGTGCCGTCGGCGAACCAGACGTCGACGAAGGCGATCTCCGAGAGCTGGTCGAGCGGCTTCAGCCAGTAGCTGAGCACGGTGTCTTCGGCCACGCCAAAGGGACCGCTGAACGCTGTGGCGTAGCCGAACGAGTAGCTCTTGTCTTCGCTGACGCCCGACAACTTCAGCGCCCAGCGGCCGGTGTGCGCGTCGCCTTCGACCGGTCGGCAGACCAGCTTGCTGACCGCACGGACGCCGCCGCCCTTCGACACGGTGCTCTCGGGCCCGCGCGGCTCGCCGGGCTCGAACGAGCTGGCCAACTGGAACTGCGCCGGTGTCAGCCCGGCGGTCAGCGCGAAGGCGCCGCCGGAAGCCGAGTTGCCGTAGGATTGGCAGCGCGTGCCCGCTGGCTGCTCGATGGCGAGCGGGCCGGCGGTCAAGTTGCCGACCAGCCGGGCCTGGCGCACGCCGTCGGCCACGGTGATGGGCGCGGGTGTGCCGCGCGCGAACACCGCCGCGGCCAGTTCCACCTGCCCGCCAATGAGGCGCACCGGGCCGGTCAGCGAGTTGAGTTGCTGGAGGGTCACGCGCCCGGAGCCGGCCACCTGTGCGGTGGTCTCACCGGCCCACAACTGCGAGTTGTAGAACGCCACCTGGCCGCTGAAGGCCGGGTCGATGACGATGCCGCCGACGGCCACATGGCTGAGCGGCACCAGTTGCGCCAGGCTGAACTCGATGCCGGCGGGACCGCTGGCGGCCACATACGCGCTGCGGCTGACCGTGTCGCTGCCGTGCATCAGCACGCGCGCGTTGCTGCCGCCGCCGTCATCGCGAAAGGCGATGCCGTCGTACGCCGCATAGAGGAACGTGCCGCGCAGATGCTCCTTGGCGCAGCGGCCGAAGACCAGGCCGTCGAGATGGCCGCGCTGATACTCGATCAGCTTGCCGCCCACGTCGCCGGTGTACGGCGGGTGCGGCAGGCCCGGCGGCAGGCGTAGCGCGTAGTGCGGGTTGAACTGCACGTCCTCGACCCAGCCGTCGCTGTCGGACCGGCTGACCCACAGCCCGCGGCGCAGCGGCGAGCCGGCCAGGTAGCGCACCAGGTGCCCGGCGCTGGCCTGGCTGCCGAAGTCGACGCCTTGCCAGGCGTTGCCGACGGTCAGGTCGATGACCCAGCACCGCGGCCCCAGACCACGCACGACCCACGGATAGGCCACCGGCGCCAGCAGGTTCTGTTCCGGGTGCCAGACGGTCAGGCCGCGCACGCCCGAGCGCTCGCGGAGCTGGATCAGCGGCGGGCCGTCCTCCTGCCCGCGGCCAGCGTAGGCGAACAGGACGGTGCCACCGGAGACGGTGTGGTGCGGGACATCGCTGATCCCGCGCAGCTCCACGCCGCTGGGCACCGTCAGCCCGCCGCGAAGCGGCCACTTGCCAGCGGGCACGTAGACCGTGCCGCCGCCGGCGGCGCCGACGGTGTCGAGGGCCTGCTGGAAGGCGGCCGTGTTGTCGGCGGCCGTGGTCGCCGCGCCGTCGTCCGTCACGCACCGCACCGTTCGTCCGGCCGGCCGCGGGTCCGGTGGCGCTGGATGCGGGCTGGTGTCCGGCCGGCTGAGCTGCAACGGCGAGTGGCTGATGCCGATGTCCGCCTTGGACTCGTTGGCGAGGTCGGGTGCGCCGGTGAAGCGACAGCCCAGTACACGCGCACGGCGCACCGGCTCGGCGAAAGCGATGGCCCGGCCGGCCTGGGCGAAGTCGCAGCCGAGCAGCGCCACCGTGCCGGCGGCGGCGCGCACGGCGCTCTCGCGCCAGCGGTCGAAGTGGCAGTTGGCGAAAGTGAGCGTGCCGTCGCCGACCAGTTCGACGGCGTTGGCGCCGCTGGTGGCGAACGAGCAGGCGTTGAACTGGAACACCGACCTGAAGGCCGGGATGGTCAGCACGGCGGCCTGCTCGCCCTCGAACCGGCAGCCGACCGCGGCGACGCCGACGCCGTTGAGCGCGCCGACCTCCAGCGCCCGCCGGCAACCGGTCAGCTCGCAGCCGAACATGACCGCGTTGGTGGTGCCGTGCTGCCCGGCACGGAACCGCACACCGGTACCGTAGCCGCTGACGCGCACGCGGTAGAAGTACTCCCAGTCACTGCGCGCGCAGTCGACACCGATGGCGTCCTGTTTGAGGAAGGCGGCCAGCGCCGTGAGCGACTCGCCGCGTGGCGCGTTGGGCAGGTCGGCGTCGGACCACCAGCGCGGCGCGAAGTCGAGCTCGGTCAGGCGGCCGATGTCGCTGGTGGTGTCCATCCACACGCCGCACTTGAGCGGGGTGCCGCGCACGTTGCGCAGCGTGTGCAACTCGTTGCCCTCGGGCCCGGTCTTGAACCCGAGCCACGGGTTGTAGAGAGTGACGTTCTGCACCGTCCAGTTGTCGGCCCCGCGCGCGCTGGAGGTGCGCAGGCACCAGGGGTAGGGCACCGGCTGGCGGGCAGACTGTTCGGGGTACCAGAGGCCGACCTCGCGCAGACCGGCGCCGCACTCCATGGTGATCGCCGGCGCGCCGTCCTCGCTGCCGCGGCCGTGCACCGGCAGCAAGAGTGTGCCGGCGGTGGCGTCGGGAGCGTCGGGCGCGAAATCGCCGCGTAGCGTGACGCTCTGCTTGAGCGTCAGGGGCCGCTCGAGACGGTAGCGGCCGGCCGGCAGGAACACCACCGCGCCGCCCGCGGCGGCGGCTTCGTCGATGGCGGCCTGGATGGCGGCCGAGGCATCGGTGACGCCGTCGCGCGGCGCGGTGACCACCAGCGAGGCGATCACTTGGTCAGCGGTGGCAAACCGCGTGGTGATGGCCTGCGGCGTCAGGGCGGCCAGCGCCGGCGCGAGCCCGAGAGCGAGGAGCAGCAGCGACCAGGACGGTGACACGGCAGGATCTCCGGCGCGGTGACTTCGCGCCGGGCCGGGCTACCCCTTCACGCCCGCCGCCAGCCCCTCGATGAACCGCCGCTGCATGGCCAGGAACAGCAGCAGCACCGGCAGCAGGCAGAGGACCGAAGCGGCCATCAGCAGGTGGTTGTTGGCCTGCTCCTCCTGCAGGAACATGCTCAGGCCCATTTCGACGGTGCGCATCGCTTCGGAGTTGATGGCCACCACCGGCCAGAGCAGCGAGTTCCAACTGCCCAGGAAGGCGAAGATGGCCGCCGTGGCGAGGGCCGGTGCGACGAGCGGGCCGGCGATGCGCCACAGGTACTGCCAGTGTCCACAGCCGTCAATCACCGCCGCCTCATAGAAGTCACGCGGCAGGGCCCGGAACGACTGGGTGACCAGGAACACGGCGAACACGCTGGAGGCCCAGGGCACAATCAGCGCGGCAAAGCTGTCGACCCAGCCCAACCGCTGCACGAGCAGGAAGTTCGGGATGAGGATGACCTCGAACGGCACCATCATGGTGGCCAGGTAGATCGCGAACAGGCCGTTCTTGCCGCGCCACTCCAGGGCGCCGAAGGCGTAGCCGGCCAGCAGCGCGGTGAGCAACACCGCGACGGTGACCACACCGGCGGTGACGCCGGAGACCATGAAGTAGCGCGCGAACGGCGCGGCGTGCCAGGCGTCGACGTAGTTGTGCCACTGCGGCACGGCCGGAATCGGCCACAACCGGCTGGTCTCCTCGCGGGTCTTCAGCGAGGTGCCCAGCATCCAGAAGAACGGGCTGGCCATCAGCAGGCCCAACGGCAGGAGGACCAGGTGCGTGGTCAGTTCGTGCCGGCGCCACCAGGCTCTCATCGCTGCCCCCCGTAGTGGACGCGGCGGCCGAGACCGGCGAACTGGAGCCAGGTCAGCGCCAGAATGATGCCGAACAGGACGAACGCCACGGCCGAGCCATAGCCGCGCTCGCCGGCGGTGCGGAAGGCCGTCTCGTAAATGTAGTACGTCAGCGTCGAGGTGGTGCCCAGCAGGTTGTTCTGGCCGGTCAGCACGTAGATCTGGCTGAACGCCTGGAAGGCGCGGATCGTGAACACGATCAGCAGGAAGAACAGCACCGGCGAGAGCATCGGCCAGATGACGAACCGGCGCAGGCGCCACCCGCGCGCGCCGTCGAGTTGGGCGGCTTCCAGGACTTCACTCGGCACCTGCGAGAGCCCGCCGAGCAGGACCACGACGGCGAAGCCGAGGCTGGTCCAGATGGTCACCACCATGATGCAGCAGAGCGCCACGGCCGGCCCGTGCGCCCATGCCGGCACCTGGTAGCCCAGGGCTTCGCCGAGCCACTGGAACACGCCGCGCGGCTGCAGGAGCCAGGGCTGGTTGGCGTTGAGCCGCCAGCCCTGGGCGACCAGCCACTGGTTGGCCTGCACCGTCGGCGCGGCGAACACGCCGCGCCAGACCGCCGCCGCCGCCACCGGTGAGACGACGTAGGGCGTGAAGAACAGCACGCGGTAGCACTCGCGCCCGCGCACCGGCCGGTTGAGCAGTTCGGCGATGAAGTAGCCGAGCACCAACGTGGTGGGCACCGTGCCGAGCACGTACCAGCCGGTGACCTTCACCGACTGCCAGAAGGCCGGATCGGTGAAAGCCTGCCGATAGTTGCCCAGCCCGCACCAGCGACCGGGCATGATGCTCCAGTGGTGCAGGCTGACCCAAAAGGCATAGACCAGGGGCCAGAGGTGAAACGCCGCCAGCACGGCGAAGCTTGGCAGCAGGCAGCTCAGCGCCACCCATGTTTCACGCCGACGTCGTGAACCCATAGCGCGAACGGTAGGGCGCCAGGCCACTCTTGTCAATGCGGCACAGAGTCGCCGGTCCGTGGGCGTGGACGCGCCAGTTCCCGTGGGACCGGCGTCTCGCCGGTCCGGCCGCACCAGACAGACGGCAGGCGGAGTGCGACCATCGTGGGCCGGTGGAACGGCAGCTCACACGGGGGCGGAGCGCGTCGGCAGCCCGACCGGCGAGACGCCGGTCCCACGAGCGAAGTTCGCTACACGCGAGGCGACGCACGCCCAGGCGTGGCCAAGTGCGACCCGAAGTCGCTCCCTCAGGCTGCCGGCGGGCGGACAACCGCCGGCAGCGGGAAGTGGTCGCGCTGGCGCAGGGCCGGCATGGGCTGACCCACGACGGCCCGGGCGAGGTCGAGATAGGCGGCCAGCTTCTCCTCGGCGCGGTAGGTCCGCCGCGCGATGGCCAGCGTGTCGCCCGGCGCCGCCGTGAACGCGGCCACGCGCGCCAGCCGCCGCAGGTCGGTCGAGCCCTCGCGCTCGAAGTTCTCGATGGTCAGCAGCGAGCGCATCAGGAAGCGCCCTGCAGTCTTGCGGCCGCTCTGGGCTTCGCACTCGAAGACGGCCAAGAGCACCGTGCCGGTGACCTGCTGCAGGTTCTCCAGGACGGCCTCGGCGGCGTTGAAGCAGCCGACGGCATCAGCCTCGTAGCCGCTGCCCGCGGCCACCGCGCCGACCTCGGCCAGGGCGTGCGCCAGCCGGCCCTCGGGCGTGACCGTCCGCGCTTCGCGCGCGCCGGCGGCGAGCAGCTTGGCGCCGCCGTCGCGGTCGTTGGTCGCCACCGTGCGGGTCAGCGCGCAGAGCGCCGCGGTCCGTGCCATCGGCTCGCGAATGGTCATGCCGGCGCGCTCGGCCGCGGCCACCAGGCCCGGCTTGTCGCCGTCCTCACCGGTTGGCCGGCGCAGGGCTTGCCCGACGGACTCCAGCAGCTCGTCGAGCGGCAGCTTCTCGATGCCGCCGCGCTTGGCCACGCCATCCAGCGCGGTCTGCAGGCACTTCAGCGCGGTGGCCGGCAAGCCACGGCGACCGGCCAGCAGGCACAACGCCTGCACGCTCTCGGCCTCGAACGGGTCGGTGACCAGCGCCAGCGCCTCGCGAATCAGCTCCGCCGCCGGCCCGGGCTCGGCCCGCTCGGCCACCGCGGCCAGCGCCTGCACGCGCGCCTTGCGGTCGTCCAGCGTGCCCACGGCATACTCGCGCGCCTCGGCCAGGGCCTCGTTGAGGTAGCCGGCCTTGGCCAGCGCGGTCACCAGCACCAGTCGGCCGGCGCGCTTCTGCACCGGGTCCTTGCGTAGCGCCAAACCCGCTTTGGCCTCGCCGATCAGGCCCAGGCCAGCCGGAACCATGATGGCTTCATCGTAGACGTCGTCCTCGCGCGTCAGGATGACCACTTTGCGCGCGGCGTCGAAGGTCGTCTCGGCCACCTCGCGGTTGCCCGCCAGGTACTGCGCCCGTCCGGCGTTGAGGAGCGCCAGGGCGCGCTTGCGCTGCTCGGTGACGTGCAGGTCACCCAGCGCCTGGCTGGCCAACGTGCCAGCCAGGCTGCGCAGGCCGGCGGCCGAGGCGGCTTCCGAGGCGGCCAGGAGCGAGCCGACGCGGACCTCGTTGTTCACGGTTCGGCGCGCGGCCTCGGCGGCCCGGTTGGCCGTGGCCTGGGCGCCCTCGGTCTGGCTGGCCTTGGCCTGACAGGCGACGATGCGGGCCAGCGCCGAGACCTGCCAACTGGCGGTCGATGGTGCGTTCGGCGCCTCGGTGCTCAGCTTGGTGGCCGTGCCGGTGGCGCGGTCGCAGCGGCCGGCCGCGGCTTGCAGCGTGGCGAGTTGGTACAGCGGTCGCTGGCGGTCGTCCGGATCGGCCACGGCTTCGGCGGCCAGCAGCGCGGCGTCGTCATTGCCCGCGGCGGCATGGAAGTTGACCAGGCGGGCCAGCACCGTGGCCTGCCGCGAGCGCTTCTCGGCGTCACGCTCGGGCGGCGGGATGCGGCGCGCAAAATCGAGGATGCGGCTGTACAGTTCGGTCGGTGGCTCGGTGCCCTTGCCGCGGAGTGCCTCGGCCCAGCCGAGCGACTGTTCGGCGGCGACGCCGGGCTGGCTGACGCCCACTTCCTGCATCGACAGCATGGCCGGCAGGACCTGGCCGGCCTCGAACTGCGCCTGCGCCAGGCCGGCCATCATCGCGGCCCGGTCGCTCTGCCGCTGGCGGCCGGCGGTCTTCTGGACGAGCTCGATGGCGTTCTTGCGGCTGACCTCGTAGGCGGCCTCGAACAGCGCGTTCCAGCGCGGCCCGTTCGGTCCGCTGGGATCCTCGGCGCTGCAGATGGTGGCCACGCCGCCGTCCATGTTGCCGAGCAGGCACTGCAGCAGGCCGATGTCGTAGGCGGCCGACGGCGGCACGCGACGGCTGGCGTCGATCAGCCCTTTGGCCTCGGTCAGGGCGGTCGCGGCGACCTTGTAGCGCGGGTCCTCGCCGGGTCCCAGCGCCTGCGCCAGCAGCGGCGCGGCGGACAGAACGCCACACACGAGCAACCGGACAATGTAGCGGACAACCATGAGCGGGGCCTCCAGCCTGGCTGATTATGATAATACGAGTTTCGATGGGAGCAGTCGTTTCGCCGGTTCGCGGCCGGTTGGGCCAACGGTGGCCGCCTGGCTGGCCGCGCGCGACGAGTCGCGGTTGCCGGCGCAGGAAGTCGCCGACCGGCCGCCAAGCTACCGCCATTCGCCTGCCAAGGATACGACCATGGTCAGCAACCGCTTCACCGCCCACTGGCTCTGGGCCGCCGGCGAGAGCTTCAGCTACCGCCGCTTCACGAACACGTACGTGTTCGCACGCGCCGAGATCGAGCTGCCTGCCGCGCCGACGACGGCCCCGGTGCGTGTGACCGCCGACGCGCGCTACCGGCTGTTCGTCAACCAGCAGGCCGTGTCGCGAGGGCCGGCACGCGGCTATCCCTGGAGCTACCCCTACGATGAGGTCGACCTGGCGCCGTACCTGCGCGAGGGCCCGAACGTGCTGGGGATCATCGCCCACTGTGTCGGCGACTACACCTTCCAGAGCGAGTTCGACGGTCGGCCCGGTCTGCTGCTCGACGGGGTGGCGGTGCTGCCCGACGGCAGTGCGGTGCGGCTCGACACCGCGCCCGGCCGCTGGACCGCGCGCGAAGGCGCCTGCTACCGGCAGCACGTCAACCGCAGTTCCGTGCAGACCGGCTGGCAGGAGTGCGTCGACTTCGCCGCCTGGCCCGATGGTTGGCTGCTGCCCGGTCCGTGCGAGGGTTTCGGCCCGCCGGCCGACCTGGGCCCGCACCCGCAGCCGCCCTGGCTCAAACTCGAGCCGCGCGGCATGCCGCTGCTCAACGAGACCGAGCGGCGCCCGCAACGCCTGGTCGACGTGTTCACCACCACGCCGGCCGACGACTGGGCGACGGTGACCGACCTGTCGGCGCCGCTGGTCGGCGAGACCTGGGCCGCGGACGCCGGCGCCGCCACGGTGGGCAACGGCCAGGTGCTGGTGCCGCCACGGCAGGATGGGCTGGCCGTCGGCGTCGTCTTCGATCTGGGCCTGACCTGTCTCGGTCACCCCGAGTTGACCGTGGAGAGCGACGGCCCAGTGGTCATCGACCTGGCCTACAGCGAGCGGCTGCTACCCTCGGGCTTCATCGCCACGCGACCGCCGGCGAACATCCAGCCGCGGCTGGTCGACCGGTTCGGCCTGCCCGGCGGCCAGCGCACCATCGAGGTGTTCAATCCGCGCGGCTACCGCTACCTGGCGGTGGTGGTGCGCGGCGCGAAGTCGGCGGTCAGCTTCGCGTTCCCGCGGCTGCGCGAGATCGCCTATCCGGTGACGCAACGCGGCCGGCTCGACACCGGCGAGCCGCTGCTGGACCGCATCTGGCAGATCGGCGTCGACACGCTGCGCCGCAACATGACCGACGCCTACACCGATTGCCCCTGGCGCGAGCAGGCGCAGTGGTGGGGCGACGCGCGGTTGGAGTTCTCCATCAACCAGGTGGCCTTCGGCGACACCCGCTTGCTGGCCCGCGGCGTGCGCCAGGGCGCGCAGTCGATGATGGGCGACGGGCTGATGTACGGTGTCTTCCCGGGCAAGTCGTGCATTCTGCCCGACTACAACTTCGTCTGGGTCGAGACGCTCTGGGACCACTACCAGCACACCGGCTCCGACGAGCTGCTGCTGCGCTGGGCCGACGCGTTGCGTCGCAACCTGGCCTGGTTCCGCAACCGGACCGACGAGACCGGCCTGCTGCTGCCGCCCGAAGGCACTTGGCTGTTCCTCGACTGGGCGCCGCTCTATCGCGCGCGCTACAGCACGGTGTACAACCTGCGCTACCTGCAGGCGCTGGCCACCGCGGCGCAGATCTTCGGGCACCTGGGCGAGGACAAGGACGCCGACGCCTGCATCGGTCGCGGCATGATGACCGCGTTGTCGCTGACGCAGCGCGTGTTCGACCCGGAGATCGGCGTCTGGTACGACGGCTGGGATCCGGCCACCGGTGAGCCGGTGCCGCAGCTCAGTGTCCACGCGCAGGCCCTGGCCATCCTGCTCGGGCTGGAGCCGCACACGCATGACGATCTGTGTCGCGAGATCCTGATTCCGAGCCTGCTGCGCGAACGCGAGGACGTGGTGGAGGCATCGCCGTTCTTCAGCGCCCTGGTGCTGGAGGCGCTGGTGCAGCGTGGCTTCCTGGCGGACGTGGTGCAGATCATCCGCCGCCGCTGGGGCGACTGGGTGGCGCAGGGCCATCCGACCTGGCCTGAGGAGTGGGATCCCGAGCGCGACTGGAACCTCAGCCTGTGCCACGCCTGGAGCGGGGCGCCGACCTACCTGCTCAGCCGCATCCTGCTCGGCGTCCAGCCCGGTGAGCCGGGCTGGCGCAGCGTGGTGGTCTCACCGCGCCGCGCCGGGCTGATGCGCGTCTCGGGCTGCGTGCCGACGCCGGCCGGCGATCTGCGTGTGGCCTGGGAGGTGGTCGGCGGCGAGTGGCACGTGCGCGTCGAGCTGCCGGGCGAACTGCCGGCGCTGGTCGACCTGGGCGATGGCGTGCCGCGCCGCGTGACCGGCGGGACGCACCAGTTCATCGCGGAGGCGGAGGGGTAGGGCCACGCCATAATCGCACCTGACCCCATTGTGTGGGTAGCGCAGGCTGGAAGCCTGCGCCAGCGGCGGTTGACCACGCCGTAATCGCACCTGACCCCATTATCAGCTTGACACCACCTCGCCTCATCCGGGATACTGCCTGCACGGTTCACGGGGCAGCAGTGTGAGGCGGTATGGTCTGCTGACGGCGGTGGTGGCGACCCTTGGCCTGGCCGCCGTGTGCCGTTGTCAGCCACCAGTGCCGCCGCCGACCACCACCGCCGAGGTCAACTGGCCGGTGGTCATCGACCGTCTGGCGGCCGACGTCGAGGCCGCCCAGAAGGCGGCCAACGCGCCGCGCGACGTGGTCGACAGCAACCTGCCATTGGCGCAGCTCGAACTGGAGAAGATGCGCCAGCGCCAGCGCGCCACCGTCCAGGAGGTGCGCTGGGGGGTGCAACAAGAGGCGTCGCAGCACCTTATCCAGCAGTGCCTGGCCCGGTTGCGCGAGGGCAGACTCGGCCACCAGGGCGAGACCGGCGCCGAGACCGAACTCGGTTACGTCACGCGGGCCTATCGCTGTCGCACCGATGGCAGCCCGCAGCCGTACTATCTGCGGTTGCCGAAAGGCTACACGCCGGATCGGCCCTGGCCGCTGGTCATCTTCCTGCACGGCTACGTGCCCGAGACCTGCAAGGCGGAGCCGTGGGTGCTGCCGGCGCGGCAGTGGGCCATGGCCGCTGAGCGCGGCGTGATCATGGCCATGCCGCACGGGCGCCGCAACAGCGACTTCCTGGGCATCGGCGAGGTCGACACGCTCCGGGTGATCGAGGAGCTGCGGCGCTGGTACCGCATCGATCCCGACCGCATTCTGTTGACCGGGTGCAGCATGGGCGGCTATGGCGGCTGGGCCATCGGCCTGCGGCAGCCCGACTGGTTCGCGGGCCTGGCGCTGATGTCGGGCCAGAGCGACTTCTTCACCTGGGAGCGCCGTGACCGCGGCGAGGTCGGCTTCAAGTCGTGGTGCATCCTGCAGAACAACCCGCTCGACCTGGTGCCGAACGCCCAGCACCTGCCGGTCCTGCTGCAGCACGGGGCGCTCGACCCGCTGGTGCCGGTGGTCCACTCGCGGCTGATTGTGCCGGAGGTCCAGCGGCTGCGTTACGCCATCGAGTACCACGAGTACGCCAACCAGGGGCACTACCTCTACTGGGAAGACGAGTACGTGCGCCGCATCCTCGATTGGTGCGTGAAGCAGAAGCGCGTGGCGGCGCCGGCGCGCGTGCGCTTCCGCACCTTTACGCCACGGCAGGGCCGCGCCTACTGGGTCGATGTGCGCGGCCTGCACAAGTGGGGTCCGCCGGCCGACGTCACCGCGGTCGCCGAGCCGAGCGAGGTGCGCGTGCAGTGTACCAACGTCTCCGAGCTGTGGCTCGATCTGCCCGCCTCGCTGGTCGGCACCGGACGGCCGCTGAAGGTCAATCAGCAGGCACTGGGCACGGTGACGCCCGGTCCGCGGCGCGTGCGAATCGGCGCCGACGGTCGGCCGCAGCCGCTCGAAGCCGCCACACCGCCGGCCGACCGCCCGCGCACCGGTCCGGCGCGCGAAGTGTTCAACCAGCCGTTCCGGCTGGTCTGGGCCAGCGGTGGCGACGCGGCCCGCGTGGCCTACAACCAGGGCGAGGCGGAGCGCCTGCGGCAGGTGTGGTGGGACTTCTGCGAAGGCTGGCCGCCGCTGTCGGCCGACCGGGACCTGACCGCCGAGCAGGTCCGCGAGCACAACCTGGTCATCTTCGGCGAGCCCGACGCCGTGACGCTGGCCGGCATCGCCGAGCCCGCGAAGATCCTGCCCGAAGGCATCAAGATGGCGCCGCAGGTCTACACGGTGGGCCAGCACACCTACCAGGGCGCCAACTTGGGCATGATCCTGCTGGCGCCGCACCCATTGCACGCGCAGCGCCTGATCCTGTGGCTGAGCGGCCGGCGCTACGGTGAGCAACTGCCGGTCAACCACCAGTTCGATCTGCTGCCCGACCTGCTCGTCTACGATGACCAGTTCTCCTGGGACGCCACCAACCGCCACCGCGTGGGTGGCTTCCTGAGCCCGGACTGGCGGCTGGACGAAGCGCGTCTCGACTACGCCAAGCCAGCGCCATAGCCATGAGCGAACCGTCACTGGTGCTGGAGACGAGTGGCCTGACCCGTGACTACGGGCGGCGGCGGGTGGTCGATGGGCTCGACCTGGCGGTGCCGGCCGGCTGTGTCTTCGGCTTCCTCGGCCCGAACGGCGCGGGCAAGAGCACGACCATCCGCATGGCGCTGGGCCTGGTGCGGCCGACCGCCGGGCGGGTCGACCTGATGGGTTGGGACCTTGGCCGCCACCGCTCACGTGCGCTGGCCGCGGTCGGCGCGCAGGTGGAGACGCCGGCGTTCTACGGCTACCTGTCGGCCTTCCGCAACCTGGAGATGCTGGCGGCGCTCTCGGGTCGGGTCAGCCGGCGCGACGTCCTGGACACGTTGGCGCTGGTCCGGCTGTCCGGCCGCGAGCACGACAAGGTGAAGACCTACTCGCAAGGCATGCGAATGCGCCTGGGCCTGGCCCAAGCCCTGCTGCCGCGCCCACGGTTCCTGGTCCTCGACGAGCCCACCAATGGGCTCGATCCCCAAGGCATGAAGGAGGTGCGCGAACTGCTGGTCTCGCTGGCGCGCGACGAAGGCATCACGGTCTTCCTGTCGAGCCACCTGTTGGGCGAGGTGCAGCAGGTCTGTGACCGCGTGGCGGTGATCCACCAGGGCCGGCTGGTGGCCGCCGGCGAGGTGGCGACGCTGCTGCGGCGCGACGGCGCGGTGCGGCTGACCATCGGCTGCGACGATCTGTCGCGCGCGGCCGAACTGGCGACGCAGTTCCCCACGGTCAGCGCGGTCGAGACGCAAGGCGAGCGGCTGGTGGTATCGTTGGCCGAAGCGCAGGTGGCGCCGCTCAACACGGCCATGGTGCAGGCCGGCCTGGCCGTTCACGAACTGGCGCCGCGTTCGCTCAGCCTGGAGGAGTTCTTCCTCGAAGTCACCGGAGGCACGGCGTGATCCTGCGCTTGCGGCACGAACTCAGCAAGCTCTACCGGCGGTTCACGCCGTACGTGGTCTATGGCGCGGTGGTCGGCCTGGTGGCGCTGGTCATCCTGTCGCTGCACTACAGCCCGCCGCCCTGGCTGACCGATCCGACGCGCCGCGGCAAGCTCGCGGACATGCAGGTGATGGGCTCGCCGCTCAACGGCACGCTGGCCTGCGAGCTGATCCTCAAGTCCATCGCGCGCCTGTTGCCGTTCCTGGCGCCGGTGGTGTGCGGCGAGATCCTCGGCGCTGAAGGCGCCACCGGCACCTTGCGCACGCTCCTGGTGCGGCCCGGCAGCCGTAGCGTGCTGTGGTTCGCCAAGTTCGTCTGCGCGGCCCTGTTCACGCTGTCGCTGTCGGCGGTCACCATGCTGAGCAGCCTGCTGCTCGGCTGGCTGGTGCTCGGGCAGGGCAAGCTGTTCGAAGTGGAGGCACTGCACGATGGCCGCGTGGTCATCCTGACGCAGAGCGAGGCGGTCTGGTATCTGGCCGTGGCTTACCTGGTGCTGGCCGTGGCCGTCTTTGCCGCGTCGATGCTGGGCTTCATGCTCGGCAGCTTCTTCGACAATGCGCTGGCGCCCGGTTTCGCGGCGCTCGGACTGACGATGGTGCTGTGGATCGTCGGCTCGCTCGGGTTCGACTGGCTCGACCGCATCCAGCCGTACCTCTACACCTCGCAGTTCAGCCGAGCCATGGACACCATTCCGACCAACTTCAACCCGGACACGCAGGAGTTGATCCCGCCGTGGCACACCATTGCCTCGACGCTACGGATCTGTGGCGCCTATATCGCCGTCTTCGCGGCCGTGGGTTGGTACCGCTTTGTGAAGCGAGACGTCACGTGTTGAGGTCACGGGCTGGCTGGTTGCTCTCGTTGGCGGCCCTCGGCCTGACCGGTTGCGGGTCGGGCGCGCGGCTGCGTGTCGCCGCCGATGAGGCGACGGTGACGTTCATTCTGCGCCCGGCCACGGGGTTTGAAGGGGTCGAGCGGCGCGCCGAAGGCAACCGGGTGGTGGTCGAGGTGGGCCTGACGCCCGGGCCGCGTCCGGCGCGGCGCACGACGGTCAAGCATGGCCCGTTGACCGCGGCCGTCGAGCGGGTCGGCAACGGACCGGCGCAGCGCCTCAAGCTGTCGCTGCCGGGCGACTATCCGGCCATGGTGGCGCAGGTCGGGCCGGAGCTGCGCGTCCAGGTGAGCTTCAACCGGGCCCAGCGCCTGGAAGACCGCCTCGACGAGCAGGTCAAGCTGACGACGTTGACCTGGTGCCGGCCGGACAGCCTGCGCCGCTGCTATGCGTTGCGCGTGGCCAAGGACGGCCTGCGGCGGGTGAAGGTGGTGACCGCCGGCGAGACGATCCGCAAGCGGCGGACCGTGGCGGAGATGGCCGCCGGGGCCCTGGCTGGGATCAACGGCGGCTACTTCGACACGGGCAGCGGCGCGCCGCTCGGTGCGGTCAAGATCGCGGGCGAGTGGATCACCCGCCCGTTGTTCGACCGCACCGCGTTGCTGCTCGGGCGCGATGGCAGCGCCCGCATCGCGGCCGTGGCCTGGCGCGGACAGGCCGCGGTCGGTGGCCGCCAACTCGATGTGCAGTGCCTCAACCGGACGCCCGAGGCCGACGCCAAGTGCGCCGTGCTGACCCGCCGCTGGGGCGGGGTCGACGTGTTCCCCGGCTTCTGGGGCCAGCGGGTGGGCAACAGCCAGACGGTGGTCTATACCACCGAGCCCGCCGACGACGAGCCGACGGTGCAACTCCGCTCCGAGCCGGACACCGACGGCAGCATACTCGGCGCCGGGCCGCGGCTGGTGCGTGACGGCCGCGTCGAGGTCACCAAGCAGGCCGAGCGCTTCCGGCCCGACGTGGCCGACGCGGTGACCGCCCGTAGCGGCTGCGGGCTGACCGCCGAGGGCGAGCTGATCCTCGCGTTCGGCGAGGCCAAGGCGCCCTACACGGCCGGCTGGTCGCTGGAGGACTGGGCTGCGGCGATGCTCGAGTTGGGCTGCCAGCAGGCCATGGGCCTCGACGGGCACACGATGGCCACGATGGTGGTCGACGGCAAGGTGATCGGTCGGCTCACCGCCGACCAGCCGCAGGCGGTGGCGACGGCGTTGGTGGTGGCTCGCCCGTGACCGCCGTGGCCCTGCTGCTGCTCGTGGCTCTGACCGCCGCCGATCTGCCGGCCGACCTGGAGAACGCCATCGTGGGGGCGCCGCGGCCGGAAGACCTGCCGGCCGCCGGTGCGGCGCTACTCCGGCACGAGCGCATCTTCGAGATCGACGAGCACGGCCGGGTGCAAGTCACCTTGCGCCAGACCATCAAGGTCCTGCGCGAGGACGGCCGCCACTTCCAGACCATCTGGCTGCCGTGTACCACCTCGTACCAGCAACTCGAGGTGCGGCAGGCCCGCTGTGTGCTGCCGGGCCTACGGCTGGTGGACGTGCGCGAGGTGGCGCTGCAGCAGGTCACCATGGGGCGGACCGGCGATCTGACCGGTTGGCGCCTGCAGTTCCCCTACGCGGCACCGGGCGTGGTGCTCGACTACGAGGTGCAGATCACCGACACGCGCCCGTCGATGCCCGGTCGGTTCAACGACTCGTTCCAGATGCAGACGGAGGAGCCGGTGGTGCAGGCCCGTTACGTGGTCCGCACTCCGGCGGCGACGTCGTTCGAGCGCCACGTCCACGGCCAACTGGCGCCGCCGGCGGTGCGGCGCCGCGGCGGCAGCGACGAGACCACCTGGGTGGCGGAGAACCTGCCCGGCCTGGACGACGAGCCGCAGCGTCCGAGCGAAGCGCGGCTGGCGCTGTGGCTGATGGTCTCATCGTACCGGAGCTGGGACGAGGTCGCTGCGCGCTATCGCGCCGCGGCGCTGACCATGGACACCGTCGATACGGCCCTGCGCGAGGAGGCCCGTCGCCGGCTGGAGGGCAGCGGTGATCCGGTGCGGACGCTGCACCACTGGGTGTGCAGCAAGGTCGCCTACGCCGGCGGGCCGCTGGAGCGGGGTCTGCCGGGCATCCAGCCACAGCCGGCGTATGAGACGTGGCGGCAGCGGATGGGCGACTGCAAGGACCAGGCGACCTTGCTGATCGCCTTGCTGCAACACGTGGCCGGCCTTCGCGCCTGGCCGGCGCTGCTGCGGCGCCCCAGCCAGGGCCCGTTGGCCGAGAACCTGCCGGCCATGCTCCAGTTCGACCACGTGGTGGTCGCCGTGCCGACCGGCAACGGGCACCTGCGGTGGCTCGATCCCACTTGGAGCCTCGGGCCGGGCGACTACGTGCCGAACGGCATCCAGGGCGCCCGAGCCCTGGTGGTGAGCGACCAGAATGCGTACTGGGCCACGGTGCCCGCCATGCCGGCGGGCGCGAACGTGCTGGAGCGGCAGGCCGAGTTGAAGGTGGTCAGCGACGGCGGCCTCGACGCGCGCGTGAAGATGGTGGCCAGCGGCGGGTTCGAGCAGTCGTTCCGGACCCGGTTCCGCTCGCTGAGCCGCGACGCGGTGGCGCGGGAGCTGTCGGTCGCGCTCAACGCCAAGCTGGCGGGTGTGCGCTTCGACGGCGGCACGCTCGAGTTCACGGCCGCCGACGACCTCGACCGGCCGTTCCACCTCGGCTATGCGTTCCGGGCGCCGGCCTACGGGCTGCTCACCCAGCAACTCGTGTTGGTGCCGGTCGGCGTGTTCGAGCGACCGGAGGTGCCGGCGGCCCTGGTGGCGCCGACTCGCCGCTATCCGGTGCGCCTGGCCGCCTCACCGGAGATCACCATCAGCCGTCTGCGCTTCGTGCTACCGCCCGAGCTGAGAGTGCGCGAGGTGCCGCAGGATCGGCAGGGCAGCGAGACCTTCGGCAGCTTCCGGACCATCTGCCGGCGTACGGCCGACGCGGTGGAATGGAGCCGTGATGTGACCATCCAGCGCGCCGAGATCGGCCCCGACGAGGTGGAACGCGCGCGCGGCTGGTACACTGCTCTGGCAGCGGCGGATCAGCAGCTGATTGTTCTGGAGCGGCGATGACCTCATTCTGCGCGACGTATCTGCGGAGACCGCGGGCCATCTGGCTGCTCGTCGCGCTGCTGCTCGTGGCGGCCTGTGCCACGCATCACCCGGCGGCGCCGCCGGGCGGCAGCAGCGCCGGCGGCACGAGCCCGCGACCGGTCGCGGCCGACTCGTCACCGGTGGCCCCCTACATAGCCACCGGCGCAGTGATCCCGCCGCAGCCGATGCTCATCGCCGATGGCCTGCCGCCATTCGCCTGGCAGGAGCAGGTGTCGGCGGCGCAGGTGCCGGACCGTGGCGTGGCCGGGCGCCTGGCCAAACGCGCGTTCATCGCCCGTGACGCGGTAGTCACCTCGTCGGTGGAAGGGCGCCGGCCCTTCTATCGGCTGCGCCTGTCGAGCCGGCCACGGGCCGCTGGGAGCGCGTTCGAGGACGATTCCGTCTGCGTCGAATGGCACCAGCCGGCCGGGCCCGGCGAGTGGTCGAAGGCGATGGACGATCACCAGGCCGACGGGGTGGACGCCTGGTACGTCGTGCGCGACCCGGACGGTGGGCCGCGCACCTGCCACGCCGAGTTCGCGCTGTGGGCGAAGATCGAGGCCTTGGCCGGGGCGACGCAGGCAGGCGGCGCGCCGAGTCTGCGCGGGCGGCTGGTGGTGGTGTTCAAGGACGAGCCACAGAGCTGGGTGGCCGGACGATTCGTGGCCGACGGGCGGCGGTGAACCGGCGGCAGGAGGCGCGCGCCGCACGGCGAAGCCGTATACTGGAACAGGACATGGTGGACCATAACCGCTGGCGAGGGCAGGAAGCGATCGTCTACACCGGAGGCGGCCTGCGGGTCACGCTGCTCCCGGAGATCGGCGGCAAGATCGTCTCCATCACCGACGAGACCGGCGCCGAGTACATCTTCCAGCGGTCCGACCGGCCGTACGAGCGCCCGGTCTACGGCACGGGCTTCGATGAATGGGACTGCAGCGGTTGGGACGAGTGCTTCCCGACCATCGCCAAGTGCGTGCTGGCCGACGGCCCGTGGGCCGGCGTCGAGGCGCCGTGCCATGGCGAGGTCTGGTGCGTGCCGCACGAGGTGACCCAGGACGGCGCCGCGTTGGTGCTGACCGCGCGCGGCGTGCGCTTCCCCTACACATTTACGCGGGCCTTCTCGTCGCCGGGCGACGGCCGCCTGCGCATCGACTACACGGTGACCAACCACTGCGCGTTCGCGTTGCCGTATCTCTATTCCGCGCACCCGCTGTTCGCGGTCTCGCCGGGCACGCGCATCGTCCTGCCCGACGAGGTGCGGCACGTCCGGGTCGACAACACGCGGTATGGCCGCCTGGGCGGTCTGGGCGACGAGTTGCCGTGGCCGCTGGCGCCGTTGGCCGCCGGCGGTGAGACGGATCTGTCGCGGCTCACCGGGCCCGAGGTGGACGCGGGGGACAAGGTATTCACGCAGCCGTTGCGCGGGGCCGGCTGGTGCGGGCTGGTCGATCCGGTGCGGCAGGTCGCCTGCGGGTTCCGGTTCGATAGCGCCGAGCTACCGCGCCTCGGCATCTGGCAGAACCAGGGTGCGCTGTTGGGTCACTTCAACTTGGCTCTGGAGCCATGTAGCGGATATCCCGACCGGCTCGATTTGGCCATCGCCCGCGGCGAGGCCCGGTGGCTGCCGGCCGGAGGCGCGGCGCGTTGGTCATTGACCTACATCGCCACGCCGGGCGGGGAGGAACGCCTCCAGGAGTTGTGGCAGCCGTGAAACTGGTCGTGACCGACTGGGACCTTGGTGATCCTGCCCCGGCGATGGGCATCCTGAAGCCGGCCGGCTGGGACGTGCAACTGGCCGACTGCCGGTCGACGGAGGAGGTGATCGCCGCCGCGGCCGGCGCCGACGCCTTGATGGTCCGGTTCGCGCCGGTGCCCCGCGAGGTGCTGGAGGCTTGTGACAGCGTCCGCTTCGTGTCGCGGCTCGGCATCGGCGAGTGGCGCGTCGACCTGGCCGCCGCCGGCGACCTGCACGTAGCCGTGGCCCACTGCCCGAAGTACTGCACCGACGAGGCCGTGGCGCACACCATGGCGCTGGTCCTGGCGCTCAACCGCCGGCTGGCCACGGCGCGTGAGGCGGCCCGGGCGGGGCAATGGGCGACCTACGGCGACGGCGTCCGCGTTTTGCCGACGTCCAGCATGACCATCGGCCTGATCGGCCTGGGGCGCGTCGGCGCCGGCGTCGCGGTGGCGGCCGACGCGCTCGGTATGGAAGTGCTCGGCTACGACCCGAAGATCCCTGCCGCGCCGGAGAACGTCGAGTTGGTCGACCTGCCGACGCTGCTGGCCGACAGCGACGTGGTCTGCCTGCTCTGCCCGGCGACGGCCGAGACGCGGCACCTGATCAACGCCGAGACATTGGCTCAGATGAAGCCCGGCGCCTACCTGGTCAACACGGCGCGCGGCGCCCTGGTGGACGAGGCGGCGCTCCTGGCGGCGCTCGACGCCGGCCACCTGGCCGGCGCCGGTCTCGACGTGCTGGCCGAGGAGCCGCCGGCGCCGGACCATCCGCTGTTGACGCGGCCGGACGTCTGGGTCACGCCGCACGTGGGCCACTACTCCGAGGAATCACAGCACGGGCTGAAGGTTTACGCGGCCCGGAACGTGGTGCATTACTTCACAGGCGAACGCGTGGCAGGCCTGCTCACGCCGGACTACCGCCGCGTGTGAGCCGGGGACACCGGCGATGAAAGCACTGATCACCAGCGGCGGACGCGGCACCCGGCTGCGGCCCATCACGCACACCAAGAACAAGCACCTCATCCCGATCGCCAACAAACCGATCCTGCACTACGCGCTGGAGTATGTGCGCGAGGCCGGGATCACGGATGTCGGCGTCGTCTACAGCGCCGACTCGACCGAGGTGCCCGACCGCCTGGGCGGCGGCGACGAGTTCGGCGTGCGCCTGACCTACATTCCGCAAGCGGCGCCGCTGGGCCTGGCCCATGTGGTGAAGATCTCGCGCGACTTCATCGGCGACGAGCCGTTCGTCTTCTACCTCGGCGACAACATGATCGTCGGTGGCATTCGCCGCTTCGTCGAGGCGTTCGAGCAGGGCGGCGGCAACTGTCACCTGACACTCGCCAAGGTCAAGGACCCCGAGCGGTTCGGCGTACCCGAGATGGACGGCGACCGCATCATCGGCATCGAAGAGAAACCGGCGCAGCCGAAGAGCAAGTTCGCGGTGGCCGGCATCTACCTCTACGACAGCAGCATCTTCACGGCGTGCGAGGCCATCGCGCCGTCGGCGCGCGGCGAACTGGAGATCAGCGACGCGCACCAGTACCTGCTGACCCACGGCTACACGGTGACCTACTCGGAGATCACTGGTTGGTGGAAGGACACCGGCAAGCCGATCGACCTGTTGGAGGCCAACCGCCTGGTGCTCGAGCATCTCGAGCCGACGTGCGACGGCTTCGTGGACGACCAGAGCACGCTCTTCGGCAACGTCACCGTGCAGGCGGGGGCCAAGGTGCTGCGGAGCGTCATCCGCGGCCCGGCCATCATCGGCCGGAACACGGTCATCGAGGACAGCTACATCGGCCCGTTCACCAGCGTCTACGACGACTGCCTCATCCGCGGCAGCGAGCTGGAGTACAGCATCGCGCTGACCGGCGTGCGCATCCTCGAGGTCAAGCGCCGCATCGAGGGCAGCCTGCTCGGCGACGAAGTGGAGATCTGCCGCGCGACCGACAAGCCGCGCGTGAACCGCTTCATGCTGTCGGACCAGAGCCGGGTGGAAGTGCCGTAACGGGCGCGCCGTCGGCTGTGGGGTCGCGATGACAACGCAGGAGATCTGGGCTGATGACTGACCTTCGCCTGCTGTGGACCTGGGACCACTGTGTGCAATGGACCGCCGCGCGAGCGGGTGTGCACGACTGGGGCGCTTCGAACGAGTTCAGCGGCACCACCGACGACTTCTTGCGCGAGCACAGCCTGCTGCTGCGCTGGTGTGGGCGCAACGGCATCGAAGGCGTGGTGGTCTGGGGGCTCTTGCGCGACGGCCATGGCGGTGTCGAGGCCGCCAAGCGCCTGTGCGACGTGGCGCACGAAGCCGGCGTTCAACTGCTGGCCGGCGTGGGCCTCAACGCCTACGGCGGCGTCTACTACGAAGGCTCGTCGCCGTGGAGCCTGAACAACCACCTCGACCGGCATCCCGAGCTGTTCGCGCTGCGGGCGGATGGCCAACGGCACATCTTCCAGACCGCCGGCAACGCGCCGCAGCCGATGCTCCACGCCTGTCCATCGCGCCCGGAGAACCTCGACTACTGCGTCGAGGGCCTGCGCTGGCTGATGGAAACGGTGCCGCTGGCCGGCGTGCAGGTGGAGAGCGGCGACACCTACGTCTGTGAGTGCCCGCGCTGCCGCGAGCGCCGCGCGCACCCGGTGTCCGCGATGTCGTGGGAGGACATGGCGCTGCTCTACGGTCCGGCGGCCGAGGCGGTCTGGTCCGTGCGGCCCGAGGCGACTGTCGTGCTGGAGACCTACTCGCACCCGCAGCCGGTGACCGACGGCACGGCCCCGGGCTTCGGCGGCGGCTCGCCGCCGTGGGCCGCGGAGTGTGTGGCCCAGTTCCCGCGCCGCGCCTGGGTGCAATGGGTCGCCGACTACCATTCATCGCCGATGAACCCGGTCGAGTGGACCGCGCGTGCGCCGGAGGGCTTTGCCGGCAACATCATGCGGGCGCACCTGGCCACCTGGTGGATGGGTCGCGGTGACGAGGTGGCGGTGGACTGGCTGGCCGAGATGGCGCAGAAGTCGTTGGCGACGGGCTTCAACGGCCTGTCCATCTTCGGCGACAAGTCGCCCTTCCGCACCGGCTGCGAGCTGAACTACCTGGCGCTGGCCGACTATGGTTCGGCGGCCAATCCGGCCGCGGACCTGGAATCGTTCCTGGAACGGGTGGCGGCGCCGTTGCTGGGCGGGCCGAAGCTGGCGGCCGAGTACCTGCGGCTGGCCCGGCTGATCGCCGTGCCCGACGAGCTGGAACCGGCCGTCGTCGAGGCGCGCCGGCACGCCGCCGCGCTCACCGGCCGACCGGCCGAGCGCTGGGCCTGGCTGGCCTGGTACCTGAGCCGCTGGGTGTATGACGCGCGGTTGTGAGCGCGCGGCCGGCTACTGCGCCACCACCTCGTACCACAGCGTGCGCCACTGCGGCCCGATGACCACCACTGCGCGGCCATCGGCGGTCGCTTCGACGGGCACCGGCTGGCGGCGCTGACCGCGCTCGTCGAGGGCCCAGACCTGCGTGCCGGCGGCGCGGTAGGGGAGGGTGAACCGCGCGGGAATGCCCTCGACCAGCGTCGGCGCGGTGCCCCAGTTGCGACCGACGCTCGAGTGCTCCAGGCTGCTCCAGACCTGGTTGGTGTTCTGGAGGTAGCCCGTCGCGGTGATCAGCACACGGGCCGGCGCGGCGGTCAAGGTGCCGTCCATGGCGGTCAGCGAGAGCGTGCTCCAGCCGTCCTGCAGTGTCGGGCCGGGCTCGACGGTGACCGTGCCCAACGCGTAGCGTTGCCCGCCGCCGAAGCCGATAACCGCCTTGCTGCGGTCGGTGTCCACGGTCACCACGCCGCGTTGCGGGGTGCGCTGGTCCCAGAGCAGCTCACCGGTGTCCGCGCGGAACTGGTCGCCGGTCAGGTGGAGCTGCTCGGGTCGCAGCGCGTCGGCCGGTGGTGTCTGGCCTTCCACGGCGAGGGCGACGCGATGCACCAGCACGGCCTCGGGCGGCACGCCTTGCTGCCCCGCGTGGACCAGGTCCCAGGCGTGCTGTCGCGGGAGCAGGGCCAGCTCGTCTGCGCGACTGAGCCTGGCCACCACCTGTTGCCGGGCCGGCTTGACGTCACCGCGCACGAACATCGCCGCGGCGGGCAGCAGCGTCAGCATCTTGCTCGGGTGCTGGTCGATGTCGAAGAAGCCGCGGACGCGCTGCAGATCGAAGTCGTTCTTCTGCGCGTAGCGCGAGGCCGACAGATAGTCCCAGTCCTGGAGCGCGCCGTAGGCCCCGCGGAGCAGGTGCGTCTCGCTGCCGTAGGTGTTGGGCGAGGGTGAGCCGTACTCGGTCGAGCAGAACGGCTTGGCGAGCACGCGGCGCAGCGCCAGGCTGGTCAACACGCCGCCGCGGGCGTTGACCATCGACAAGTTGCGGATGAACCAGTTCTCCGGGTCCCACGGCCGGCCGGGGAACACCGGATGTTGCCAGTAGACATGCGCGTCGACGCAGTCCAGCTTGGCCATCAGATTCGGTGTGCTGCACCCGACGGCTGTGCCGATGACCAGCCCCCTGACCTGCAGGTCGTCCTTGACGTAGCGGTACAGCGACTGCCAGTAGGCGTCCTCGGTGGTCCAGAGGAACTCGGTCCAGTCGCGGATGACATCCTCCGAGCGCTCGTTGGCCGTCGCATGGCTGAGGCGGCCGACGCTGCCTTGGGCGAGTTGCTCCTCGGGCAGGGCGCCGCTGATGCCGCCCGGCTTGACCGAGACATTGGACAGCCAGACGCGCCCGAGTTGCGGTGGCAGGTCGAACACCAGCCGCGCCAGCGGATCGATGGACTTGACCCGCAGCACTTGACGGAAGTGCCGCCAGTGCGTGTCCAACTCCACCGGCCGCCCGCTGGCCAGGACGTGCCAGGGCGCGCGGGTCGGTTCGATGGAGCAGCGCAGCCGCGCCGCGCGCTCGGCCTTGGCCCAGAAGTCGACGGTGTAGCACCGGAAGGTGGTCACGCTGAGGCCCGGTTGCTGGAACCGCAGGTGCCACGGCTCGGTGCCCAGCGCGGTGACGTTGAGGCAGACCGAGCTGAAGCCGGGCCACTCGTCTGGGCCCGTGGTGTCGCGAGCGACGGTCGCCGCCGCGGGCGCGTGCTGCTCCAGCCGCCACTCTTCAGCGCCGCGAGCGAAACGGCCGTCGCGCAGCATCTCGTCACCCAGCGGCTGCGCGCCGCGCCCCCAAGCTTCGGCCAGCGCGCGGTCGTCGCCGTAACGCTGCCGCAGCCACTCGTTCCAGCGTTTCCGCAGCGAGGTCAGCAGCACCGCGGGCAAGGCGTCGAGCTTGTCGCCGAGCCAGGCGTGGAACAGGCCGTTCTCGTTGTTCAGTTCCACGAAGGCCACTGCGGGGTCGGCCGCGTAGGTCAGCCCCGTGTACTGGTTGCGGTGGGTCAGCAGTTGCCGCGCATACTCCTTCTGCAACTCCAGGTGCGCCGGGTCCCAGAAGCCGGGCAGATGGCGGCCCTGGTACGGGCCGCCGAGTTGCTCGATCTCGCGGGGCAGGCCATCGGCCGCGTTGAGCGGCCGGTAGTTGAGCAGACACAGGTAGGTGTAGATGCCACGGCGGGTGAGCTGCGCGATGAAGTAGTCGAGCCGCTCGAGCCCTTCGGGATCGAGCCGGCGCGTGCTCTGGTCACCGCGGGCCAGGAGGCCGTCCGGATACCGGCGCATATCCATGATATGGAACCGCAGGACGTTGATGCCGAACTTGGCCAGGCGGCCGGCGACCTTCTCGGCCTGCTCATGGGTCGGCACGCAGGCGCTGAAGGTGAGGTCGACGCCGAACCCGCGGAGCCGCTCGCGGCCGGTGTAGAGGTGTCCATCGGCCGCGGCGCGGACGGGCCCGAACCGGCCGGCCGGCTTGTGGAGCCAGCCGCTCAGGTCGGTGACGCCACCGGTGGCGTCGTCCCACGGCAGCACGAACGGGAACAGGCCGGCGGGCGGCTCGGCCGTCACGGGTGAGGCCGTGGTCAGCAACGCATAGACCGCCAGCAGGCCGCAGGACATGGGCACTCGCTCCCTCACCGGCGAGTGTAGACCACGCGCGCGCCCGCCGACAAGCCGGCGGCCGGTCGGCAGTGCCTGGTACCAGACCACACAGTGATTCCGGCCCATTCCTCGGGCCTGCCCCGAGTAGGCGCGTAGCGCCGTACCGAGGGGGCATCGGCGGACCAGCACCGGCTGGCGGCCCTTCGATACGCGGCTCCGCCGCTATTCAGGGCAAGCTGGAGTGTGGTCAGCAGATAGTCTGGTGCAGTATTAGTCGTAGCCGTACCGCGGGTCGCCGCCGTTGACGTAGTAGAACCAATGGGCGTCGTAGACCCAGGTGCCGCCGAGCCCGCGGAGCTTCCAGAGCTTGGCGTGGTGGTCGGCGTAGATGGCGTTGCACATGGGTATGCCCACGCCCGGCTGGAGCTGGTAGAGGCCGTAGCGGCCATAGTGCCAGTCCGACTTCTCGTGGTAGACGACCTGCTCCGCGGGACGGCAGAAGTCGGCCTCGATCAGCCGGTTGATGCGCGTGTAGTCGCCGATGCACCAGCGGTACTCGTACGACGTGTAGTCGCCCGGATTCGTGGTCGTGGCGGCGCTGTCGCTCGGGCAGCGGAAGAGCTGGATGTTCTTCACATACGGCGTCAGCAGCGAGGCGATGCCGCCGTAGGTGCCCAGGCACGACCAGGGCGCCGAGTTGTAGTCGGCGCACGGCCCGAACACCTGCATCGTCGGCCAGGTCTCGTCATAGTCGCCGATGTACATGCCGAGCGACAGGCCGATCTGCTTCAGGTTGGACAGACACGAGGTGGTGCGCGCCTTCTCACGGGCCCGCGCGAAGACCGGGAACAGAATGGCGGCGAGGATGGCGATGATGGCGATCACCACCAGCAGCTCGATCAGAGTGAACGCCGAACGGCGGCGGCAACGCGGTGACATGGGTGGTCCTCCAGCGACACGGCCGAATCGGTCCTGAAGGCTCTGTACCACGTCGGCCGACGCCCATCAAGTCGGCGTCGACCAGCCGGTGGTACGACGGCTTGCCCGCCTGGCGCCGGCCGTGGTATCGTGCGGCGCATGTCCGAGCCCGTAGACCAAGCTGTTCCGGCGCGCCGCGATCCCGGCGTTACCTGGCGCGCAGTGCTGATCGCCCTGGTGCTGGTGCCCATCAACATCGCCTGGGTGACCGTTGTCGAGGTCCGTTGGTACTCGCTCGACGGGTGCGAGCTGCCGCTGTTCGTCACGCCGGTGTTCATCCTGTTCAGCCTCGTGCTGCTCAACCTGCTGCTGGCGAGGATCCGCCCGCGATGGGCCCTGAGCCAGGGAGAACTGCTGGCCACCTACGTGATGGTGGTCATCTCGTGCACCATCGCCGGGCACGACATGTGGCAGAACTTCTTCGGCGCGGCCTCACACCCGTTCCGGTTTGCCACGCCCGAGAACAAGTGGGAGCAGCGCTTCTTCCAGTACCTGCCGCGCTGGATCGGCGTGCGCAATCCGGAGGTGCTCAAGGGGTTCTACGAGGGCAACGCGCTGCTGACGCCGGCCGTCTGGCAGGCCTGGGCGGTGCCGCTGCTGATGTGGGGCCAGGTGACCGTGGTGACGGTGGCGGTGATGCTCTGCCTGAACATCATCGTCCGGCGGCAATGGACCGAGAACGAGAAGCTGACCTATCCCATCGTGCAGTTGCCCGTGGCGCTGACCGACGACCTCGGGCGCAGCCTGCTGGCCAGCCGGGCGCTGTGGGCGGGCTTCGCCATCCCGCTGGTGATCGGCACGCTGTCGGGCCTGCACCTGATCATCCCGTCGGTGCCGGCCGTCAACGTCAAGCAGACCGACCTGCACCAGTACCTGCCCGGCCGGCCGTGGAGCTACGTGGGCTGGGCGAACATCTCGTTCTACCCGTTCATGATCGGCCTGTTCTACTTCCTGCCGCTCGACCTCGGCTTCTCGTGCTGGTTCTTCTATGTCGTGCGCATGGTCCAGCAGATCGTCGGCGGCCTGATGGGCGGTGACACCGGCCGGTTCTTCCCGAACCTGCCCGAGCAGAGCGCGGGGAGCTGGCTGGCGCTGGCGTTCATCGCGCTGTGGGGCGCGCGGCACTACCTGGCCGACGTCGGCCGGCAGGTGGCGCGTGGCACCGATCATCCGGAGCCGCTGTCCTACCGGGTCGCGGTGGTCGGCCTGGTGCTGGGCCTCGCGTACCTGGTCTGGTGGACCGGTCTGTTCGGCGTCGGCGTGGGTACCGCGCTGTTCTTCTGGGTGCTGTACTTCCTGTTGAGCCTGGCGATGACGCGCGTCCGTGCCGAACTCGGCGCGCCGCACGAGATCTACTTCGTCAACCCGCGCCGCATCATGATGATGCTGTTCGGCACTTCAGGCTTCGGGCCACAGGAGCTGACCTGGTTCGCCACCTCCTACTGGTTCAACCGCTGCTACCGCTGTCACCCGATGCCGCCGCAGTTGGAAGCCTTCAAGATGGCCGAAGGCGACCGGATGCAGGCGCGCCGGCTGGTCTGGGCCATCCTGCTGGTGACGGTGGTGAGCCTGGTCTTCGCCAGTTGGAGCAACCTGCGCGTCTGCTACACCAGCGGTGCGGCGGCGCAGTGCATGGGCTTCAAGCGCTGGGTGGGCGAAGAGAGTTACCAGGACCTGAGCCGCTGGCTGGAGATGCCGCAGCGCACCGACGTGCGTGGCGTGGCCTGGCTGGTTGGTGGCTTCGCGTTCACCGTGTTCTGCAACGCCATGCGGCGGCAGTACCTGTGGTGGCCGTTCCATCCCGCGGGCTATCCGCTGGCCGTCAGCTTCGCGATGGACTACTTCTGGTTCGCGGTGTTCGTGGCCTGGGTGCTGAAAGCCGGCGTGCTGCGAGCGGGCGGCATGAAGCTCTACCGGCGGGGCATTCCGTTCGCGCTGGGGCTGATTCTGGGTGACTACGTGACCGGCTCGGTGTGGGCGATCATTGGCCCGCTGATCGGGCAGGTCACCTACAAGATCTTCATCTGAGGTCAGGCGGCGCGCTGGCGCTCGCGGCGCTCCGCGGGGCTCTCGGACTTGCCCGGTGCCGGCTCGGCGGCGGCCGGCGGGTCAGCAGCCGGCCGGTTGGCCGCCGCGGCGCGGTTACGGCGCTGCGCGCGCCGGGCGCGGTCGCGTTGCCGCCACAGCTCGTAGATGGGTCGCAGTGCGGTCAGGTTGCGTCCCACCCACATGCCGCAGACGAAGATGGTGCCGGCGAACAGTGGCCAGCAGTTCTTGACGGCCGGCAGCACGCTGCCCAAGGTCAGCACGGTCATCGCGGCGAGGATGCCGATCACCAGACGCCCGCCGCTGGCGCTGCCCGTATCATTGCTCAGTCCGTTGTGGGCCATCGCCGTCTCCCATTCCGCCATCGGCTCATCGCGGCCGCTCTTTACGCTCGGCGGCACACCTAGGTGTCCGCTGCCCAGCCAGATGAGACACCCCAGCCGTCAGGATGGTGTCACCGTCCGCGAACGACATACCACGTTGGGGCAGAACGTTGGCGAGTCCGTACCGAGTTCCGTCGTTGACGCCGATCCGGTTCACTTCGTATCATGCCAGCGGAGGCGTCCGCCCTGATGTTGGCAGGAGTTTTCGAGGGACCGGGGCAGTTCGTGACCCGCGAGTGGCCCGTGCCGGACTGCCCGGAAGGTGGTCTGCTGTTGGCGGTGTCGGCCTGCGCGGTGTGTGGCACCGATGTCAAGATCGTCAACCACGGACACCCTCTGGTGGCGCCGCCGCAGGTGCTGGGCCACGAAGTCGTCGGCCTCGTCCAGGAGAGTCGGTGCGGCGTCGCGGTGGGCGCGCGCGTCACGGTGGCACCGGCCGTCGGCTGCGGCGCCTGCCGCGCCTGCCGGGCCGGGCGCCCGAACCGTTGCCCCACCTTGCGGACCATCGGCTACCAGTGGCCCGGGGCCTTCGCCGAGTACCTGGCGGTGCCGCCGGAGGCGGTGGCGCAGGGCAGCGTCTGCGACGTGCCTGCCGGCGTGGACGATCACTCCGCGGCGCTGGCCGAACCGCTGGCCTGTTGCCTCAACGGTCAGGAACTGCTGGGGGTCGGCGCCGGCGACCGGGTGGTGGTGGTCGGCCTGGGGCCGATCGGCTGCCTGCACGCGCGTCTGGCGCGGGCGCGCGGCGCGGCCCAGGTGTTGCTGGTCGACTCCCGGCTGGAGCGTGGGGAGCAGGCCCGCCGGCTGCAACTGGGCCAGGTGCTGGACACCGCGGGCCGCCCGGTGGGCGACGCCATTCGCGAGGCGACCGACGGCGAGGGCGCCGATGTGGTGGTCCTGGCGGCGCCGGTGGCCGCGCTGCAGGTCGAGGCGCTGGGCTGGCTGGCGCGTGGTGGCCGGCTGAGCTGGTTCGCCGGCCTGCCGAGCGGCAGCCCGGAGATCGCGCTGGCGAGCAATCGAGTACACTACGAGGAACTGCTGGTGGTCGGCGCCCACGGCTCCACCCCGGCTCAGAACCGGCAGGCGTTGGCGCTGATTGCCGATGGCCGGGTGCCGGTGGCGGATTTGGTGACCGCGGAGGTGCCGTTGGCTGAGGCGCCGGCGGCCATCGCGATCATGGCCCGGTCCGAGGGCCTGAAGAGTGTCGTCACCGTGAACGCCGCGGCGTGATCGCACCATAACGGCGTAACGCACGGTACGGCGCGTGGCACCATAGCGTGCTTCCTGTGGGCACAGACAGTCGAGAGGAGACCTGCGTATGGCGAGGGCTGAGATACCCGTAGCCAACGGCGAAGTGGTGATCAAGACCGAGAACCTGAGCAAGAGCTACACCTCGGGGCTGGCCGACATCCTGCGTCTGCCCGGCGTGACCGCGCTGTCGAACCTCAACATGGAGGTCATGCGCGGCGAGGTGTTCGCGATGATCGGCCCGAACGGGTCGGGCAAGACCACCACGCTGAAGCTGATCATGGGGCTGATCTTCCCCACCCGCGGCACGGTCCGCGTCTTCGGCCGCAACCCGCGACGCGATGTGCAGATCAAGCGCCGCATCGGCTTCATGCCCGATGGCCCGTACTTCTACGGTCACCTGAACGGCTTCGAACTGCTCGACTTCTATGCCAATCTGCTCGGCGTCGACGCGGCGGTGCGCAAGCGCCGCATCCCCGAGTTGCTCGACATGGTCGGCATGACCAACCGCGCGAAGAACCGTGTGCGCAACTACTCCAAGGGCATGGTGCAGCGCATCGGCCTGGCGCACGCGCTGCTCAATGATCCCGATATCATCTTCCTCGACGAACCCACCAGCGGCCTCGACCCGATTGGCGCGCGCGACATCCGTGATGTCATTGTGCGCATGAAGGAGCAGGGCAAGACCGTCTTTCTGTGCAGCCACTTCCTGACCGAAATCGAGCACCTCTGCGACCGAGTGATCCTGCTCGACCGCGGACGCACGCTGCGCTACGGCCGGCTCGAAGAACTGCTGGCCGAGCCGGGCAAGATGCGCGTGGTGGCGTCCGATCTGAGCGCCGAGGCGCAGGAGAACCTGAAGCGGTTCGGTCCGGTCCGGCGCAGTTCGGAGAACCGACCCTCGACCGACGTCATCGTCACCGACGGCCCCGACGTGCCGGCAGCGATCAACGCCATCATGGGCGCGGGCGGCCACGTCGACGCCGTCATGCCGATGCGGCGCACGCTGGAAGAGGTGTTCATGGAGGCGGTCGAGCGCACGCAGGCCGACCAGCCCTGGCGCGAGGGCGGCGCGGTGGCGGACGCCGAGCCCGCCGCGACCGAGGACGTCGAGGGCGACGCGCAGAGCGACGAAAGCGAGGCGCAGTCATGAATGTCGTTCTGGCCATCGCCAAGGCCACCTATCGCGAGAGCATCCGCCAACGCGTGCTGTTGGTGGTGTTCCTCCTCGGCCTGATGCTGATCGGCGTCTCCGTGGCCTTCTCCTACCTGTCGACCGGCGAGGAGTTCCGCTTCGTGGTCGACTTCGGCCTCGTCGGCATCACGATGATCGGCCTCGGCCTGGCGGTCATCCTTGGCGGCTTCATGATTCCCACCGAGGTGGACCAGCGCGTGGTCTTCACCGTGCTCTCGAAGCCGGTGTCGCGCGTGCAGTACCTGCTGGGCAAGTTCCTCGGCGCCGCGACCGTCATCCTGGTGATCGACATCCTGATGGGCCTGGCCTTCGTGGTCGCTTATGTGACCAAGCACCCGCAGGGCGTCCACGGGTTGAACCCGATGGTGCCCATGGCGCTGTTGGCGGTCTACCTGCAGACGGTCATCCTGCTGGCGACCGCGTTGATGCTGTCGACGGTGGCCTCGCCGGTCTTCACCATCATCGCCACCGGCTTCGTCTACATCATCGGCGCGGTGAACAGCCAGGTGACCTACCTGAGCAACCGTGCCGACAGCGTGTTCATGCGCGTCATCTTCGGCATTCTGTCGAAGATCGTGCCGGCGTTCAACAACTTCGACCTGCGCACGGCGTTGCTGAACGACCAACGGGTGCCGTTCTGGCCATACCTCGGTCAGGACGTGTTCCTCTACACGATCCTCTACTGCGGGTTCATGCTCGCGCTGGCCTGGGTCCTGTTCAACGAGCGTGAATTCTAGGGTGCCGCGATGACACACGGACAAGAACGGACTGTCGCGTGGATCATCATGGTCGCCTGTATCGGGCTGATGTTCCCGGTGCAGAACGCCATCGACGTGCAGCGCAACACGTTCCGCGTGACCATGTACAAGTCGGCCGACGCGGCCCAGGTGCAGGCGGTCAAGCAGGCCCTGACCGACCTCGACCTGAAACCGGTCGAGGTGACCCGGACCAACCCGAAGGGTGAGCAGGTGCCGGGCATCGACGCCCTGCTGCCGCGGACGGTGTGGGGCAAGAGCCTGCTGCGGTACGTGGCGGCGGTCAACAGCCTGCCGCGCGTGGCCAACGTGACGCCCAGCCTCAACGAGCAGGGCATCCCGCTGGACCAACTGCAGGAGCTGAACCTCCAAGACGTCGGCATCGTCGTGATCACGGCGCTGCTCGGCGGCTTCCGCAAGTCGGCGGCCAACGTGCTGTGGCTGCAGTCGGACGCCAACTGGTTCGAAGGGCGCTACTACCGCACCGTGCCGCTCGGCCGGCTGGTGACCACGCTCGACCCGCAGTTCGTGGAGGCCTGGACGGTCACCTGCTGGCACCTGGCCTACAACATGAGCGTTGAGGAGCGGACGCCGGACGGGGCCGCCGAGCGCATTCGCGAGGGCATCCAGTTCGCCGAGCTCGGCTTGCCGTGGAACAGCACCCGGTACGACATCTACCAAGAGATCGGCTGGACCTACTACGACAAGCTGCAGAACTACGCGCGCGCGGCGGAGTACTTCAAGAAGGCCATCGAGCACCCGCATCCGACCTTCCTGGAGCGCGCGATCGCCCATGCCTACGAGCGGATCCCCGATATCGAGAGCGCGCTGTTCTGGTACAACGTGTCGCTCAAGAAGTACGGCGCCGAGAACGATCCGGTGTCGGTGGGCGCCATCATCACCATCCGGCAACGCTACGTCCGGGCCTGGGAAGCCTTCACCAAGGACCGCGACCCCGACAAGGCCCTGGTCTACCTGAAGGAAGACTGGCAGAAGGACGACGCCTACGACACCATCGCGATGCACTTCAAGGCGCGCATCCACGAGACGAAGGCCGCCAAGGCGGCGGCCGACGGCGACACCGAGAAGGCGGCCGACTACTACAAGCTGGCGTTCGACACCTGGCTCGAAGCGGCCACGCACAACGCCAGCGACCGCCTGTCGCGGCGGCGCGTGCTGACGCTGGCGGGCAACATGTGGCAACTGTGGGGCTGGAAGGACAAGAACGAGCACGTGCCCGAGGGCATGAACGACGTCGGCTTGCCCGAGAGCAAGCTGAAGCAGTTGGCTCCCGGACATGAGGAACGCGGCAAGCCGGCCGCCGCGAAGAGCTGAGCTGGTTGACGCGCCGGCCCTGCCGTGCGTCTGGACTCCCAGGAGAGATCCATGCGCACGGCAGTGTTGTGCGTCCTGCTCGCCGGCCTGACGAGTCCGGCCTGGGCGCTCCGCTACAGTGAAGTGGTGGCGCTGGTCGACGCCGGCGTCTCCGACGACACCATCATCGCCCAGATGGAAGCCGACCGCAGCCGGTTTGTCGTCACCGCCGACCGCATCGTCTGGTTGCGCCGGAAGGGCGTCTCGGAGCGCGTCATCCAGGCCATGATCGCCACGCGCAAGCCGGCCATGGCCACCACTGCCGCGGCCCCACCGGTCACCGCGAGCCAGCCGCAGCCGAGCACCTTCACCTCGACGCAGACGCCACTGATCCTGCCATCGGTGGTGGTCGTGCCGGTCGGCCCACCGGTGCCGCTGCCGCCGATCAGCTACCGCATCGGCCCGCACCCGCCGATGTTCGTGATCGGCTCGCCAGGCGTCTACGGCGTGCTGGGGCCGCCGCCGAAGTGGTGTCCCTTCCCGCCGCCGCCCGTTCGGTCGGCTGGCGTGGTCATCGGCCGGTAGGCCAGACGGCCGCGTGGCAGGCAGGACTCCCCGTGCGGCCGGCCAACCGGCGCTCTGGTGGAGCCCTTGCGCTCCCAGAGGGTTGGGCCGACCGACACACGCGGGGCCCGAGGGAGCCCTGCCGAATGCCGACCGAGCTGCCTGCTGATGCCACCCACCGGCCGCCGATGGTCTACCGCGTCGGCGTGGTCGGCCACCGACCGGACCGCCTCGCCGACGACGGCCAGGGCGCGGCGGCGGGCGTACCCACCTTGGCCACCGTGCTGCGGCACCTGCTGGAACTGGCGCAGCGTGAGGTGACCGCGGCTTGGTCGGAGCACGCCGCGAGCTGGTCGCCCGACCAGCCGGTGTTCCGGGCCATCTCGCCGTTGGCCGAAGGGACCGACCGTGTGTTCGCCGAGCAGGCGCTGGCCGCCGGATACCGGTTGGCCTGTCCGCTGCCGTTCGCTCAGGCCGAGTACGAGCGCGACTTCGAACCGCCGCGGGCCCTGGAGCCGGATTCGGTAGCGCGGTTCCGAGCCCTGGTCGAGCAGGCCGAGGCGGTGTTCGAGTCGGACGGGCAGGCCGACGAGCCAGCGCGGCCGCGGGCCTACGAGGCCAACGGCGCGCTGGTCCGCAGCCAGTCGGACCTGCTGATTGTGGTCTGGGACGGCTACCGCCGCGGCCGACGGGGCGGGACCGAGGCGCATCTGCTCGAGGCGCAGCGCTGTGGCGCCAGCGTGGTCTGGGTCGATGCGCGGCAGCCCCACACCTGGCAGGTCTGGTCCTCGTCGGAGCGTCCGCTCGCGGTGGACGAAACGGACGGAGGTGCGGACCGGCGGCACGTGCCCGATCCGAGCGGCGACCAGGCAGCGAAGCTGCGCCAGTTGGTCCGCCAGACGCTGGCGGTACCGGCCTCGTCGCCCGAGCCCCATGGCCATGACCTGGCCGCCCGCGAACGTCTGGCGCGGTTCTACCAGGAGCGGCGGACCAGTTGTGCCTGGGCCAAGCTGTGGACCGTGCTGCGCAACCGCGTGGCCGATGCCGAACTCCCTTGGTACCGGCCGGAATCGCCGCCGGCATCGACGCTGCCGCCACCGCCTGAGCGCGTGAGCCGCCTGCTCGACCCGGTGCAGCAGTACTACGACCGGATGAACAGCCTGGCTGTGTGCTATGGCGACCAGTTCCGGACGGCCTGGCTGCTGGGCTATCTGTTGGCCGCCGGGGCCGTCGGCATGGCGCTGCTGCCCATGGCGAGCGGCTGGCTCGGCGGGCGCTGGGAACTGGGCGAGCGGCTCTGCGGCTGGGGCGAACTGAGCATGATCGTGGCCATCCTGGCGCTGGTCTCCTGGGGGCGTCGCGAGGGCTGGCACGACCGTTGGCTGGACTACCGCTTGGCCGCCGAGATGATCCGCCACCTGCGGCTGGTGGCGCCGCTGGGTGGCGACCGGCCGTCACCGCGCCTGCCCGCCCACTGGGTCACCTATGGCCACGTCGGCGACAGTTGGGTGGCTTGGTACGTCCGCTCGCTCGAGCGGTCGATGGGCCTGCCGCGCGCCCGCGCCGATGCCGCCTACCTGTCCGCCTGTCTCTGGCAGGTGCGCCAGGGACTCCACGGCCAGATCACCTACCACGAACGCAACGCGCACCGCTGCCACAACCTCGAGCGGCGCCTGGAACTGGGCGGCGCCGTGCTGCTGACCCTCACGCTGCTGGCGTGTGCCGTACACCTCGCGCCGACGTTGCACGAGGGCTTGCATCTGCCGCACACGGTGCCGCCGGTGCTGACCATGCTCTGCGCGTTCCTGCCCGCGCTGGGCGCGGCCCTGGCCGGCATCAACAACCATGGCGAGTTCCGCCGGGTCGCCCAGCGGTCGCGAGCCATGGTCGTGCGCCTCGGCGAGGTGGACCACCTGGCCGAGGCCCTGGCCGAGCAGCTCGAGCAAGGGCTGGCGGCGGCCACCGACGAGCGCTCGCTGCCGTCGCAGCGCGTCGCTGGACTGGCGGCGCAAGCGGCGCTGCTGATGGTCGAGGAGGTGTGCGACTGGCGCATCATGTTCCTCGATCGGCCACAGGAACTGCCGGCCTGACCTCACGGCGATCCCAGATACGGATCATCTGGTACCATAGAGCCCACACCACCGCCCGCCGAGGACACGCGCTGCGCCGTTCGGCCGGGCACGAGAGGGCCATGCGCGCGATGCTACTGGATAAGCCACGGTGAAACGCAACGGGGTCCTGGGGCTCGTCGCGCTGATCTTCATCGTGGTGCTGGTGACCCAGCGGCAGCAGGCGGCCAAAGTGGGCCAGGCGCTGCTGGCGGGTGACTGGCGCTGGATCGTCGCCGCCGCTGTGCTCCAGGGCGGCTTCTACCTGTTCTACACCGCGCTCCAGTGGGCGTCGTACCGGGCCTGCGGCGTGCGCTGCCGCCTGCTGCACATGTTGCCGGTCATGTTCGCCTCGTTGGCGCTGAACTTCGCGGTGCCCGGCGCCGGGCCGATCCTGTTCATCGAAGACCTGGTTCACCGTGGCGAGTCGGCCGCCAAGGCGACCGCCGGCACGCTGCTGGTGCGCATCGCCGACTTCAGCATTGTGCTGGGCATTCTGGTCGTGTCGATGGTCTACCTGGCCCGGATCGGCCACCTCGAGCACTACATCATCATCGGGGCCATGGTCCTGGCGGCCATCGTGCTCGGGTTCACGCTGCTGCTGATGCTGGGCTGGGCCCAACCGGGCGCCCTGCACCGATTGCTCCACTGGGCCCATCGGCTGGTGAACAGGCTGGCGCGGCTGTTCCGGCGGCCGGCGCCGTTGGTCGATGACTGGCCCGAACGCGCCACCCGCGAGTACGGCGACGCGGCGGTGACCATCATGGAGCGTCCGCACGGTGTGGTGCGCGCCGTGGCCGTCGGCATCGTGGCCTACGGGTTCGACATCGCCTCGGTCTGGGCGCTGTTCCACGCCTTCGGCCAGCCGCAGCTCGAACCGGGCACGCTGGTGGCCGGCTTCGCCGTCGGCATCCTGTTCTGGATTGTGACCATCACACCGCAGGGCGTCGGGATCGTCGAAGGCGCGATGGTGCTCGTCTACGGCTCGCTGGACGTGCCCGTGGCCACCGCCACCGCGGTCACGCTGGCCTTCCGCGGGCTGACCTTCTGGCTGCCGGCGGCGGTCGGCTTCTTCATTCTGCCACGGATGAGCCGCCGACCGCGGCGGCCGCGCGAGGCCCGGCCGGACGGAACCTGACCGGTCGGCGACGGGTGGAGGTGGCGCATGGCGCGGATCGTCCACGCAGTCATCGGCTCGTTTGGTGATCTCCATCCGCACCTGGCCCTCGGCCTGGCGCTCAAGGCCGCCGGCCACGACGTGGCCGTGGCCACACTGCCGGTCTATCGCGACAAGGTCCTGGCCACCGGGCTGGCGCACTATCCGTTACGGCCCGCCATCGACTACGGCGACAAGGCCCTCCTGGCGCGCATCCTCGACCCGCGCCGCGGACCCGAGTGGCTGGTGCGCGACTGGCTGATGGCGCATCTCCGCGAGACCTACACCGATCTGGCCGTGGCCGCCGCCGACGCAGACCTGCTCATCAGCAGCGACGTGGTCTTCGCCGCGCCCATCCTGGCCGAGGCCACGGACCTGCGCTGGGCCTCCATCGCGCTATCGCCGCTGACCTACTTGTCGGTCCATGACCCACCGGCGATCCCGCTGCTCCGCGGGCTTTCGCGGCTGGGCTGGCTGGGTCCGCCCGTGCTGCGCCAACTGGTCGGGCTGGCGCACCGGATCACCGAGCCCTGGGGCGCCGCGGCCCGCGAGTTGCGTCGTGAGCTCGGGTTGCCGCCCGGGCGACATCCCATCCTGGGCGCGCAGCACTCGCCACAGCTCGATCTGGCGGCGTTCTCGCCGTTGCTGGCGCGGCTGCAGCCCGACTGGCCGTCGGCCACGCAACAGGTGGGCTACCTCTGGTACGACCGCTGGCACCACGACCAGGGCCTGAGTGACCAGGTGAGCTCGTTCCTCGCCGCGGGCGAGCCACCGGTCGTGTTCACCCTCGGCAGTGCCGCGGTGTTCCTTGCCGCTGACTTCTACCGCGAGAGCCTGGCCGCGGCACAGGCCGCCGGCGTGCGGGCGATTCTGCTGACCGGGCCGGAAGAGGCCAACCAGCCGCGACCGGTGCCGCCGGAGGTGCTGTTGTGTGAGTATGCGCCGTACTCCGAGCTGTTCGGCCGGGTCGCGGCCGTCGTCCACTCGGGCGGCGCGGGTACGACGGCACAGACGCTCCGCGCGGGGCGGCCGTCGCTGGTGGTGCCCTATGCTCACGACCAGTTCGACAACGCGTCGCGCGTCGAACGACTTGGTGCCGGCCGCTCGGTGGTGCGGCGCCGCTACACCGCCGCGCGGGCCGCGCGCGAGATCCGCCGGCTGCTCGACCAGCCGGGCTACACCCGTCAGGCCGGCGTGGCCGCGCAGGTGCTGGCGGCCGAGGACGGGCTCGGTGCGGCGCGGGCCGCCATCGAGCGCCTGCTGGCATTGCCGCGGCCCGGCCGGCTTCAGTAGAAGAGGTAGGCCGACTGCGCGCAGGCGGCCACCAGCGCCTGTGCCTCCGGCAGCCAGTGCAACTGCCGCAACTGCTCGCCGGCCGGGATCCGCCAGACCCAGTTGATGGGCTTGTCGCCAGGTGTCGCGGCGGCGGGCAGATCCACGCCGACGACGGCCGGGGTGCCCTGGTACCCGTCGCTCGTGGCCACGAACAGGCTGTCCTGCACCCACAGCGGTGGCCCGGCGACGTGACCGGTCTCGCGCCGGCCAAGCACCTGGCCGGTGACCGGAGCGAGCAACTCGACGGCCTGAGTGCCGAGGACCGCCAAGACCGCCGGCCGCCGCGAAGTGGCCGGCGGCCGCCAACTGTAAAGGCCGTCGGCCGGCACGCCGTCGGCGTCATGGGTCCAGCGCTGCTGGCCGTTGGCGGCGTCGAGTCCGAGCAGGCGCGTGCGCCCGTCCGCCTGCCGCAGACTCACCACGAGCACTTCGCCGGCGTCGTGGCAGGTGGGGTCGAGCTGCCAGCCGGCCGGCGCGGCGAACCGCCAGGTCGCCGTGCCGCCCTCCGACAGGGCCGACACCTGGCCGTTGCCCATCGCGTAGAAGCCGGCCTGCGTGCGCGGTGGCACGATCACGAAGGGTGACAGGACCAGCCCGTCGGCGCTGCGCAGCGACAGCCGGCCACCCAGGTCACACTGGGCCCGGACCAGCCTCAGCCCCGGTGGCAGGGCGCTGGGTGGACCCAGCGGCTCAATCCGAGCCTCGGTGATCCGCAGGACCACCAGGCCCTGGTCGGTGGCCAGAAAGGCCCGATCCTGGTACCAGGCCGGTGGGCAGAGCAAGCGGCCGGTGGTCAGGCTGGTGCGGGCGGTGCCGTCGCCGATGTTGAGGAGCTGGAGCGTGCCGCCGGCACAGATCGCCACCAGGCCGACCGGGTCGCCGTCCGGCGCGGCGGGCAACGGCAGGCCGATGCCGCCGGGCGGCAAGTCGGCGAGAGTCTTCTGCCAGCAGACCTGCGGCGGGCCGGTGGTGGCGGCCAGGGCCACGAGATCAGCCGGTTGCCCTGCGGCACCGCGGCAGGTCACCAGCACCCGGCCGGAGCTGACCAACGTCGGGTCGGCGATCTGCGTACCGGCGGGCGGTGACCAGGTCCAGACGCGCGTGCCGCCACGCGCCGACCAGAGCTCGACGCGGTTGGCCGTGGTCATGGCGACGTAGCCGTCACTGTCGCCTCGAATGGCGGCCTGGGCCGTCCGCGCACCCGCGAACTGCGCCCGGCTGGCGGCGCCGCCACGTTCGGGCACGAACACGAAGGCGCTGGCGCAGGGCAGCCCGGTCAGCCAGGCCGCCACGGTCAGCCAGTAGGCACGTTTCATAGCCACGATCCGTTCCGGTCGGTGCGGGCGGGCGATCCATCCGCCCAGGGTCAGTGTAAGCTACGACCGGCCCCGGTGGTTGTTCCCCGGCGTTGTAACGAAGTGCTTGCGAGGCGACTTAGCAGGCGCTGGCCAGGACCGCGCACAGTCCGCCGAACAGCAGCGCCAGGAAGGTGCCCTTGACCAGGCGGCGGATCCGGTCGCGGAAGTTGCTGGTGGCTGCTTCCTGCGCGAGTGCGTAGTCGCGGAGACGTTGGCGGGTCTGGGGCCAGAAGTCGGGGGGTGGGGAGGGATCGCCGAGTTGGCGAAGGACGGCGCGGGTTTGCTCGAGGCGGGCCATTTCGGCCTGGGCTTCCGGTTCGGTGGCAATCATCTGCTTGAAGCGCACCATCTCCTTACCGGACAGCATCTCGTCGAGGTAAGCCGAGAACCGCGGGTCGTCGGATGGCTTCATGAACGTACCTCGCCCGGCATGATGGACTCCAGCTTCTGCCGGAGCAGACACCGACCGCGGTGGAGGCGGCTGCGCACCGTGCCGATGGGGCACCGCAGCACCTTGGCCATCTCCTCGTAGCTCAGGCCCTCGAGGTCGGCCAGCACCACCGCCTGTCGGTACTCTCCAGGCAGCTCATTCAAGGCTTGCTGTATCCGCTCGTCCAGCACCTCCTCGACGACCATGTCAGCCGGATCGCTGCCATCGGCCGCCACATCCCAACCCGTCTCGCGACCCTCGGCGCTGTCCTGGCCCTGGTCCAGTGACAGCACGGGTAGGCGTCCCTCACGGCGGATCCGGTCGATATGCCGGTTGGTCATGATGCGGTAGAGCCAGCGGTCGAACCGGGTGCCGCGTTCGAAGCCGTGGAAGTTGCGGAGCGCTTCGAACAGGGCGTCCTGGATCAGGTCCTGGGCATCATCATGGTTGCCGGTCAGGCGGTAGGCCACGCGGTACATCTGGTGCTCGTAGCGAGCCACCAGCTCCTCGAAGACCTCCAAGTCCTCGCGACGCCGGTCACGAGGCTGCCGCCACCAGGAACGCACCACCGTCTCCTTCTAGAGCGCACAACGGCCGCGCAGAGTTCCCACCGGTCGGTGGCCGCCCCGTTCGCGCCCGGCGCGCAGTATAGACAGCCGGCCAATTCGCGTCAACGCTGTGCCGTCGGCGCGCCTGGCCCGCCGGCCACCGGCACGAAGCCGGCTGCGGCAGCCGCCGCGTCCGGATACGACGCCGACTGCGCGCGCCCCTCGTGCAGCCAGCGGCGCAAGTGCTGCACCGCCTCGCGCTGCGAGACGGACAGCGGCACCTGGCGGGCCAGCGTCGCTAGCACATCCTCCGTGGTCAACTCGCGACCGGCGTTGAAGCCCAGCACCAACGCGTCGATCACCGCCTGCTCGATCTCCGCGCCGACGTAGCCCTCACTGGCTGACGCCAGTTGGTCCAGATCGAAGTCGGCGACCAGCCGCCGGCGCTTGCTCAGGTGTACCCGGAAGATGTCGCGGCGTTCCTCGGCGGTGGGCAGGTCGAGGAAGAAGATCTCGTCGAACCGCCCGCGCCGGAGCAACTCGGGCGGCAGCGCCGCGACCTCGTTGGCCGTAGCCACCACGAACACCGGCGCGGTCTTCTCCTGCATCCAGGTCAGAATGGCGCCGAAGACGCGCTGGCTGGTCCCCCCGTCGAGTCCGCCCGAGGCCAGCGCCTTCTCGACCTCATCAATCCACAAGAGGCACGGCGCCACGGTCTCCGCCAGCCGCAGGGCACGGCGGGCCTGCTCTTCGGACTGACCCACCAGGCTGCCGAACAGCGCGCCGACGTCGAGTCGGAGCAACGGCAGTCGCCAGAGCCCACCGATCATCTTCGCCGTGAGGCTCTTGCCGGTGCCGGGGATGCCGATCAACGCCAGGCCCTTCGGCGCCGGTAGGCCATAGTCGCGGGCCTCCTGCGTGAACGCGCGCTCGCGCAAGCGGAGCCACTCCTTGAGCTGCGCCAAGCCGCCGACGTCATCGACGGTCTCGGTCACCGCAAAGAACTCCAGCGCCTGGCTCTCGCGGATGATCTGCTTCTTCTCCTCGGTCACCAGGCCGATGGCCCGGTCGTCGAGGCCGCCATCGCGCACTACGGCCTTGGCGAACACGCGCTGGGCCTGCGCGGCGGTCAGCCCCAAGGCCGCCTGGACGAGCTTCTCGCGCCCGAGTGGCGTGAGGCGCGACGGCACCGCGGGCGAACCGGCCAGCCGGTCGAGCACGGCTTCGAGTTCACTGGGGCCCGGTGGCGGCAGCTCCAGCAGCACCGCGTCATCGCGCAGCTCGTCAGGCAGCTTGGCCTGCGGTGTGATGACCACCAGCGCCTTGCGCGTGAAGCGCAAGCGTTGCGCCACCGAACGGAGCTTGCGGCGCACGACGGCGTTCGTCCAGGGCTCATGGAAGTCGGCCAGCACGAACAGCGCGTCGCTGTCGTGTTGCTCGCTCTGCTCGAGGGCCGCGATGGGGTCTTTGGCCACCGGTGCGGCCGCGTCGGCCGGAGTCACCGCGCGGAACCCTTCGGCCACCGTCCACAGGTAGCACGGCCGCCGGCTACGCCGACAGACCTCGTCGATGGCGGCGAGGGCGCGCTCCTCCTCGATGGTGACCACCACCAGCAAGGTACACCGGGCGCGCAGGTGCAGCTCCAGCTCCTGGGTGAACTCCATGGCGACGCCTACTCAGTTCCTGCCGCCGAGCCACTGCGTGGCGTCGGCCTCGGTGGCCGGCTCGCTGGCCTCGGCGGTCAACTCGCGGCGGACGATGCAGCCGCCGAGTGCCTGTTCGAGCGCCGCGGTGGCCGCCAGGCAGGCTTCGCCCTTGACACCGCGCACCTCCAGGCGTACCTGGCCGTCGGCGTCCACGATGACCTCAATCTCGTGCAGTTCCATGCCGCCCTCCGTCAGACCAGGCGCCGCAGGACCAGATGCACGCCGCCGTCATCGGCGACCGTCTCACTGGCCAGGCTGAAGCCCTGCTCGCCGAGCGTCCGCAGGGCGGCTCGGCAGGCATAGCGTTGGGTCACCTGGCGCAGCAGCGACTCCGCGTCGAGGTCGGGCAGGCCATACCAGTCGGCGACGAGTTCGTAGCTGTCACCGGCGCGGCGGAAGCCGAGATCGTAGCCAGGCTGGTCGGTCTTCACCGCAATCTCGACCGGGGTGGTCTGGCCGGCGTAGCCGCGGATGCGGAGCGCGCCGACCTCGGGCGCATAGCCCAGGTCGCGTAGCGCCGCCAGCAGGTCCTCGCGTGCGGTGAGCCGCGTCTGCAACGTGGTGAAGTGAGACATCGCGCTCCCTCAGGTCAGTTTGACGACAGGCTGGTCCTTGAGGACCAACCGGCCGGTGCGCAAGTCGCGCGCGGTGACCAGCAGGCGCTTGTTGGCGTCGATGCCGAAAGCCACCTCGAACCGCGCCTCGCCTTTGTCGGCCGGCGGTTCGGCCGTCAGGAAGGTCGGTGAGTGCTCGTTGACCCAGTAGTAGGTGCGCCGCTCCAGGTCATCGGCGGTCGGGCTGGCCAGCCGCGCCGCACCCGACGGGTCCCACACCAGTTCCAGCGCCGCCGTCGCGCCGTCACCGTGGGCGGACTCGCCCACCTCGAACACCGCCAGGCCGAGCTGCCGCTGCTGCTCGTAGGTGGCCTTGATGGTCAGCCGGCGGACCGGCTCGGTGGTCGGGTAGGGTGTGCCCTTGGCCACCAGCGGCTGGTAGCCGTACTCGCTGGTGCGCGGCAGCACGTGCCGCACGGCGTAGTCGTGCTGGATGTGGTCGCACAGGTCGCCGCCGGCCACGAACGCCGCGGCGCCGCAGGCGACCGCGTCGAACGGCCGCGCGAAGTGGACGCGCTCACGGCCGAACATGCGCTGCAGCAGCTTCTGGACACACGGGATGTGACTGCCGCCGCCAATCATCAGCACGGCTTCGACGGCGCTCTCGTCATAGCCGCTGTCACGCGCGGCGTTCAGCGCGCGGCGCACGGTACGGTCGATGGTCGCGAGCGCGTCGTGCTCGTCGAGCAGCGCCTCGAACTGCTCGCGGGTCAACGCCGCGCCGAGCACGGCGCCGGTGTCCGGGTCGATGACGCCGATGCTGGCGCGCGGCTGGAACGAGAGCGTCTGCTTCGCCCGCTCGCAGTCGCACAGCAGCGCGTGGCTCAGGCGGCGGACCGTGTCGTCTGAGTCAGCGCGCCCGTTGACGCGCAAGACGTGCTCGAACAGCCAGCCGTCGAGCGCGGTGCCGCCCAACTCGGCGCCGGCCTTGCCCAAGACGCGGCCCCGCCGGCCGCCGGGCCCGGTCTCGGCCGACAGCCGCACCACGGCCACATCGAGCGTGCCGCCGCCGAAGTCGAACACGAGCTGCACCTGGCCCTCGCGCGTGGCCGTGCCGTAGCCGAAGGCCGCGGCTGAGGCCTCGTCGATCAGCCGGTAGCGCTGGATCCCCGCCTGTTCGGCAGCCTGCCCGAGCCAGTCCTGGTAGTGCTCATAGGCCTCGACCGGCACGGTCAGGGCCACTTCGTCCTCGCCGATACCCAGTTCGGTGTGGGCCACGGTCAACACGGCGGACAGGAAGTCGGCGCCGGCCTGGAACGGCGTGATCTCCTGGCCGTCGACGCGACGCCGCAGCGGACTGCGGTTGGCGATGTAGCGCTTCATCCAGCGGAACGCGCCGGGCGCGTGCAGGCACTGCCGCTCGGCCACCTGACGGCCGAGCCAGCGGATGCGCTGGCTCTCATAGGTGATCAGCGAGGGCACCAGCCACACCGGCTCGGCACCGGCGCCCGCCGCCGGCTCACCGTAGTCGGGTACGCGCCAGGTCAGCGCCTCGCCCGCGCCCTCGTCCCAGACGGCCACGACCGTGTTCGACGTGCCGAAGTCCACCGCCAGACGCCCAGGCATCGCTACTCCGTCCCACGTTGCTCAATCGTCGCGCGCCATCACCCCTGCGCGGCACAGCACCTGCCCCTGCCAGTGTACCGCGGGCAACCGGACCACGACGACATCGCCGGGCGACAGGTGGCCTTCACGACTCAACGGCTCGTGCCGGTCGGGGTCGTACGTCACCGCGTCACCGGGCGTGCCGACCAGGCTGAGCCCGGCGGCCTCCAGCGCCGTGACCAGGCGGCGCGCCACCGCCAACACATCGCGGGCGGCGACGTCGCGGCCCGCCTCGGCGAGCGCCGTCTGAGCGACCAGTTGCGCCGCCGGTACCGCCACGGCCGCCATCAGCGGCGTCAGTTGCGCGGTGACGCGGTCGCTCACCTGCGCCGTCTGGGCCCGGCGCTCGCGCTCCAGGTCGGCTTGGAGGTGCGCTACGCGCTCGCGCAGCTCCAAGCCGTCCAGGCGCAGGGCCTGCTCGCGCCGCAGGCAGTCGGTGTGATCCTGGCTTTCCGCGCGCTGCCGGCGCCACCCGATGAACCAGGCCATGGTGCCTTCGCTCCCGCGGCGCCGGCGGACTCAGGGCGCCGCCACCAAGGGTATCGCCATCAGGGCCAGGTCGCCACCGGCGGCGCCACTGTGCATGAAGAGCGTCTGGTGCATGACGCGCATCCAGTGCGTGAAGAAGAACCTGCCCGGCACGCGGAGCACCCAAGCGCCGGTCTGCAGGTCGAACCCGCGGGTCTCGGAGACCAGGTGAACGTACACGGCGCTGTCGTCGTTGGCCCACGACGCGCTGTCGTAGAGCTCGCCCGGCTTGCCGCCGCGCGACCAGAGCAGCTTGCCGTCGGCCAGCCCGAACCCGTACAAGGCGCCCGGGTTCATCACCACCAGCACCTTGCCGCCGGCGTGCAGCGACCAGATCTGCGTGTCCTTGAAGGCCACTTGCCACCGCACGGTGTTGTCGGCCACGTTGACGCAGGTCACCGGACCGGCCTTGGCGGCCCGGTAGCACAGCAGGCCCTCGCGCAGCGCCGTGTGCAGATTGCCGGTCTCGGCGTCCCACAGCTTCTGGCCACTATCGCGGGCGAGGATGGCCACCTGATGCGAGGCCTGGACGACCAGACGGTCACCGACGGCCGTCAACTGCATGGTCGGTTCGACGGTGGTCGACGCGGTCCAGAGCACCTTGCCGGTGGCGGCCTCGTGGCGCACCAACTGCTTCATGGTGCCGGCGTAGACGTCGTCGCCAATGACCTTGAGGAAGGTCACGTTGTTGACGTTCTGGCCCCAGAGCACCTTGCCGTCGGCGGCGTTGAGCAGGCCGTAGCCCTTGTCGCCGGTGGCGGCCAGCACGGCATCGCCGCAGGGCAGCAGCGGGAAGGACAGTCGGAAGCAGAGCTTGCGCTGCCAGAGGATGGTGCCGGTCTTGGCGTCACCGCCGTAGACGGTGCCGAGCACGCAGAGGAAGAACCGGTCGCCGGCAGTGGCCAGCCCGCCGCCGATGCCTTGGCCGGCCAAGGTGCGGTCGGCGAACCATTGCATCTGCCCGAACTGCGGCGGCACCGCGCCGCCGTTGTCCATCGGGAAGGACAGCGGTTGCTTCCAGACGATGCTGCCATCGGCGATGGAGACGCCGACGACGCGGTCGCGCAGCGCGACCACCAGCATCTCACCGGCGACGTTGACCGAGTCGACCGAGCCGCCGACGTTGATGGCCCAGAGCACCTCGCCGGTGTCATGCTTGACCAGCACCAGCCCGTGCGGCCCGGCCGGCGCGCCACGCTGGAGCAGCACCAGGCCGCGGCGCAGCAGCGGCTCCAGCGCGAGGAGCATGTTCGACGGCACCGCCCAGACGGTCTTGGCTGGGCCCGGCTCGTTGCCGGGCGGTTGCGCGGCCCCAGGATCCGGCAGCGGGGCCGGCTGGGCCAGGGCCAGCACCGGACCGAGCAGGGCGACCAGACAATACGCCGCGCGATACCGCCGCATCGCAACCTCCCGCGCCAGCACTCGCAGCGTAAGCTGGGGCCGCGCGCGGACTACATACCGCACGCGGCAAGCGGCGTCAAGAGCTGGCGGGCTCGTCGCTGAGCTGTCCGCGGCGCCGCCGGGCTTCGAGCTTGGTCTGCTCATAGAGCCAGGCCGTGCGGACGAACGCGTAGTGCGTGCGCATGCCGCAGAAGACCAGGCCCGGCGCGCCGTCGAGGAAGCCGCCCTTCCAGACGTAGAGCCGGAAGAATGTCTGCAACGGCTGGAACAGCAGGTCGAGGGCGCCGGCCCGCCGGCCGCGGTCCCAGTAGTCGCCGGCGGCGACGATGCCGCGCTGGGTCAGTTTGGGCAGCAGCTCCTCGAGCGGCTGGTTGACGCAGTGGAGCACCGTGCCGCTGAGGCGAGCGGTGCGACCGGGCACCAGCATGGGCGGGTGCGCGTGCGGCGTGCCGACCGAGACGCGGTCGCGGCGGGCAATGCGCAGAATGCGGCCGTGCCGCCCGCAGTGGATGCGCCGGCCGAGGAACTCCTCGACGCGGTCGACGCGGTAGCCGTCGACCTCAGCCGGCGGCGACGCCAGCGTCTCGCGCAGTTCCTCGCGCAGTTGCGGACTGAGGCGCTCATCGGCGTCCAACTGCATGACCCACTCGCCGCAGGCCTGCTCGAAGCCGTAGGTCATCTGCTTGACATGTCCGGGCCAGGCCTGGCGGATCACGCGGGCACCCAGACCGGCCGCGATCTCGCGCGTGTCGTCGGTGCTCTCGGAGTCGACCACGAGCACCTCATCGGCGGCGCCGGCGCAACTCCGAATGCAGTCGGCGATCCGCTGCGCCTCGTTGTACGTCATCACCACCACGGTCAGTGAGGCCATCTTGGCGGTCAGTCCTCTCTATCGTTGTCCCGCCTCGCGCAGCGCGCGTTCGGGCGCCGTGCTCAGGCACGGCGTGACGTCGCCGGCCAACCAGCAGGACATATCCTGGCGCGGCTCGATGGTCAGCCACCACAGCCGCCCGTCCTCCCCGCTGCGCACCTCGACCGGCATCTCGGCCCCGTTGCCGTTGCCCTCGTAGTCGAGGGCGACTCGACCGGTCGGCGAAGTGATCCGGAACCGAGCGGTCTCGTCCGGTCCGCCATCAGTGTAACCGAGGCGGAAGCCCCTGGCACCGGTCGGGACCCAGAAACACCGCCGGATGCGGCTGCAGAACAGCCGCAGCGGCCGGCTGGCCTCGGCCACCTCACCGGCCACGCGGTTGCCGATGCGGACCACCGCCGAGCCGCTGCCGGGCGCCACTTCCAGCGTGTAGACGCCGGTGGCCGGCGCCGGCAGGTCGATGGTCTCGGCCTGGTCGACCCGGATGGTGCCGCTGCGCCAAGGCTTCAGGTCGACGTCCTTCAACTGCCAGGTGAGCGAGTTCGTGTAGACGGTCACGCGCACGTTGCGCAACTCGATCTGCAGCCGCTCGCCCGCGGTGGCCCAGATCTGGAAGCTGCCCTCCTGCCGGTTGGTCGCCAGGTTCTCATCCGCCGGCGGCGTCCACGGTCCGCTGCTCGCGCTCACCGGCTCCATCGCCGGCACCACGGTGACCGGCAACAGGCCGGGCACACCAGCCTCCGCCGCGCCGTTCCAGAGGGCCAGCACGGGCAGGTCCTGCCGGCCGCGCGGCGTGGCCGCCGGTACGGCGACGCGCAGGCGCGCCGTGGTGTCGGCCAGCGCCGGCGCGGTCACCTCGCCGGGCTCCAGGCGGGCGGTCCAGCCGGCCGGTGCCTCGGCCGACAGGCGGACCTGTCCGGCGTGTGGCGACCAGTTGCGCACCGTCACCGGCGCCTCGAGCGACCGTCCGGCCACCACCGGCACCGGCCGTGTCGGCAGGCGCAACTCGAGCGGTCGCTCGGCTTCCAGCAAGCGCAGGTCCCAAAGCGGCACCGTCTGTCCGGCGACGGGCGCCTCGGCGATGGCCAGCACGGGCGCGGTCCGCTCGGTCACGGCACCCACCCGGAGGGCCGCCTTGACCGGGAATGCCGACCAGCCACCGGTGCCGTCGGGCGGCGTGGTGACGGTGGTCGGCCACGGCCCGAGCGGCACCAGTTCGAGCGTGGCGGGCGCGACGGCCGCCGGCGTGCGCCAGGCGACCAGGCGCAGCGGCTTCGGGGTCGCCGGGCTCAGCCAGTCGTCGTCAGCCTGAAGCTGCAACTGCCAGCCGGCGGCGGCGGCGATCAGGCCGCGCAGGCCGCGTCCGGCGCTCATGAAGGGCCGGTGGGCGAGGAACGCGCCGGGCTCGTCGCGCTGCGCGCGGGCCTGGGCCAGCCAGGCGCGCGCCGCGGCGGCCAG
>CAZHGD010000033.1:0-52802 GCA_964531735.1 uncultured Fimbriimonadaceae bacterium | reverse complement strand
GCCAGGAGGTGGTGAGCGGCGAACCGCACGGCCCACTCGCCTGGAAGCACACCCCGACTCGGCCGGCATTTGGCGGATGGCCGCCGATGGTGGTAGATTCGCTCGCGCTGGAGTGGTACTTGGACGTTGCGGAGGCGCTGGTAGCGTGGCGGCGAGGCGGCTCGGGCTGCGCGCTGTTGCTCGGATCGTGGGCCGACCTCGAGCAGGTGGGCGCGGCGGCGGAGGCGGCCCGGGTGCCGGTCCACCGGCTGAACCGCGAGCTCTTGGCGCGGCTGCCGGAGCCCGAAGCGCTGATGGCGGGCGAGGCCGGCGAGTCCGGGCGGGGTGGGGCGGTCCGGGCGGCGCTGCAGGCCGCCTGGGAGCAATGGCTGGCCGAGGCGCCCGAGGCGGTGGTCGTGCGCGACCTGGAACTGCTCGTGGGCGAACGCCTCGATCTGAGCGGTCTGGCGCACGTTGCGGGCCGGGTGCTGCTGGTGGCGCCGGGGGTGCGGGCCGGTCGGAGCGCGCGGCTGTACGGTGATGGACCGCGTGCCGGAGTGCCGTTGCCGCCGTCGGTGGTGCCGTCGGAGCGAATCTGGTGTCTAACGGGCACGGAGGCGAGCGCCGGATGACACCGCTGGATGTAGTTGCAGCCTGTCTGGCAGAGCAGGCGCCGGGGCGGCGCACGCTGCTGGTGGATGATCCGGCCGGGCTGTTGGCGACGCCGGAGTCCTGGACCGACCCGGACGGCATCGAGCGGCTGGTCATCGAGGCGGCCGGCAACGTCAGTTTCCGCGCACGCTATGAGCTGGTCCGCGACTGCGATGTGCGGGTGCTGGTGGTCCGCCGTCGCCCCGATGTGTTCATGCCCGATGTGGAGGCCGCGGCCGGCGGCGAGGGCTGGTTGCGGCTGACGCCGCGCGTGCTCTTGCGCGGGCTGACCGGCGACGACGGCTGGCCCGACTGGACCGAGCGCGAGGATGAGCTGCTGGTCAGCCGCTTCGATGCGGTGGCCCGGGCGTGGCGGGTGTGGCGCGCCGGCGAGTCGGGCCCCCTCACGCCGGCGGCGGCCGAGAGCATCCTGCTGCGCGCGCAACTGGGCCTCGACCTGACGCGACCGGTCGACCCGGCCGACGCCTGGCAGGCGCTGTTCCGCAACGAGCGCGCGATCCGCCGGCTGCGCAAGCGCGGCTCGCCGTTGGCCGAGCGGCTCCAGGCCTGGCTGCGGCACCAGCCGGCGCCGGTGGGCTGGCTGTCGCTCGACGACCCGACGGCGGCGGTGCGGCTGACCTGGCTGGTGGCGGTGCTACAGCCGCATGTGGCCGATCTGGCGAAGCAGTTGCCACGGTTGTATCCGGGCGCCCACGGCCTGGCGGGCCAGGATGCCACCGCGGTGGCGCGCGTCGCCTACCGGCTGGAACGCCTCGATCCCGAGTTGGCCGCGGCCCAGCGCGACGCCGGCGAGGACATTCTGGACGGTCCGTTGCGGGCCGCCACGGTGGGCCTGTTGGAGCTGCAGGACGCCTCCTCGGCGGTGCGGGTGCTGCGCCGCGAGACGCGGTCGGGCCACCTGGTGCTGATGGCGCTGCGGTGCATCCTGGCGGCGGCGGCGTCCGATGCCGCGCCCGAGGAGCTGGGCCTGGAGCCGGACCTCGACCATCTGCTCGGGCGGATGGAGCGGCTGTCGCACGCGGCGGCGGTGCGGGCGCACGCGGAACTGCTGCGTGCGCTACTGCGGCTCGACCGCGCCTACGCGAGGCTGGCGCGGTGGGCCGCCGACAGCGAGGCGGCCAGTGTGGCCGACGGCTGGCCGGCGCGGCTGGCCGGCGCGCAGGCCGCCACGGTGGACCGCGACCTGGCGACGGCGCGGCAGGCGCTGCTCGACAATGCGCTCAGTGAGACGAACTGGGATCCCGTGCCCGACTCGGCGCGGCACAAGGGCCTGCTGACCAGCCTGTTCGCCCGGGTGCAGTGGATTGAGGAGCGCTGGCTGGACACCGAGCGCATCGCGGCGCGGTCGCTGCTCGAGCAGTGGGTGGCCGGCGCGCCGCCGGCGCGCCGCGCCGCGCGGGCCTGGGACGATGTGGTCGAGCCGCTGCGTCACCAGCGCGGCGAGCCGCGGACCTGCGTGGTGCTGGTGGCCGGCCTGTCCTGGGCCGACTGGGAGCAGGTGCTGGCCAGCCCGCTGGGCGATGTCTACGACGGTGGCGCGGAGCCGCTGTGGGGCGTGGTGCCGGCGGCCGCGGAGTGGTCGTTGCGCCGGGCCCTCGGCGGCATGAGGTGGCGGCCCGAGGCGGCGGCCTACGACTGGGATGAGCTGTTCGGGCGGCTGCGCCCGGAGCTGGGTCTGCACGGTGGCCGCGCGGTGCCGGTGGCGCTCGCGCCGCTGGCGGAGTTGGGCCTGGTGCGGTTCGTGCGCACTTCGGCGGCGCTGTGTGCCGTCGGGCTCGATCTGCTGGCCGGTGGCTCAGGCGGCGTGCCGGTCGACCAGTTCGAGCAGCGTCTGACCAAACTGGCGGCGGCGCTGTGCGGACTGGCGCACTCGGGGCGGCGCGACGAGCTGGTGATCGTGCTCGGCGTGTCCGGCGCGGTGCGCTGCCTGGCGGCCCCCGGTCAGGCGCTGAGCGGCCAGCCACTCGGCGCCCGGTGTCTGCTGCGGCCGGCCACCGGCGAGGAGGCGGCTGGCGTGGTGGTGGCCTCGGCTGCGCTGTTCGACGGCTTGGGCACGGCCAGCCAGGAGGTGTACTTCGGCACCGGGCGCGGGCGGCTGGCGCCCGCCGCGGCCGAGGCGACCGTGGCCGACGGCGGTCTGGCAACCGACGAGCTGCTGGTGCCGTTGGCCGCGCTGGTGCCGCTGCCACGCGGCGAGCGGGCCACCGTCGAGGTCAGCGGGCTGATGGTGCCGCAGTGGCTGACCGCCGACGAGCCGGCGCAACTGGCGCTCTACGCAACCCTGACCGGCGGCGCCCTGGCCGAAGTGGCCACGCTCACCGCGAGCGAGCTGGGAGTCGAGCCGGTGCGTGCGACGCTGGATCTGGGCGAGCGGCGCCTGCTGACGCTGAGCTACACGCCGACGCTGCCGCCCGGCGAGCGGCGGGCCGAGCGATCGCTGGAAGTGGAACTGTTGGTGGGCCGTCGCCGGCTGCGACGACGCGCCCCCGTGACGGTCGTTGCGCCGGCCGGTGCCGAGAGCACCGGCGGGCCGGCGGCCGAACCGGCCAGGGAGCCGGGCTCAACGACGTCGACGATAGGCAGGTGATATGGGACCCGCGTCAGACACCGCCGAGAACGGCGGCGCAGCGCGCCTCGTACTGCTGGGGCGATTGAGCCGACTGCTGGAGTCGGTGGTCAGCATCGACGATTTCGCCGTGGCACTGGCCGACTACTGCCAGCAGGCGTTCGGCGCCACGGCGGTCGCTTTGGTGCTGGTCGATCCGCAGACCGGCGAGCAGGTCCACCACTGCGCGGGCGGCTTACCGCCGACCTTGCTGCAACCGGTGCGCACCGCAGCCGGTGAGGGCTTCGCCGGCTGGATCTGCCGCCACCGCCAGCCGCTGAACGTGGCCGATGCGCGCCAGGACGAGCGCTTCATGCCGCGCGTCGACCAGACCACCGGCTTCTACACCCGGTCGGTGATGGGTGTGCCCATGCACCGCGAAGGGCAGGTCGACGGGGCGCTGCTGGTGATGAACCGGGCCGATGGCCAGCCGTTCGAGCCGAACGACCTGGCCATGCTCGGTGTCGTGGCCGAACAGCTCGGACTGCTGGTCGCCAACACGGTGCTGATCAGTGACCTGCGGCGGCGCAACGCGCACCTGACCACGCTGATCGCCATCGACCGCGCGGTCAACTCGGTCCACGACCTGAACGCGCTGCTGACCACCATCCTGCAATCGGCCGCCGACGTGGCCAAGGCGGCCGGCTCGTCGGTCGTGCTACAGGACGCGGAGTCCGGTGAGCTGACCTTCTTCCATGCCGTCGGCCCGGCCAAGGACCAGTTGGCCGGCGTTCGCATCGAGGCCGGTCGGGGCATCGTCGGTCACTGCATCGCCACCGGCGAATCCGTCTACGTGCCGGACGCCTACGAGGACCCGCGGTTCTTCCGCGACGTCGACATGCAGACCGGGTTCCGGACCACCTCGCTGCTGGCCGTGCCACTGAAGACCGACCACAGCGTGACCGGCGCGCTGGAGGTGGTCAACCTGGAGGATGTCGGCGACATCGCCCAGTTGATCCTGCTCATGGAGGCCTTCGCGAGCCAGGCCGCGGTGGCGCTGGAGCGCGCGCAGCTCTACCGCCGGCTGGAGCGGCGCGTCGCCACGGTCAACAAGCAGTTGCTCGCGGCCAACGCCAGTCTGGCGAACGAGCAGGCCACGCGCCACGCGATGATCCAGCACATGGCCGACGCGGTCATCATGATCGACAACGAAGGCCGCTTGCTGGTGCTGAACGACGCCGCCCGGCGACTGTTCGGGCTGGGCGAAGAGCCGGTGCTGGGGCTGCCGGCGCTCGATGTGCAGAACGTCAGCCTCGGTGCGGTGCTGGCCGTGGGCGAGACCGGGCCCGACGGGACCGAGGTGTCCATCCAGGAGCCCGAGCAGCGCACGCTACGGGTCCACGCGGCCGAGGTCGAATCCTCGCGCGGGCGCATCGGCAAGGTCGTGGTCTGCGCCGACATCACGCAGTTGCGTGAGTTGGCCGAGATGCGTACCGAGCTGATCTCGTTCGTCTCGCACGAACTGCGCACGCCGCTGACCAGCATCAAAGGGTTCGCCGCGGCGCTGCTGGCCGACGACCGCCTGAAAGAGGACGACCACCGCAACTTCGTGCGCATCATCGACCACGAGTGCGATCGGCTGCGCCGCATGGTGGCTGATCTGCTGTGCATGGCGCGGCTCGATTCCGGGCGGGCGCTGGACGTGCGCTGGCAGCACCTCGACCTGGTGGCGGCCATCGAACGGGTCCTCGAGGCTCAGCGCGTCTATGCGCCGGGCCACCAACTGGTGCTCGACAGCCAGGCCGCGAAGGTGCTGCTCGAGGCCGACGCCGACAAGATCGAGCAGGTGCTGACCAACCTGGTCAACAACGCCATCAAGTACTCGGCGCACGACAGCACCGTCACCGTCCGGCTCACCGAGACCGCGGACGCGGTGCAACTGGCGGTGTGCGACCAGGGTTACGGCATCGCCGCCGCCGACCTGCCGCATCTGTTCCAGCAGTACTCGCGCGTGGGTGAGGCCGAGCGGCGGCGGATCCGCGGTGCCGGGCTGGGGCTCTATCTGACCAAGGCCCTGGTCGAGGCGCACGGTGGGCGCATCGGCGTCGCCAGCGAGTTGGGGCACGGCTCGACGTTCACCGTCGACTTGCCGAAGCGTCGCACCTGGTCGGACGCCTGAGGGCGGTTACTCGCCCGAGGTGGGTAGCCGACCGTTCTCGGGCGTCATGAAGCGGCCGGGATTGAAGGCCCGCAGGTCGGCCGGCCGACCGATGATGGCCGCGGTCAGGCGCGCCGCGGTGACCGGGGCCAGCGCGAAGCCCAGGCCCTCGTGGCCGGCGGCCAGCCACAGGCCCGGGCTCGGCGAGCCGACCAGCGGCAGGCCGTCGGGTGTGGTCGGCCGGAGACCGGCGGTGGCGTACGACCATTGCATGCCCTCGGGCAGTTGCAGGTAGCGCGAGGCATTGGCCTCGGCCTCGGCCAGCAGCGCCGTGGGCCGCCGGTCGTAGCCGACCCATTCGCGCGTGCCGCCGAGGCGGATGATGCCATCGACGGTCTGCTCCAGCGTGAAGCCGATCGCGTCTTCGCCGAAGCGGGCGCGCAGGTAGTCGACGCCGAGCAGCAGGTGCTGCACGAGCCGCCGGCGCGGACGGGCCACCAGCAACTGGCCGCGCCGCGCGCGCACGAAGCCGGCCAGGTTCGGGGGCAACAGCACCGGCGTCCAGGCGCCGGCAGCCAGGACCACGTGGTCGGCGTCGATGTCGCCGAACCGAGTGCGCACGCCGGTGGTGCGGTCGCCCGCAGTTTGCAGGCCGACCACCATGCGGTTCTCGCGCACCTCGGCGCCCTGCCGCTCCAGTGCATCGTGGTAGGCCGCCAGCAGGCGCGGCGGGTCGATCTGCACATCGCTGCCGCAGTACGAACCGGCGGTCACGCCGTCGGCGACCAGCGGCAGTTGCTCGCGGAGCGCCGGCGCGTCGAGTGGCTGGTGCGTCACGCCGGCCGCGGTCAGGGCCGCCTGGTGTGTGGCCAACTCCTCGGCCTCGGTCTCACCGGCCGCGAGCATCAGGCTGCCGCAGGTGCGCAGGCCGATGTCGGCGCCGAGACGGTCGCCGAGCGACAGGTAGTGGCGCAGACCCTCACGGACCAGACCGATGACCGTCGAGGTGTGCTGGGCCTGTAGCGAGACGAAGCCGCCGGCCACGCCCGAGGCTTCACAACCGACCTGGCCGCGTTCGAGCACCAGCACGCGCAGGCCCTGGGCGCTGATCTCGTGGGCCACGGCCAACCCGACGATGCCGGCTCCCACCACAACGACGTCTGGCCTTGCCATGCGTACTCCTTTCGGTCAGTCTGGGTTGCGGCCGTCCGTGCCCGGCGGTGTCGGCCGGTCTACGGCGTTGGCGGCCAACTCCTGCCAGAGCACGGCGAGCTGGCGCTCACCGTGCCGGCGCACCAACGCCATCTGCGCCAGGGCCCCGGCCAGGAAGCCGAGTAGCCCGGCCTCGCAGTGCAGCAGACAGACCACCGCCAGCACGGCCACGACCGCCGGATGCAGCGCCAGCGCGGTCTCCAGGCGGCTGCGCGGCGGCAGTTGCAGCCACATCTGGGTCGCTTGCGGAATGCCGGCCACGGCGCGCACCGCGGCGGCGGCGCGGACGTTGTTGGCCAGATCGAGCGCGCTGTGGCCATACACGGCGCCCAACGCGGCCTCGCGCCAGAAGCCCGGTGGTAGCCAGGTAGCCAGCAAGTAGGCCACCGCGGCGAGCAGTACCGCGGCGCCCAGCGACCATGCCGCCGGCGGCGGCGCGGTGGCGCGCAGACCGTGGCGGTACAGACTGAGGGCCACCTGACGCGCGGTCAGCGCGGCCAGCGCGGCCAGACCGCAGGCCACCGCCGCGGCCGCTGCCGGCGTGGTGGCCGCCCAGGGCAACAGACCGCCGAACTGGGGCATGGGCATCGGGCTCCGGCCAGGCAGATTACCATAGGGTCAGCGGCAGCGCGAGTCGGCCGCGGCGGAACCTTCGGCGCCCAGGCATGGTCCATAGCGCCAGCGAAGCCCGCTGACAGAGGATCGACGTCCATGCGCTATGCCGATACCAGCCGCCTTGGCCGGCCCTTCGCCAAGGACCCGGCCGTCGTTCGCCACGAGGGCCGCTACCTCTTGTACTACAGCCTGCCGCCGTACGCCGACCACCTGCGGCCGGCCGGAGCGCCTCCGGGCTGGGCGATCGGGATCGCCGAGAGCAGCGACCTGGAGCACTGGACGCGCCTTGGCGAACTGCTGCCCGAGCAGGACTGCGAACAGAACGGCCTGTGCGCGCCCGGCGCCATCGTGCTGGCCGGTCGCGTGCACCTGTTCTACCAGACCTACGGCAACGGCCGGCGCGACGCCATCTGCCACGCGGTCTCCAGTGACGGCCTGCGCTTTGCGCGCCACCCGGCCAACCCGATCTTCGCCCCCACCGGCGACTGGAACTGCGGGCGCGCCATCGACGCCGACGTGATCGCCCATGGCGGCCGACTGCTGCTCTGCGCGGCCACGCGTGATCCCGAGTTCCGGCAACAGATGCTGGTCACCGCCACCGCGCCGCTCGACAGCGACTTCGGCGCGGCGACCTGGCGGCAACTGGGCGACGGCCCGGCCTTGCGGCCGGAGCTGCCCTGGGAGCAGGACTGCATCGAGGCGCCGGCGCTGTTCGTGCATGACGGGCGCCTGTTCATGTGCTACGCCGGCGCGTACAACAACCAACCCCAGCAGATCGGTGTGGCGGCCAGCACCGACGGCGAGCACTGGACCCGCCTCAGCGACCAACCGTTCCTGCCCTGCGGCGCGCCGGGTGAGTGGAACGCCAGCGAATCCGGCCACCCGTTCGCCTTCACCGCTGAAGATGGCCGCTTGCACCTGTTCTACCAGGGCAACTGCGACGGCGGGCGGACTTGGTACCTGGCGCGCCGAGAGGTTACCTGGCGCGATGGGCAACCAGTGTTGGTCTGACGACCTGCCACCGAGGCTGGACGGCGCGTCCACTGTCGGCGCACAATAGCGGCGTCCGGCCGGCGGCTCTGCGAGCCGGCCTGGAGATCGCTCGATGCGCACCATCTGCCTCGTCCTGCTCGGGTTGGCGCTGGCGGCCGCGGCCATGGCCCAGAACGCCGACGAACTCACCGTGAGCCGGCGCGAGCGCCTGGGATTGCCGGCCGCTTGGCAGCCGAAGTACGAGACGCTGGCCACGGCCCAGCCGCGCCCGTACACCGACGCCGAGGCCAAGGCCAACGCGCTCGACATCGTGCGCTTCGAGGCCTGCCACGTGGGTGGGCAGCGCTTGCTGTTCAAGGTCACCTTCGGTCGGCCCGCGGCGTTCAACGGACGGACCTTCATTCTCTACGCCGACCTGGACAACGATCGGCAGACCGGGCGCCAGGACCCGGAGCACGCCGGGGTCGACGTGATGGTGGTGGTGCAGGGCGCCAATCTGAGTGTCTCGAGCCACAGCCCGGCCTATCAGGCGCCGCGGACCGTCGCGCGCGGGCTGGTGGTGGGCAACGTGCTCTACGTGGTGCTGGACGCGCCGCTGCGCGTGGACGGCGAGCGCGTGCTGACCGAGGTCAGCCTGCTCTCCGAGCAGCGCGGCGGACGCGGCGACGGCACGCCGCGCAAACTGGTCTCGCTGCCACGATCGACGGTCGCCGTGCCGGCGCTGCAAGGTGGCACCGAGAGCAGTCTGCGGTCACTGGACGACTTCCGCTACCACGACCGCTACGTGGTGCTGGAGAAGCTCGGCGACAAGGGCCTGACGGCGGCGCAGGTGACGCCTAAGGAGCCGATCAGACCGGGGCGGCCACGGCCGCTGCCGACCTTCGCCGGCGCGCGCGAGCCGGATCGCGCCGGCTCGGTCGCGCGGCAACAGGTGCCGGTCGAGCTGCTCGAAGAGGCCGGTGTGGCGCGCTCGGCGACTGCGGTGCGCTGCGGCTTCCCGTGCGCTCGCGGCGCGCTGTTCGACCCGCGCCGGGTGCGTCTGCTGGCGGGCGGGCAGGAGGTGCCGTGCCAGGTGGCGGTCACGGCGTTCTGGCCGGACCGGAGCGTCAAGTGGGCGCTGCTCGACGCCACGGTGCCGCTGGGCGCGCGGGAGAAGCGCGAGTTGGTGGTCGAGTTCGGCCGTGACGTCCGGCGCGGCGACGCGTCCAGCCCGCTCCGGGTGACCGACGCGGCCGGCAAGTTGCTGATCGACACCGGCGCGGTCCAGGTGACGCTCGACCGGCAGCGGTTCAACCTGTTCAGCGCGGTGCGGCGCCAGGGCCAGCCGGTGGCCGCCTCCGACGCGGCTGGCGTGCGGCTGGTCGATGAGCAGGGCAAGGCCTTCGACCTGGCCGGCATTGCGCCTGAGAGCCTGCGCCTCGAGGAGCAAGGGCCGCAGCAGGTGGTGGTGCGGGTCGAGGGCCGGTACGCCGCGGCTGACGGCGCCACCTACATGCGGTACGTGGCGCGGCTGTGCTTCCGCGCCGGCTCGCCGCGGGTGACCGTGGCGCTGACGCACGTCAATGACCACCTGGCCACCGAGTTCACCGATATCACCTCGCTGAGCCTCGGGCTGCAGCCGGCCGGCGACCTGGGCGGTCTGTTCCTCGACTCTGCCGACGGCAGTGCCATGGCGGCCGCGCGGCCGTTCGTGGCCACCTGGCTGGACGACGCCAAGACCGCCGTCTCGTCGCGCGGTGTCGCGTCGCCGTCGCGGCCGCGCCTGCCGGCCGTGGTGCAGTTGCGTGACCAAGCCCGGCCGCTGACGGTGGTGGGCCACGAGTTCTGGCAGCGCTGGCCGAAAGCCATCCGCGCTGAGGATGACGGCCTGCACTTCGACCTGCTGCCGCAGCAGCCCGGCGCCGACTACGGCCAGGGCCTGCCGCACTACCTGCTGTACAACCTGTGCGAGGGCAAGTACCGCCTCAAGTGGGGCATGTCGTTCACCACCCGGCTCACCTTCGACTTCGGCGGGCAACTGCCGCCGCGCGAGGTCTGGGCCGATGCCGAAGTGCCGGTGGTGGCGGTGGTGCCGGCCAGCTACGTGGCGGCGACCGGGGCCGCCGGGCCGTTGGCGGCGCGGACCGACCAGCAGTTCGCGGGCTGGGATCACCTGGTCGAGCGCAGTCTGGCCGGCTACCTGTCCGAGCGCGACCAGGACCGGACCTACGGCTACCTGAACTTCGGCGACTGGTACGGCGAGCGCGGGCGCAACTGGGGCAACAACGAGTACGACCTGGCGCACGGCTTCTTCATGCAGTTCCTGCGCACCGGCCGGCGCGAGTACTACCGCCTGGCCATGACGGCGGCGCGCCACCAGGCCGATGTCGACTGTGTCCATGCCTATCCCGACCCGTACTATGTGGGCGCGAACCACCTGCACTCCATCGGGCACACCGGCATGTGGTCGGAGCAAGGCGCGCACGCCACCTGGACCTGGCGCTACGGCTACCACACCGCCGCCGCCAGTGGGCATGTCTGGGCCGATGGCATGGTCGACGCCTGGTGCCTCGGCGGCGAGGCTCGGGTCATGGAAGCGGCGCTGGGCCTCGGCGAGCACGTTGCCTGGGCCATGTCGCGTGACTTCCAGCGGCTCGGCACGCATGAGCGCTCGGCTGGCTGGTCGCTACGTGCCATCCTGGCCATCTACCGCCAGACCTACGACGCGGAGTACCTGGCTGCGGCCGGCCGTATCGCCGCGGTGGCGCTGCGCGAGCAGCAGTTCGACCGTGGTGGCGCCTGGCCCCATGTGCTGCCCGGCGACCATGCCGGCGCTCATCCCGGTGGCGTCGGCAACAACCTGTTCCTGATGGGCATCCTGCTCGGCGGCTTGCAGGCGTACCACGAGGAGACACAGGACCCGGCGGTGCTCAGGTCGCTGCAGGCCGGCGTGGGTTGGGTGCTCAAGTCGTGGGACGGCAGACTGTGCGGCTGGCCCTACTCGGCCTTGGCGGACGGCACGCCCTGCCACCGCGCCAGCACCAGCCTGAACATGCTGATCATCAGCCCGGTGGCCTACGTCGGCCAGATCACCGGCGACCAGCGGTTGATGGACGTGGTCGAGGCGGCGCTGACCGGCGTGGTGTTCGGTGGCACGGATTCATCGGGCAAGTCCATCGCGCAGAAGATGCACTTCACCAGCGGCACGCTGGCGCTCCTCGAGCGCTGGTATGCGACGCACCGGCCCGACCGCGGCCGTCAGATGCTCGACGGCGGCGCCGAGTCGATGGGCCGCTATCTGGCCCAGACGCCGGACGCCGACGGGCACTCGATGCGCGGGCCGGAGACCAAGGTCTTCTGGGTGCGCCTGCGCGCGGCCGACGGACAACTGGTTGCCGAACGGCGGCCGCACGGCTCGATGAACAAGGGCGCCGACACGGGGACCATCAAGGTGCTCAACGCGGCCGGCGCGACCGTCAAGGCCGGTACCTACAGCACCGACGGCCCGCATGAGTTCCGTTGCGCGTTGCCGGGCGCCGCGGGCCAGGTCTACCGCGTCGAGATCAGAGACGACTTCCGCAGCGTCTGGAGCCTGCGCGGCGAGCGGCTGATGGCCGTCGCCGAGACCACGCCGGGCCTGACCATCGGCGGGGTGGGCCGGCGCCGACTGCACTTCTTCGTGCCGACGGGCACCACCGAGTTCAAGGTGAAGCTGCTGGGCGTCCACACCGGTGGTTACGGTGCGGTGGTGCTCGCGCCGAACGGGCAACCGGTGGCGACGCATCAGGGCGTCAATCCGGGCCAGGCGGTCCTGCCCGGCGTGGCTCGCGCCGCCGCTCCGGGCCCGCCGCCGGAGCGCGCCGAGCTGGTCGTGCGGCCGGCCGCGGCGGACACCGGTCGCCTGTGGAGCCTGGTGCTCTGGGCGGCCATCGACATCGGCTGCGAGCTGTCGGGCGTGCCGCCGTACCTGGCGCTGACCGCCGAGAGCTGGTTCGACCCGCGCGGCTGAGCGCGGAGTCAGGGCTTGCCGAGCCCGCCGTGGCGCAGCAGCCAGGCGGCCAGCACGCACAGGCCGACGCCGACGGCCAACACCGGCAGGCCGAAGCCCAGCGAGATGACCGCCATCTGCGCGTCACCGCCCGACGCGGGCAGCGCTTGCAGGCCCATCAGCGAGCAGGCGCCACCGACGAAGCCGAACGGCGCCGCGCAGAGGACCAGCACGACGGCCACGACCAGGTTGACGAGGCCCACCTGGCCCGTGCGCGCCGCGCCTTGCGCCTGTGGCGCGCCGCAGGCCGGACAGTAGGCGCGGCCGATGATGACCGTCTCGCCGCAGTGCGGGCAACTGCTCAGCAGCAGGTCATGCGGCATGCTCGGCCTCCTCGACGGGCGGCGCGGCCACCGCCGGCGCGGCCGGTCGCGGCGGGTAGAGCACCGTGTAGGCGATGGCCACGGTGCCGCCGGCGAGCAGGCCGGGCGCGGCCTGGCGTAGCGTGGCCACGCCCAGCAGCAGGTGCAACAGCCCGACGGCGAACTCGAGCGCGCCGCGCGCGATGCCGATGCGGATGATCATCACATGCCGCCAGGGGTTGAGCGCGGCGGCGAAGGTGCCGGCGCCGAGCGTCACCAGCGCGCAGCCCCACAGCCCGACCAGGTGGTGCATCGCCGGTGGCAGCGTGCCGAAACCGAAGGCCAGGGCCACCTGCCCCGGGATCAGCAGGAACGAACCCCCGAGCGCGACCAGTACCGCCGCATCGAGCAGCAACACCGTCCGAAGCGCCATGGCAGCCCTCCTTCGGGGCCGACGCCACGCCGGCCGACAGCCTGACGGACCGGTCGCACACCCTAGTATGCGCGATCTCGCCGCCCGGTGTCGAAGTGGCCCCAGGAGCGGGTCAGCTTGGCCGCCAAGTGGGCGGTCACCGCTCGGCCTCGCCGCGGTGCGGGCCTGGGCGCAGCTTGCGCAGGCGGCGGCCGGTGAGCTCCTCCAGTTGCGCCATGAACGCGTCATTGCCGAGCGGGCGGCCGGTCTGCTCGTGCCTGCGGAGCAGGTCGCCGGTCTCGGGTGCGGTGGGCTCGCCCAGATAGGTGGCCCAGTCGCCCACGGTCTGGAGCAGCGGGGCCACGGTGACCACGGCGTCGTCGGCGCCGGCCAGGTGGGCGCGGGCGCTGCTCCACGGCCAGTCGTCGGCGCGGGCCGTCAGGCCGGCGCGCACCGGGTTCAGCTCCACATAGCGCGCCGCCGCCCACAGGTGCGCCTCGTCCAGCGCGAACGAGCCGTAGCGCTCCTGCCAGAGGTGCCCGCGCCAGCCTTCACGCGCGTTGATGCGACGCGCATAGCGCCGGTTGGCGTCGGCGAAGGCCTTGCGCAGGCCGTCCTCGTCAGCGGGCACCGCGATCACATGGCAGTGGTTCGGCAGCAAGCAGTAGGCCCAGACAGCGGTGCCGGCCGCCTGGGCCTGCTCGGCCAGCAACCCGAGGTAGGCGCGGTAGTCGTCGTCACTGAAGAACACCGTCTCGCGGCGGTTGCCGCGCTGCGTGACATGGTGCGGAACGCCGGGAATCACCACTCGGGCCAGCCGTGCCATGGTATGCTCCTGGGCGACAGCATACCACGAGTTAGGTATACTGTCCCCGAGATGGAGGGGCGACGTGGCGGAGCTGACCTTCTTCGATTGTCACGCGGAGTACGGGGCGCGGCCGGGCAAGGCGCCGCAGGAGCGGTGGTCGCTCGACCACTTGCTGGCGGATCTGGAGCTGGCCGGCGTGGCCGGGGCGCTGGTCCGGCATACGCAGGCGCGCTACGACGAGCCGGACTACAGCAACCGGCGGCTGCTCGAGGAGATCGCGCCGCACCGCGAGCGACTGTGGCCCTGCTGGACGGTCGTGCCGCCGGTGCTGGACGACTTCCCGGCGCCGGCCGAACTGGTGCGGCGCATGGTCGCTGCCGACGTGCGGGCCGTCACGCTCTACCCGAAGACGCACGGTCTGCCCGTTCACGCGGCCTGTCTCGGCGAGTTGGCCGAGGCCCTCGCTGCCGCCACGGTGCCGGTGTTCGTGTCGTTCGCCGAACTCGGCGACTTCGCCACGGCCGACACCTTCCTGGCGCTGTTCGCCGGCTCGCCCGTCGTCTTGACCGAAGCCTACTGGTCGCAGTGGCGCCTGGTGCAGTTGCTGATGGACCGGCATCCGCACCTGCACCTGACCTTCCACAATCTGCAGGCGAACCGCGCGGTCGAGACCTTTGGCGAGCGCTACGGGTTCACGCGCTGCCTGTTCGGCAGTGGCCTGCCGATGCAGTCGGCCGGTGCCGCGCGGGCCCTGATCGACTATGGCCTGTATGGCCGCGACGCGGCGCAGCAGGTGGCCGCGGGCAACCTGACCCGCCTGCTCAAGGGCGCCGGGCCGACCGCGCCGCCGGCGCCGGGCCCGTGGCACGACGGTGTCACCGCCGAGGCGCGCGCCGGCACGCCGTTGAGCTGTCGGCTGCTCGACGCGCACTGCCATGTGCTGCGGGACGGCGCCAACTACGCCGGCGAAGCCTACGTCATGCCGCGCGGCGATGCGTCCGGTCTGCTCGAGGTGGCGCGGCGCCTGGGCACCGATGCCACCGCCCTGATGAGCTGGAACGGCACGGTGGGCATGGATGCGCCGGCCGGCAACCAGGTCACCGCCGCCGCCGTGGCGCAGGCGCCCGACGAGCTGCTGGGTCTGCTGACGCTGAACCCGACGCACCAGAGCGCCGAGGAGATGCAGGCGGCCATCGCGCACTACCACCTCGGCCTGGGCTTCCCCGGACTCAAGCCGTACCAGCGGACACCACTCCCGTACAACCACCCGAGCTTCGAGCCCTGGTGGCAGTTCGGCCACGACCACGCGCTCTACGCGCTGTTCCACATCTCGGTGGGTGGGGTCGGCGTGGTGCTCGACATCGCGCAGCGGTTCCCCAACCTGCACTGCCTGATCGCGCACAGTGGCGGTAGCTTCGCCTTTGCCGAGCAGGTGGTCGGCGTGGCGAAGCAGGCGGCCAACATCTCCGCCGAGTTGACCTTGACGCCGGTCACCAACGGCGTCATCGAGTACCTGTGCGCCGAGATCGGGGCCGACCGGGTGCTCTACGGCACCGACGCGCCGATGCGTGACCCGCGGCCGCAACTCGGCTGGGTGGTCTACACGCGACTGAGCGAAGCCGATAAGCGCCTCGTGCTGGGTGAGAACTTCCGGCGCATTCTGCTGGCGGGGCGCCTGCCCGGTGCCCGCTTGCCGGCGAGTGTGAGTCAACCGCTGGCGACACACCCGCCGACCGCGGTACAATGACTCTGGTGACTGACCATGAGCACGACCTGGCTGCGCGGCAGTCGCAAAGTGAGTTTCGGCCCGGAACCGCAGACCCCGGGCGCGATGTGGCGGTTCATGGCGACCTTGGCGCTGTTGGCCATCGCCGTGGAGATCGCCGTCGCCGTCCTGTCGGCCTGCCTGCGGCTCGACCGCCTGCCACCGCCGACCAACTGGTACCCGCGCGTCGACCATATCGGCCCGCCGCTGCACCACGCCCCGCCGCCACCGCCACACCACCGAGGCCGCTGACGGCATGACTTCGTCGTGGGCGGTCTACTGCCACGTGCCGTTCTGCCTGCGGCGCTGCGGCTATTGCGACTTCGCCACCGCGGCGCTGCCGGCGGCGCCTGCCGCGCAGGCGGAGCGTTTGGCGCGCTACCGCGAGGCCATCGGCCGCGAGTTGGCGGCCGAGGCGCCGCGGCCGGCGCGCACGGTCTACTTCGGCGGCGGCACGCCCACCACGCTTGGCGCCGACGCGCTGCTGCAACTGCTGCACCGCCTGGGGCCGTTGCCCGAGGAAGTGACTTGCGAGGCCAATCCGACCACGGCCGAGGCCGGCCTGTTCGCCGCGCTGCGCCAGGGCGGCTTCAGTCGGTTGAGCCTGGGGGTGCAGAGCCTCGACGATCGCTTGCTGCGGGGCCTCGGCCGCACGCACGGCGCGGCCGAGGCGTACCGGGCGTGTGACCTGGCCCGCGCCGCGGGGTTCGACAACCTGAGCCTCGACCTGATGTTCGCCCTGCCGGGCCAGGACCTGGCCGGCTGGCGCCGGACCCTACGCGAGGCGGTGGCCCTCGAGCCGGCGCACATCTCGCTGTACGGCCTGACCATCGAGCCGGGCACCCGGCTCGATGGCGACGTGGCCGCTGGTTTGGTGCAACCGGTGGACGAGGACACCGAGGCGGACATGTACCAGGCGGCGAGGGACGATCTGGGTGCGGCCGGCTACGAGCACTACGAGATCTCGAACTTCGCGCGACCGGGCCGCCGCTGCGCGCACAACCAGGTCTACTGGCACAACGAGGAGTACCGCGGTTACGGTCCGGCCGCGGCGTCGTATGTGGACCGCCGGCGCTGGAGCAACCGGACCGCGCTGGACGACTACGCCGCGAGCCTGGCGGCCGGCGACTCGCCGGTGGCCGAGAGCGAGACCCGCCTGGTGCGCGAAGAGCAACAGGAGACGATGTGGCTCGGGCTGCGGATGCTGGACGGGATCAGCAGCGCACGCTTCGCGACGCGCTATGGCGTGTCGCCCGACGAGGTGTTCGGCCGCGAGTTGGCGCGGCTGGCTGCTGCCGGGCTGTTGACCGAGGCCGACGGGCACTGGCGGCTGACGCCGCACGGCGTGCAGCTGGCCAACGTGGTGTTCCGCGAGTTCGTCGACTGAGGCGGTCGGCCCGACCGCCTCAGTCGGTGGTCGCCGAAGCGACCGTCGCAGCGGCAGCCGTCACGAGTTGGTGTGGATCCAGTAGTACGCGCGGTTGGTGCCGTAGACGATCTCGCTCCAGCTCAGCCACTTGACGTGCCCGTCCCAGAAGGCCGTGTTCGCGCCGTTGTTGTGACGGTTCGAGACGCAGGCGGTGTAGGTCGGATTGCAGATCGGGCAGTAGGTGTACATCGTGTTCCAAGTCGCCGTGGGATAGGAGTCACAGAACATGCTCGCCTCGGCGACCCGGGCGATCTGCCCGAGACTGCTCCAGGGCGGCGGGTAGATGCTGCGGTAGGGCGTGTGGTCCTGGCAGCGGCCGTAGCCCGGCATCTGGTTCTTCTCCGAGGGGCAGTACCACAACTGCTGGTTCTTCACATACGCGTCGAGGACCTGGTACCAGTACTTGCTGGCCGGTGCCTCGTACCACGAGTAGGGCACGACCTCGTCGTAGTCTTGGACGTACTGCAGTTGGCTGAGCGCCATCTGCTTCTGGTTGCTGGCGCAACTGGACTGGCGTGCCTTCTCGCGCGCCTTGGCGAACACCGGAAACAGGATCGCGGCCAGGATGGCGATGATGGCGATCACCACCAGCAACTCGATCAGGGTGAAGGCTCGGTCTCGGTTGGTACGCATTCAGCTCTCCCCGGCATGGCCGGCTGTAGACGTCGGATCCGCGACCAGTCTGGCGGCCATGCGTCTCCGCCTGCTTACCGCTATGTTAGCGAATCGCGACGGCTGTCGTCCAGACCGTTTCGGCGCGCGCCCGGTCACAAAGGTGAGTGGTCCGGCCGGCGTGGAATGTGCTATCCTCATCGGCCGGGACGGATGTCATGGCAGAGGAGCGATTGACCCAGGAGGAGCGTGAACTCGCCGAGTTCCGCTCGATCATGGAGGAGCCCGAGACCTACGAAGACGGCATGACGTGGGTCGGCGTGGTGGGCGCGCTGTTCATCGGCTTCGTGATGATGCCGGCCAGCATCTACCTTGGTCTGGTGGCCGGCGAGACCATGGGGCCGGCGGCGGTCTGGGTGACCATCATTCTGTTCACCGAGGTCGCCAAGCGCTCGTTTGTCAGCCTCAAGCGCCAGGAAGTGTACATGCTGTACTACCTGGCCGGTGGCCTGACGAGTGTGGTGGGTGCCGCCGCGCTGAGTGGGGGACCGTTTGCCACGCTGATCTGGAACCAGTATCTGGCCACCTCGCCGGCGGCCTCCAGCTTCGCCGGGCAGATCCCGTCCTGGGTCGCGCCGCCGAGCGACTCGCCGGCCATCCTGTCGCGCACGTTCTTCCACCGCGACTGGCTGGCGCCCATCCTGCTGCTGGTCTTCCGCGAGGTCACCTCGCGCCTGAGCTGGTACGGCCTCGGGTACAGCCTGTTCCGGTTGACCTCGGACATCGAGAAGCTGACCTTCCCGATGGCGCCGGTGGCCGCCCAGGGCGCCACCGCGCTGGCCGAGACCACCGGCCAGGAGGAGACCTGGCGCTGGCGCGTGTTCAGCTTCGCGACCATGCTCGGCATCGTTTTCGGCGTCGTCTACATCGCCGTGCCGGCCGTCTCCGGCCTGGTGCTGGTGCGGCCGATCTACCTGCTGCCAATCCCCTGGATCGACTTCACCACGGCCACCGAGAGCATCTTCCCGGCGACGCCGCTCGGCGTCGGCACCAGCCTGCAGTCGGTGGTGACCGGTATGGTGCTGCCGTTCTGGGTGGTGGTCGGCACCGGGGTGGCGACGCTGGGTTCGGTGGCCATCAACCCGGCGCTGCACCGGTTCGGCTTCCTGAAGCAGTGGGAGCCGGGCATGGACACCATCAACACGGTGTTCTCCAACCAGCTCGACTTCTACCTCAGCTTCGGCATCGGTACGGCGCTGGCGATTGCCGTGCTCGGCATCGGGCGGACCATCTACAACTGGCGCACGACGCGCTCACGCGCGGCCCGGGGCGTGCCGGCCGGTCGCGGCGATGTGCCCATCGCGGCGGCGGTCGGTGTCTGGGCGTTGGCCAGCACGGTCGTGATTGTGGCCTGCAAGCTGCTGGTGCCTGAGTTCCCCACCTGGGTGCTGCTGTTCTTCGCCTTCCTCTGGACGCCGCTGAACAGCTACATCAACGCCCGCATGCTCGGCGTCACCGGCCAGTTCGTGCCGTTCCCATTCATCCAGGAGGCGACGTTCATCCTCAGCGGCTACAAGGGCGTCGCCATCTGGTTCGCGCCGCTGCCGTTCGCCAACTACGGTGCCTACGCGCAGAAGTTCCGCGAGGTGCAGCTCACCGGCACCCGGTTCACCTCGGTCATTAAGGCCGAACTGCTCATGCTGGTGCTGCTGTTCGGCTGCAGCCTGCTGTTCTGGAGCTACATCTGGAAGCTCAACCCGATCCCGCACGTGACCTACCCGTACGCACAGAAGTACTGGGAGTTCACGGCCATGCAGCAGGCCTTCTGGATCACCGCCACCACTGAGAACAACAAGGCTTTCCTGACGGCGGTCAAACCTGGGGTGATCGGCGCCGGGCTGGGCTCGGGCCTGGTGGTGTTCGCGCTGTTCAGCTCGCTCGGGCTGCCGGTGCTGTCGATCTACGGCTTCATCCGCGGCCTGGGCCAGATTCCGCACATGCTGATTCCCGAACTGGTTGGCGCGGTGATCGGGCGCTTCTACTTCTCGCGGCGGTATGGCGCCGAGACCTGGCGGCGCTACACGCCGGTGCTGGCGGCCGGTTTCGCCTGCGGCATGGGCCTGAGCGCCATGGTCTCCATCGCCGCGGCGCTCATCTTCCGCAGCTTGTCCAGCCTGCCGTTCTGAGTCGACCGGCAGCGCCGGCTGGAACGCTGCCGGGCCGCAGAACGTACAATTGAGGGTGGCCAAGAGCGGAGTCGGCGGATGCGGGTGTTCGGTGGCGGATCGGGTCGACGGGCCGGTGGCCGAGTCGCGGCGTTGGTCTGTCTGCTGCTGGCCGGGGCCGCGCGGGCGCAGGAGCCCAGCGGCTCGGGCTCGGCGTTTGTTGTGCAGGCCGACGGCATCCTGGTCACGGCTGCCCACGTCATCAAGAACGCCGCCAAGGTCACCGTCAACATCGACGGCCGGACCAGCGAGGCCCGTGTGCTGGTCAGCAACGAGAAGCTCGATCTGGCCATCCTCAAGGTGCCGCTCGGTAACCTGACGCCGCTGCCGCTGGGCAACTCCAACCAGGTCAGCGTGGGCGAGGAAGTGCGGGTGTTCGGCTTCCCGTTCGGCACCGCCCTGGGTGAATCCGTCAAGGTCAACCGCGGCACCATCTCCGGCATCGACACCATGGGCACGCAGAAGGTGCTCCAGACCGACGCGCCGATCAACCCGGGTAACTCGGGTGGCCCGCTGGTCAGCCAGAAGGGCGAGGTGATCGCGGTCGTCAGCTCCAAGCTGACCGGCATGGCGGTGTCGAATGTCGGCATCGCCGTGCCGATCAACTACGCCAAGCAGATGCTCCGCGAGCAGTCGGTCACGTGGCAGACGGCCAACCTCCCGTCGGCGCCGGAAGCGGTGGAACTGATCAAGCGCGTGACGCCGAGCGTGGCCTTGGTGCTGGTGGTGCAGACCAAGCGCCCCGGCTCAGGGCCGGCGGTGGCGCCGCCGGTACGGGTGGCGCCCGAACTGCCGGCGGGCGCCGAATGGAAAGAAGCTCCGGCGGGCTGGCCGGCCTATCTGCGCTCCTACCAGCCGGTGCCCGGTCTGCGCTACCGCCTGGCCACCAAGGACGGCATGCCACAGGTGCGCCTGCCCGGCGGCACGGTCCGGCTCGGCACCACGGTCGCCGCCGCCGATCGCGCCTTCGAGGTGTGGCGCAAGATCCAGCCGCGGATCACGCGTGAGGTGTTCGCGCGCGAGACGCCAGGCAAGACCGTGCGGCTGACCCCATTCTGGATGGACCTGCACCCGGTGACCGTCGAGCAGTACCGCCGCTACTGCCAGGCCACCGGGCAGACCATGCCGGATCAGTCGCAGCGGGCCGTGGGCCGGATCACCAAGGATGGGCGGCAGGACTACGCGTTCCAGCCGCCGCCGTCGCTCAGCCGCGATCCGGACCGGCACCCGGTGGCGATGCTGACCTGGGCCGAGGCGCAGGCCTATGCGACCTGGGCCGGGCGCAGTCTGCCGAGCGAGGCGCAATGGGAGTACGCCGCGCGCGCCGGACACGACGACTGGGAGTACGCCTGGGGTGACCGGTTTGCGCCGCCGGCGGGGTTCGGGAACCTGGCCGACAAGAGCAACGGTGGTCCGTTCTCGCTGCTGCAGTATGACGACGGCTACCCGCAGCGCTCGCCCGTGCAAGCCTTCGCGCCGAACGCGTTCGGTCTGCTCGACATCGTCGGCAACGTCGAGGTCTGGTGCCGCGACAACTTCGACGCCGGCTGGTATGAGAAGATGCCCGAGCGCGACCCGGTGAACGTCGCGGTGGCCGACGGGCATGCCCGGCGCGGCGCCTCGTTCATGGCCTTCCCCTGGATGTACCGCGTGTCCTTCCGGACCTTCGGGCCCGACGGCAGCGCCTACAGCCAGTGCGGCTTCCGGTGCGTGGCGAGCGACTGAGCGCGAGCCGCCTCCGCTTCAGTCGATGCGCGCCAGGTCATGGGCCGCCGGATCGAAGCCTGCGGGGAAGACTGTCGGGCGCCAGCCCTGCGCGGTATAGGCTGCGCCGCTGAGGTCGCAGCCGGTCAGGTCGGCCTCGCTGAGGTCGGCGTAGGTGAGATCGGCGCTGCGCAGATCGGCGCCGGCCAGCATGGCGCCGCGGAGCGTACTGCGGGACAGCACGGCGCCGGCCAGCATGGCGCCGCGCAGGTTGGCCTCAGCCAGCCAGGCGTAGCTCAGTTCGGCCCCCGCCAGGGCGCGCTCGGCACCGCCGAGGTTGAGCAGTTCCCAGACCAGGCGCCACTTGCCCTCCAAATGCGTGGTGAAGTCGATCAGCGTGCCGGCGAGGCGCGCTTCGGCGAGGTTGGCGCCGGCCAGGTCGGTGCCGCGCAGGTCGGCGCCTTCGAGACAGGCGCCGGCGAGCTGGGCCTGCCGGAGGTCGGCGCCGGTCAGGTCGGCCCCGCTCAGATCGGCGCCACTCAGGTTGGCGCCGGCGAGGTCGGCCCCGCTCAGGACCAGGCCGTCGAGGCCATGGTTGACCACCCGCCACACCAGGCGCCACTTGCCGGCCAGCGTGGTCGAGTCGTCGAGCCGCACGCCGATCAGGTTGGCGCCGATCAGGTCGACGCCGCCGAGGTCGGCGCCGCGCAGGTCGGCGTCCTGCAGGTAGGCGTGGCGTAACGTGGCGCCGTACAGCCCGGCTTCGGACAGGTCGGCGCGGGCGAGGTTGGCGTTGGTGAAGTCGGCTTGGTAGAGGTTGGCCTCGCGCAGGTCGGCCCGGCTCAGCCGGCTGCCGGCGAACGAGGCGCCGGCGAGGTTGGCGCCGCGCAGATGCACGCCGCGCAGATCGAGCGCGGCCAGGTGCGGGGCTCGGGCGAGTATCTCCTCACGCGTCATGGCCATCACCGCCCACCCCATTGTGCGGTACCGCTGCTGACGCATCAAGCGCCGACGGGTTCCACCTGCGAGTCACCGGTGCCCGGCGAGGGCGGCCGCGGCCGGCCCCTTGACTTTGGCTTGGCGAAGACGGACACTGGCAGCAGATTTGCGAACCGAGGCTGTAACCGAACTCGATGCAGACACCACCAATCCCTGAATCGGAGCTTGCGGCGGGCCAGCCTGCGCGGCAGGCGGCGGCGGAGATGATGCAACTCATCTTCGCGGCGTTGAGCGCGGTCCACGAGCAGGTTCGGGCGTTGGCCGACGAAGTGTCGGTCTCGCAGTTCCGGATGCTGGTCACCTTGCGCGATCGGCAAGGCGCCACCCTGTCCGACGCGGCGCGCGACCTCGGTCTGACTCGTCCGGCCGCGAGCCGACTCGTCGAAGGCTTGGTCGTCCGCGGCCTGGTCACGCGGCAGACCTCGGCGGCCGACCGCCGGTACGTGCAGTTGTCGCTGACCGCCGCCGGCGCAGCCGCGGTCCAGAACGTCGACGACGCCGTCATGGCCCAACTCGCGCTGCGCCTGGCGACCCTCTCGGCGACCGACCTGGCCCTGGTGCAGGACGCTTTCACCCGCGCCGGGCGGGCCTTCGCCAACAACCTGAGCCACCTGCTGCCCGGCGACCACGCCGCGCCATAGTCCGGATGGGCTGTTTCTGGGCGCCACGCTAAAGTGTCTCGCGCGTCAACCGATGACCGACTCAACAGTTGCTCCTTGCAACTGTTGAACCTGGAAAGGAGCGACGCGATGAGCGTGTCCAGCGTGACCCATGGGTCGAGTCTGGCCGAACTGCTGAAGCTCTCACAGTCGAGGGCTGTGACGAGCACGCAACAGGAGACGACGTCGAGCGTGTCCGGGACCACCACGGGCGGCACGCAGGCGGCGAAGTTCTCCAAGGGCGCGGAGATGTTCAGCAAGCTCTCCGAACTGGCGGAGCAGGATCCGACCAAGTTCAAGGAGATCGTCTCCGAGATGGCGTCGAAGCTGAAGCAGGCTGCGGGCGACACTTCCGACACCGACGAAGCCGACCGGCTGAACGAGATGGCCGAGCGGTTCGCCACGGCGGCCGAATCCGGCAACGTGGAAGACCTGATGCCGCCGCGTCCGCCCGACGGTGGTGGCGGCCCCGGAGGCATGGGTTCGGGCCAGGGCCAGAACCAGGCCGAGCAGGCCTACGGTGCCAACAGCGCGCCACCGCCGCCACCGCTGCCGACCAGCGAGCAGGCCCAGCAAGGCGGCCACCAGCCGAGCCAAGCGGTGCAGGACCTGTTCGCGCAGTTCGAGAGCACCATCGCCGCGGCCCTGGGCCAGGAGTAGGCCCGCCGGCACCACCACCGAGTCAACGAACCCCGCCGGTCCAGGAGTCGTCGAAGGCCTGGGCCGGCGGGGCGTTGATGGTGTAACGGCACGGCCGTGGACCGCGACCCGACGATGGGGCGACACCGTTCGAGGTGGCCCGGCTGAGCCGTTGAGGAGTCGCACGTGGTGGTTCATCTCGAAGGGCACGGCGGGCCCGTGGTCGGGCACAAGCGCACCGTCGGCGCCGGCGCCTACGCCATGGGCCGCGGTGTCGAAGCGGCCATTCGCCTGCCCGACGAGGCCGTCTCGAGCCAGCACGCCGAACTGGCGGTGCGGCCCGCCGCCGTCGTGCTGCGCGACTGCGGCAGTCACAACGGCACCTACCTCAACGGGGTGCGGCTGCAAGTCCCGACGGTGGTGGCCGACGGCGACCTGGTTCGCTGCGGTTCGTGCGAGCTGCTCGTCCGCGTCACCCAGGAAGAGGTGGAGCCCGAGGTGGCCGACCGGTCCGAGCCACGGCTCCAGATCCTGAGCGGGCCGGAGCGCGGCCGCCTGATCGAGCTGCGGGCCGGCTCGCCGTTCACCGTCGGGCGCTCGCCGCACTCCGATCTGGTGGTGGACGATCCGGTCGTGTCGCGTGAGCACGCCACCTTCTTCCGGCAGGGCGCCAACGTCGCGGTGCTGGACAACGACAGCAACAACGGCGTGCTCGTCAACGGCACCAAGGTGCGCATGATCCACCTGGCCAACGGTGACGAGGTGCGGATCGGCAGCCTGCGGTTGCGCTTCGCCGCCGCCGGTGAGCAACTACCGGTCCTGCCGGCCACGCCGACGGCCTCGGATGGCGCGGAGAGCCTGTCCGAACCGGCACCGGCCACGCCGGCCGAGACGCGCACACCGGTCGACGCCACCGGCCAGCCGATTGGCAAGTTCGGCCCCTACCTGCTGCACCAGGAACTCGGACGCGGCGGCATGGGGCGCGTGTTCGCCGCGCGCGTGCCGGGCCATGAGCCGGTGGCGCTGAAGGTCGTGGTGTTCAAAGGGCTCGAAGAGGACCGAGCGATCCGGCGCAAGCGCCGGTTCGAGCGCGAAGTGGCGGTCCTGCGGCGCATCCGACACGAGCACGTGGTCGGGTTCCGGCAGGCGGGCGACGTCGAGGGCCGGCCATACCTGGCGATGGAGCTGCTGCGTGGTCCCGACCTGGCCGAGGAGCTGCGCCGCGTCGGGCGCTTGCCGTACCGCGAAGCCGAGCGCATCCTGTTCCAGCTCTGCGCGGCGCTGGGCGAGGTGCACCGCGCCGGCGTGATCCACCGCGACCTGAAGCCGGCCAATGTCATCTTGCACGGCAGCCAGCGCGTGGTCAAGCTGACCGATTTCGGCATTGCGCGGGCGGCGGCCGAACGCGACCTGGAGGACGACTCCGAGCGGCTGGCCGTGTCCGGCGACCAGCCCATCACCGCCGCTGGCCGCCATCCGGGCACGCCGTTGTACATGTCGCCCGAACAGTGCCAGGGCGAGCAACTCGACATGCGCTCGGACATCTGGGCCCTGGGCGTGATGCTCTACCAACTGGTCTCGGGCCGCCGACCGTTCGAGGGCGCCACCGGCAAGGAGGTCATGCACGCCGTGCAGACGGCGTGCCCCGCGCCGTTGCCCGACGACGTGCCCGGCTACGTGCGCTCAGCGGTCTACCGCTGCCTGCTGAAGCCGCCGGCCTGGCGCTTCGCGGCGGCCACCGAGCTGATGGACGCGCTGCACGAGCGCCGGGTGGAGCAGCCTTTGCCGGTGGGCGCGGCCACGGTGCCGACGATGCCGCTGACCAGTTGCCCATACTGCCACGCGCGCATCGCGGCCGGCCGCGAACGCTGTCCGATCTGCGCGGTCGACCTGCATCTGTTCCTCGATGGGCGCCTGGTCCAAGTGGACGTGGACGGGCGCGCGCTGGTCTGCTGCGGCGGCTGCGGCTACTTGGTGAGTGTACACAACCGCGCTTGCGAGCGCTGTGGCCGGACGTTCACCATGCGGCGCGGCGCCGCCGACAGCCCGGCCGACGAGGAGCTGACCGAGGCCGAAGCCGAGGCCCTGGCCCAAGGCCTGGCGCGCCTGCGCAACTGCCCGCACTGTGGCGCCGCGGTTGACCCCAAGCGCCTGCGCTGCGAGTTCTGCGGCCTGCTGTTGCGGGCTCACCTGGTCGGCCGCCTCCTGCTGGAGCCGGACGACCAGGGGCGCGATCACCCGCACTGCGGCTACTGCCTGGCCCGGCTGAAGGACGCCGACGTCTCGGTCTGCCCGGCCTGCGGCCTGAGCTTCGTGTCGGGCCGCTTCCGCGACGGGCGGCCGTGGCACGCGGAACGCGGCGCCAAACCGAAAGGCCGTCGCTGACCGCTCAGCGTCCCAGTTCGCCGACGACGGCCTGCAGTAGCGCCGGCTCATTGGTCAGAATGCCGTCCACACCGTAGGCGATCAGCTCCTTCATGCGGGGCGCGTCGTCGGCGAAGAACGGGTGGACGGTCAGGCCCAGTTCGTGCGCCGCGTCGCACAGCGCTGCCGAGACATTCGGGTACCAGGGCTGCAAGTTGCGGCAGCCCAGCTCCAGCGACCGCCGCGGGTACTCGGGATCGTGCTGACCGCCCAGCCAGCAGCGCATCAGCCGTGGCTCGACCACCGCCGTGCGCGCCACCACGGCGTCGTCGCCGGTGACGAACGCGTTGTCGAGCCGGTTGCGGGCCTGCAGTTCGGCCACCACGCCGTCGAGCAGCGGCTCGAGGTCGTCCGGACCCGGATAGACGTGGAGGTTGACCATCATCGGGCAAGCGTCGAGCGCCTCGGCGAAGGTGGGGATGCGCTCGCCGGCGAACTGGGCGCCTTTGTGCGAGCCGGCGTCGAGCGCCTTGACCTGGGCCAGGGTCAGGTCCCAGATCTGGCCCTGACCGTCGGTGGTGCGGTCGACGGTGGCGTCGTGCAGTATGACCAGGGCACCGTCGGCGGTGCGGCGGATGTCGAACTCGACGCGCTCGACGCCGAGTGCGGCGGCGGCCCGAAAGGCGGCCACGGTGTTCTCCGGATGGCTGCCCGAAGCGCCGCGATGGGCGCATACTTGGAAAGGCACAATCTTGCTCCCATCTGACGATTTGCCCGTGCGGCGGCGGACACCTGCCAGCCGCCGGGCGTCGTAACCGCACAGGAATGACGACATGCGTGGACTTGGTGGTCTGTGGCGAGTGGGTCTGTGGTGGCTCTGCGGCGCACCGTTGGCCGCGGCACCGGTGGTGCTCGATCCGCCGGCGTGTGAGCTGCGTGGCTGCACGCTGGTGCCGGCCAAGCCGGTCTGCGAGTGGCTGGGCCTGCCGCGCCAGCAGAGCGATCCGGCGAAGCTGACGCTGGAATCGCCGGCGGGCACCGTCGCCTTGCAGGTGGGCCGGGCCGAGGCCACGGTCAGAGGCCAGCAGGTGACGCTGCGCCACCGGGTCTTGCCGGCGCCGGGCGACGTCTACCTACCGCTGCGCGACCTCGTCGGCTGGGCCGGGGCCACGCGGAGCTGGTCGGTGCCGACGCGGACCGTGACGCTGCGCCGCGAGGCCAACGAGATCAGCTTCACGGTGCTGCCCGAGGCCTATCCAGTGGTGCGTGACGGCATTCTGATCGGCGGCTGGCGCGGCGGCGCGTGGGCGTCACCGGCCGCGATGGCCAAGTCGCTCAAGGGCGGTGAGCGCTACTCGGTCCAGGGCCTCGCGGGACCACGGACCGTCGCGACCGGCGCCGCGCCGACGGTGGAGCAGCCCGGCGAGTTCCTGCACGTGGCGCTGTCGCCCGAGGCGCGCGACGGCGCGGTGGCGTTGGCGGCGCCATGGTTGGCCGCGACGCGACCGGTGACCGCGCAGGACAGGTCTCAGAGCGTCTACCAGCAGGCGGCCGCGGCGGTCCTGGCCGGCAAGGGCCTGAAGAACGCGCCGGTCCACCTGACGCAACTGCTCCGGGTGGACCTGGAAGGCAACGGCACCGACGAAGTGCTGATCTCCGCGACCACTGCGCGCGAGGGGTACCCGCGGCCGGACATCAAGGTCGGCGACTACTCGTTTGTGGCGCTGCGACGGGTGGAGGGGCGGCAGGTGCGCACGCTCCTGCTCGACGGTGAGTTCCACCGCCGGGCCGCCGAGTTCGCCGCGCCTCACGCGTACGAGGTGGCCGGCGTGCTCGACCTCGACGGTGACGGCCAGTTGGAGATCCTGGTGGGCTGGCGCTACTACGAAGGCGCCGGCACCACCGTCTACAAGCTGACCGGTGGCAAGCTGGCCAAGATCCTGGAGGGTGGGGCGGGGGCGTGAGCCCTCGCCCCTGGGGCCGCACCAGATCAGCGCGGGCCCACCTTCAGGTTGTCCAGGTAGTACGCCGTGACGGCGTTGGCGTGCGAGGTCCAGCCCAGCCACCGCAACTGGCGCAACCCCTTGCCGCAAGGCAGGTCGGCAAAGGTCTGCGGCGCCTGGTTCGGCAGCGTCACTTCCAGCGTCCACAGGCCGGTCTGCTGCTGGCCCAGCCCGGCCACGATGCGGAGGTGCAGCCACACGCCCAGCGGCAGCTTGAGCAGGCTGCGCCCGGCGGCTGAGAGCGTGCCGTCGCCCGCCACGGCCAGCGCCGGACCGGTGACGTACGGATTCGCGGTCATGTCGCGCCACTCATGGGTCAGCGTGGCACCGGCGGTCAGCTTCAGGTCGAACGACTCCGCGATGACGCCGCTGCTGAAGCCGGGATCGTAATGGAGATGCGGATCCCAGATGTGCTTCTGGCCCGGAGCGTCGGTCAGCTTCAGGCACCGCCGCCCGCCGGCCGGTGCTTCGTCGGTGACGCGGCAGGTGGCCTCCTTGACCTTCTCGTCCTCGTAGACGGTGGCGCCGGTCGGTCGGTCGCCCACGTTGTAGGCTTCGAAGTCCTCGTCGATGGGCGCCGGCGGCGCCGGAGGCGGTGGTGGCGGGAAGGCCGCGGCCATCGGCTTCACGGCCCACTCGCCACCCCGCGTGCGCCGACCGAAGCCGGTCAGTGGGAATGGCTGGAAGCCGACCTGCAAAGCCGGTGAGCCGGGCTTGAGGCGGAAGTCGCCATGCTCGGGATCGACAAAGCCCGGGTCGGCCACCACCGAGCCCGCATCCTGCCCGAGCTTGCGCCAGGCCTCCAACGTCTGGCCGCCGAAGCGCACTTCGGTGCCCGAGGCGTCCCAGTAGACATTGCGGTCGAGCTTGAAGCGTTCGGCATCGCCCCAGTTGCCGTGCATCAGCGGGCCCTGGTCCCAGTAGATCAGGTTCCGCTCGATGGTGAACTGGTGGTGCTTCTCGGGCCGCGTGCGCTGGAGCTGGCCGATGCGGGCGTAGGCCACGATGTTGTTCTCGAAGCGGTTGTTGCGCCCGTAGTGCTGGTGGAAGCCACCGGTCTTGGTGCGGTAGACCAGGTTGTTCCGCGCCACGATGTCTGAGGTGCCCTCGTCGAAGTAGATGCCCCAGCCACCGTAGCTGAAGGCGTCGATGTCGTGGAAGCTGTTGTGCTCGATGACGCTGCCGGGCGACAGGCCGAGGGTGTAGATGCCACCCATATCGGACAGCACGCCCTGGCCGATCAGCCGGACATGGTTGTCGGCGATGCGGTTGTCATGGGCCAAGCTGCGCCCGTAGCCCCAACTCCAGCCGACCGAGATGCCGGTGTAGTAGTAGTCGTAGATGTCGTTGTGCTCGACCACGTTGTGCGGGCTGTGGGCAATCCAGACGCCGATGCCGGCGGGGTGCAGTCGGCCGCCGTGCGAGAACACGTTGTCGGTGATCTGCATCCAGCCGGAGTGCAGCTTCTCGTTACCCGGGATGCCCTGCGTGCCGAGCTTCAGGCCGCCGGCGCCGGTATCGGTCACCACGCAGCCGGTGAGCGCGTTGTCGCGACAGCCCTCGGCGAAGTCGAGGCCGTAGGTGCCCAGGTGGGCGAAGGTGCAGCCGGTGATCTGCCAGTGGTGCGCGCCGCGGGCCACGAACGCCGCGGTCAGGTTGGCTTCGGCTTGCGCGAAGCTGTTGCCGCCTGGCGGGCAGACGAAGTTGGTGTGCGCGAAGGTCAGCCCCTCCAGCACGATGTGCGCCACCGGCCGGTCGCCGGCGGCGTCGCCCTTGACCTGCACCAGCTCGTCGAGCACCGGCGCGATGACCTCGGCGGTGGCCGGGTCCTCGCCCGGCAGCGGCCAGTAGGTCAGCCGGCCGGTCCGGCGGTCGAGGTACCACTCACCCGGCTCGTCCAGCGCCTCGGCGACGTTGTCGACCAGGTAGCGGTAGCCAGTGTGGAAGGCCGCCCAGCCGGCGGTGTTGCAGCTCGGCGCGGTGAACTGCACGACACCGGTGGCTGCATCGACCGACTTGATGCGCATCCGGTGCATATTCCACTCGTTGAAGCAGAGCACCTCGACATCGCTCAGGTTGCGCCAGTCGGCCTTGAGGTCGCCGCGCTTGAAGGCGAAGCGGTCATGGCCCCTCTTCTGCGCCTCGGGGCTGGGCGGCAATTCCTTGGCAACGGTGTAGTAGCCGGTCTTGGGCAGGCGCGGGCGCTGCCGGGCCTGCTGGTTGACGAACAGTTGGCTGAACGACCAGCGACCGGCGGCCACTTCGGGCAGGTCGAGCGTCCAGCGCCCGTCATTGACCTGCCAACCGGTGAGCCGCCGGCCGCCACTGAACACCGGCTGTTCGCCCGGAGCCGCGGCGTAGACGGTCGGCGACGCCGCGGTGCCCGCATCCTCGGGACTGAACACCACTGGCGCCGCGAGCGCGTAGGTGCCGCCGCGGCAGGCGACGCGCACCGGTGTGTTGCGGGTGGGCTGGGCAGCCCGCAGGCGCCGCACGGCCTGGCGGGCGCCGTCGAGGCTGGCCAGTGGCCGTTCGGCCGTGCCGGGCGCGTCGTCGCGTCCATGTGGCGCGACCACCAGATCGGCGTTGGGCGCGGCCGAGATCATCGCGGCCCAGCAGGCCACGGCCAGTAGTGCTCGGTGCGGCATACTGCTCTCCAAGGGTGACAGGCCACGAGTTGGCCGCCCGCCGCCGGGCACCTGCCGAGGTCCGCGGCCGAGCCGGATTGACGGCCCGGGGTCCGATGCGGTAGATTCGCAGCGGGAGGTCGCTGGCGGCATGGCGAAGCTGACGCGCGACGAGGTGTTGGCGAAGGCCCCCGAGTTGGCCGGCGCGGAGCTGGTGGAGGCCGCCCTGGCCGAGATCCAGCTCCGTGGCGTGTGCCTCAGCGGGGCCGACCTGTCGCGCTCGGATCTGCGCGCGGCGGCGCTGGCGGGCAGCGACCTGAGCTACGCCAACCTCAGCGAGGCCAGTCTGCGCCAGGCCGACCTCTGCGGCACGCGGATGCGTTACGCCAAGCTGTTCAACGCCAACCTGAGCGAAGCCCGCCTGGCCGGCGCCGATCTGACCGGCTGTGACCTGGAGCTGGCCAACCTGCGTGGCGCCGACCTGCGCGGCGCCGATCTGAGCGGCAGCCACCTGCACTATGCCAATCTCGCCGGCGCCGACCTGACCGGCGCCGACCTCAGTGGCAGCGAGTTGCAGACCGTGTCGCTCGAGGCGGTGCGGCTGAACGGTGCGCGCTACCTGAGTGCCGGGCGTCACGCCACCCGCTTCCCAGCGGGCTTCGAGCCGGAGCAACACGGCCTGGCCCGCGCCGACTGACCGCCGAGGAGAACCCCATTGGCTACCAACCCGTCGCCCGCGACCACCGAGACCGCCCGGCCGGCCAGCCTGCGGATGGTGCTCTACGGCCTCGTGTTCTGCCTGCTGATCATCCTCTGCGGGCTCGTCGTGCGCGACAGCCGCGCGCAGCGCCAGGCCAAGCCGTTCCCCACCGGCGGCGACGCCACCATCTACGAACACGGGCGTAGGTGAGCACGGCGCAGGACTGCGCGAGCCGGTGCCGAACCGCCGGGCAACGGTGCCCGAACCGTCTCGGGTGCTGGGAGTCCTGACACCATGTGTCCCGTCGTCCGCCTCCGTGCTGCGCTCTCTGTGGCCGTGCTGGCCCTGTCCGTTGGCCCGCTGCCGGCCCAGCCGCCGGCGGCCGACCTGCTGCGCTTCGACTTCGAGAGCGGCGACACGCAGGGCTGGCAGGTGGTCGAGGGCTCGTTCGGCCACCTGATCTCCGGTCGCGAGCGGTTCCACAACACCAACCGCCCGTACAACAAGCAGGGCCGCTGGTTTCTGACCACGCTGGAGACGCCGCAGGACACGCCGAACGACGGCTATACCGGCGCGGTGGCGTCGCCGGTGTTCCGGCTGACCGGGCCCGAGATCAGCCTGCTGGTCGGCGGTGGCGGCCATGCCGAGACGTACGTCGCCTTGTGTACTGCCGACGGCCGCGAGGTGGTGCGCGCGGGCGGCAAGATGGACGAGGACCTGCAGCCGGTGCGCTGGCAGGTGCCGCAACTGGTGGGGCAGTTGGTCTTCCTGCGCGTGGTCGACCACCACACCGGCGGCTGGGGCCACATCACCTGCGACGATGTGACCGCTCACGGCGTGATCGACCGCGCCGCCAGCGAGACGAACTTCGCGCGCGAACGGCGCCGCTGGGCGCTGGGTAGTGCCGACGCCGTGGACCTGGCGGCGCTGCGCGCGGCCATCGCGGACCTGCAGACCACCTTCGGGGCGGAGTACCCGCGTGGCGCCGAGTACCTGGCGCGCCTCGACGCGCTGGCCAGGGCCGGCGACGGCGACGAGCAACTAGAGCAACGTCAGGCGCTGGCGCGCGCCGCGTTGCTGGACAACCCGCTGCTGCGGCGGCAGCCGATCCTGTTCGTGGTACGCCACCAGTACCGTCCGGACCATCACAACACCGAGACGCTGTTCCAGGTGGGCGAGGTCAACACCGGCAGCTACCAGGGCGGCGGGGCGCTCAAAGCGCTCGACGTGGCGCAGGGCGGCCAGGTGCGGACGCTGCTAACGCAGACCGACGGCGTGATTCGCGACCCGGACGTGTCCTTCGACGGGCGCCGGATCGTGTTCGCCATGCGGCGCCACGGCCGGGAGAACTACCACCTGTTCGAGATCGGCGCGGACGGCAGCGGCCTGCGGCAGCTCACTTCGGCGGCAGCGGTGACCGACATCGACCCGTGCTACCTGCCGGACGGTGAGGTGGTGTTCTCGAGCAGTCGCGAGCCGAAGTACTGCATGTGCAACCGGCACATCATGGCCAACCTGTTCCGGATGGCCGCCGACGGCGCCAACATCCACCAGATCGGCCGCAGTACGCTGTTCGAGGGCCACAGTTCGCTGCTGCCCGATGGCCGCGTCCTGTATGACCGCTGGGAGTACGTCGACCGGAATTTCGGTGACGCCCAGGGCTTGTGGAGCTGCAATCCCGACGGGACCAACCACCGCATCGTCTACGGCAACAACACGCCGTCGCCCGGCGGCGTCATCGACGCGCGCGCGGTGCCGGGTACGTCGCAGATCATGGCGGTGCTGGGCTCGTGCCACGATCGGCCGTGGGGCGCGCTGGGTCTGCTCGATCCGCGGCGCGCGGTGGACGGGCGGGCGGCGGTGCTGCGCACCTGGCCGGCCACGGCCGCGACGCTCGTGCGCGACCCGGGCACGGCCAACAACGCTTGGGACACGTTCCTGCCGGTCAAGCCGAAGTTCGAGGACCCGTATCCCCTGAGCGACAAGTACTTCCTGTGCTCGCGGATGACCGGCCAAGGCGAACAGATGGGCCTGTACCTGGTGGACGTGTTCGGCAACCAGACGCTGCTTCACGTCGAAGGCCCCGGCTGTTTCGACCCGCTGCCGCTGGCGGCGCGGCCGCGGCCGGCGGTGATTGCGCCGCAGGGCGACCCGGCGGTGCCCGACGGACGGTTCTACGTGCGTGACGTGTACCAGGGCACGCACCTGCAGGGCGTCGCGCGCGGCACGGTGAAGTGGCTGCGCGTGGTGGAGTCGCCCGAGAAGCGTCACTGGACCGGGCCCGCCTGGAACGGTCAGGGCCAGGAAGCGCCGGCGATGAACTGGCACGACTTCAACAACAAGCGCATTCTGGGCACCGTGCCAGTGGAGGCGGACGGCTCGGCCTACTTCGCGGTGCCGGCCGACCGGTTCGTCTACTTCCAGTTGCTCGATGAGCAGGGCCAGATGGTGCAGTCGATGCGCAGCGGCACCATCGCGCGGCCGGGCGAGCGGAACGGGTGTGTCGGCTGCCATGACGACCGCTTGCAGACGCCGCCGGCCAGCACCACGACGCCGGCGGCGTTGCGCCGGGCGCCGAGCCCGTTGCAGCCCTGGTATGGCGAGCCCCGCCTGTTCAGCTTCGCCGACGAGGTGCAGCCGGTGCTCACCCGCCGGTGCCTGACCTGCCATGACTTCGGCGGCCAGGGCGCGAAGGCGGTCGTGCTGGCGCCCGACCGCGACGCGGCGTTCAGCACCGCCTACACCGAGCTCTGGCGCAAGCGGCTGATCAAGGCGGTGGGCGCCGGGCCGGCGGAGATCCAGCCGGCCGGCTCGTGGGGCGCTCGCGCCAGCCGGCTGGTGCAGGTGCTGCGAGGCGGCCACCAGCAGGTGCGCCTGAGTCCGGAGGAGCTGGATCGTCTGGTGACCTGGATCGACCTCAACGCGCCGTACTATCCCACCTACGCGAGCGCCTATCCCGACGGCACCTACGGCCGTGGACCGCTGAATGCGGCCCAGCGCGAGCGGCTCAAGCAGTTGGGCGTCTGGAAGGACGACAACGACCCCGGCGCGGTGAACCTCGACCGACCGGAGCTGAGTCGTGGCCTGGCGGTGTTTGCTGGCCGCGAGGCACCGGGCTACCAGGAAGCCCTGGCCATCCTGCGGGCCGGCCAGGCCGCCTTGGCCGCGCGCCCCCGTGGCGACAGCCTGACCGGGTTCGCGCCGTGTGAGACCGACCGGCGGCGCGAGGAGCGCTACCGGCGGCGCGAGGCCTGCGAGCGACGCAGTCGCGACGCGATCCGCGCCGGCACGAAGGTCTACGACGAGCCGTGAGCGAGCCGTCGGCCGAACCGTCGCCGGGCCGTACGGCGTTTGACACCCAGGAGTTGAAGTCATGCCTGCTCGTCTGTTGACCGGTCGCGAACCCGCCCTGGCCTGGCGCGAAGAGACGCAGGCCAAGCTGGCGGCCTTGGCGGCCCGCGGCGTGGCCACGGACGTGGCCGTGGTCCGCGTGGGCGATGATGCCAGCGCCGTCAGCTATGCGAAGACCTTGGCCAAGGTCTTCGCGGCGGCCGGCGTGGCCATGCGCCTGGAACTGTTGGCGGCGGACTCGTCGCCGGCTGCGGTGGCCGACCTGCTGGCGCGGCTGAACGCGGACTCGTCGGTGGCGGGCATCATGCTGCAGGAGCCGGTGCCGTCGCCGCTGTCGGCCGATGACCTGGCCCTGCTGATCGCGCCGGACAAGGACATCGACGGCGTCCATCCCGACAATGCGGGCTGGCTGTTCCAAGGTCGGCCGGGTGGGCTGGTGCCGGCCACCGCGTATGGCGGGCTGGAACTGCTCGACCGCTACCAGGTGCCGCTGGCCGGGCGTCGTGCGGTGGTGGTGGGGCGCAGCACCATTGTCGGCCGGCCGATGGCGCTGCTGCTGCTGCACCGCCACGCGACGGTGACGGTGGCGCACTCGCGGACGCCGGATCTGGCCGCCGTGACGCGACAGGCCGACGTCCTGGTGGCCGCGGTCGGTCGGGCCGGGCTGATCACCCCGGACATGGTGGCGCCCGGGGCGACGGTGGTCGACTTCGGCATCAACTTCCAGGATGGCCGTCTGTGCGGCGACGTGGCGGCCGAGGTGGCGGACACCGCGGGCGAGTTCACGCCGACTCCGGGCGGCACCGGCGCGATGACCGGGGCGGCGCTGCTGGCCAACCTCGCCACGGCTGCGGCGCGGCGCGCTGGAGCGGCTGAATAACGCCATCGATCTACTGAGCCCGATCTGGCCCCTAAACCGGACGCAGGGCTCGCCGACATGATAGGTGGCATGAGCGCGAGGCGGATAGAGCTTCGCGCGGGAGGTGAGAATGTACGCTCCGGCCCTCGAGACGTACCGCAGGCAGCAGATCGAGACGGCGTCTCCGATGCAGTTGGTGCGCATGCTATACGACGCCATGCTCGACTCCACCCGCGAGGCCAAGAGCGCGCTGCAAGAGAAGGACTACGAGCTGGCCAACAATCGCCTGCTCCACTCGCAACGGATCGTTGAGGAGCTGGACGGCGCCGTGGACGAAGAGAAGGGCGGCGAGATCGCCTACAACCTTCGCCGGCTGTACGACTTCCTGCTGCAACGCCTGACGTACGTGAACATCACCAAGTCGATTGCCGCGCTCGAGGACACCGAGGCGGTGATGGAAGAGATGCACTCGATGTGGTCTTCGGTGCCGGGCTGGGATTCGTGATCGGACCCACTCCGGGCAGGTACCACCATGCGCCGTGAAACGGTCCTCGTGGCCGACGACGATGAGAGCTGCCGTCGCCAGTGCCGAACCGCGCTGGAGGCGGCCTCGTTCAAAGTGATCGAGGCCGCTGACGGGTTGGCCGCGCTCTCGCTGGCGCGCAGCGACCCCGAGTTGAAACGCGGGTTCGGTCTGGCCCTGCTCGACTACATGATGCCAGGCCGCGACGGTTTCGCCACTTTCCGCGAACTGCGGCAGGAGCAGGCCGACCTGGCCGGCATCCTGCTCACCGGCAACACCTCGCTCAGCGTGGCCATCGAGGCGCTCAACCGCGGGTTCTCGCAGGTGGTGGCCAAGCCGCTCGATCCGCCGGCGCTGGTCGATGCGGTGGAAGCCGCGCTGTCCGAGCGCCGCACGATGCTCGACAACGTGCGCCTGCTGGCGCTGACGCGGCTCTACGACCAGCTCAACCAGATGGCCTCGCTGACCGAGCCGGCGGCGCTGCACTCCTTCTTGGTCGATCTGGCGGTGACCGAGATCCGGGCCGAGCGGGTGTCGCTGATGCTGATGGACGAGCGCACCCACGCGCTACGCGTGGTGGCCTCGACGGGTCTCGCCGAGCAAGTGGCGCATGAGGCGCGCCGCGAGATCGGGGAGCCGATCAGCGGCTGGGTGTTCAGCCGTCAGTTGACCCTGGAGATGGCGCCGGACAAGCCGCTGCCGGCGGTGATTCGGGCCGCGATGCGGCGACCCGAGGTGACCGCCTCGATGTGCTTGCCGCTGTGCGCGGCGGGCGAGCCGATCGGCGTGCTGAACATCAGTCGCCTGGACGGGCAGCGCGGCTTCCAGCCCGGCGATGTGGAGGTCGCCACCATTCTGGCCTCCGATGCCGCGCTCACGCTGCACCGGCTGACCTTGCTGCAGGAGCGGGCGCGGCGCGAGCGCGTGGCCACTGCCGGCCGCCTGGCGAGCTCCATCATCCACGACCTGCGCGGCCCGGTCACCGTCATCAGCGCGGCCGCCGAGATGATCGAGGACGACCTGCCCGAGACGGGCGAGCGGCTCGAGCTGATCAAGCGCGAAGTGGGCGAGTTGGAGAAGATGTGCACCCAGTTGCTGAGCTTTGCGCGCAGCAACGCGGCACCGGCCTTCGAGGAGGTGCCGGTGGCCGCCTTGCTGGCCGAGGTGGCCACCGAAGCCGGGCCGGTGTGTGCTGAGGCGGGGGTCTCGTTGGTCGTGGGTGAGGCGCCCGAACGCTGCGTGGAAGCGGCGCGTAGCGAGCTCCGCAGCGCGGTGCTGGCGCTGGTCGAGGCGGCTCGCGACGGCGTGGTCGCCGGCGGCACGGTGCATCTGTCGGCCAGCGAGACGCCGACCGGGGTGGAGATCCGCGTGGCGGGCGAGATGGTCCAGGCCGCGCAGTGGTGGCAGGACCTCGAGATCGCCTCCGGCGACAGCGCCTCGGGAGCGGCGCTGACGTTGGCCATCAGCCGCCATGTGACCGAACGCCACCGGGGGCAGTTGGACGTGCGGGCCGACGACTCGCACTACCGCGTCGGCCTCCACCTGCCCCGGAGTGCCGGTCTGCCCCGAGGCTAGGTTTACGTTCTGGTTACGGAGACGACCAAGTGCCGGGAAGGAGGAATTACTTGGTCTGCGAAACGCCGACTCGGGTTCGGGACACCAGGAACATGTCCACTCCCTGGTAAGCTAGCGAGTCGTGGCCAAGTGGACCAGAGAGGTGTGAGGCGAGGTGATCCGCAGCAGCGCCGGAAACTGTGGGGACTCATGAAGACGAGCATCGTGGGACTTGCCGAAGGGCGGGTCAGCAACAGCCCTGGGGAGGTCCTGACTGTCATCGGCCTGGGCTCCTGCGTGGCCGTCGTGATGTACGACCGCGTCGCGCATGTGGGCGCCGTCGCGCACGTGATGCTGCCGCGGGGTAGCGGCAGCGAGGTGCCGGCCAAGTACGCCGACACGGCCGTGCCGTACCTGCTCGAAAGCATGGTGAATGTCGGGGCGGATCCGACGCGAGTCCAGGCTGGCCTGTTTGGCGGTGCCGCTCTGTTGACTCAGGGTCAGAGCTCGCTACTTGAGATCGGCGAGCGTAATGTTCAGGCGGTGCGCGATGCGCTGGAGCGGGCTGGGGTGCCGTCGCCGGTGGGTGATGTCGGTGGTACCAAGGGCCGGACTGTCCATGTGACGGTCGGATCGGGGCAGGTGACTGTCAAAGTTCTCGGACAGCCTGACCGCGTCTATGAAGAGCTGACCGAGAAGGCCGAGGTGCCGCGATGACCGCAGACCTGGATGCGATGCTGGAATACGCAGACCGCCTGCCGTCGCTGCCGGCCGCAGTGGTCAAAGCGATGGAACTGCTGCGCGACGAGAACAGCCCGAACGATCAGATCGCGACCGCCCTGTCGATGGACCAGGCGCTGGTCGGCCAGACCATGAAGCTGGCCAACTCGCCTTACTACGGCGTCTCGCGGCGGGTGTCGACGGTGCAGCAGGCGATTCTGGTCCTGGGCCGCAAGACGGTGCGCTCGCTGGTCATCGGCGCGGCGGCGCAGGACTTTCTGTCGCGGCCTCAGGCGGGCTACATGCTGCGCAAAGGCGAGCTGTGGAGCCACTCGATGGCGGCCGGGTGCGGGGCCTCGCTGGTGGCCGCCAAGGTGGGCTACAAGCCGGCTGACGAGGCCTTCGTGGCCGGGCTGCTCCACGATATCGGCAAGGTGGTGCTGAGCAGCTATCTGGCCGATCAGGGCAGTGACCTCAGTCTGCGGCTGAGCCAGGCCGACCGGGCCTTCGACCAGGTCGAAGTCGAGCTGATGCGCATCGACCATGCGGCCCTCGGCGGCATGATCACCGAGCGCTGGCAACTGCCGCCAAAGCTGTCCAAGGCCATCGCCTACCACCATCATCCCAGTGACGCGGATGACGTCTGGCAGTTGGCCACCATCGTGCACCTCGCCGATGCGCTGGCGCTGATGATCGGCGTCGGTATCGGCATCGACGGGCTGAACTACACGCTGGACGCCGCGGCAGTGGAGCGACTGGGCATCGACGAGCTGGAACTGCTGGCGCTGACCGACCAGTTGATTGACCAAGTACGCGAACCCGAGTTCGCCTGAGCGGTTGGGTAACGGCGCGGTGGCCCGGCTGACCGCGCCCGCAAGACTTTTGGTGCCGATTGGACGTCCTAGTGATCGAGCGCGGGGTGTTGTCGCCGTCGTCGGCTGATGGCCGGCCGCGGGACAAGGGTGTAGGTTGACGTGGGCGACGTACAACGTCGACGCAAGGATGCTGCCATGGCGGGTGGACAACCCCGCGAACCCGTGCTACTGGCCTCAGACGTACCGTATTCGCGGATGCTGCTCAAACAGACGTTGGGGCAGCACGGCTGTGACGTGACGACGGCCAACAGCGTTGCCGAGGCGCTGAAGAAGCTTGATTCCAAGCCTTTCAAGCTGCTGATGATCGACCTCGTCAACCCGGAGAGCGCGTCGGAGCAGTTGATGCTCCAGGTGCGGGTGGGCGGCAACAACATCGCCATCCTGATGCTCTGCTCAGGGCTGGACCGCGATATGTTGCGGCGGCTGAGCAGTCTGCGGCCGATCGGTTTCCTGACCAAACCGCTCAACGTGGTCTCGCTCGTGTCCATCCTGCCGCTGGCGTTGGCGGGGCACGATGACCTGCTGCGGCGCAGCATCGAGCTGGCCCGGGTCAAAGGCGGGGCCGAGGCCGCCGGCGCCGGCGGCGAGCGGCGCCCGAAGCCATCGGTCATGGCCGATGAGATGGTCCGCGACTCGCAGATCGATGAAGACCGGCTGAAGTGGATGTTCGGCGCGATGCCGTTGCTGCCCCATGTGGTGGCGCGCATCCTGCAGATCTCCGGCGACGAATCGACCACCGTGCGCGAGATCTCGCAAGTCATTGGTGGCGATCCGCGGCTGACCGGGCAGTTGCTGCGCATCGTCAACTCGGCCTACTTCGGCTTCTCGCGCCGCATCGCCACGATTCCCGAGGCGACCGTCATCCTGGGCACGCAAGCCATCCGCAACCTGATCATCGGCGCGGCCGTGTCCAACTTCTTCGGCGGCAAGAGCAAGCTGCTGGATCGGGCCCGGCTGTGGCGGCACAGCCTGGCCTGCGCCATTGCCGCGCGGAAGGTGGCCGAGCGCGTCAGTGGTCTGGACGGCGAGGAAGCGTTCACCGCGGGGCTGTTGCACGACTTTGGCCGGCTGGCACTGGAACGGCACCTGGCCGACTACTACGCCCGGGCGCTGCAGAAGGCGCGCGAGGGCGGGTCGGCGCTGCTGGCCGCCGAGGAGCAGACGCTCGGCATGAGCCACGCCTGGCTGAGCGGCTGGCTGGCGCGCAAGTGGAACCTGCCGTCGGTGCTGGGTGAGGCCATGTCGTGGCACCACCAGCCGGAGAGCGCCCACGAGCCCTGCCGCGCGGTCGCGGCGGCAGTGAACGTCGGCAACGTGGTCTGTCACATGGCCGAACTGGGTGGCATCGAGGGCGTCGAGCCGACGCTCACGGCGAGCGGCTACGCGCTGGGCATCCTGAGCGTCGGCGTGAACGACATGCAGGCGTTGGTGCCTTCGGTGGTGGGCGAAACGAACGCGCTCGAGCAGCAGTTGTCCGCCGCGCTCTCGGCCGCGTCGTAGACTTGGTCGTGGTGCGTGCCGGGCGCACGCTCGACGCCACGGCAGCCCTGTCTGGCCGGTCTGGACGGCGGCTGGCCCACCGTGGTAGACTCTGACCAACGGCGAGATAACCCATGGACGGGATGCTCAGTCAGGATGAGATCGACGCCCTGCTCGCCCAAGCGTCGAGTGGCGCCAGCGGCGGCGGGGGCGGCGCCACCGTGGAGCGCACCAGCGAGCCGGACGTTGAGGTCAAGCTCTACGACTTCAAGCGCCCGGAGAAGTTCTCGCGCGAGCAATTGCGCAACCTGGAGCGCATCCACGAGCGGTTCGCGCGCTTGCTGAGCACCACGCTGTCGGCCTATGTGCGCACCAACATCATCGTCAAGGTCGAGTCGGTCACACCGCTGAGCTACCACGAGTTCGTCTACTCGTTGCCGCAGCCGACGCTGATTCATGTGGTCGAGCTGGACCCGCTGCCGGGCCAGGCCGCGCTCGAGATGACGCCCACCGTCGTCTTCCCGATGTACGAGCAGATGCTCGGCGGCAAGCAGACGCGGGGCACCCGTATCCGGCAGTTGACCGACGTCGAGTTGGTGCTGTTCCAGCGGCCACTGGAACGGATGCTGCACTGCCTGGCCGAGACCTGGCAGGACTTCATCCGTATCCGGCCCCGCATCATTCGCGTCGAGCAGGACCCGCAGTTCGCGCAGGTCGCGGCCATCAACACCCCGGTGGTGGTGGTCAGCCTGGAAGTCACGATCGGCGAGGACTTCGGCATGATGTCGATGTGCATGCCCGACGTGCTCGTCGACGCGTTGCTCCAGTATCTCAGCCAGGACCGCATCGTCAGCGATCAATCGAGTGCCGAGCGGGACCGAATGATGGTACAAGAGGTCATGGCGGATCTGTCGTTGCCGATCATTGGCGAGCTGGGTCGCTCGCGGCTGACGGTCCAGCAGATCCGTGACCTGCGGGTCAACGACGTCATCCGGCTCGATTCCCGGATCGGCGATGAGGTCGGTGTCTACATCGGCGACCAGTACCTCTACCGGGCGCGCGTCGGCCAGCGTCGTCGGCGCCTGGCCATTCGGTTGAGTGAGAAGGTCGAGGTGCCGACACCCTTTGATGAGGCGCGGCGTGCCACCACGCCGCGCGGTCGCTCGACGCAGAACGAATAGGCACGCTTCATGGCCAACATCCTGGTGGTTGACGACGACATCAACATCTGCGAGGTGCTGCGCGAGGCCCTGGAGCACATGGGCCACTTCGTCACCGTGGCCAACCACGGGCGTGAGGGTCTGCAACGGGTCATGGAGCGGTCGTTCGATCTGGTGCTACTCGACCTGCGCATGCCGGTCATGGGCGGTTTCCAGATGTTGCAGTCGCTGCGCACCACGGTGAAGTCCAACGTGCCGGTGCTGGTGCTGACGGGCTACGCCTCGTTGGAATCGCTGTTCGAGTGTACCGAACTCGGCATCAGTGGCTACCTGCCGAAACCGTTCCGGCTCGACGAGCTGGAATCGAAGGTCAAACAGGTGCTCGAAGGCGGGCTGCCGGTGGTCTCCAGCCTCAACCGCAGCGCTCGGCAGCATCTCACCGCGCGCGAACAGGAGGTCCTGCTGCTGATGCGCCAGGGCCTGACCGACCAGGAGATTGCGGTGCGGCTGTTCATCAGTCCGTTCACCGCCCACAACCACGTCAAGCGCATCATGAGCAAGCTCGACTGCCGCAACCGCGCGGAGGCCGTGGCGCTCAGCTTCGTCGAGGACCTGTTCGACCCCTGAGCGCGACGGGAGCAGCTCGCACCCCCTCCGGCCGGCGCCTTGGGTCGCGTGCGCTCGTGCCTTGACGCTCCGCAACCACAATGAGACAATGCGGCCGGCGCGCCGAAAGCTGCGCCCATGAGCGACCACAGCAGGAGGCGGCGCGATGCCAACGCAGCAGGACCTGCAGGCCCTGAATGCCCAGCACGAGTTCTTCATCGGGATCGATTCGGACGGGTGCTGTTTCGATAGCATGGAGATCAAGCACAAAGAGTGCTTCATCCCCAACATCATCAAGTGGTGGGACTGCCAGCCGGTCAGCAAGTACGCGCGAGCTGCGGCGGAGTTCGTCAATCTCTACAGCAAATGGCGGGGCGTCAACCGCTTCCCCGCCTTGCTGATGACCTTCGATCTGCTGGACGACTGGTCCGACGTGGCCAAGCGCGGCTGGACGGCGCCGCTGGTGCCGAGCCTGCGCCAGTGGGTGGCCAACGAGACCAAGTTGGGCAACCCGGCGCTGAAGAAGGCGGCCGAGAGCACCGGTGACGTGATTCTCCAGCGGGCGCTGGCCTGGAGCGAAGAGGTCAACGCCGACATCGAAGAGATGGTCCACGACCTGCCGCCGTTCCCGCTGGTCACCGAGTTCCTGCAGCGGGCCGTCACGCAGGCCGAGATGATCGTGGTCTCGGGCACGCCGGGCGAAGCGTTGCAGCGCGAATGGGAAGAGCACGACATCGCCCAGTACGTGGCCACCATCTGCGGCCAGGAAGTCGGCAGCAAGAAGCAGATGCTGGAATGGGCCGCCGCGGGCAAGTACGACCCGTCCAAGGTCCTGATGATCGGCGACGCGCCGGGCGACCTGAAGGCCGCGCAGGCCAACGGCTTCCGCTTCTACCCGATCAATCCGGGTGACGAAGCGGCCTCCTGGGAGCGCCTCTACAACGAGTCATTGGACCGCTTCTTCGCCGGCAGCTACGCTGGTGAGTACGAGCAGGCCCTGATGGCCGAGTTCGATCGGTACCTGCCCGAACTGCCGCCGTGGAAGCAGGCCTAAGCGCCAACTGGTTGGAAGGTTGACGACAAGATGAGCACTCAGACAGCCGATATCGGCCTCATTGGCCTGGCCGTGATGGGCCAGAACCTGGTCCTGAACCTGGAGAGCAAGGGCTACACCGTGGCGGTGTTCAACCGCACCACGGCGACCACCGACGAGTTCGTGGCGCGGTCCGCCGGCCGCCGGATCATCGGCTGCCACACCCTCGAAGAGTTCAGCGCCAGCCTCAAGCGACCGCGGGTGGTGTTCACCATGGTCAAGGCCGGCGCGCCGGTCGACGCCATGCAGGACCAGGTCGTCCCGCACCTGGAGCCGGGCGACATCCTGATCGACGGCGGCAACAGCCTGTTCACCGACACGCAGCGGCGCTGCAAGCTGGCCGAGGAGCGCGGGCTGCTCTACATCGGCACCGGTGTCAGCGGCGGCGAAGAAGGCGCGCTGAAGGGCCCGAGCATCATGCCGGGCGGGCATGCGCAGGCCTGGGACGTGGCTGGCCCGATGCTGCAGAAGATCAGCGCCCATGTCGACGGCGAGTCCTGCTGCGCCTACATTGGCCCCGATGGCGCCGGGCACTACGTGAAGATGGTGCACAACGGCATCGAGTACGGCGACATGCAGCTCATCTGCGAAGCCTACTTCCTGCTGAAGCACACGCTGGGCATGTCGGCGGCCGAACTGCACGAGACCTTCGCCCAGTGGAACGAGGGCGACCTGGACAGCTACCTGATCCAGATCACTCGGGACATCTTCGCCAAGACCGACCCGGAGACCGGTCAGCCGATCGTCGACATCATCGTCGATCGCGCCGGGCAGAAGGGCACCGGCAAGTGGACCAGCGAATCGGCGCTGGACCTGGGCGTGCCGGCGCCGACCATTGCCGAAGCGGTCTTCGCGCGGTGCATCTCGGCGATTCGCGACGAGCGCCTGGCCGCCAGCGAAGTGCTGGCCGGACCTCAGCCGCAGGCCTATCAGGGCGACCGTGAGGCGTTCATCGAGGCCATCCGCCAGTCGCTCTACGCCTCGAAGGTGTGCAGCTACGCGCAGGGCTTCGCGCTGATGCGCGAGGCCGGCCAGGAGTATGGCTGGCCGCTCAACTTCGGCGAGATCGCCAAGCTCTGGCGTGGCGGCTGCATCATTCGGGCGCGGTTCCTGCACCGCATCACCGAAGCCTTCGAGCGCGATGCGAACCTGGCCAACCTGCTGCTGGACCCGTTCTTCAAAGAGGTGACGGCCAAGGCCCAGGACGCCTGGCGCCATGTCGTGGCCACGGCGACGGTGATGGGCGTCCCGATCCCGGCGTTCTCGTCGGCGCTGTCCTACTACGACAGCTACCGCGCGCCGCGTCTGCCGGCCAACCTGCTCCAGGCGCAGCGCGACTACTTCGGCGCGCACACCTACGAGCGGCTAGACAGACCGGGCGCGTTCCATACTGAGTGGTTGGACTAGGTCTCGCGACGGCGGGTCGGTTCAGGCGCTGGTAGCCAACGCTTCATCGGCGGCCATGGTCGCGGCCTCGAAGGCCGCGGCCAGCCGCCGCGCCACCGGGCCGACCTCGCCACCGGCGATGAGCCGATGGTCCACCTTGACGATCGGCAGCACCTCGTCGCTGGTGTTGGCCAGCAGCACCTCATCGGCGGCGTAGAGCTGGTCGAGGGTGAACCACTCGTCCGCGGTCAGCAGACCCAGCTCGGCGGCGCAGTCGCCGAGCAGCGAGCGGGTGATGCTCGGCAGCGTCTCTGGCCCCGGCGGCGGCCCCATCAGCACGCCGTCCTGCACGATCAGGATGGCGCTGTGCGACCCTTCGCTGACGCGCTGATCGTCGGCCACGAAGATGGCTTCGGCGGCGCCGGCCTCGCGCGCCTGCTGGCGTGCCATCACGTTGGCCAACAGGTTGACCGACTTGATGTCGCAGCGCTTCCAGCGGATGTCGGGCGTGGTGATGGCGGTGACGCCTTCGGCGCGCTCGCGCTCGGACGGGCCGTGCGCCCGCCGGACGGTCATCAGGATGGTGGGCACCATCTGCGACGGGTTCCAGGTGTGGCTGCGCGGCGCGGTGCCGCGCGTCACCTGGAGGTAGACCAGCGGATCGGGGAAGCCCGCGCGCGCCACGGCCTCGTGGAGGCGGTCGCGCAGGGCTGCCAGGTCCACACCCTCGATGCGCAGTTCGCGCAGACTGCGCTCCAGCCGCCACCAGTGACGGTCCAGCGCCAGCAGGCGGCCGTTGTAGCCGCGGACCACCTCGTATACGCCGTCGCCGAACTGGAAGCCCCGATCGTCGATGGACACCCGAGCCTTGGACAACGGCGTAAAGGTGCCGTTCAGGAAAGCGATCTCACGCACCGACGCACTCCCATGCCCCATCGTGCCCGCTGCGATGAGCGTTGTCAAACGTGCGCGACTCCGCTACCATGAGCGCCGATCAGGAAGGCGGTGGAGCGATGGCGGGTCTCTTGATGGTCGGCTCGGTGGCGTACGACACGGTCGAAACGCCGCACGGCTCGGTGACCAAAGCACTCGGTGGCGCGGCGTCCTATGCGTCGGTCGCGGCCAGCTTCTTCGCGCCGGCGCGCATCGTCGGCGTCGTTGGTGACGACTTCGCGCCCGAGCACGTCGCGTTCTTCCGCTCCAAAGGCATCGACACCGAGGGCCTGCAGCACGAGCCTGGCCTGACCTTTCACTGGGCCGGTCGCTACGAGCAGGACATGAACATCCGCACCACGTTGGCGACCGACCTCAACGTGTTTGCCGAGTTCAACCCGGTGCTGCCGGCGTCCTACCGCGCCAGCGAGTACGTGCTGCTGGCCAACATCCACCCCGGCCTGCAACTCAGCGTGCTGCAGCAGGCCACCGCCCCGAAGTTCGTGGCGCTGGACACCATGAACCTGTGGATCGACATCGCGCGCGCCGAACTGGCGCAGGTCATCGCCAAGGTCAACCTGTTGCTGCTCAACGATGAGGAAGCCCGCATGTTGGCCGGCGAGACCAGCTACCTGACCGCCGCGCAGAAGCTGCTGCAGATGGGCCCGCAGGTGGTGATCATCAAGAAGGGCGAGCACGGCGCGATGATGTTCACGCCGGGCAGCATCTTCTCGCTGCCGGCCTTCCCGCTGGCCGCGGTGAAGGACCCGACCGGCTGCGGCGACTGCTTCGCCGGTGGCCTGCTGGGCTACCTGGCGCAGCAGGACCGCACCGACGAGGCGACGCTCCGCCGCGCCGTGGCCTATGGCACGGTGGTGGCCAGCTTCAACGTCGAGGACTTCAGCCTCGACCGCCTGCGCACTTTGACCAACGCCGAGGTCGAGGCGCGGTACCAGGAGTTCCGCGCGGTCACGCAGTTCGACTGACCGCCGGCGCGTCACCGTCGGTGTGACGCGGGAGCGTTGGCGCGATGAGCAGCGTGGGCCCAGTGTCGGTGCGCGGCGACCATCCCGGTGGCAACATCACCCAGGTGGTGGTGCAGGGCGACACTATCCGCCTGGCGCAGGATCTGCGCGACACCGAGGGCTGGTGGTTCTACTGGAACTGCCGTGTCGAGGGCGCGGCCGGGCGCGAACTGCTCTTCCGGTTCACCAACGGCGAGGTGGTGGGTCCGTATGGTCCGGCGGTCAGCCGCGATGGGCGCGACTGGTCGTGGGCTGGGCGCGCGACGCGGGTTAGCGGCAGCTCGTTCCGCTACCGCTTCGCCGCCGACGCCGACGTGGTCTACTTCAGCATGTGTGTGCCCTACGTCGGTCGCGACTGGGCCGCCTGGTGCGCGCGGCATCGCGATCATCCGCAGTTGGTGCAGACGGCGTTGACCACCTCCGAACACGGCCGCGCGGTGCCGCTCCTGCGGCTCGGCCGGCCCGACGCGCCGCGGCAGATCCTGTTCACGGCCCGGCACCACGCCTGCGAGGCCAGCGCGTCGTACCTGCTGGAAGGCATTCTGGACTACTGCCTCGACCCACAGAGCACGCTTCTGGCTGGCACCTGTGTCCACGTGGTGCCGTTTGTGGACGTGGACGGTGTCGAGCAAGGCGACCAGGGCAAGAACCGCCGGCCACACGACCACTGCGGCGACTACGGCGAGGCGCCGATCTACCGGGCGGTGCAGGCCCTGCAAGGCTATCTGCGCCCGTTGCCGCTGACCGCCGGCATCGACCTGCACTCACCGTGGCTGTGGGGCGGCCGCAACGACCGGCCGTTCATCTCGCACAAGGGCCGGCCAACCAACGAGGTCGAGGCGCGCCGCTTCGGGGGCTTCCTGGCCGAAGAGACCAGGCGCTCACCGGCGGGCGACCGCTTGCGCTACGACCCCGCTGACGACGTCGCTGTCGGCGTCGAGTGGAATCAGCCCGCGCATCCGACGTCCGGGCGCTACTTCTGCTCGCTCGGCGCCCGGCTCGGCTTCAGCTTCGAGATGCCCTACTTCGGCGAGGGGCGCCCGGTGTTGACCCCGGCGGTGGTGCGCCGGTTCGGGCGGGACTTCGGGGTGGCGATGGAGCGGTATCTGGCGGCGTAGACCGGTCCGTCTGCCAGGCCACGCTGGCCAAGCGCTTGACCAGCCGGCGCCGAGCAGACCACCGCCAAGTCGATGCTCGCTCGCGGGCCTGTGGGCCAGAGCGCCGCATTCGCCGGTGTGCCTGGCGCTGTCGCTACTCCCGCAGGTAGCGTGGCTGGTGGTCCGCCTCGGCGTCAGTGGTCGGCTCGACGCCTTGCGGCACATGGCCGGTCCGCTGCGCCTCCAGCCGCTCCTGCGCCAGGTGCTTGGCGTGTTCGGCCCGCGCGTCGGGTCCGCGCCGGCCCAGCCGCCGGGCCAGGCGTTCGTGGTAGCGCCGCTCGGTGGCACCCATCGTCTCGTACGGCCGATGGTTGGTGAAGAGCAGGCAGACAGCCCCCAAGAACGCCTGAGCGCACTCGGCGAGGAACACCACCGCCACCATGATCGCGATGGCCAGGACGACGGTGCCGAGATCGGTCGGGCGGCTGGTCTTCACGCGCCGGAAGGTGACGCCGCAGCGCGGACAGGCCGAGCCGACCCCGGCGCCGCTCGGCAGCGAAGCGCCGCAGCGGCCGCAACTCCGGCTCTGGGCCGCGGCCGGCGGACCGTCGGCCACGACCCAGCCAGCCACCAGCAACCAGCATAGCAACCCACCGCCCACCACGAACCGAGGGCGTGTCGCCGTCATGCTTGCTCCTCGCAACGCCTGCCGGCACGTCTACTTGTTCACATCACACAGATACGACGGGCACCCGAGCACGTCGTAGAACACGTTGTACTTGAGCGCCTTGGCGTGGCCGTCCATGAACGCGGCGTTGCCCATTTCGTTGTGACGCGCGCTGAACTGCCCGTTGACGCAGTCACCGTGGCCGCAACTGCCGATGCCGCCGCGCATGAAGGCGCGGTTGGCGTTGATGTCGGCGAACCAGGCCGTCTCGGCCGGCCGGGTGATGGTCGCCATGGCCTTGCCAACGCCCTTCGGGATGTTCACGTTGCAGCCGTAGCCCAGGCCCAGATCCACGGCGGATGGGCACGAGCCCATCTGCTGGTTCTTCAGGTACGGCTGGACCAGGTCCCACCAGCGCGGCGGACCCTCGGTGCTCGACGGGTTCATGCTGTGGCAGACCAGCATCTCGTCATAGTCCTGGGCGTACTGCAGCGCCGCCACACCGGCCTGTTTCAGGTTCGAGTTGCAGCTCGACTGGCGGGCCTTCTCGCGCGCCTTGGCGAACACCGGGAAGAGAATGGCCGCCAGAATCGCGATGATGGCGATCACGACCAACAGCTCGATCAGCGTGAAGCCGCATCGTCGGTGCATAGTTGGCCTCCTGCGTTCCTGCCCCGTTACGCGTTTCGCACATCCGCTGGGCGCTGTCAATGGCCCGCGGCGATCTTGCCGGCGCGCTTGACCATGGCGGTTGGCGCAGGGCACACTCGTCGTAGAGCCGTGACAGCCTGATCTGCGGAGGGACCGAGCCATGAACAAGGAGCTTGTCGAGGTGCTCGTGATCGAAGTGCCCAACTCACCGGGCACGCTCTGCACGGCATTGCAGCAGGTCGAAGCCGCCGGCATCGACCTGCTGTGCCTGGTGGCGGCCGACCGCTCGAGCGGGCCGGCGTTCGTCTACGCCTTGCCGAAGCCGGGGCAGAACTGCGGACCGTTCCACACGCGCGGCGCGATTGTGGTCACCGGACAGGACAAGATCGGTGCCGCCATGGAGACCCTGCGGCCCATCGCCGACGCCGGGCTCAACCTGCGCGCGTGCGGCGCCTATGTGGCCGACGGGCAGATGCACATGCTGATCGTGCCCGACGAGATCGACCCGGCCTGGAAGTCGCTCGGCTAGCGCCAGGGCGTCGGCCGGTGGCCAGCGCCAGGGGCGTCGTGGGCACCTCGCGCCGGACGCGCCGGCGCGAGGCGTCGGGCGATCATGGCCGCGGCTCTGGCAGCGTCGCCGCGCCGGCGTAGAACCAGTCGATACCAATCCGGGCCACGTGCAGCCCGTCGCGGGCGTGGTAGCCGATCAGCGCCAGGTCCTGGCCGACGAACTCGACGAACTGATAGCCGAAGTCGTCGTCCGGATTGTCGGCGAGGTGGCGGAAGCTCTGGAACGTGCGGCCATCGTCCTTCGAGATAGCCGTGGTCAGCCGGCAGCGGCGTCTGACCTTCGGGTTCTGGCGGTCGGTCGACATACCGCTGATCCAGACGAAGAGCAGATCACCCGTCGATGGAATCCGGACCACCGTCGGCAGTCCGGCATAGGGCATCGGCAGTTCGCGCAGCTCCTCGCCCTGCGACCAGGTCTCGCCGCCGTCGGCCGAGTAGGCGCGCACCGGGTGACCGGAGTAGGTGCGCGCGAACATCATCAGCCGCCCGTCCTTGAGCTCGACACCACCGGCCTCCTGGACCTCGATGGGCTGCATATCGACGGTGTTGCGGCTCGCCTGCCAGCTTCGGCCCTGGTCGTCGGAGTAGAACGCCAGACCGACAAAGCCGCCATGGTCATCCGTGCTCGGCCGGTGCGCTTTGTACTCGGCCATGGCGATGACGCGACCGGTGGAGAGCGTGAACAACCGGTCGTTGTGGATCAGCACGTAGCCGGGGTAGGGCGTCAGGATGAACTGCTCGGTCCAGGTGCGGCCCTCATCGGCCGAGAGCCGGTAGTAGTTCTTGCCGTAGTACGGCGTGGCCGGGTGCGTGCTGTGGATGTAGGTCAGCAGGATGGTGCCGTCTTTGAGCCGCAGGAAGCTCGGGTGTACGTAGCTGCCAATGGCGGGCGGCTTGGGATTGGCGACCAACGCAGACGGCGTGCCCCAGGTGCGTCCCAGGTCGGTGGACCTGAGGCCCATGATGCCGCCGCGCGTGTAGCTCATCAGCAGCGAGCCGTCCTTGAGTTGCACGAGGTCGCCCATGCTGCCGCGGTAGCCGTGCGTGCCGACCGGCCACTGGAGCGGGTGGGTGACCTCGAACAGCGGTGGGTTGCCGGCCAGCAGCGAGAGACAAAGCAGCCACTCAGGCATGGTGAGACTCCGCAGGCGCCGCGCTCAGCGTCTGCTCAGGCGTTCAGGCACGACCGGACGTCGAGGCGCCGCGGGCAGGCGCGGGTACAGTGTCCGCAATCGGTACAGGCGAGGCGCGAGCGCTCGGGCGGGATCGTCGCCAGCAGCTCGTCGGCCAGGTCCTGGTCGCCGCGCTCGGCGTAGAGCTCGGCACGGCGATAGTCCATCAGCGCGAGCCGCTGCGGGCAAGCCTCTTGGCAGGTCCCGCAGAACGCACAGAACCCGTCGGCGTTGAGCGCGGCGTAACGCGCGAACGCGGCATCGGCGCGGGCGTTCCGCTGCTGCACAGCGTTCACGTTGAGCTCAAGCTGCTGCCACGACGGCATGCCGATGATGATGCTGGCCAGGTCGTTGTTCTGCAGCAGGTTGCGCAGCCCGGCCTGCCACGCCTCGCTGTCCTTCTTGTCCAGGCCCCGCGTGCCCTTCATGGCCACAAAGCCGATCTGGGCCTTCTCGGCCGCTTGACGCATCACCGGATCGAGTTCGGTGCGGACCCCGAGGTTGTAGTTGATCAGCCCGGTGGTGAACGGCGCCGCGGCGCGGCACGAGATGACGCCCGACATCTGTTCGTGCGCGGCGTAGCCGAGGAACTTGACTTTGCCTTCCTTCTGCTTCTGCTCGAACGCAGCCTTCAGGCGGCCGTCGTTGTCGGCTCGTGGTTCGAGCGGCGGCACCACGATGTCCACGTGGTCGGTCTGCAACCGGCGCAAGACGTTGTCGAAGCGATTGCTCCGCGGGCTGTCCTGCACCATGACGATCACCTCGTCGCGCCGCGCGCGCAGCACCTCACCGACCGCGGCCACGCAGCGACCCTCCTTGTAGCCCGAGGAGGTGTGCAGCAGGTTGACGCCCAGGTCGAGCGCATGGTTGATGATGCGGGCATCATCACAGGCGCCCAGTGAGATGACCGACACCTCCAGGCCGGTGCTGCCCAGCTTGCGCCGCGGCAGCTTGCCTTCGGCCGCCTCCAGCCGTGACAGGGCCAGGCTCAACGCCGCGGCGCCACTGGCCTGCAGGAACGCGCGCCGACCGACCGACCACTGGCCCAGCTTGTTCGTGCTATCCATCGCTCTGGTCTCCTGAACGACTGCGGTCACTCACGCCATGGCCACGACGTCGGCCGCCAGGCAGCCGGAATCGGCTCCTGCGGCCGCGGCGGCAGGAGGGCTGACATCGGTCCGTCGCGCCAGGCCTGGCGCTGGCGGGCCCATAGTGCCCGTTGCGCCTGCGCGGCCGGCGAACAGGTCTGTGGCGCGGCGAAGATGGCCGCGCCGGTCCAGCCTTGGGCGGCCTGCATCGCGAGCGCCGTCTCGCGGCGCGGCGCGCGCTCGCGGATCTCGGCGGCGGTCCAGTCGAACACCTCGCGCAGCGTCCACCGCTCGATCTGCGCCGGGTCGACCGGCCAGTCATCGGTCGGCGGCTGCACGGCCAGCTCCCACAGCGCCCAGACGGCCCGGGCCGAGTTGGCCACGCCGCGCCGCTGCCAGCCGTCGAGCACGGCCAGCGGCGTGGAACGCTCCCGCTCGCCGCGGCTCTGCGTGACGAGGGACATCGTCTCGGGCTTCAGCCCACCCACGGTGACGACGACCTCGACGCTGCCGCCGGGCCGCACGCGGGCGCCTTGGGGCTCGA